>JBAXMW010000030.1:0-31350 GCA_037134115.1 Gemmatimonadaceae bacterium | reverse complement strand
AAGGTGTCGGAGATAAAGCCCCAGAACACCGAGACCACGAAGAGATTGAAGACGCTCGTCCAGATATAGAACACCGGCGCCAGCAGGTTTTCCTGCTCGGGCCACCACGTGAGGACGGCAAAGAACCCGATCAGGCAGAGACCAAACGCCCGATAGACAATCGGGATGAAGCGCCGTACCGGAATCCGAGCCACCAGCGCCGCCGACACCGGCTGCAGCGCGAGCGTGGAGAGCAGCGTGCCGGTGAACAGATAGGGGAGCTTCGCCACGCCAGCCGCGACCCCAAAGGAGTCACGAATGCTCCGGAGGACGAAGTAACTGGCCAGCAGAAAAAAGAAGAACACGAAGGCGAGCAGCGTGGCCCGCCATTCGTGCGCTTCAATCGTGACCAGTCGCGACATCAGCCGCGACAATCGCTGCCGGATCACAAGCCCCCAGCTTTCCGGGCGTGCCACGCGGCCAGCACCTCACGCTCCCGCTCCGGCGCCAGCCCGGCCTTGAGTGCCGCCTGCCGCTCCGGCGTCTGGGCGTGATAGTACGTGAGCGTGTCCCGCGCCGTCTCCGCGAGTGGACGGAAGGTCAGCCCCGCCGCCTTCGCCTTGCTGCAGTCCATCCGCGCCCAGCCGGCACTGTCCCCACGGGGCGGCATCCACACCGGCAGATCGGCATACGGCCGCAACTTGTTGGCCAGCACGAAATCGGCATCCACCCAGGTGAAGCGCGTATCACTCGTCGTCACCGCTTTGCAGCCATACAACATCTCGGCGATCGTCAACGTGCTCCGCGGTCCAACCACATTGTAAATCCCGGTCGCATCCTGCTCGCACAACCGAATCATGAACTCCGTGAGATCACGCTGGTCCACAAACGCCACGGGATCATCCGGCGTCCCCGGGGCGAGCATCTCCCCGCCCTGCTCCACCCGGATCGGCCAGTACGAAAACCGATCGGTGAGATCGCCGGGGCCCACGATGAGCCCGGGACGCACAATCAGCGTCTTCGCGCCGAACGCCGTCTGCGCTTCCATCTCGCAGCGCACCTTGAGGGGCCCATAGGCCGCCTTGGGCGGTTCCGCATCCGGTGCAGCGGGATCATTCAGCAGCGCCGTATCGGCTTCGGTCATCCCGATCTTGCCACGGTTCTTATACGTGGAGAGCGTGCTGACGAAGACATACTTCCCCACCTGACCGGCCAGCACCGCACCGGCTTCGCGCACCCACCGCGGGATCTGCGTGGGATTATCGATCACGACATCCCACTGGCGACCCTTGAGCGCCGCGTAGCCATCGGGGGCGTTGCGGTCACCAATCAACTTCTCGACCGTTGGAAAGAGCCCGGGATTGGTTTGTCCGCGGTTGAACAGCGTGACGGTATGCCCACGCGACAGGGCATACTCGACCTGATGCGGGCCAATGAAGCCGGTACCGCCCAGAATCAAAATGCGCAGCGGTTTGATCGGGGTCATGCTACTTCCCCGCCTTGGCATGCCACGCCGCCAGCACCGCCTTTTCCTTCTCCGGTGCGATACCAGCGCGCGCCTTCTCCTGTTCGGCCGCCGGCCGCGTCTTGTACCAATCGAGCGTGCTCTTCGCCGTCTCCGCGAGCGGACGGAAGGTGAGCCCAGCGGCGTAGGCCTTCTGACAGTTCACCGCCATGAAGCCCGCCGTGCGACCAAAGGCCGGCTGCCAGACCGGCATATCGCTCCAGGCGCGCACCTGCTGCTCCGCCAGAAAATCCGCCGGTACCCAGGTGAAGTGCGCGTCGCTCGTCGTCACGGACTTGATGCCATACAGCATCTCCGCCATCGTCGTCGGCCCCTTCGGACCGGTGGCGTTGAAGGTACCGAGCGTGTGGTTCTCACCGGTCCGCACAATCCATTCGCTCAGATCGTGCACATCGATGTATTGCGCCGGATCATTCGGCGTCCCCGGCGCGAGGATCTCGCCGCCCTTATCGATGCGCACCGGCCAGTAGGAGAAGCGGTCGCTCAAATCCCCGGGGCCCACGATCAGCCCGGGGCGCACGATGGTGAGCTTGTCCTCACCGAACTGCGCCTTGGCTTCCATTTCACAGCGGACCTTGTTCGGCCCGTAGTCCTTCCCGTCGTTACTGGCCCAGACGCTCGGATCCGCCGGCGCATTGAGCGGCCCGTTCTCATCCATCCCCGGCTTCGAGTAATCGCTGAAGACGGAGATGGTCGAGACGAAGATGTACTGCCCCACGCGTCCCTTGAGCGCCACGCCCGCATCCCGAACCCACGCCGGATTGCGCGTGGGATTGTCGATCACCACATCCCATGTGCCGCTCTTGAGGCCATCGTGCCCGTTGGCCACGTTGCGATCGCCAATGATGCGCGGCACGTTCGGAAAGAGCCCCGCATTGGTCTGTCCGCGATTGAACAGAGTGACGGCATGCTTCCGGGCGAGCGCATACTCCACCTGCTGCGGCCCAATGAAACCCGTGCCGCCCAGGATGAGAATGCGCAGCGGCTTGGGCTGCGCCGGTCCCGTCTCGGGGCGATACGCCAGCGGACGGACCCCATCGGCGGTGAACGCCTGCGCGACCGCGGGAAGCCCAAGGCCGAGGGCGCCACCCAACACGGCGGACTGCTTCAGAAATGTGCGACGATCAAGCGACATGCGTGTGCACCGGGAAAGTGACAGCGGAGATTACTGCTTGAGGGGACGATCGAGCTGCTGAATAGTCTTCGTGCTGGCCGGACGCGTCTTCTGCAACCGCGCCGCCACCTGCTCGGCGCGCTGCAGCACGCGCAACACATTCTCACCCGCCACGCCACGGATTTCGGTATCGGTCCAGCCGCGCTTCATCAGCTCAGCCAACAGCGCCGGATAGGTCGAGACATCCTCGAGCCCTTCCACCACCTCGGTGATGCCATCGAAATCCCCGCCCATGCCGACATGCGCGGCGCCGGCCACCTGTTTGATGTGATCCATGTGATCGGCGACATCCTTGATGGTCGAGCGCGGCGCCGGATGCGCCGCCCGCCACGCCGAGAGCGCCTTCTCCTGCGCGGCCTTATTTCCGGGGAGCGCCTTTATGATGGAATCGCGCACCACGCGTTCCTGCGCGGCGAAGTTCACGACGGCCTGCGACGTGAAGCCGGGGACAAAGGTGACCATCACGACGCCACCATTCTTCGGTAGCCGCTGCAAAATGGAATCGGGGACATTGCGCGGTACATCGGTGAGGGCGCGGGCCGCCGAGTGCGAGAAGAGCACCGGCGCCTCCGTGACATCGAGCGCATGGCTCATGACGCCGGGGGAGACATGCGAGAGATCAACCAGCATACCAAGCCGATTCATTTCGCGCACGACTTCCTTGCCGAAGGACGTAAGCCCACCGTGCACCGGTTTGTCGTTCGCGGCATCGGCCCAGTCGAGCGTCACATTGTGCGTGAGCGTCATGTAGCGCGCGCCGAGTGCGTAATAGGCCCGCAGGGCGCCGAGCGAGTTTTCAATCGCGTGGCCCCCTTCCATGCCAAGGAGCGAGCCAATGCGGCCAGCCTTGTGGGCTGCGCGGACCTCGGCGGCGGTGCGCGCGAACTGCAGATCCTTCGGATAGCGCTCAATGACGCGGCGCGCGATATCGATCTGCTCGAGCTGCACGCGCGCGAAGCCGGAATCACGAATTTCGCCGGGGATGTACACCGACCAGAATTGGCCGCCCATGCCACCCTTCCGCATGCGCGCGATATCCGTCATCCCCTTCGTCGGCTTGCTGATGTCGTACGCCTCCACATCGAGTGGTGCGGCCGTGTACTCGCGCATCGCCCACGGGAGATCGTTATGCGCGTCCATGAGCGGCGTGGTCTTGAGCAGCTGACGCACATGGGCCACGCGCGCGGCGTAGTCGGCGGTGCGCAGCGGCTGGCCGGCGCTTTGCGCAGCGAGGGACGCGGGTTGCAGCGCAAGCAGCGGTGCGAGCAGTAGTGCGAGCTGCAGCGCGAGCGGGAGCACGACCGCCGGGGCCACGCGACGCGGCACCCGGCGCAGGAAGGTGACCTGCATGGAGACTCCAGAGAGGGAAAGACTGCAATAACCGTTGCGAATAAGGTCGCCTCCCGTGCGCTCCCGGGCCAGTCTGGGCCAAGATGGCGCTGTGATGAATCCGTGACGGGGTTGGGACGGAATTGTAGAGGGCTCCGGATGGTGTCGCGACGCCACCGGGTGATTGTCCCGCGGTCCGGGTGCACGCATCCCGGTGACCTTTTTCCGGAGCCGCCCATGGTATCCCGCGCCGCTGCAGACACCGCTCCTGTGATCGTGCATGACGCTCCCACCCTGGAGAGCTACCGCGATCAGGCCATTTTTCCGCATCACGCCGACGCGATCCCCCCGGGTGTCACCGAGGCGGGGGCCTACGATCTGCGCTTTGCCTGGAGCTGGGCCGATCTGCAGGCGGTGCAGGCGCTCCGCTATCGGGTGTTCAACGAGGAGCTGGGGGAAGGGCTCGCGGCATCGTCGGCCTCCGGGCTGGATGCCGACGCGCGCGATCCGTGGTTCCATCACCTGATGATCTGCCATCGCGAGACCGGCGAGGTGGTCGGGACCTACCGGCTCCAGACTGCCGTGATGGCGGCGACGCGCTTCGGCTTCTACAGCGCGACGCTCTTTGAACTCGGCGGTATGCCGGGATCCGTGATGGAGCAGTCCGTGGAAGTTGGGCGGGCCTGCGTGGCCCCCGCGCACCGCTCGGGACGCGTGCTGCGGCTCCTCTGGAAGGGGCTCGCGCGCTACATGCAGTGGAACAGCAAGCGGTATCTCTTTGGCTGCTGCTCGATGCAGGGGACGGACGCGCAGGTGGCCCATGAGGGGTGGATGGCGCTGCATGCCCGCGGGGCGCTGCATCAGTCGGTGCTCGTGCGGCCGCGGGCCGAGGCCCGGGCGCTGGCCGATGACGGGCGGGCCCGTCCCGATGCGCTGGAAGCGGCCGCCAATGCGGTCGCGCTCCCCGCGCTGTTTGATGGCTATCTCTCGCTGGGGGCGCGGGTGTGCGGTCCGCCGGCAGTCGACCGGGAGTTCGGGACCACCGATTTTCTCGTCCTGCTCGATCTCACCGATATGGACGAACGGACCCACCGGGCCCTCTTCTCGTGACGAGTCCAGCGGTCTGGGCCGAGGGGCTCCCCGAGGCGGAGCGTCAGCACAGCCGCTTCACCGTTGCGTCGCTGGGGATGCTGGGGGTCCGGGTGGCGGTGATGGTCTGGACGGCCGTCTGGATGATTCTGCTGTGCTTTTTGCTCGCGTTCTATCCCGACGGCCCGCGGCGGCGGCGGGTGGCGCAACGCGGGGTGCAGTTGGCGTGCCGGTGGATTGTCCGCATGAGTGGGGTGCGCTGCGACTGGAATCAGCCCACGCTGCCAACGGGCGCGCTCATTGTTGCCAATCATCGCTCGTGGCTCGATATCCCCATCATGCTCGCCGCCGGGGGGTGCACCTTCGTCGGCAAGCAGGAAGTGCGCGACTGGCCGTTGATCGGGCCGCTGTCGGAGGCGCTCGGGATCATTTGGATTGATCGGCGCCGCATGCGCGACCTGCTCAATGTGCTCCCAGCGGTGGAAGCCGCCCTGCAGCGTGGAGAGCGGGTGGTGCTCTTTCCTGAAGGGACCACGACGAATGGCCGTCAGGTGCTCCCCTTCAAGTCGGGACTCTTCGAGGCGGCGGTGCGCACAGGGGCACCGGTGGTGCCGGTGGCAATGACTGGCTTCGCCGCTGCGGGCGACCCCGACGCGCTCTGCTGGTATGGCACCGAAACGCTGGTCGCGAATCTGCCCCGGGTGCTCGGACTGCGGGGGGCCGGCGTGATGTTGACCATCGAACCACGGGTTGCTCCAGTGCCAGACCGGAAAGCCATGGCCCGGTCCGCTCATGCGGCGATTGCCCGCCAGCTGCATCAGGAGTCGATTGCCGCACCCCGGTAACGGAAACGCTCGCCACCGTTTCTGGAGGCCGGCGCTCTCCGTTAGCGTGCTCACGCTGACGGGCCTGCTGGCCCTCCTGTATCTCATTTGTCCGTTGTACCTCGACCCGGTGCAGCAACCATTTACCGGGGCGCAGTGGTACAACCCCTATGCGACCACCACCGCGAGCCCTGGCCGGTGGTTTGATGCCAACTTCCATGCCCATGCGCGTGCGTGGAGCGGTCTCACCAATGGGTCGGCAGTACCGACGGCCGTCGATTCCGCTTACCGGGCCCGGGGATACGCCGTCGTCGGCATCTCCGATTACCATCGCGACCCCGTGGCGCAGCCGGCTGGCGTGTTTCCGGTGTACGAACACGGGATGAACGCCGCGAAGTCGCATGCGTTGGTGATTGGGGGATCGACGGCGTCCTGGCTCGACTTCCCGCTGGGACAGAGTCGCCATCAGCGGCAGTTCGTGCTCGATCGACTGCATGCGAGCGCTCCATTGGTCGCGATCGCGCATCCTGGATTACGGGATCCCGCCGATCAGTCCATGCTGCCGCGGCTGACTGGGTTTGATCTCCTCGAAGTCTTCAATCATTTCATCCCGCCGGCCGATTCCATCTGGGATGCCGTGCTCTCCGCGGGACACCCCGTGTGGCTGCTGGCCAGTGACGATTCGCACAATCTCACCGATCCAGGCCAGATCGGCGTGAACCGTACGCGGATCTTCGCGGTGGACAGTTCGCCCGCCGCCATCATCGCGGCGTTGCGAGAGGGGCGCGCCGTGGGCGTGCATCACGAAGGCGCCGTGCCCATTCGCCTCGAATCGTTGGCCATGCAAGGGGACACGCTGACGGTCGTCCTTTCGGGTGCCGTTACCGCGATCCGTGTCATCGGCGCGCATGGAACCGTCGTGGCCAGTCAACGGTGGGACCGCCCTCGTGTGGCCAGCACGCAGCCGACGCCTCCCGTGTCACTCACCGCAGTCCCCGCTACCGGTGAGCCCTACCTCCGGGTGGTGGCAGAAGGACCGAATGGCGCCTTGCTGTACACCAATCCGGTCGTGCGATGGAATGGGATATCGCTGCCCCATCAAGATGCCATGGTCGATCGCACGCGAACCTTTGTGTGGCGGCTGGGATGGAGCCTGACCGGTGTGTGGATGGTCGCCATGCTGGGCTGGCGCCGCCAACGTCGCCCGCGCACCCTGTCAGCCTGACGACCATCCTCGCCGCGACACCCGTGCGCCGCCTGCCACAGGTCCAGACCACGATCCTCGTCAGCACGCTCGTACGGCTCGCCATGTCGATGGTCACGGGCTACGGCGTCGACGAAGCGTACGCCGTGACGGTCGCGCGGCCCCTGAGCCTGAGTTACTTCGACCATCCGCCGCTGCACTTCTGGATCGCCGGCCTGATGGCGAACGCCGTGCAGTCGGTGGCCCCGGCGGTGGAACGGCTGCCATTTGTGGCGCTCTTCACCCTCACGCTGTGGGCAATCGGTCAACTCACCACCTTCGCGTTTGGCGACCGCGCCGCACGCGTGGCCGTGCTGGCGCTGGCCATCAGCGGCGTCTTGGGAGTCGTCCACGGCAGCAGCGTGCTCCCAGATGGCCCGCTGCTCGCGTGCGCCAGCCTCGGGATGCTCCTCCTGCAGCCCCTGCTGACGCCGACCGACGATGCCGCCTCCAAGGCATCGTCGGCCCTGTGGCGATGGTGCCTCGCCGGGGTCTGCTTTGGTGGTGCCGTGCTCTCGAAATACCACGCCGTCCTGTTGCTGCTCGGACTGCTGGCCTTCATGCTCACACATCCCGCGACGCGCCGTTGGTGGCGAACCCCCGGACCGTGGCTGGCCCTCGGCATCGTCCTCCTGGCCAGTGTCCCTGTGGTGTGGTGGAACGCGACGCATCACTGGGCGTCATTTGCCTTTCAGGGCGCTCGCGGGGCGCCTCGGCATCCGGGGATCGTCCCCTTCCTGGAGAATCTCTCCGGTCAGCTGCTCTGGCTGCTGCCGTGGATCGCCCCCGTGCTCGCCATGGCGTTGTATCACGGCGTCCGTCGGGGGCGACGGTCCCCCACGCATTGGCTCTTCACCTGTGTTTCCCTGGGCCCCGTCGGGGTGTTCACGGTGCTCACGCTTGGCGGCAATCGCGGGCTTCCCCATTGGCAGGCGCCCGGGTGGCTCTTCGTCTTTCCGCTCGTGGGAGCGCTCGTAACCGACGCCGAGGTCAGGGGCGCTGTCTGGCCTCGGCGGTGGATCACCGGTGCGGTCGCTGCGACCGCGACGCTGCTCGTCATGCTTCTGGGATATCTGCGGCAGCCCGTGATTGCGGCGACCCTCTCGATCACCGCCGAACGCGATCCGGCCGTTGACCTGCTGTCGTGGCGCCCGGTCTGGACCGCGCGCGATGCGGCGCAGCAGCAACGTGGTCAACCGATCCTCCTGGCCGCACGGAGTTGGATCCAAGCGGGACAGCTCGGTGCTGGAGCGCCCGCTGGTGTGGCACCGACGGTGCGGTGCCTGTGCGGCAACGATGCGCGCCACTTCGGCTATCAGCCGTCTGCCGCGAGCGATCCTCAGGAGCTCTGGCTGGCGGACCGGTATCGCCCCGATCGCGCCGACTGGGTCAACCCCGGGGAGGAATTCGCGGCCATGGGATGGCGGGTCGTGCCTCGTGATACCATCGCGCTTGGACGCGGTGCCCGCGTGGTGCTCTACCAGCTCACGCGCTCGCCCGAAGCGCCGTGAGCCGCTCGCTCAGTCCGCGGTGAGCGTCCGCGTGAAGCAGAACTTCCGGCCGAGTGCGAGCTCAGAGCGGGAGATCTGCACATAGCGGGCGATC
The DNA here is from genome assembly GCA_037134115.1 of Gemmatimonadaceae bacterium. GTDB lineage: Bacteria > Gemmatimonadota > Gemmatimonadetes > Gemmatimonadales > Gemmatimonadaceae > Gemmatimonas. The sequence continues at coordinate 22,582 of JBAXMW010000030.1, read as the reverse complement.
TTTTCCGGGTATTGGGCGATCGTGGATTCGCGGAAGCCCATGCTCAGAAAGAGCTGGTCGGCGAAGGAAATGGCGAAGATCTCGGGAAAGCCCCGTTCGCGGGCGAGCGTTTCGGCGGCCTTGATCAGCTGACGCCCCAGCCCTCGGCCCTGGGCCGAGGGGGCCACCGCGAGGGAGACCAGCTCCACGAGCGACGGGGAGTATTCATCGAGGGCGACGCAGCCCAGCACCATGCCGTTCGCGTCGCGGATGACCTGATAGTCCTGCAGATGCGCCGTGACGAAGGCTTCGGAGCGGGGCAACGTGAGCCCGTCGGGGGCGAACAGGTTGTTCAGCGCGGAGATCGCGGCGATGTCGCGCTCATTCGCATGCTCCACCACCGGCACGGCCGACGGCATCGCCGACGGCACCGCGACCCCATGGGTCACCGCGACGCGTAGACGCGCGTTTTCCCCGCCGCGTCAAAGAGGAGCACCTGGTAGGCATCCTTGGTGGGGCCTTCCATACCCGGGGAGCCGTTGGGCATCCCCGGCACGGCGAGGCCACGGCCCGCCGGCTGCTCGGCCATGAGCTTCGTGATCACGTCGGCCGGGACGTGCCCTTCAATGGTGTACCGGCCAACGCGGGCGGTGTGGCACGACTCGAGCGCCTCGGGGACCCCCATGCTCCGCTTCACCGTCGTCATGTCGGTCATGTCATGGACCGTGACCGGGAAACCAGCACCCCGGAGATGCTTCACCCACTGGGCGCAGCAACCGCAGTTCGGGTCCTTGTAGACCACGATGGGCGCGGCCACCGGCGCCGGCGCGGCGAGGGCGTGCGCAACGGCTGGGATCGCCGTGAGGCAGGCCAGGAAGGCCCGACGGGAAAGAGCAGACTCAGACATGGGCCGAAAAGGTAATCGGCAGGAGGGGTGGGGAGCGAGCGCTCGCGTCGGGAAAACCCCGACGAAATTCCAGCCCCCTCCTGACGGGTCTGCCGCGGTCCGATCCCCAGCTTGCCGGATATGTCGTTCACCCTTCGACCTGTCCGAGGTTGCTGATGTCTGTGTCCACTGCTTCGCCGCTGCCGGCGACGCCCCTGCTGGACCGCTTTTCGTACGATGACGCCATCGTGCGGAAGTTCCTCTTCGCCACCCTCCTGTGGGGGGTGGTGGGGATGCTGGTGGGGTTGCTGATCGCGCTCCAGCTCGCCAATCCCGTGTTCAACTTCAACACGCCCTGGCTCTCCTTCGGGCGGTTGCGGCCCCTGCATACGAATGCGGTGATTTTCGCCTTTGCCGGCAACGCTTTCTTTACCGGCTGCTACTACAGCACGCAGCGGCTGCTCAAGGCCCGGATGTTCTCCGACGCCCTGAGCCGTTTCCACTTCTGGGGCTGGCAGGCGATCATCGTGAGCGCGGCGCTGACGCTGCCGCTGGGCTTCACGCAGGCGAAGGAATACGCCGAGCTCGAATGGCCGATTGATATCGCGATTGCGGTCGTCTGGGTGGCATTCGCCGTCAACTTCTTCGGCACGATCGCCAAGCGGCGGGAGCGGCATCTGTATGTGGCGCTCTGGTTCTACATCGCCAGCATCGTCACCGTTGCGATTCTCCACATCTTCAACAACCTGTCGATCCCGGCCGGCCCGCTGAAGAGCTACAGCATTTACGCGGGGGTGCAGGACGCGTTCATGCAGTGGTGGTACGGCCACAATGCCGTCGCCTTCTTCCTCACGACCCCCTTCCTCGGCCTGATGTACTACTTCATGCCGAAGGCGGCTGAAGGGCCGGTCTTTTCGTACAAGCTGTCGATCCTGCACTTCTGGTCGCTGGTCTTCATGTACATCTGGGCCGGCCCGCACCATTTGCACTATACGGCACTCCCCGAATGGGCGTCCACACTGGGGATGCTCTTTTCCGTGATGCTCTGGGCGCCGTCGTGGGGCGGCATGATCAATGGGCTGCTGACATTGCGCGGCGCGTGGCACAAAGTGGCCCAGGATCCGATCCTGAAATTTTTCGTGGTCGGCATCACCGCGTATGGCATGTCGACGTTTGAAGGCCCGATGCTCTCCATCAAGAGCGTCAACGCGCTGGCGCACTATACCGATTGGGTCATTGCGCATGTCCACACCGGTGCGCTCGGGTGGAATGGCTTCATGACGTTCGGGATGATCTACTGGCTGCTGCCGCGACTTTTTCAGACGGAGATCTACAGCAAGCGCGCCATGTCGGTGCACTTCTGGATCGCGTCGGTCGGGATCGTCTTGTATGTGACCGCGATCTACAGCGCGGGGGTCACACAGGGACTCATGTGGCGGGCGTTTGATGAGACGGGGCGCCTGGCGTATCCCGACTTCATTGAGACGGTCGTGAAACTGCTGCCGATGTATTGGATGCGCGCGGTGGGTGGCTCGCTCTACATCGTGGGGACGCTGATCTTCGGGTGGAATATCCTGATGACGTGGAAGCGGCGGCCGGCGACGTACACTGTGCCCGTCATTGAAGCGGCGCCACTGCATGGTGCCTATACCGGGGCACCGGTCCCAGTGACGGGCGGCGTGCTCGCGCGGCTGACAGGCGCCGCATGGCACCGCGCGTGGGAACGGGCGCCGGTCCTGTTCACGGCGCTGACGATTCTGGCGGTGGTGGTGGCCTCACTCTTTGAGATTCTCCCCACCTTCCTGATCAAGTCGAACGTGCCGACGATTGCGGCGGTCAAGCCGTACACGCCGCTTGAACTGGCGGGACGCGATCTCTACATCGCCGATGGCTGCTTCAACTGCCATTCGCAGATGATCCGCCCCTTCCGCTACGAGACGGAGCGGTTTGGGGATTACTCCAAGCCCGGCGAATCCGTCTACGACCATCCATTCCTTTGGGGCTCGCGTCGCATCGGGCCGGACCTCGCGCGCGAAGGGGGAAAGTATCCCGACCTCTGGCATGTCCGGCACTTCGAAAATCCGCGGGCGGTGACGGCCAAGTCGATCATGCCGGCGTACAGTGAGTTCCTCACCACGCCGCTCGACTTCGACGGGATTCAGTCACGGGTCGATGTGATGGCCATGTTGGGCGTCCCCTACGGTGATGCGGTGAACAGGGCCCCATCGATGGCCCGCGCACAAGCGCAGGCGATTGCCACGGGGATTGTTGCGCAGGGCGGCCCGCGTGGCCTGGAAGACAAACAAATCGTGGCGATTGTCGCCTACATGCAGCGCTTGGGACGGGATGTAAAGAACGCGGGCGCTGCGACAGGAGGTCAGCCGTGAAGCTCTCCGACATCATGGCCAATGCCGGCCTCTCGTTCTATGCCCAAGTCGCGCTGGTGCTCTTCTTCGGCGTGTTCGTGGCGGTCACGCTCCGCACGTGGGCGCCCTCCCGCCGTCGGGAGCTGCAGGACGCGGCGCTGCTTCCCTTTCAGGATGATCCGCCGGCGCCCGTGGCGCAGGAGCACTGACTCATGACCACACCGAACACCCCGCAGCGCCCCAGAGAGGAAGACCGTCTGCTGGAGCACGAGTATGATGGCATCCGGGAATACGACAATCCGATGCCCCGCTGGTGGCTGCTGACGTTTGCCGGCACGATCGTCTTCGCCGTCATCTACTACTTCAACGTCGGCCCCATCGGGAACGGCAAAGGGCGGATCGCTGACTACGAGGCGTCGCTGGCCGCGGCGGCGGCGGCACATCCGGCGCCAACCGCTCCCACGATGACGCCTGAGCAACTGCTCGCGCTCGCCGCCGATCATGAAGCGATGGAGGAGGGGCAGAAGACCTTCACCACCAATTGCGCCGCCTGTCATCGCGCGGACGGCGGTGGACTCATTGGCCCGAATCTCACGGATGATGCGTGGATCCATGGCGGGACGATCACCGATATCTATACCACGGTGACGAAGGGCGTCCTCGAGAAGGGGATGCCGTCGTGGGAGAAGGTGCTCAAACCGCAACAACTGGCGGAGGTGGTGGCCTACGTCACCACCCTCAAAGGCACGCATCCGGCGAATCCGAAAGCCCCGCAGGGCGTGGTGACTCCGCAGTGAGCGCATCCGCCGCACCGCATCACACCGGTCGGGTCCTCCCGACGTTGAACGAAGACGGCACCCGTCGCTGGATCCGCCCGAAGCCCTCGCATGGGCGCTGGTGGCACCGGCGCCGCGTGGTGGCGTATGCGCTCATGGTGCTCTTCTTCGCGGCGCCTCATCTCCGCCTGTTTGGGAAACCCATCTTTTTGATGGATCTCCCGAAACGGGAGTTCATTCTGCTGGGGTACACCTTTCTCCCCACCGACACGCTGCTCTTCATGCTGGTGCTGGCGAGTGGCGTGATCGGGATCTTTCTCCTGACGGCGTTCTTCGGTCGGGCCTGGTGTGGCTGGGCCTGCCCGCAGACGGTCTATCTCGAGTTTCTCTTTCGCCCCATTGGCCGCTGGTTTGACGGCGGCTATGTGGGGTCCCGGAATCTTGATAAGCGGCACGCGTGGTTCACCCCGCGCCGACTGGCCAAGTACGTCACGTTCTTCTTGCTGGCGCTGTTCGTGTCCCACACGCTGCTCGCCTTCTTTGTCGGAACGGACAATCTCTATCACTGGGTGCTGCAGTCCCCCAGCCATCACCCCACCGCGTTCTTCTTTATCGTGGTGTTCACGGGGCTCGTCTGGTTCAACTTCACCTACTTCCGGGAGCAGACCTGTCTGATCGTCTGCCCCTATGGTCGGTGGCAGTCGGCGCTCATTGATCGCCAGTCGCTGATTGTGGCGTATGACGCGCGTCGCGGGGAACCCCGCGCGCACGTGACCCCCACGCGTGATCCCAACGCCGGCGATTGCATTGACTGCAATGCCTGCGTGCAGACCTGTCCTACCGGCATTGATATCCGGAACGGCTTGCAGATGGAGTGTGTCCACTGCACGCAGTGTATCGATGCCTGCGATGACGTGATGACCCGCGTTGGCAAGCCGACGGGACTGATTCGCTATTCGTCGCAGGACGCGCTCGCCGGTAAGGCCCGTCGCTTGCTCCGCCTCCGCACGGTGCTCTATCCCGCCGTCCTCCTTCTGCTGCTCACCGGGCTGGTCACCGCGCTCATTACCAAAGATCCCATCGACGTCACCGTGCTCCGTGGCATTGGGGCGCCGTTCACGGAAGAAACGGATGGGCGGATCGCCAATCAGATTCGCGTGAAGATCACTAACCGCCGGAATACGCCGCAGGCGATCACCATTGCGGTCACTGGGCTCGAGGATGCCGGCCTTACACCGAGCGAGATCACGGTGGTGAATCCGGAGAATCCGCTCACCGTCGCGGCCGGCGCCACACACAGTACCAGTCTCTTTGTGCTCCTCCCCCGCCGAGCGTTCTCCCATGGAGATCGGCAGATCACGCTGCTCGTCACCGACCCCGCAGGATTCCGCCAGACGATCGCCTGGCGGCTCCTCGGCCCCTTCACCGAAGGCACACCATGAAGCCGGGAATGGGCTGGCCCATCGCGGTCACCGCGATCCTCGGGGCCACCGTCGTCGCGAATCTTGCCGTGATGCGCATCGCGAATAGTGACCCCTCGTTCGCGATTGAGCCGGACTATTATGCGAAAGCCATAGCCTTCGACTCCACGGCCGCCGCATCACGCCGCAGTGCAGGGCTCCATTGGACGGCGACCGCAGCGACGAATGCAACCAAAGGCGCCGTCGCCGTGCGCGCCGTCGCAGTGCGCACCCTCAAGGTGACGCTCACCGATTCCCTCGGTCAGCCAATCACCGGGGCGCGCGTCACCGCTGAGGCGCTCTTTGTGGGCCGCGCCAACCGCGTCCTCAGCGCCACGCTCACCGAATCCACGCCAGGGCATTACGAGGCGCCCGCCGCCGCCATGCAGCGGGGGCAATGGGAAGTGCGCGTCACCGCCATCCGCGGCGATGCCCACTTCGTCACCCGTCTGCGCACCGAGGTGCCGGCCTCGTGATCCCCGCGGCCGCCGGTATTCTCACCGCCAGCCTGCTGGGCAGTGTCCACTGCGCCGCCATGTGCGGCGGCTTCACCTGCGTGTATGCAGACACGCCGCGCGAAGGACACCGCCCCACCGCCACGCTGCTGCGGGGCCATCTGCTGTACAACGTCGGCCGGCTGACCTCGTATCTCCTCCTCGGGGCGCTCGCCGGTACGCTTGGCGCCGGGATCACACACGCGGGGGCGCTCCGCGGGATCCAGCAGGGGGCCACGCTCGTCGCGAGCGTCCTCATGATGCTCTGGGGTGCGGTCTCGCTCGCAGCGCATCTCGGGATCCGCACCGGCGCGAACCGCAGCGCGCCACTCTGGTGGCAGCAGCGACTGGGTGGCCTCCTGGTTCGCCTGCGGGATCGCGCTGTCGCTGTCCGCGCCCTCGGGATGGGACTCGCCACCACGCTTCTCCCCTGTGGCTGGCTCTACGTCTTTGTCACCGCCGCCGGGGGCACCGGTTCGGTGCGCGACGGCATGCTGCTGATGGCGCTCTTCTGGCTGGGGACGGTCCCAGCGCTCATGACCGTGGGGATTGGTGCCCAATCACTCCTCGCCCCGTTTCGCCGCGCGCTGCCGGCGCTGAGCAGCGTTGTGGTGTTGGTGATCGGGGCCCTCACGCTATCCGGACGTTTGGCCATGGATGTCGGAGCCCACACGCATGTCCACTGACGTACTGACCCTCGTGACACCGGCGAGCGCGATCGCTGAGGATGTCACCTGTGCGCACTGCGGGTTGCCCGTGCCGTCCGGATTGATTGAGGCGTCGGCCGCGCATCAGTTCTGCTGCACCGGCTGCAGCACCGCCTTTGGCATCCTGCATGATCACGGCCTCGATCGCTACTACGGCTTCGCCGAACGTCGCGACACGCCGGTGCGCGCCACTGGACGCAGCTACGAAGAGTTTGATCATCCGAGCTTCCTGAGCCGCTACGTGACCACCACGGCAGACGGCCGCACGCGCACGGAGCTCTACTTGGAAGGCGTCCACTGCGCCTCCTGTGTCTGGCTCGTTGAGCGCATCCCGCTCGTGGTGCCAGGGGTCGTGCGGGCCGAGCTGCAGGTGCGCCGTTCGCTTGCCGTGATCGAATGGGACCAGTCCGCGGTCCCACTCTCGGCGATCGCGCAGTCGCTCGATGCGCTTGGCTATCCGCCGCATCCATTTCGGGGGGTCACCCGCGACGCCATGCGGCAGCGCGAAGACCGCGCGATGCTGGTGCGCATTGGTATCGCCGGCGCGATCGCCATCAACGTGATGCTCGCCGCGCTCGCGCTCTACAGCGGCGAAGGCCATCGGATGGAGCACGAATACACCCGCTTCTTCCGCTGGATCAGTCTGGGGCTCATGGTCCCCACCTTTGTCTGGCCCGGGCGCGTCTTTTTCACCGGGGCGTGGGCCGCGCTGCGGACCCGCGCGCTGCACATGGATCTCCCCATCGCCATCGCGCTCGCGGCGGGGCTCGTGCGTGGCGCAATCAACACGGTCACCGATAGTGGCCCGGTGTATTTCGACGGGCTCGCGATTCTCATTTTCGCCTTGCTCGTGGGGCGCTTTCTGCAGCAGCGCGGTCAGCGGATGGCCGCCGATGCCGCCGAGTTGCTCCACGCCGTCGCACCGGTCTCGGCGCGCATTGTGGAGGCGGGGATGTCACGCACGATCCCGAGTGATGCGCTGCTCCCGGGGATGACGCTCGATGTCCGCGCCGGCGAAAGCTTCGCCGCCGATGGTGTGGTGTGCGACGGCCGCAGCTCCGTGAATGCGGCGGTGCTGACCGGGGAGTCGCGTCCCGTGCGGGTGGAGGTGGGGACAACGGTCTTTGCCGGGACGCTCAATGTGGAAGCCCCCGTGCGCGTCACCATCACGGAGGCCGGTGAAACCAGTCGCATCGCGAAGCTGATGCAGCAGGTGGAAGACAGCGCCCGCCGGCGTGCCCCGGTGGTCCAGCTGGCGAATCGCATGGCGGGCGCCTTCGTCGCCATTGTGCTCACGCTGGCGCTGATCACCTGGTTTGTGAAGTGGCAGATCAACGCCCCGGCTGCGCTCGATGATGCCATCGCGTTGCTGATCGTCACCTGCCCCTGTGCGCTGGCACTCGCCACGCCACTGGCCATCACGGTCGCGGTGGGGCGCGCCGCCGGTCGGGGCATGCTCATCAAAGGGGGCGACGCGCTCGAGTTGCTGGCGACCCCAGGGACGCTGGTGCTGGATAAAACCGGTACCATCACCGAAGGGGCCACCACGCTCGTGCACTGGCACGGACCCGAGTGGGTGCGTCCGCTCGTCCTCGCGCTCGAAAGCGGGTCATCGCATCCACTCGCCGAGGGATTCCGAAAGGCCTGGGGGGCGCTGGCATCGGAGGCCGCGGCCGCCACGGTCCATGACGTGGCGCATATCGCCGGCGGCGGGCTGCTCGGCACCGTGAACGGACACGCCGTGCGTATTGGCTCGGCCCGGTTTGTGGCGGCGGTCACGGCGGGGGCGCCGGCGGCGATGTCGCTCGTGACCGCACTGGCCGCGATGGATCGCACCCTGACGCCCGTCCATATCGCCGTGGATGGCACCCTCGTGGCTGTCGCCGGTTTGGGTGATCGGGTCCGCGACGATGCGCAAGCTTCGCTCGCCACGCTGCGCGCGGCGGGATGGCAGACGGTAATGTTGAGTGGCGACGCCCCGGAGGTCGTGCAGACGGTCGGCGCGTCGCTGGACTTTGCCCCGACGGAGCTCGTAGGCGGCGCGTCCCCCGAAGAAAAGCTGGCGTATGTGGAGCAGCGCAAAGCCACGAGCCGCGTGGTGATGGTGGGGGATGGCGTGAATGACGCCGCCGCCATTGCCGCCGCGCATGTGGGGATTGGCGTGCATGGCGGCGCCGAAGCGTGTCTGAGCACCGCCGATATCTATCTCACGCGCCCGGGGCTCTCCGCGCTGGTGGAGCTGACCGAGGGGGCGCAGCGGACCATGCGGGTGATCCGCCGGAACATCGCCTTCTCGATTGGCTACAACGTGATCGGGGCGGGGCTCGCGGTGGGCGGGGCGCTGACACCGCTCATTGCCGCCGTGTTGATGCCGACCAGTTCGTTGACGGTGGTGCTGGGGTCCTGGTATGGGACCACCTTCCGTCGTGACCGTGCGATCCCGGAGCGGACATGAGCGTGATTTTTCTGGTGCTGCCCCTCGCGCTCCTGATTGTGGCGGCGGCGGTGGTGGCCTTTGTCTGGTCGGCCCGCAGCGGCCAGTTCGATGATTTGGACACGCCGGCGGTGCGCATGGTGCACGACGACGAGAGGTAACCGGCAGGATTTTCCCTTGTGTGCCTCGCCCGGATCCCCAACATTGGCGGGATGACCACATCCGAATCCGGGGGCGGATCGATTGATCGACGCTCCAAGCCCCATCTGCGTGAGCTGGTCGACGAGATGATGGCGTCGATCCGAGCCGCCGCGAACACCGACCTCTGGACGCCGGAGGAGCGGGCCCACTACGAAGCGGACATGGCCCGCATCATGGAAGCGGTCCGCGAACGGACGCTGCAGCGGAACGCCGGCCCCGACGTCTAACGCGACTCGGCGCCCACCGCGCCGAGTCCGATCGTTATCCCAGCCCGAACTCGCCGCGGGCCTGCTTATTGGCGCGCGCCTGCGTCACCGCGCCGGTTTCGCTGATGGCATCGGTCTGTGCGCGAAGTCCGCGCTCCCGCTCGTCCACCAGCGCCCAGAAGGCTTCCCCGGCCGCGTCGGTCCCATCCCCTGCCGGGAGCAGCGCATAGAGCGCCTTGTACATCAGCGAGAAGGCCCAGAAGAGCGCCAGCATGTCGGGGAGCACCAGCACAATGCGCGTGATGGCGTTCACATTGGCCACCTGATCGTTGAAGACCGGTGAGCCAAAGGGGGCGACGACAATCCGCAGGTTGATGAAGTAGTTGGCGATCCCCGCGAGGAGATTGCTCGCGCCAATCACCAGCGCCGCCCGCCGGAGGGCGCGGACGACCGACGGCTCCTCGAGGAGCGCATCAAGGGCGCGCTCCCGATCGGGGGTGTCAGGACTCAGCCCCTGGGCCGCGATCGCGTGGGTAACCGGGCGAACCAGCAGCGCCGAGCCGCCAAAGACGACGACCGCGAGGAGGTAGCTCGCGCTGTCCTTGAAGGCGAACCAGGCGCCATCGACGTACCAGAACGCCAGCGCCCCGCGCATCACGGCCCCGAGGCCACCGTAGGTCGTGATGAAGTTGAATCGGCGGGTGAGGACGAACAGGTCGAGGAGCACCCACGCCACGGGCACCAGCGCCGCCAGCAGATACGCCGGCAGGGTCCCCAGTCGGGCGGTCCCGTACTTGAGGATCAGGACCGGGGCCGCAGCCCCGATCAGAATGTCCAGCGTGAGTTTGAGCCCCTTCGGCATCGGCACAATCTTGCCGGGGTCACCCCCAAATGGTACCCGTGTGCCGGTCCAACAGGCGGCGGGCAGGCGCCGCGGCGGGCGGCGCGGAGCCCGTCACTCGCCGGAAGTCTCTCCTTCATGGGGCCTGCCACTACCGAGCTCACGTAACATCTGTACCACGCCCTCCGCTTCGAGCAGGACAACGCCGAGGCGTACCCGTGAAACGCCCCGTTGGAGGCGATAGGAAAAGTTCAGCCCCTCCGCGCCCTCCCCGACGTGCATGCACCATGTACTGATCCCCGGAAGAACCGCGATGGTTTCTGCAACTTCGAGAAGATGCGAGGCGATGACAAATAACCCGCAACCAGCACGGGCAAGTCCTGCGACCAATAGCTGGGTGGCATCAACGGCATCCTTGACATTCGTACCACGAAACACCTCATCAAGAAGTGCGACAACGACTGCTCCGTTTCGGACAGCTGCAACCACCGTCTTCACGCGGCGAACTTCCGACAGATAGAAGCTGGTGCCAGTAGAGATACGGTCATGCGCAGTCATCGATGAAATCAGCACATCGGTGAGTGGAATTCGTGCCGTGGCCGCAGCGACCGGAAGTCCGAGGTGCGCGAAATACACACCTAATCCCAGCGCACGCATCATTGTTGACTTGCCCGCCATATTTGGTCCTGTCACGAACATAACGCGATCGTGCGGAGAGAGCATGATATCATTGGTAGACCCATTGGGCAGCAATGGATGACGTAAACCTTCAATCACCACGGCGGCGCCCTCACTGGTATCGATTTGAGGAAACGTCCAACCGAGAATATCCGCGGCGTGAGCCAGAGAGGCAAATGCATCAAGATCACCAAGCGCGGACTGAAGCGTATACAAAAGATTGCGAAGATCAACTCGAACAGACTGGTCCAATAAACGCAAATGCAGTCGATCAATGCGCCCATCAACTGACATAGAGCGAAGTGTGCGCAAAATCGGATTTCGGCATACTTCGCGAATCACGGACTGAACTGCCGAAAATCGTTGATCACCGCCGATACCTTCTATTGCAGTCGTAATTGCGTCGCACCGATTAACTAGCGTTCGTACGATACAAAGCTTTTGCTCAACATATCTTGCAATGTCTCGATACCGAAGTGAGAACGCTACAGCCTCAACGAGCGTACGGGGTACATGGACATAATTTGAATTGAGGTAGTCATCAAGATCACGGGAGAGTCCCGCGAGCTCCATCCAGTTAATGTGACGAGCAATAGTCCGCAAAGAGCACAACGCGCCTTGACGGCGAGCAATTTCAAGTGGCTCCGTCAGGGGCGATTGGAGAAGGTCCTTGAGCGAGTAATATGCGGTCCGACTATGAGAATGATCCAGCAAGGTGCGTAGAGGCCAATCCGCTTCTCCGTTGGGGAGCACGCCTAGGTCTATTAACGTTTCGATGTCGACCTGCATAGAGCTCCGATCAAGACAGAAAGCACACAGAATGGCGGATCTCTTTACACGCCATATCTGTGACGGTGAACCCTCACCCGCACCGCAACTTGTCGCGGTGCGGGCCCATCGCTTTCAACTTCGCTTACTATCGTGATCTATTGCTGTGAGGAAACCTCACAGTTTCCATTGCACTCCTGAAGAAATAGCCATCCACAGCCTATGCCCCCGCAGCCTGCCACGGCCTTGCATGATTCCTTAGGCCCAGTACCGCTATCGCAAAAATCACCAATGCCACCAACGTGGCACCCGCAAGCCTCCCGCGCCACGCTTCGAAATGTTGCGATATGTTTAGTGGTAGTAAATGAGTACCGGACCAAGCGAGAAACCGCCGATGTTGAGGAGTGCGATCCAGCGCGATTGATAGGCCGGTAGTTCATGTTGACCACAAAGCCGTGCCCCACCTGGATGTCATCGATAATCGTGGGGTCAATAAAGCCCAGTCGACCAAAGACTGTCTTTGCCTCTTGGCGTCCGAGCATAAGTGTTGCGCTGAAAGCGAAGCGTTCAATTTCGCGATCGGACGGCTTCGATGCGATGAATGATTCGATGTTCCTTCCTACCGAATCAACATATGCCTTTTGTCTTTCAGTGAATCTTGATGCTCCAGATGTGTAGCGCGCAAAATGCTGTCTCCACAGTAAGGACTGCTCAGCTGCGGTATAGCTGTTAAACAAGGCTCGTTGGTAATGAATCGGCAGTTCCGAAAGCGTTGCTAAGTCAATTGGTCTAACCTCAGGGTGCGCAGTTACCCATGCTCTTGCCTCCTCACAGAGCGATTTTGTCCGAATCCGTTCGGGAACTGGCTTTGTCGGCAGTGCCGATGAACTGCCAATGAAGGCGAACATAATGGGCGCGAACTTCCATGCAACATTGTACATACCACCTCCGGAAATAGGCGATGATGCATTGGCAACTGCTGATTTCAACAGTTGCCCCTTGCTGGCACGCAGCAGCCAGCCATTGTTTTCAACGCTTCCACTGCAACTGCAAGCTGTCAAGGGGCGTTCAAAACATTCAACAGTGGAGTGTGAGCCGCGCGGAAATGTTTTGTTCCATTACACTGGGTGTTAACAATTCGTCTCGGGATTTCCCTCTTTTTTACCGACACCCGTCAGAATCGGGCCGTGCTACCGCCGGGTGCGCTCCGGCATCCCCAGCGCGCCGTTGAGCCAGCGGACAAAGGGGGTGAGCGCCTGAAACTGCCGGGCGAGCCAGTCCGGAAGCTTGGCCGACTGGACATGCTCCGGGGCAACGGGACAGCCCACCGTGAATGAGGTATACCGCAACCAATCCCCCGCCGGATGATCGGGGGCATAGCCCCGCGGCATGCGGGTCAGCATCCCCTCGGTGTCGAGCGCGCCGAAGCGGCGCACGAAGCCACGGTCGCGCACGATCGCCGTGAACGCCTCCGGATCGTCGGCCAGCGATGTGCGGATCTTGGCGAGCGCCGAACGGGGTGGCATCCAGATCCCACCGCCACAAAACGAGGCCCCGGGCTCGAGATGGAGATAGAAGCCCGCGCCGCCATGCGCCGCGTCACTCCCCACCCCGCGTCCAGCATCGGCATGATAGAACCAGCAGGCCGCGTTCGTCTTGTACGGTGATTTGTCTTTCGAGAAACGCACATCGCGATGAATCCGGAACATCGAGCGCTTCGGCGATCCGATCACTTCCGGAATGAAGGCGGCGAGCCGGACATCGACCTCGTCAATCAACGCACGCATCGGGGCGCGGAGCGCGACCTCATAGTCGTCCCGATGTGCTTCGAACCACTCCTTGCGGTTGTGCTTCGCGAGCCCACGCAAAAAGGTGAACGCTTTGGGCGGGAAGCCAGCGAAGGTCTCCATCGGTCAGAACTCCACGAGATCCGGTGGGCGATGCCCCGCCACAAAGGCATCGATATTCGCCAGCGCGCGCATCCCCATCGCGGTGCGCGTCTCAATGGTGCCGCTCCCCATATGCGGCAACAACACCGTGTTCTCCATCTCCATGAGATCGGCAACCACCGTGGGCTCAAATTCGTACACATCAAGCCCGGCCCCGGCAATCACGCCGTCACGGAGCGCCACCGCCAGCGCGTATTCATCGACGATGTCACCGCGCGCCGTGTTCACCAGATAGGCCGTGGTCTTCATCTGGCGCAGCCGGTCGGCATTGATCAAATGCCGCGTTTCCGGTGTGGAGGGACAGTTGAGCGACACCACATCGGCGCGCGCCAACAGTTCCTCCAACGTCGCCACCCGTTCCGCACTCGGCGGACCTGCTGACGCCGGATCATCGATGCGCACATCCCGCGGGGCGTGATAGATGACATGCATGCCGAGCGCCGCCGTGGCCTGTCGCGCGAGCGCGCGACCGATGCGCCCATAGCCAATGATACCGAGCGTCTTGCCATGCGGACTGCGTCCGACGAGATCGGTGGGCTTCCACCCGGTCCAGAGCCCCTTCCGCAGATAGCGCTCCCCTTCGCCCAAGCGCCGCATCACCATGAGAATGAGCGCGAGCGCGATATCCGCCGTGTCGTCGGTGAGGACATCGGGGGTGTTGGTGATCTGCATGCCGGCGGCGCGAGCGGCAGCGCGATCAATGTGATTGACCCCCACACCGAAGTTTGCGAGCAGCTTCGTCTGCATGGGCCCCGAGAACACCGACGCGGCGATCTTGTCGGTGACGGTGCACAGCACGATATCCGTCGTGCGAAAAACCTGCGTGAGCTGCTCCGGCGTGAGCGGGACATCATTGCGATTGAGCCGCACATCGTACTTCGCCGCCAGCGCATCGGTGACAGCGGCCGGCAACTGCCGCGTCACCACGACCGAAGGACGGGCGCTCATGCCGTCACCCGCCAGGTCGCAAGCGCCGCGCCGACACCGCTGCCGAGCGTGATGGGCACGCCGCAATCGAGGAGCGCCATTTCAATGCCCCCCAGAGCGCCTGCGAGCGTGAGCGCGTTGGTGTCACCGAGATGGCCAATGCGGAACACCTTGCCCGCCAGTTCACCAAGCCCGGCACCGAGCGAGACATCGTAGGTGGTGAAGGCACGCGCAATGACGGCGGCGGCATCGATCCCCTCGGGGACCACCACCGCGGTGAGCGTGTTGGAGGCAACGGCTGGTGATGCCGCGCACTGCGCGAGCCCCCAGGCCGATACTGCCGCGCGCACGCCGTTGGCCATGTGCCGATGCCGTGCCGCCACGGCATCCATCCCTTCGTCCAGCAGCATGGTGAGCGCCTCATCGAGCCCGAAGAGGAGCGACAGCGCCGGCGTATACGGGAAGTAGCCGCGCGCATTTTGCTCGCGCATGCTGCGGAGATCGAAATACGACCGCGGCGTGGTGGTCTGATCCACCCGCGCGAGCGCCTTCGCACTCATGCCAAGAATGCCAAGCCCAGCGGGAAGCATGAAGCCTTTTTGCGAACCGGCAATCGAGCAGTCGACGCCCCAGGCATCGAACTGGAAGTCGAGACTCGCAATCGAACTCACCCCATCGACGTAGAGCAGCGCGGGGTGGCCGGCGCGATCCATCGCGGCGCGCACCGCTCCGACATCGGTGGTGACACCGGTCGCGGTTTCGTTGTGCACCAGCAGCAGCCCTTGAATCTCATGCGCCGTGTCCGCGCGGAGCGCGGCTTCGATCTGGTCGGCCGGTGCCCCCTGGCCCCACGGCACCTCAATGACATCGACGGTATAGCCGAGATTCCGCGCCGTCTGGATGAACAGATGCGAGAACTGACCGAGGCGCACCGCGAGCAGCCGCGCCCCTGGGTTCTGCGTGTTCACCAGCGCCGCTTCCCACATGCCGGTCCCCGACGCGGGAAAGACGAAGTGCTCGCCGTTCGTCTGGTGCACCACCTGCGGCAGCCGCGACAGGATCGAGCGCGTGAGTGTCGGGAAGGCGGACGACCGATGATCCTCGCTCGCGCGGTGCATCGCGCGCAGGAGGCGGTCAGGAATCGGGGTGGGCCCGGGGATCTGAAGAAAGTGGCGTCCGGCCATGAGCAGGGATCGGGTGAATTTGGGAAGCATCAACGGCCCGGTCGATCGGGCCTAAGGTTTCCAAGGCCGCTTCGGCGGCGGCCCGGAGATCGTGCAGCGGCAAGACCGCGCCGTGGTTGGACTCCACTGGGATCTCGCAGGCGGGGCCGATCGTCGGGTCGTCGGGGAGCACCGCTGGCAGTACTGCCAGCGGTTCATCCGGTGCCTCGTCGTCGGTGTCGCTGCCATCGAGCTCAGGGCCCGCCAGATCGGCGGCATCGGGATCAAGCGCGGTCGGATCCAGCGCCTTTAGCAGCCGGCGGCATAACCGGCCCAGCTTGGCCCGTTGGTCCCCCGACAGCCCTTCCATCAGCGACACGATCGCCGCACTCCGCGCCGGCTCCGCCCGCGCATGTGCCGCTCGGCCGGCCAGCGTCAGCCGGACCCCGACCCGACGGCGATCGGTCGCATGGCGCTCGCGGCGCACCAGACCGCGGCGATCGAGCGCATCCAGAATTGCCGTCATCTGCGCCTTGCTCCGCCCCAACCGGTCGGCCAGCTCCTGCTGATGGAGCAACGGCTGCTGCGCATCGTGCCCGATGAGCAGATCGAGCACGGCGAACTGCGTCCCGGTAAGCCCGAACGGCGCCACGGCGGCATCCACAGGGACCACCGACCGCTCTGCCACGCGCTGCAACGCATGGAAAGCCGCCAAGGCCCGACGCCGCTTTTTGTCGCCTGTTCCGCTCATCGCATCCTGGAGGAAAAGTCCGCGCCCCACCCCATCACCAGCGCCACCGCGCCGGATCGCATCCGATCAGCGCCGCAACATCCCGCTGTGCCGCACCGCCATCCGGTCGGCCAGCACACTCGCCACCGCCATGATCGTTTCCTGCGGATTCACGCCAAGAGCGGTGGGGAGGAGCGACCCATCGGAAATGTACAGGCCACGCACCCCATGCCGCTCGCCATCGGGGGTCGCGCCAGAGCGCGCCGGATCGGTCCCCATTCGGCAGGTGCCATTCACATGGGCTGAGAAGAGCGCCATGCGGTTGGGAGCGACCGACGCGCGTTCGAGCGCCGTCAGATCGGTGATGGACCGCACGGTGATCGGCCGCGTATGCACCGACGTCACCGCTTTCGCCCCGTTCGCCAGATGCAGCCGCGCCGCCGCCACGACCGATGCCTGCACGCGCGCCCGGTCGTCCGGCGTCAACGCATATCGGATCGATACGCCCCCCGCGCGATTGACAGAAACCCGTCCGCTGGAGCGTCCGGTATCAGCGCCATCGCGCGTGAGCGCGATCAGCACCCCCGTCTGCCGGTACTGCTGCATCCGCGCGGCATGCGCCGGACCAAAGCCGGGCATCGCGGCGGCGGTGAGCGACGGCAGCATGGGGGGACATTCAATCCAGAAGCCGTAGTCGGTCCCCTGCCACTGAATGAACTCATCGCACATCGTCGACAGCGGGATCCCCGTGTTGGAGAGGATATCACGATCGTAGTGCCCCATCACCGCCGTGGTGGGATGAAGCCGCAGCCACTCGCCCACCCCACCGCCGCCCATGCCTGAGCGCTGGAGCAGCGCCGGCGTTTCAATGGCGCCACCGGCCACCACCACGAGCGGCGCATCAATCGTGAGGGTGCGACCACCGACGGTGGCATGCACGCGCTTGAGCGCTGGGGTCCCCGTGCCGGTATCACGCTCCCGCCGCTCGATGCGCGACACACGCGCATTCGCATACAAGGTGGCGCCCGCCGCCAGTGCGCGCGGCAGAAAGGTCAGCAGCGTGGACTGCTTGGCGTTGTGTCGACAGCCAATGCCGCACTTCCCGCAGCGAATGCACTGATCGGCGTTGATGCGCGCCGTGGTGGCGCGCCAGCCGAGGGTGCGAGCGCCGTCGAGGATGAGCCGGTTGTTGGGGGAGTGCGCATCGTCGGGGACCTCACGCGCCTGCGTTTCCTGCTCGATGCGCGCAAAGACCGGCGCCATCTCCGCGGGCGACATGCCGAACACCCCATGGGCCCGCGCCCATTCGTCGAGGACGTAATCGGGGGTGCGGAGCATGATCATCCAGTTGACGGTCGTCGATCCGCCCACCGTCTGTCCCTGCACCAAACTCACCGCCAGATCATCGGTGGCCCGCAGGCCGCCGTCGGCGTAGAGCCGCTCGGTCAGCGCCGGTTCGTCCTCGGTGAAATCGCTGCGCGTGTGCCAGCCACCCTGCTCGAGCATCACCACTTCGTAGCCGGCCTCGGCGAGGCGGGCCGCCGTCACCGCGCCACCGGCCCCGGTGCCAATCACGACGACATCGGCGCGCCGCTCGATATCCATGGCCAGCGTGGTGCCGGTGACCACCCCGGTGGGGAGCGGGTCCGGGGCGATCGCTTCCGGCAGCACGACGAGACCACGAGCCACCGGCTCATCCGCCCGGTGTTCGCCCGGCAGCGGCCCTTCCCACGGCGCCTCAGGGGCTCGGCCCTGCAAGGGTCCGGCATAGCCAATGGCAGCGGTGACGGCCGGATCGCTGTAGTGCACCGCGAGCACGAGTTTGCGGATCGCTTGATGCGCCGACCGCAGCGGCGCGACGGCACTGTTGGCCCAGGCGTCAAAGCAGCGCGCCTGCGTGGGGCGATCGAGCGCGACAAAGGGAGTGAGCCGGCCAATCGCGAGCATCACCGCCGCGCGTCCCCCGAGCACCTGCAGCGCCGTGGCCATCTCCGCCTGCTTGTCGGCGGGGAGCGCGCGCAGCCGCGCGGCGCATCGGTCCGCGAGCGTGGTGGCTGGCGCAGCTGACGCCGGCGCACCCTCAATGATGAGCGCCGCCAGATGCGTCAGCGTCCGCTGCTGGTCCTGCGTGAACAGAGCCGCCATGTCGTCCTCGCGAGGTAAACCGTCGGAATCCCGACCTAATCTGTGCTGCGTGCCGCTGATCTGCTGCGCGGCGATCCGGACCACCGGTCGCCGAGACTGACAATCGCGACACCGGCCACGATGACCAGCATGGCGACGAGCGCCTGAGACGGCAACCGTTCCCCGAGCAGCAGGACCCCCAACAGCACCGCGACCACGGGATTCACATACGCATACGTCCCCACCGCCGTGGGCGACGCCACCTGCAACAGCCACATGTAGGTGCTGAAGCCAATGAGCGACCCGAAGACAATGAGATAGAGCAGCCCCAGCACACTCGCACCGGAGATCGCCCGCAGCGTGGGGAGCGTCCATTCCCCCGCAACGAGGGAGAGGAGCAACAGCATCGTGCCGCCGGTGAGCATCTGCATGCCGATCGCGAGCGCTGCGGGACGCGCCAGCCGGGCGGTCCGCGAAAAGAGCGAGCCAACGGTCCACGACAGCGAACCCAGCGACAGCACCAACGCCCCCATGGGATCGATCGCGGCGTGCGAGAAGTTGCCATCGGCGGGGAGCACCAAGAGCCCAACGCCACCCAGCCCGATCGCGACCCCGAGCCACTTGAAGAGCGACGGGCGCTGTCCCATGGCCACTTCGCAGAGCACGAGCCAGAGGGGGACGGTCGACACAATCAGCGACGTCATCCCCGAGCTGACCCGCTGCTCCGACCAGGAGACGGCACCATTTCCGACAAAGAGGAGGAGCGCGCCGACAATCGCCGAGTTGCGCCACTCGAGGCGCGAGGGGGCGGCGGCGCCACGCCACCGGGTGAAGCCATAGAGCAGCGTCCCGGCGACGAGAAAGCGAATCGCCCCCAGCATGAACGGCGGGATGGTGTTGATGCTTACCCGAATGGCGAGGTACGTCGATCCCCACACGATGTAAATGCAGAGAAAGCCCAGCACGAGCTGCAGCCGGGTGGCGACGGGGCGTGGGGTCGAAGCAGTGGGAACGGAATCAGCCGTGGCCATGCGCATCCGGTGCGGAAGAACCCTGTCGACGGAGTGCACGCAGGGCAGCATCGCCGGCAGCGAGGCCGCCAACGAGGAGATAGAGGTAGAACGTGTAGAAGCGCCACCAGAGCAGCGCTGCCGCAAAGAAGGCGGCCGGAATCGCGGGTTTCAGCGTGGCGGCAAAGGCTCCCTCAATAAACCCACCGCCCCCTGGAGCCGGGACCACCACCCCGCCATAAAAGAGCGCGAGTGGCCAGAGAACGAGCGGAGCGAGCGCTTCGCGTGTCACCGCCATCGTGCCGTCCCCGATCAGCACCAGCAACGGGAGCACCGCCACCTTGCAGAGCACATGCAACACGGAGCTGCCGAAGGCGAGGAGCATGGGGGCGCGTCGGGCCGTCCGGAGCGCATGGACCGCCCCCTGCAGCTGCGTGGCGGTGCGATGCACCAACTGCCAGCGGGCCCCACGGAGACCGATCGCGGCAAGCCACCGCGAGGGCGGCCCGTCGGCGCGCACCCGGGCCAGCAACAGCCCCAGCGCCCCCAGCCCGAGGACGGCGGTGCTGTAGCCTCCGACGAGTGCCAGCAGCCCATTCACACTCGCCCCCCGTCCGTGAAAGGCGAGCGCCAGCAGCAGACAGACCAGGGCGAGCGATCCCATCTCGAGGACGAGCTCCAAGAAAAGCACCATGATGCGCCCGGCCGGCGCCATCCCACTCTCTGCCAGCACCAAAAAGCGCGCCGGTTCGGCCCCGGACCGGGCGGGGGTGAGGGCGGCGGCCACATCGCCGGCGAGACAGACGCGGAGCGCCGTACCGAACCGAAGCGGCAGCCCCATGGC
This sequence comes from Gemmatimonadaceae bacterium, assembly GCA_037134115.1. Taxonomy (GTDB): domain Bacteria; phylum Gemmatimonadota; class Gemmatimonadetes; order Gemmatimonadales; family Gemmatimonadaceae; genus Gemmatimonas. The sequence continues at coordinate 2,039 of JBAXMW010000030.1, read as the reverse complement.
GATCGCCGACGCCTGGATCTTGAAGGCGCGGGTACTCATTTCGCAGGCCACGGCCACGAGGGCGGCCGCGTGTGCGGGCCACGCCAGCAGCGGCATCCCGCCGGCCGGCCAGTTGGTGGCCACCACCCACGTCGACGCCCCGACCATGACGGCAAAGGAGAGCGCCGTGAGCAGCCAGCGGGTACCCGACATGCGATCAAAGCTAGTCGGCCCCGGAATAGCGTCTCGCGGCCCCGCCGGTGCGGCGGTATTCTGAGAGGTCGCCCCTCCCGCTCTCCCGGCCAGCCGGCCGCTCCCCGCCGAGGTTCTCATGTCCGATTCCGTGAATCGCCGTCAGTGGCTCACCTCCACTGGTCTCGCTGCTGGCTCCGCGCTGCTGGCCCCGCGTCTCCTCTCGGCGATGGATCGTCCCGCCACCGAGCGGTCCGCGCTGGGCGCCCGCTCGTATGACGAGGTGCTGACGCAGCTGGAGCACGATGTCACGGCGGCGCGGCGCGCAGCGGGGCCGATCCGGCTCGCGTACAACGAGAATCCGTTCGGGATGTCCCCCAAGGCGAAGGAAGCGATCACGGCGAACTGGTCGGAGCACAGCCAGTACAACTTGGCGTCGATTCCGGAGCTGCAAAAAACCTTTGCGCAGTCGGTGGGGGTGCCGCCGGAGTACGTGCTGATCACGCAGGGCTCCGGCGAAGTGCTCGACATCGCCGCGATCGCGTATGGCTTGCACGGGCGCGAAGTGGTGACGTCGTGGCCCACCTTTGAAGGGTTGCCGCGCTACGCCGAAGCGATGGGATCAGTCGTGCACAAAGTGGGGCTCACCAAGGATCTCGATCATGATCTCGCCGCCCTCGATGCGCGGATCACGAATGCAACCGGGTTGGTGTTCATGTGCAACCCAAACAACCCCACGGGGATTCTCCCCGATCAGGCAAAGGTGCGGGACTTCGTGCGGAGCACGGCGCACAAGGCGCTCGTGGTGGTCGACGAAGCGTATCATGATTTCGTCGATGCGCCCGGCTACAGTTCCATGACGGATCTCGTCCTCAAGGGCGAGAACATCATCGTGTCGCGCACCGCGTCGAAGATTCATGGCATTGCCGGGCTGCGCATTGGCTTTGCGATTGCGCGACCGGACATTGTGGCGCGCCTGGGCGCGTGCATGACCGGCACGCCGAATGCCTTCGGGGTCGCCGCGGCGACGGCATCGATCCGCGATACGACCTATCAGGACTTCGTGCGGGCCCGGAATAAAGAGGGGCGCGACCTGCTCACGAAAACGCTGCAGGGGATGGGGAAGCGGGTCGCCCCATCGCAGACAAACTTTGTCTTCTTCCAGTCGGGCGTGCCGGTGGAAACCGTGCAGGCGCGCATGAAGGCGAAGGGGTTCCTCACGGGGCGCCCCTTCCCGCCGTACACCGACTGGTGCCGCATCAGCATCGGCACGCCGGACGAAATGAAGCAGCTGGTGGCGGCGCTCCCCGACGCGCTCAAGGCGTAAGGGGAGCGGGTCGGGTGACGCAGTTCGGGTGACGCAGTTCGGGTGACGCGCTTTGCGTGGCGCCAATCACCTGGCGCCACGCGGACCCTGTCGTGCGTCAGGGCTTGGTTGGCGTCAGACGAAACAGCCCACCGGTGGGCGTGTTCTCGATCACCCACAGCGCGCCATCGGGGGCCACGGCCTGATCGCGGATCTGATGCCCCATGGCCCAACGCTCGGCGACCGCAGCACCACCCTTGCCATCGAAGGTGATGCGCACGAGCGAACGGCTGGCCAGCCCCCCAATCAGCGCGGAGCCCTTCCAGGCGGGGAACATGCTGCCGTTGTAGAAGGTCAGGCTCCCCGGAGCGATGACCGGCGTCCAGTAAATCACCGGCTTGGCCAGATCCGTGCGGGTGTCGGGGCTCGGGATCGGCGTCTGATCGTAGTTCACCGCGTACGACACCAGCGGCCAACCGTAATTCTTGCCGGGCTCAATGAGATTGAGCTCATCGCCACCGCGCGGACCATGCTCGACTTCCCACAAGCGGCCATCCGGGCC
>JBAXMW010000029.1:0-34476 GCA_037134115.1 Gemmatimonadaceae bacterium | reverse complement strand
GGGCCGCTGCTCGGGCCGCTGCTCGGGCCGCTGCTCGGGCCGCTGCTCGGGCCGCCTCTCGGGGCGGGGTGGCCCTGCTGGCCTCGCTCCTCGCGGCGACCACGGCCTTGGGGCAAGCGACTCCTGATTCGGTTCGGCAGCGGCCGACCTCGGCGCGCGGTCGCCTCCCGGTGACGGGGTGCGCCGGCCAGCCGATCCACGAAATCGTGGTGATCGCGCAACCGCCCTATGTGGAGCGCCTTCCGAAAGCCGTGGATTTCCTCCGGGAGGCAGCGCGGGCGGGCCACTCCACCACGCGGGACGAAGTGATCCGCGGCTTTCTGCTTATGCAGGTCGGTGAGCCGTGCAATCAGTTTCGGCGCGCCGAGTCGGAGCGGTTGTTGCGCGCGCAGCCGTATATCGTGGACGCGCGCATCCGCGTGTATGACGACGAAGCGGGCGGGGTGCGTCTGGAGGTCGAGACGCGCGACGAATTCAGCCTGATCCTGGAGCCGGTGGTGACGGCCGCCGCGCCGTTCTTCAAGGCGATCCGCCTTGGGGATGCCAACGTTCGGGGCTATGGGCGCCGCGTGGCGGTGCAATGGCGCGACGGGGGCCCGTACGCGGATGTCCTTGGCGCGCAGTACACCGATTATCAGTTTGGTGGTGGCCGCAATGAGTTGCGAGTGGTGGGGACGCGGCGCGAGCATGGGCAGCAGCTGCGCGCGGAGTTGGTGCGGCCGTTCTACACGGACTTTCAGCAGTATGCCTTTCTCGTCTCGGCCGAAGGGATCCGCGATCATGCGATTTTTCGGCGTCCGGGCTTTGAACCGAATGCGCTGAATGTGGCACGGCGGAGTCTGGTGGTGGGGGGGCTCGCGCGCTTCGGCACAATTGGGCGCTTGCGGCTCGTGGGGCTGTCACTCACGAGTGCGGAGCGCCGTCCCGACGCGGTGCCGGTGCGGTTAACGCCAAGCGGGATTCTGCCCGACAGCGGCCCGCCACTCGGACGGGTGTATGCCGCGCAATCGGTGGCTCGCATGAACGCGCTCTTTGGGGTGCGCTTCTTGCGCTTCGTTCCGGTGGAGGGGTTCGACGCGCTCACGGGGGCGCAGGATATCCGGACGGGTCTGCAGCTCAGTGCCGTCTATGGACAATCGCTGCAGGTCTCCGGCGCGTCGCCACGCGACCGTTTCATGGGCGCATCGCTCTATGCCGGCGCCGGCGGCCAGCGGTCATTTGTGGGGTTGCAGCTGTCGGGGGAGGCGCGCCAGACAATTGGTGCGCATGACTGGGCCGATCGTATCGGTACGGGACGCGTGGCGTGGTATTTCCGTCCGGCGGTGCGGCAGCTGACGACGGTGTCCGCGGAATGGAGTGGGGCGCGGGATATGCAGCAGCCGTTTCAGCTGTCGCTCGCGGATTACACCGGCGGCCTGCGCGGCTACGCGCGCTCGGATGAGCCGGGGGCGCAGCGTTTGGTAATGCGTGCGGAGCAACGATTGGTGCTGGGCTCCCGCGCCAATCTGGCCGACGTCGGGATGGCGCTCTTCGTTGAAGCTGGTAAGCTGTGGGCCGAGCGCAGCGTCCCCTATTCAGTGACGACGCCTTGGCGCAGCGCCGTTGGCGTCTCGCTGCTCGCTGCCGTACCGCCGCGGTCACGTCGGATGTGGCGGATCGATGTGGCGATGCCGGTGAGCAGCGATCCGCGTCGCCGGCTCGAGATTCGCTTCTCGAATGAAGATCGCACGCGCGTCTTCTGGCGTGAGCCCGACGATGTCATGGCCGGACGGGACCCCGGCGTCCCGATCAGTCTCTTCCGCTGGCCCTGATGCCAGAGAGGTCGGGGGGCGTGCCGATAACACGCCCCCCCGTTTTCGTGCTGGCTGTTGATTACTTCACGCCCGCCATCATCCGGCGCACCGGAATGATGAGGAGGCCAATCGCCGCGGCCGCCACGGCCAGCGCGATCGCGGTGCCGCTGAACACCAAGGGCGTCTGGTCGAGCTTTGAGGGATCCACATGGCCACCGACCAGACCGGCGACGAGGTTGCCGACGGAGGTTGCGAGAAACCAGATCCCCATCATTTGGCCGACGTAGCGACGCGGCGCCAGCTTCGTCATTGACGAAAGACCCACGGGGCTCAGGCACAGCTCGCCAAAGGTCTGAAAGAGGTAGCTGAAGGTCAGGAACCAGGGGGAGACTTTCACCAGGCCACCACTCGCGAGCACCTGATTCGCCGCGACCACCATGATCTGAAAGCCCAAGGCGGCAAAGAGCAGACCCAGCATGAACTTGGTCGGGCTCGAGAGATCAATGCCGCGCTTTCCCAGCCACAGCCAGAGCGCGCCAAAGAGCGGCGAGAAGCCAATGATGAACAGCGAATTGATCGACTGAAACCAGGTCGCCGGGATCTCCATCCCGAACATGCGCAGGTCGGTGAAATCTTTCGCGAACAGCTGCAGCGATGTGGGCGCTTGTTCAAACGCCGCCCAGAAGACCGCGGCGAAGACGAACAGCAGGAAGATCACCACGGAGCGCGCCTTTTCGTCGCGGGTGAGTCCGCCAAAGGCAAAGAGATACGAGAAGAACGCGACCGCGATCCCCACGAGCACCACCGTCATGGCATTGCCAATCGCCAGCGGATCGAGGGTGATGATCCCAGTGCTCGCGAGTGCAAAGATCAGCGCGAAGACGCCCAAGCCGCCCAGCGTGCTGTTGCGCACGGTGGCCTCGCGCCGCGCCTGCACCGCGGGATCTGGATCGCGGACAATGTCCTCGCCCAACGTGCCAAGCATCGACTTTGACTTGAGCCAGAAGCTCAACAGCCCCAGCAGCATGCCGAAGCCGGCGGCACCGAAGCCCCAATGCCAACTCACCCGTTCCCCGAGGTAGCCGGTGACGAGCTGTCCGATCAGTGCGCCGCTGTTGATCCCCATGTAGAAGACCGAGAATCCGGCATCGCGCCGCGCGCCGCCTTCGGGATAGAGATCACCCACCAACGCCGAAATGTTCGGCTTGAGAAGGCCGGTCCCGAAGACGATCAGGATGAGTCCGAGGAAGAAGAAGGTCTTGCCGACGCCTGCGCCGGCCATCCCGGAAATCCCGATCGAGAGATGGCCGGAGGTAATCAGCATCGCCCCCAGCAGAATCGATCGCCGGAGCCCCAGCCAACGATCCGCGATCCAGCCACCGGGCAAAGAGGCGAGATAGACGCTCGCCGCATAAATCCCGACGATTGCGGAGGCCTGCGTCCGCTCAAAGCCGAAGCCTCCATCGCTCAGCGCGGCCGCCATGAAGAGCACGAGCAGCGGGCGCAGTCCGTAGAAGGAGAATCGCTCCCACATCTCCGTCGCGAAGAGGAGACCGAGGCCGCGCGGATGACCGAAGAAGGCGCGATCAGCGGATGGCGCGGGAGGAGCAGCGCGAGTCGTCACGGCAGGGTGGTGTGAAGGGGAGCAGGGTCCTTGAGGCAGGCGACGAAATGTCCTGGCGCCTTTTCCTCAAGGGGGGGCACACGCTGGGTACACGCCGCGTCTTTCGCGGGATGTGGACACCGGGGATGAAAGGCACAACCCGTCGGCGGATGTGTCGGCGACGGTGGTTCACCGACCAGCACCAGGCGACGGCGTCGCACGGTGGGATCGGGAACGGGCACAGCGGAGAGCAATGCCTGCGTGTACGGCATGCGTGGCGCTGCGAAGAGTGACGCCCGCGGTGCGAGTTCGACGATGCGGCCGAGATACATCACGGCCACGCGATCGGCGATGTGGGCGACGACGGCGAGGTCGTGTGCGATGAACAGATACGCGAGGCCGCGATCGCGCTGCAGGTCTTGGAGCAAGTTGATGACCTGCGCCTGCACGCTGACATCGAGGGCCGAGACCGGCTCATCGCAGACCAGCAGCGTGGGCTCAACCGCCAGCGCGCGGGCGATGCCAACGCGCTGCCGCTGGCCGCCGGAAAATTCGTGCGGAAAACGCTGGGCAACCTCGGCGCGGAGCCCCACTTCCTCGAGCAGCTGCGCCACACGACGATCGGCGGCCGCCCCTTCTGCGAGGTGGTGTACGAGCAATCCTTCCCGGATCGCGGCGCCCACGGTCATCCGCGGATTGAGCGAGCTGTACGGATCCTGAAAGACCATCTGCATGTGCCGACGCAGCTGGCGCAGCGCCTCACCGTGCTGGGCCCGCACATCCACGCCGTTGAACAGGATGCGTCCCGCTGTGGGCTCCACCAAGCGCAGGAGCGCACGCCCAGTGGTCGTCTTGCCGCATCCCGATTCGCCAACGAGCGCGAGCGTCTCGCCAGTGGCCAACGTGAAGGACACCTCCTCCACGGCGCGCACGGTGGCGCCGCTCCGGCCAAAGAGCCCCTGCCGCACGGGATAGTGCTTGGTCAGGCCATCCACCTGCAGCAGCGGGTGGTGGGGATCTCCCGAACCGGTGGGGTGGATCACGCGGCGCCCTCGGTCACGGCGTTGCGTCGACGATGCGGCTCGTCCACTAGATGACAGCGCACGGCGTGCCCCGTCTCGATGGTCCGAAGCGTTGGGGGCTCGGTGCGACAGCGATCGAAGACGGAGGCACAGCGATCCTGAAACCGACAGCCGGTGGGCCAGTCGGTGGCTGCTGGCACCGTTCCCGGCACCGTCTGCAGGCGCTTCGTCAGGCGATCGAGGCGCGGGACGGCGGCGAGCAGTCCTTGTGTGTACGGATGGCTGGGATTGGCAAAGAGCGCCTCCACGGGCGCGGCTTCGACGATCTCGCCGGCATACATCACCAGCACGCGCGAGGCCATCTCCGCCACCACGCCCAGATCGTGCGTGATGAGCAACAGCGCGAGCCCGGTCGCGTCGCGGCGTGCGCGCAACAGCTCGAGGATCTGCGCTTGGATGGTGACGTCGAGCGCCGTGGTCGGTTCGTCGGCAATCACGAGGCGCGGCTGCAGGATCAACGCCATCGCGATCATCACCCGCTGCCGCATGCCACCGGAGAGTTCGTGCGGATACTGCTGCGCGCGTGCCGCGGCGTCCGCGATCCCCACATCGGCCAACATCGTGACGGCCTGCTGCCACGCCGCGCGCTTCGTCGCCCCCGTGTGGACGCGCACCACTTCGGCGACCTGATCCCCAATCGTCAGGACGGGATTCAGCGCCGTCATGGGCTCCTGAAAGATCATGGAGACCACGCGTCCGCGCAGCGCGCGCAGCTCGCGATCGGGGAGGCGCAGCAGCTCCTGCCCCGCGATGGTGATGCGACTGTCAGCGGCGATAACGCCGGGCGATGGGACAAGATGCAGCAGCGACAGCGCGGTGACCGACTTGCCGCACCCCGATTCCCCGACGACGCAGACGGTTTCCCCGTTGTACACCTCGAAGGAAACGCCATCCACCGCGCGGGCATCACCGTCGGCGGTGGGGAAGGTGACCCGCAGCTGTTCCACGCGCAGCACGGGCGGCGTGTCAGCGGGGGATAGCGTCGCAGGGGAGGGCGTGGACCCGGGGATCATGCGGGAAGCTGATCCATGGCGAAGAGATCGCGCAAGGCGTCGCCGAGCGCGTGGCAGGTCAGCACCGCGAGCATGATGGCGAGTCCGGGAAAGACCGTCAGCCACCAGTTGGCAAAGAGCGCGTCCGCCCCGTCGAGCATGATGTTCCCCCAGCTCGGAGTGGGCGGCTGCACGCCCAACCCCAAGAAGCTCAGCCCCGCTTCGAGCGTAATAGTGCCAGCGACGTTGAGCGTGGCGGTCACCGCCAGAATCGGAAACAGATGCGGGAGCAGGTGTCGCCAGAGTTGGCGCACGCGCGGCACGCCGAGGCTGCGCGCGGCCAGCATGAAGTCGCGGTGCATCAGCGCCTGCACTTCCCCGCGCACGAGCCGGGCGACCTCAAACCAGCCGGTGCATCCCAGTAGCAGGATGAACGCCGTGAGTGGCAAGCGCGTGGGGAAGAAGGCCGCGACCGCGAGCAACAACAGGAGCCGAGGCATGGCGAGCGCCACATCCAGCATGCGCATGAGGAGGCGATCGACCGTCCCACCGATCAAACCGGCGAGGGCGCCATACGCGGTGCCAAGGAGCAGCGCGAGGGAAACGGCGGCGACGGAGAGCGAGAGCGACACGCGCGATCCGTGAATGACGCGGCTCAGGACATCACGCCCAAAGCTGTCGGTCCCGAACGGATGTGCGGCCGACGGCGGGAGATGCAGCTGCGTGGCGTAGGTGGGTGGTACGTCTGGTGAATACGGCGCAATCCACGGCGCGCCGAGCGCAATGGCCGCGAGCAGCCCGACGAGCAGCAGCGGTCCACGCCAGCGCCGGGCGCGGCGGCCCCGCGCGCGCTTGCGGCGATCGGTCATGTGGTGCGCATCCGAGGATCGAGCCAGGCCCCGGCGAGATCCGCGAAGAGGCTGCCGATGGTGGTCATCGCGCTCCCCAACACCACACAGGCGCTCACCAAGGCGTAGTCCCGCAGGGCAATCGCCTGCAGGAGCGCGCTGCCAATTCCCGGCCAGCCAAAAATCCGCTCCACAAAAACCGCCCCGGTCAGGACGGCCGGCAGGAACAAGCCGGCCATCGTCACCACGGGGAGCAGCGCCGTCCGCCAGACCTGTCGGCGCACGGTGGTATCCGTCAGTCCTTTGGCGAATGCCGTGCGGACGAATGGTTCACGCCATTGGTCGCGCATCGCGGCGCGTTGCACGCGCGCGAACACCGCCGTCCCCATGAGTGTGAGCGACAGCCACGGGAGGACGAGATGCGCCGCGCGATCCTGGAGCTGCTCCCACGGTCCCATTTGGTCGTGGAAGACGGCATCCACCATGCCGGTGGCGGGGAGGATCGGCAGGTAATAGGTGAAGAGCAGGAGCAGCAGGAGGGCGACCCAGAATTCGGGCACGGCATAGAGCACCAGCATCAGCGACGACAGCACGCGATCGCCGACGGATCCAACGCGGGCCCCTTGCCAGGCCCCGAGCGCGGCCCCGGCGGCGATGCTGGTGAGGAGCGCGAGCCCCATCAGCAACAGGGTGTTGGGCAACCGACTGGCGAGCACGTCGCGCGTGGGGCGTTGCTGGGACGTGGAGAAGCCGAAGTCGGCGCGGGCCACCTGCCCAAGCCACCGGCCGTATTGCACCGCGAGGGGCTGATCGAAGCCTTGTTGCGCCCGCCAGACGGCGCGCTGCGCCGGTGGGACGCGACTGGCGTCCGCCATGGCCGAGATCGGATCCCCGGGCGCCCAATGCAGCAGCAGGAAGGCCACGCTCGCCGCCGTCCACACCACCAGCACGGTGTGGAACAGCCGCGTCAGCACCCGACGAGCCATGCCGTTGGCCTCAGCGCTGCGTCGGATCCACGGACCACGCCGGGATGGTGTAGAACCAGCCATCCGCGCGGAACGGGGGGAACTGCACCCGCCGGTGCGCCGCGACCAGTGTGCTCTGTTCGAAGAGCCAGAGCGACGGGGCCTCGTCGATGGCGACTTGGAACGCACGCGTCCACAGGCTCCGGCTCACAGCCGGGGCGAAGGCGGTGAGGGCACTGTCGGCCAGCTGGTCGAAGCGCGGGCTGCGATAGCCCTGATAATTCGAGGAGCCTGTCGACGTCCACACCTGACGCACCCCCTGCAGCCCTGGCGACGCCTGAAAGCCACCGAGGTAGGCGTCAAAGTCGCGGGCATCAATACGGGGGCCCAGCGTGGCGGGGTCCTGCGTGAGGACGGAGAGGTCGACGCCAATCGTCTTGAAGGCCGCCTGCAGGAGCACCGACATCCGGATGCGGGTGGGGCTCGAGCTTGGCACCAACAGCTCGAAGGCCAAGCGTTGCGTCCCGCGCAGACGGGTGCCATCGGCGGCGCGTCCCGTCCACCCGGCGCTGTCCAGCAGCGCCGAGGCGGCGGCCACATCGAATGGGAGCGGATGCAGCGCGGCGGTATCCGGAATCAGGGCGCGTGGTGCTGGACCGAGTGCCACGGTCCCGAGCGAGTCCAGCACACTGCGCACGATCGTGGCACGATCGGTGGCCATGGTGAGGGCACGACGCACCCGCATATCGCCAAGGATCGGATGCGGCGCCCCGGGCTTCCCGAGCGGTGACCGACGCGCTTCGAGGTTGAACCCGACAAAGGCGTAATTCAACTCGGTCGCCGGATGGAGGCGCAGGTTGGGTGCCTGACGGATCGCGGCGATCCCTTCCGGTCGCACCTGATCCAGAAAGTCCGCTTCGCCGGCGAGCAACTTGACGGTCGCGGCGGGCAGGTCCGGGACATATGAGAAGACGAGTCGGTCGAGCGACGGGCGGCCACTGGCGCGCGTGCTGTCCGCGACGAGTTCCAAGCGGGAGCCCGCCTCCCAGCGCGCGAAGCGGAAAGGCCCGCTGCCCACCGGCTGCCGGCCGAAGGGCGCGCGCACCAGTGTCGAGTCGGGGATCGCCGACAGCAGATGCGCCGGCAGGATGTACATGGTGGCGGTCGCGTCGAGAAACTGCTGCGGGGTGCGTCGCGCAAACCAGAACACCGCCGTCAGCGAATCGCGCACGGTCACGGAATCGATGTTCTGCAGCAGGGTGCGCCCCTCACTCGCCACCACGGGCGACGTGTAGGCATGGAACGTGTAGCGCACATCCTCGGCGCGTACCGGCACGCCATCGTGCCAGCGCGCCTGCGGGTTGAGGGCGAAGGCGATCGACAGCGAATCGTTGGCCCATTGCCAGCGGCGGGCGAGGGCGGGCACGAATCCACTGTCGCCGATCGTGTTGAGCTCAGGCCCCAATTCCGCCAGGCGCTCAAAGAGCAACGACACCACGATCTGCTCCGGCACCTGCGACATGCGCGGCGGGAAGAACGTGGCCGGTTCCGCCGTCTGCGCAATCACGATCGTGCCCCCCGCAGCGGCACGGCTCCGATCTCCGCGGCCGCAGGCCACCAGGGCCAGCAGGATCAGCGAGAGGGCGGCCATCGAGGGCGCGCGAAGGGGCGACCGACTGCGACGAGCAATCATGGGGAGCGATCGGAAGGAGGGAGAAGCAGGGTGCGCGGTACGATGGGCACGATGCCAAGCGGGCGCTAGCGGCGCCAGAGCCAATCCGGCGCGTGGTAGTGCTGGGTCAAGGCGCTCACGTCATCAGCCGAGAGCTCGTTCGCGGGCAGTGGGGCCACCGAACCACCCGATCGTGCCATCTGGGTCGCCAGCGCGCGCTCCAGCGCCTCTGCGACGGTTGACAGGCTGGGGCAGGCCGGCAGCAGCTCCGTGAGTGTGGCGGGGGGCTGGGCCGCTGAGGTGGCGCGCGGTGATGGCAGGAGGTCGCGCAATCGGTCCTGCGCGTTATCCAGCAGAATGCTGCCATGCTGCAAGTAGGCGCCACGGTCGCGCCAGACGGCGCTTCCGACCAGCTTCGCCCCGTGGACGGTGATCTCGCCCTCCGCCGGTTGATCGAAACAGACCGGCCCAACAGGGCGGAGCGGATCCCCCTCTGCACGCCCCGCCAGTGTGGCCGGCACCCCAAGCGCCTGGAGGGCGTCCAGCAGAATCGCGTTGACGGCGCCGTAGAGGCGCGTCCAGGGCACCCCGGGGGGCATGGGGACCGCGACGCTATAGGTCACCTCGGCGGCATGCAGCAGGGCGCGCCCACCCGTCGGGCGCCGGACCGCATCCAGCCCGGCCGCGGTGAGCGCGTCAGGGGTACACCGCCCCCGCACGGTCTCATTCCGCCCAAACGAGACCGTTGGATGGGACCAGCTGTAGCAGCGCCAGATCCCTCGGCCCGTCCGGGTCGCGGTCGACATCAGCGCGGTATCGACCGCCATGTTGACCGCCCCGCGGGCCGGTTCGGACCGTAGGTACCACCATCGCTCCGGCAGCGCCGGCCCACCCGAATCGTCGGTCACCTCAGTAAGTTACTGCGGCTGCCGAACGCTTGGCGTTCCGGCCTGATCTGCACATTCCCGACGCGCCCGGGCTCCGGCCCGTAATCCTGAGGAAGGTCATGGCAACCCGTTCCGCTACGATGGCATCCTTCGCGGCCGATTCGTTTCTGCCGCGCCACATTGGCCCATCGCGCGCTGAGCAGCAGCAGATGCTCGCGACGCTGGGCTACGACTCGCTTGATGCCTTCATCGACGCGGTCGTTCCCGAGAAGATCCGCTTTCGCGGCACGCTGGCGACCGGTGCGGCCCAGAGTGAGCCGGAAGTGCTGGCGGCGCTGGCCGACCTCGCGGCGAAGAACCAGCGCTATCGGTCGTTCCTCGGCATGGGCTACTACGGCACCCACACGCCCGGCGTGATTCTCCGCAACATCATGGAGAATCCGGCGTGGTACACGGCGTACACGCCGTATCAGGCCGAGATCGCGCAGGGGCGTCTTGAGGCGCTGCTCAACTACCAGACCGCAGTGGTCGAGTTGACGGGGCTCGAGATCGCGAATGCGTCGCTCCTCGACGAAGGCACGGCCGCGGCCGAAGCGATGGCGCTGGCGCTCGCCTCGAAGGGCTCAGCGACGCGGAACACCTACGTGATCGCGGCGGATTGTCATCCGCAGACGATTGAAGTGGTACGCGCGCGGGCGGAAGCGCGTGGCGCCTCGGTGGTGGTGGCGGACGCGATGGCGCTCCCGCTCGACGACACGGTCTTCGGCGTGCTGCTGCAGTACCCCGGTACCGACGGCGCCGTGGTGGATTATCGCGCGGTGTGCGAACAGGCGCACGCGGCCGGCGCGCTGGTGACGGTGGCGTCGGATCTGCTGGCGCTCTGCCTCCTGACGCCCCCGGGCGAATGGGGCGCCGACATGGTGGTCGGCAGTGCGCAGCGCTTTGGCGTGCCGATGGGCTTCGGTGGCCCGCACGCGGCCTTCTTCGCCGCGCGCGACGAATACAAGCGCCTGCTGCCGGGCCGCATCATTGGCGTGTCCCGCGACAGCGATGGCAAGCCGGCGCTGCGCATGGCGCTGCAGACGCGCGAGCAGCACATCCGCCGCGAGAAGGCCACCAGCAATGTCTGCACCGCACAGGTGTTGCTGTCGGTCATGGCCGGGATGTACGCCGTCTATCACGGCCCCGAAGGGCTGACGCGGATCGCGACGCGCGTGCATGCGCTCGCGGCCACGCTGGCCACAGGGCTGGAGCGGCTGGGCTTCGCGATCACGCACGCCAACTTCTTCGATACCGTGCGGGTGGAAGTGGGCGCGCATGGGCAGGCCGATATTCTCGCGGCCGCCGACCGGCACCAGATCAACCTGCGGGTGCTGGAGCCCGGCACGCTGACGATCGCCGTGGATGAAACCACGACGCCGGCTGATGTGATGGATCTCTGGACCGTCTTCAATACGGGCGATGCCCCAGACTTCACCTTTGAAGACGTCGTGGCCTCGACGGACATCCGGTACGACGAGCGGTTCCGTCGCGTGTCGCCGTTCCTCACGCATCCGGTCTTCCATCGCTATCACAGCGAAACCGAGATGCTGCGGTACATCTACATGTTGCAGGCGAAGGACTTCTCCCTGGTGCATGGCATGATCCCGCTGGGCTCGTGCACGATGAAGCTGAACGCCACCGCCGAGATGATTCCGGTGACGTGGCCCGGCTTTGGCCAGCTGCATCCCTTTGCGCCGTCGTCGCAGACGGCGGGCTACGCGGAGCTGTTCCGCCAGTTGGAACATGACCTGGCGGAGGTCACGGGCTTTGCGGGCGTTTCGCTGCAGCCGAACGCTGGCTCGCAGGGTGAGTACGCCGGGTTGCTCGTGATCCGCGCCTACCATCGGTCGCGTGGCGATGCGCATCGCACGGTGTGCCTGATTCCGCAGTCGGCCCATGGCACGAACCCGGCCAGTGCGGTCATGGCGGGATTCACGGTGGTGGTGGTGAAGACCGACGCGGAGGGGAATATCGACGTCGACGATCTCCGCGCGAAGGCTGAAGAGCACGCGGCGAATCTCGGGGCGCTGATGGTGACCTACCCGTCGACGCACGGCGTGTTCGAAGAGCGCATCAAGGAGATCACCGCGCTGGTGCATCAGCATGGCGGTCAGGTGTACATGGACGGCGCCAACATGAACGCGATGGTTGGCGTGTCGCGTCCGGGGGATTTGGGGGCCGACGTCTGCCATCTCAACCTGCACAAGACTTTCTGCATTCCGCACGGCGGTGGTGGTCCGGGGATGGGGCCGATCGGTGTGGCGCCGCAGTTGGTGCCGTTCCTGCCGTCGCATCCGGTGGTCAGCACGGGTGGCAGCCAGGCGATTGGGCCGGTGTCCGCGGCCCCGTGGGGGAGTGCGAGCATTCTCCCGATCTCCTACGTGTACATCCGCCTGATGGGTGGTGAAGGGCTGGCGGAGGCGACCAAGGTGGCGATCCTCAACGCCAACTACATCGCCAAGCAGCTCGAAGCGCACTACCCGGTGCTCTACCGCGGGCAGCATGGTCTCGTGGCGCATGAGTGCATTCTCGACACGCGGGCGCTGAAGGCGGCGGCGGGGGTGGAAGTCGAAGACATTGCGAAGCGGCTCATGGATTACGGTTTCCATGCGCCGACGATCTCCTTCCCGGTGGCTGGCACCGTCATGGTGGAGCCGACGGAGAGCGAGTCGAAGGTTGAGCTCGACCGGTTCATCGAAGCGATGATTGGCATTCGCCAGGAAATCGCGGCGATCGAACGCGGGGACGCCGACCGCGAGCAGAACGTGCTCAAGCGGGCGCCGCACACGGCCGCGCAGGTCACGGGCGATGCGTGGGACCGTCCGTATTCGCGTGAGCTGGCGGCGTATCCGACGCCGTGGACGCGGGCCCAGAAGTTCTGGCCGGCGGTGGGTCGTGTGGAGAGCGCTTATGGCGATCGCAACCTTGTCTGCTCCTGCCCGCCGATTGAGGAGTACGCCGGCGCGCGGTAACGCATCGCCGACTATTCTGCGTGCAACGCACAACGCCCCCGCCGGAACCGATCCGGCGGGGGCGTTGTGCGTCCTGCGCGTGGATTATTCGCCGAGCTGGCTCTTGTACTCGTCGGCGCTGAGCAGGCCGGCATCGCCGCCGGGGGCCAGGCGCACCTTGATCATCCAGCCGTCGCCGTAGGGATCGGTGTTGATCAACGCCGGCTCACCGTCAATCTTCGCGTTGATCTCCACGACTTCACCGGCCACCGGCATGTACAGCTCGGACACCGCCTTCACGGCTTCGACGGTCCCGAAGACGTCGTGGGCGCCGTAGGTCGTCCCGACCTTCGGCAGTTCGACGTACACGATGTCGCCCAGCTCACCCTGCGCGAAGTCCGTGATGCCGATGGCGACGACGCCGGCGTCGGTCGACCGGACGTATTCGTGGTCCTTGGTGTAGCGCAGGTCAGCGGGGATGTTCGACACGAGGGCAACTCCGGGGAAGAAGCGGGACGTCAGGGATGCGACGCCGAGGCGCGCTGATCGGCCAAGGCGCAGATGGCGAGCCACACAGTGGTGACATGTGCTTCAAGGTGCACACGGGAGCCGTCGTTGTCGATGACCCAGGTGGCCCCGGCGCGTTTTTGGGCGCTGGGCCACTGCGCGGCGATCATGGCGTCCGCGTCGGCCGGGGGGAGGCCGCGGTCCTTGATCAGCCGGGCCCGCCGCGTCGCCTCCGGGGCATCCACCAGCAGGACCGCGTCGAAGGCGTGCTCGAGACCGACCTCGAAGAGCAGGGGGATGTCGGAGATCACGACCCGGTCGCCGCGGGCGGTCGCCTCCGCCAACCTGGCCTCCCGCAACTGGCCGACTCGTGGATGCACGATGGCATTCAACGTGGCGCGCGCCATCGGGTCATGAAAGACCCGCTGGCGAAGCCGTTCGCGGTCGAGGGTACCGTCGGGCCCCACCACGGCGGGGCCAAAGCTCTCCACCACCTCGGCGAAGCCGGGCGAGCCCGGGGCGACGGCCTCGCGCGCCAGTTGGTCGGCGTCGATCAGGGTGGCACCGTGGGCCACCAACAGCGCCGCCACCGTCGACTTCCCGCTCGCAATGTTGCCGGTCAGGCCAACGTGTAGCGGACGGTGGGGCGTGGGCGCGGGATCCATGCCGGAGAAGGTAGAACGGGCGGGGAGTCTCTGTCTACGGAAAACGGCGACGCGGGGGCGTCGCCGTTCGAAAAACCGGAGCGATCAGGCGGCTGCGTGATTGTCCGCCGGTTCGTCATCCTCGTGCAGGTGAATCTCGCGCCGCTTCTCGCGATTGAGGAGCAGCTCCGTGATCACCCACGACGCGCCACCGTGTGCCCGGATCTGATGCGGCGTACACCCGAGATAGCGCTGACAGGTGTTGCGGAAGGCACTCCCTGACGGGAACTCCAGCGCGGCCGCGACGCTGTCGGCGCTCCGCGTGCCGTCTTCCAGCATGCTGGCAGCGACGATCAGCCGGCCCCAGGTCAGCAGCTGATGCGGCGGCGGCAGCTCAGCGCCTTCCAGACGCTTGGAGAGCAGACGACGCGAGACATTCATGAGGCGCGCGAGGCTGTCCGGATTGAGCTGCTCATGCGCCCGCGTGACGGAGAGCATGAGCGCGTCTCGCACGACATTGCGCAGGCCAGCGAGATGCGGCTTGAGGAGGCTCGACACGCTGCGCGCTTCGGCCTGATCGAGCAGCGCGCCCAACTGCGCCGGTGAATCGGTTTCGTTGGCGATGACGAGGACATCGATGCCACTGCGGCCGGCGTCGAACATGTCCCGCGCCCGCTCGACCGTCATGTCGATGTACGCCACGAGCGCGGCGCGCGGCGCCCGCAACCGCAGCTGCCGGACCCGCTCGAAATCGGCCGTGCCGTCGATGTAGAGGTCGAATACCACCACGTTGACCGGACCGCGCTCACAGGCGCGGGTCAGCGACGCCCAGTCTTCGCTGGGCACAAACCGATACCGGTCGCGCGCCACGCTCCGAAGGCGTGCCAAGCGTTCATCATGGGCCAGCAGGGTCGCAATGACGCCCATGCAGCAATCCGTGCAAAGTGAGAGCGAGAGAACAACGGGGCCACCCAGAAGACGCTGCCCCGCTCGCGACGTCACATTATCACAGGAGCTGCTGCTGCCCCTCGTCGCGGCGGGGGACGATGTGGCAGGCGCGACAGCGCGCTTCGTAGCTGTCGGCGGCCCCCACCATGATCGTGGGGGATTCATAGGGGGCAGGCTTTCCGTCCAGCAGCCGCTGATTGCGGCTGGCGGGGGATCCGCAGAGGACGCAGATCGCGTGGAGCTTGTCCACCACTTCGGCCACGGCCATGAGCTGTGGCATCGCCCCGAACGGTTCGCCTCGAAAGTCCGTATCGGTGCCGGCCAGGATGACCCGGCGGCCCCGGTCGGCGAGCGCCGAGGCCACCTGAACGATGCCCGCGTCGAGGAACTGCGCCTCGTCGATGGCAATCACCTGCGCCATGGGGTCCAGGCGGAGCATGATCTGCGCCGAGCTGTCCACCGGGACCGCTTCCACGGTCCGGCGGTCATGGCTGGAAATCGCGAGGAGCCCGGCGTAGCGATCGTCCAGGTGGGACTTGAAGACCTGTACCCGTTTCCGGGCAATGGTGGCGCGCCGGACGCGACGCATGAGCTCCTCGGACTTGCCGCTGAACATCACGCCGGCCACCACCTCGATCCACCCGCCAGACACCTGGAACGCACCACTCATCGCCGAGCTCCCTGCCGTACGGAATTAGTCGTTGCTGCGGGGGGGACGGGGCGGGCGCTTGGCATTGGCCATGCGCGTCCCGCGTTCCGACCACTCCCGGGTCCCCTCGGCGCGTTCGCGCGCGGGGCGATCCCCGAAGGCGCGACGCGCTTCGTCTGCCCGGAACGTGCCACGCGGGCCGCTATCGCGCGACCCTCCTTCACGGGGGCCACTCCGCGGGCCACTGGGACGCGGACCACCCGGCCGCGGGCCACTGGGGCGGCCACCCTCACGACCGCCCTCACGGCTTCCCCCGTCCCGACCGCCGCTCCGGGGCGCCCGATCACGGAAACCGCCGTCGCGGCCGCCGTCGCGACCGCCTTCACGGCCACCCTCGCGCGGGCCACGAGGGCCGGCGCCGGGGCGCGGGCCGCTCCGCATGGGGCGATCGCCGCCGCCGCCAGCCCGGTCATCGATCCGGGCGTTGAGGCGTCGGCCACGTACCGAGACCGATTCCAGCGCCTTGACCGCCTTCATGGCGTCTTCGGCGGCCAGTTCGACCAGCGCGTGCGATTCGAAGAGCTCGATCCCGCCGATGCGGGATCCCTCGATCCCCGCTTCGTTCGCGATCGCGCCCACGAGATCCCCCACGCGAACGCCATCGCGCTTGCCCACACCCAGGAAGAGCCGCTGCGGCCCTGTCAGGGTGGCGCCAGCGCCGGCAGCCGAGGCACCCGCCCGAAGCGGGGCCTGCGCCGCGAGGGCCGTCAGCGTGGCCATGGACGCGCTCCGCTCTGCCAAGGTATCGAGGGCGGTTTCATACAGGTGCAACGCCGCCGCCGCCAGGGCGACCGCGTCATGCGCCTCGAGCAGCGGGACGAGCACGGCGAGTGTGCTCGTGGCGCGCGTGGCGGGACCATGGAGCGCCTCGACCAGGGCGTTCCGCAGGGCGGCCACGCGGCCGGACGCGGCGGTGCTGCGGGCCGGCGAGGCCCACGCCATGGCCGACCCGGCGGTGAGGCGCAGGAAGGCGGGCAGTTCGTCCGGGGTGAGGAGCGTCACCGCCTGAATCGGCTTGATCGCCAGGGCGGCCGTGAGCGTTTCCGCCGCCGCTGGTGCCTCCCAGAGCACGACCAGCGCGACATGTTCCGTCGTTGCTTGGCGGGCCACCTGGATGGCATGGCCGTCGACGACCAGTCCGAGCCGCGTGAGCGCCTCATGGGCCGCCCGGTCGGCGACCTCGTTGGCGGTCAGGATCAGCAGCGATGGCGGATCCAAGGCGTCGAGCAGATCGCGGACCGCTTCGCCGCGCGCATTGGCCGCGGTGATGAGGTACTGCGGAACGACCGCCAACGGCGCGTCGATCGCGCTCGGCGGCGCGATGCGGCGGGCCTTCCGCAGCTGGGCGTCGAGGAACTCGGTGACGTCGGGGCCTTCGGTGTCGACGGTCGCCACACGGAGCGCGTCGCTGGGGATGTCCCCTAGGAGCGCGCGCAGCGCGTCGATGGCGCCGGCGGCGAGGAGGTCGTCGAGCCCAATGAGGATGACGGCCTTGAGATGATCGAGCGGCAGCGCCGCATCCTTGCGGAGGGCGAGCAGATCGGCGGGGGTGCCCGCGATCACGGCCACCGGGCCGTTGGCGATCACACGGCGCGCACGCGCCACCTGACTGACGGGCACGACTCGGGCGGTGAGATCAGCCAGCAACAGCCGGGCCTGATCCGCGGCGCTCAGCGCCTGTTCCACGGTGGGGCAAATCAACAGGCACGCCGGCCCAGATTCCCCCGTTTCACGACTGCGTTCAATCCCGGGACGCATGGCCGCAGCCATCGTCCGTGCATCGGCCGGTCCCTGCAGCACCACCATCTGGCTGCGCGCCGCGCCTTCCCCTTTCTCCTCGCCCAAGTCCCGCTCCCGTCAATTGTGAGTCAGCTGGACCGCCCAGCGGTCCATGATGTGCGGTCCGCCATGTTTCCATGAGGACTGCGTGGCGCGCCGCTCTCGGTCGCGCTTAGTTTCCGGACGCCCAGCGTCCGTGTTCGGAACGTAGTCGGGTCCCGTTCTCTTCGCCACCATTCGCCTTCTCGGTCATGTCCCTCGTGTTCCAGCCGTCTGCCAACATTGCGCGCATGAAGGAGTCGGCCACGCTGGCCGTCGCCGCCAAGGCACGGTCGCTGAAGGCCGCGGGACGACAGATCATTGATCTCGGCGCGGGCGAACCTGACTTCGACACGCCGGCCTTTATCCGAGAGGCAGCGGTGCAGGCGCTCGCCGAAGGGGCCACGCGCTACACGGCGACGGAAGGCATCTTGCCGCTCCGCGAGGCGATCGCCGCCGATGCGAACCGCTATGTCCGCGGGCTGGCGCCAGTGGCGGCCAATGAGGTGGTGGTCTCCAACGGCTCCAAGCAGTCGTTGTACAACGCCTGCGTCTGCTGCTTCGGGCCCGGCGACGAAGTGCTCGTGCCGACGCCGTCGTGGACCAGCTACTACGAGATGATCGAGCTCGCGCGTGCCACCTCGGTGCCGGTCTTTGGCGATCCCGCGCGATCGCTGAAGGTGACGGCCGAGCAGCTGGCGGCTGCGGCGACCCCGCGCACGCGTGGGTTGATGTTGAATTCCCCGAGTAATCCGACGGGCGCCGTCTACTCGCGTGACGAGTTGGTGAGCATCCTCACCCTCGCCGCCGAGCGTGGGTGGTGGGTGATCGCCGACGAGATCTACATGCGGATCGCCTATGACGGTCCGGCGGCGTCGGTGCTCTCGCTCGCGCCCACGCGCGAGAATCTGATCGTGATCAACGGCGTCGCGAAGGCATATGCCATGACCGGCTGGCGTATTGGGTGGTCGATCGCCCCAGTGGCGGTGACGAAGGCGATGACGGCGTTTCAGTCGCATGCGACCTCCAATCCCGCCGCGGTGTCGCAGTACGCGGCCTTGGCCGCGCTCGCGCGCGTCGACGAGGCTGACGCGGCGGTGGACGCGATGGTCCGCGCCTTTCACACGCGGCGGGATGCGGTGCTGCGCGCGCTCGCAGCCTTCCCGACGGTGCAGTACGTCCATCCGGCCGGCGCGTTCTATCTCTACATGAATGTCGCGGGCTACGCGGGGGCGGCCGATGCCGGCGCGACCTTCGCGGAGCGGGTGTTGGAACGCGAGAACGTCGCCGTCGTGCCGGGGAGCGCCTTCCTCACGCCGGATTGGATTCGGATGAGCTACGCCACGACGGAAGCCATCGCGGTGGAAGGGATCACCCGCGTGGCCCGCTGCTTCACCGAGGGCTGACCCCATGATTACCACGATTGTCCTCGTGCAGGCGGATCCCAAGCACATTCCGGCCTGTGCCACGGTGCTGGCGGGTATTGAGGGCGTGACGGAGGTCTACTCGGTCTCCGGCGCGTGGGATCTGGTGGTCATTGTGCGGGTTCCCGATCTGGAACGCATCGCCACGGTGGTCACCGAGGAGTTCGCGCGCGTGCCGGGGATTGTGCGCACGCAAACACTCACGGCATTCCGGGCCTACAGCCGCACCGACCTCGAACAGGCCTGGGACATCGGGGTGGAGTGAGTCACCCCTGACAGCGGAGCAGCTGATTGAAGCGCTCCGTCCAGGCGTCTGTGGCAAAGCGCAGGGCAATGGTGGTGGGGTGCTTCGCATCAAAGCGGCTTCCAAAGAACAGCTCCGCCCGGCCATCGCGATCAATATCGAGATACCCCAGCCACTCCATCGGTGGCGGGGTCTCCCGCGTGCCAAGGGTCGAGAAGACGTACGTGGGCTTGAAGCCATAGAGCCCCTTGTCGAGCACCACCAGAAACTGCTTCGGGCGTTGGGTGATGCTGCGCACCGAATCGGCCACCTGGACCGTATCGGTGTAGATCGCCAGCAACGTCGGGGTGCGCGAGACCCCCGTGTTGAGCTGATGGACATCCCGGACGTATTTCGACAGCGTCCCCACAGGAATGCCGGCACTCGGCGCAATGAGCGTGGGCACCGTCGCCATTGCCGACGCGACGACGTCGCCGGACAGTGTGGCGTCGGCACGTTGCGGCGGCTGGGCACCGGTCATCGCCAACAGCACCCCCTGACCCGGGGCGGTCTGCCCCGCCGGAATCAAGCGACTGCACCCTTCCAGGCTGTCGAGCTGACTCCCGCCCTCCCACATCCCGCGCGTGAGCGTGATCGTGCCGTTCGGACGCCCATCGCGGATCGCGCTCAGCGTGTGTCCCGCTTGCAGATACTCCACATCAAAAGCGCGCCACCCTCGGCGGCCCATCACAATCTGACGGAACCCTTCGGTGCCGATCGTTGCCACGGGCGCCACGAGCGTGCCCGCCGAATCCTTGTAGACGCGAAAGAGGATTGACGGCTTTCGCGCCATCAGCGTGCTGTCGACTTGCCATCCGAGGTCCGATGAGACCACGGGGGTCTCCTTGTTCAGTGCCCGCTGCAGGCGGTCGCAGCCGGCCGTGACCGCGAGTGCGGCCGAGAGGAGGAGTGCCCGGCCAGCCCGGCGCATGGGTCCCGCATTGAACGAGCGAATGTGTGGCGACATATCCGGAGTTTCACCTGCAGGCTCCGGCTTGTCCATCGGGGGCAGGCGGACCGCTGTGTCCGGCGGTTGGCCGGACAGCATCGTGGGTTGGGCCCGCCGTTGTCACTTCGGGCCCGGGCGACTACCCTCCCCACGTGTCTCCGTCGCCAGCGCCCACCGACCGCGATGCGGTCGTTTCCGCCCACACGCTGCTGCGCCAGCTGCGGCCGTTGCTCGATGCCGCCACCACCGACGGCGCCTTGCGGGCCGGCGCCCTGGAGCGGCTGGCCGGGCGCGGGGATCCGCCCACGGTGGCGCATTGCACGCGGCTCGAGGCGGGCGGCGGCCGGCCGGTGCCGACGGCCACGCAGGTCGGCGTTGACGCCTTCCTGGACGGCATTCAGCGCACGCGGGTGATCGGCCACATGGGCACGACCCCGTTGCTGCTCGCAACCGTTGCCGCCGTCGTCCGCGTGCGCGCGGATCGCCAGTTAACCACGTGGGAGGCGCCGCGGCTGCGGCATCTGGTGCTCGCGGCGCGCGCGCAGGTGGGGGAGGCGCGGTGGGAGGCGCTCGGTGACACCGGGGTTGAGTTGATCGATGTGGCCGAGGCGGACGAAGCCGACCTGGTGGGGCATCCGCTCGCCGTGCGCGCCCGCGCCCTCGATCAGGTGGGGCTGCAGCGCGAAGCGCTGGAGCGCGCACTCGCGGCGGCGTGGTGCCGAACGGAATCGCGCTGGCTCTGGGTCGATGGTGGCATCTCCGGGAATCTCGCGATCGACGCCCACGCCACCGCCTTCGGCGTCGTGAAATCCCACAGCACGCTCTACGGGGATGCCGCGCTGCTGCGCACGACGCTCACGCTGGCGGCCGGCGAGCGCGGTCCGGTCTTTCTCGTGCAGCATCGGGGGCGTCGGGCAGTGGCCAGCTGGTATCTCCGCGTGCATGGGTCGTCCGACGGCGATCCGTTGCACGGCCTCGTGCGGGTTGAAGTCGCACCACCGGACACGCTGCGTCTGCTGCCGGATGGCCAACTCGATGCCGCGGCAACCGAGGCCGTGCCGATGCTGGCGGCGCGCGCCGATCACCTCAGCAGTTGGATCCGCGCGGAGCGCGCCCCGCTCGCTCTCCCCGATCCTCGATGGCCCACGCTGACGTACGGTGTCGCCGCCTGTGAACAGTACCTCAACGCCCTGATTGGCTCATGACGCACGAAGACGTAGCTCCCGTAGCCATCGGTCGGGTCGTGGCGACCGAGCGGAAGCCCAACACGCCGCACGAATTTCACTTCTGGACCGCTGAAGACAGCCCTGTCGGCATCGGCACCATTGTACGGGTGGAAGGACCACGTCCAGTCGGCACGCAGATTCCCCGGATCTACGGGGTGGTCGTGGAAGGGTTCAGCTACTCTGATCTGCAGTCCCCACTGCACGACGTCCTCGGACACGACGGCCATCCCACAGGCGGCATTCCCGCGGCAACGGCGCGCACGGAGATTCGGTTGTACACCGCGCAGGTGCTCCGGCATGTCCCCGAAGAGCCGTTGCAGCCCGTGCCACTGGGTGAGGTGTTCCTTGCCACGGATGCCGATGTGGCGGTGGCACTGCGCATGGATGGCTATTGCCGACCGGAGCGAAACACCGGCATTCCGGTGGGCGTGTACGGGGCGGGGGGCATGCGGTCCCCCATCTTCATCGACGCCGAATTTCTCGTGGGCCCAGAGGCCGCGCACCTGAACATTTCGGGGGTGTCCGGACTGGCCACCAAGACGAGCGCGATCGAATGGCTGCTGCAAAGTCTCTTCGCACACTTTCCGGCGCGCATGGGAAGCATCGCCGCCGTCTGTTTCAATGTGAAGGGACCGGATCTCTGCTTCCTCGATCAGCCTGGGCATCTCGAGGAATCCGATCGCGCGCTGTATGACCTGCTCCAGGTACCCGCCGAACCCTTCAAGCAGGTGCAGTACTACGCGCCGTACACGGCGCGCGGGTTGTCGCTCGATACGCTGCGCTCGCACCCGGATCTCGCCGAGGCGGTGCAGCCGCTCAGCTGGGGGCTGTCGGAGGTCCTGCAGTTTGC
This sequence comes from Gemmatimonadaceae bacterium, assembly GCA_037134115.1. Lineage (GTDB taxonomy): Bacteria > Gemmatimonadota > Gemmatimonadetes > Gemmatimonadales > Gemmatimonadaceae > Gemmatimonas. Next base: position 12,283 of record JBAXMW010000029.1, on the reverse strand, counting down.
GGAGGTGCTGCTGAACAAGGATGACGTCGATGCCAAGGCGGATGCGCTCATCGATTTCATCCGCGAGCGCGTCGTGGGGAAGGACTTTCAGGATCCCGGCCTGCCGCAAACGTATCGCGTCCAATCGTTCGCAGACCTGGACGCGTGGTTTCGTGACGTGCTCCGCAAACTCGAAGAAGGGACAGGCGACACGTGGCGCACGCATCATGCGGCCACCATTCGCAAGGTGCGCAATCGGCTCTCCAATCTCTCCACGCGCTGTGCCGGTCTCGTGACCGACGACGGCGCCGTCTCCGATCTGCCCTTTGGGGAGTTCGCCGATCGGACGGTTTACGTCGTCGATGTGTCGCAGTCCAAAGAAGACGCGCAGGATCTCGTCTTTGCCCGCGTGGTCTCCCGTCTCCGGGAACAGTTGGAACGGCGCGCCCTCGGCGTCGATCACGTCATCGTCTTCGTGGACGAACTGAACAAGTACGCCGCGAACGACGGACCAGACACCTACGTGAAGAAGATGCTGCTGGATATCGCCGAACGCGGTCGGTATCTGGGGCTCGTGCTCTTCGGTGCACAGCAATTCCGGTCGCAGGTGCATCGGCGCGTCGTGGGGAATGCCGGGACCACCCTCTTCGGTCGGATGGACGGCGATGAGCTGGCCACGCCGGGGTATCAGGTGCTGTCGCCGGCCGTAAAGGCGCGACTGGCGACGTTGGACAAAGGGCAGCTCATGGTCCGGCATCCGCACTTTGCGCAGCCCGTGTTCATCCGGTTCCCCCGTCCGGCGGTGCTCTCCGGGCGTGAAGGGGTCGATCGCTTTCCGCAGGCCCCGGAGCCCTCGCTCGCTGCGGCCGTGGCAACGGAGCTCCGGCGGTTGGATCCGTCGATTGACCTCGGATGGACGCAGCAGGCGATCCTGCTGTACGAGGAGCAGGAGGTACTCGCCGCCCGGAACGCCGTACTGCGCCGTCGTCCGGAGCAGGTGAAGGACGCCTTCACGCGGGAGCTGGCCCGTCGGGCACGCCCCTCGGCGGTTGATGCGGAGGCGGTGGCCCCCCGTCCACGGGCGCTCCGCTCCTTTGCCCCCGACGAATACGGGGGCTGAGCTCCAGCAGCCTCCGCGCGGGTGGATCCGGCGCTGGCGGGGCCCTCTCCGTCGCTGGGTTCGTCTAGATTTCCCGGATGCGCCTTATCCACCTCGCGGATCTGCATCTGGGGTTCCGGCAGTATCAGCGGTTGACCCCGTCTGGGATCAACCAGCGGGAGGCTGATGTCGCCGGAACGGTCCAGCGTGCGATTGCGCAGATCGTCGCCTGTGCGCCGGATGTGATCGTGGTGGGTGGCGACATCTTTCATTCGGTCCGGCCTTCGAATCCGGCCATTCTGCACGCCTTCCGCGCCTTCTCGACGCTGCGTGATCGCTTGCCGGAAACCGAGATTGTGATGGTGGCGGGGAACCATGACGCGCCGCGCACGACGGAGACGGGGTGCATTCTGCGCCTCTTCCGGGAAATTGGGGTGCATGTGGCCGACGCAAAGGCCGAGCTGTTCACCTTCCCATCACGCTCGCTCGCCGTGCTCGCGGTTCCCGATGTCCCCGGGATTGATCGGCCCGTCTTCACGCCGCCGGCAGGCTTCACGCACACCGTGCTCCTGATGCACGGCGAAGTGGCTGGCATGTTGCCGGCGCACGCAGCACCAACAGATCGCGCGGCGATTGAAATCCCGGCAGCCGATCTGCACGCCGAATCCTGGAGCTACGTGGCCCTCGGCCACTACCACGTCTATCGCGAGGTCGCGCCGCGCGCCTATTACAGCGGCTCGCTCGACTACACGAGTTCCAATCCGTGGGGTGAGCTTCGCGAGCAGCGGGAGCAAGGCGTGCCGGGGAAGGGCTTCATCGAGCACGATCTGACAACGGGGGCGCACCGGTTTCATCCCGTGGCGCCCGCCCGCCCGTTGCTCGATCTCGAGCCCATCGATGCCACTGGAATGGGCACGGCGGAGGTCGATGCCGCGCTCAAAGCGCGCGTGGAGACCGCACCCGGTGGGATTGATGATCGCATCGTGCGGGTCACGGTGCGGAATGTGCCGCGGCATGTGGTGCGCGAGCTGGATCATGCGGCGCTGCGTGAGTACCGCCGTCGCGCGACGCATTTTCACCTCGATACCCGTCGCCCGGATCCTGCCGTGCGTCGCCGCAGCGGCGACGGCGCCGGCGGACCGCGCGCCACCCTGGCGGATCTGCTCGCCGAGCGATTGCAGGAGCGCACGGTGCCCGCAGAGGTCGATCGGCAGCAGCTGATCACCTTGGGGCTGCGCTATCTCCAGCAGGCGGATGAAGCCGTGACGGCGGCAATGCCGGTGGGGACCGACTGATGCGGCTTCTCTCGCTGCGGCTGCAGAATTTTCGTCAGCATGCGGACACCCGCGTCACCTTCGATCGCGGTCTGACCGGCATCATTGGCCCCAATGGCTCCGGGAAGTCCACGCTGCTCGAAGCGATCGCCTGGGCGTTGTACGGGATGCAGGCGGCGCGCGGGACGCGGGACAGCATCCGCAACGCGCGTGCCGAGTCTCGGGCCCCGGTCAAAGTCGAACTCGAGTTCGAGCTGGCGGGCCATCGGTATCGGGTCACGCGCGGCTTGACCGGCGCCGAGTGCTTCCTCGATGGCGGCACGGCGCCCATTGCCAGTACGATCACCGGGGTCTCGGAGCTATTACAGCGTCGGCTCGGTATGACGCGGGCGGAGTTCTTTCACACGTACTTCACCGAGCAGAAAGAGCTCGACGTCATGGCGTCGCTGGGCGCTGCCGAGCGGGCCCGGTTTCTCTCGCGGGTGCTGGGCTACGACCGCCTCACCAGTGCGCAGGAGTTAGTGAAGGATCACCGCCGCGTGATCAACAGCGAAGCGACCGGGGTGCGCAAGGGGTTGGTCGATGCGCCGCGCGTGCGGCAGCAGCATGCCGATGCGCAGCAACGTGTCGCATCAACGCGCCAACAGACGCGCCTCTTGAACGCTCAGCGTGATGCCGCCGCCGCGACGCTGGCGGAGCTGACGCCGCGCTGGATGGCGGCGGAGGCGGAGCGCGAGCAGGCCGCGGCGCAGCAGGCGGCGGTGGCGCTCGCCGAGGCCACCGTCGTGTCGCGGACGCATGATCTCGCGCAGATCGATCGTGCGCTTGGCGAGATTGAGATCGCGCATCAAGAGCGCACGCCACTGCTTGCGGCGCTGGTGCCACTCGCAACGGTGCGGGAGGGGTTGGCGGCGCAGGATGCCTTGGCCGCGGCTGAGGGGCGGCGGCAGGGATTGCTGGAGCGTCTCCGCGGTCATGAGGCGGACCTGGTGCGGCTCACGGAGCGGTTGGACAAGCTGGCGTCGGCGCCGTCACTCGAGGCGCCGGCTCAGGCGCAGCTGACGACGGCGCGAGAGGCACTGAGTGCACTGGAGCATGCGCTGGATGAGGCGCGGACCGCGTGGGCACGCGACCGGCAGGAAGCGGAAACGCGTCTCGAAACCCTGCGGGCGCAGTTCAGTGAGTTGAGCTCCCAACAGCAGACCATGCAGGGATTGGGGGCCAATAGCCCATGCCCCACCTGCGGACGCCCGTTGGGGGCGTCGTACACCACCGTGCTGGACGAGCTCACCGCGCAGGTGGACATCGTGCGGACGGATGGGAACTACTACCGGCAGCGGGTAGAGCAGTTGACGCGGCTGCCGGAGAAAGTGGTGGCGATGGACGAGCAGCGTCGGAGCGCGCAGGGGGAGTTAACGACGCTGGAGCGGCGTCTCGTGCGCATTCAGGAGGCGATCCGCGAGCGGCAGGGGCTGCTGGAGCAGGAAGGAGCGCTGCGCGGGCGACGTGACGAGGCGGCACAGGCACTGGCGGCGCTCCCTGCCGGCTACGATCCGCAGGAGCATGCGCGGCTGCGCCAAGCGGCCGCGCAGTTGGTGGCGTTGGACACACAGATCGCCCGACTGGATGGGGTGCTGCTCCGGGAAGCCACGCTACGCGCCGAGCGGACCCGCACGGCCGATGCGCTGACCGCCGCGCGTCAGCACGTTGCGACGTTGGCGGCGTCGCGTGCCGCGACGCTGCTCTCCGATGCGGACTATGCCGCGTTGCGTGCCGCTCATGCCGCGGCCCGCGACGAGGCGCATCGCACGGAGGTCGAGGCGGCGCGCGCGGTCCGTGATGCGGAACACGCCACGGCCGACTTGGCGTCGGCCACGACCGCGCTCGAGACCCTCACCACGCTGGAAGCGTCGCTGGCAACACTCGATCGGGACCGCCTGCTGCACGAGGAGTTGGATCGCGCCTTTGGTGAATTGCGTACCGATCTCAATGTGCAGCTGCGTCCTGAGCTCGCGGAAATCGCGAGCCGTTTCCTGGATGTGCTCACGGATGGACGGTACAACGCGCTGGAGTTCGACGAGGATTACAACCTCGTGGTGCTTGAGGACGGGTTGGCGAAGCCGGTGATCTCCGGGGGCGAGGAAGACCTCTGCAACCTCGTCCTGCGGTTGGCCATTTCGCAGATGATTGCCGAACGTGCCGGTCAGGCCTTCTCGCTCTTGATTCTCGACGAAGTCTTTGGATCCCTCGATGATGTGCGGCGCGGGAACGTGGTGGAGCTGTTGCGCCGGATCAATGATCGCTTTGAGCAGGTGATCGTGATCACCCATATCGAACAGGTCCGCGAAGGACTGGATCGCGTGCTGGTAGTGCGGTTCGATGAAGAGCGCGGGACCAGCGTGGTCACCGAGGGGACGGCCGGGATGGCTGGTCGGAGCAGCGACGAGGGATTCCTGGCGAACGAAGACGATGAGTCTGCCGATCTGATGGGGGTGGGATGATGCCGGTCAGCGTGCGCAGTTGGGGCCACGGTCGGCAGGTGGAGGGGCCCGCCGTGGCAACCCTCGCCGACATTCCCGCGCTCAATGCGGTCTTCACCGAGGCATTCACCGACCGCTACCGGCGCGATGGCTTGTTAGGGGTGCGGGTCCCGGCGCTCAGTGCGGCCATTTGGCGCTATGCGATTGAGGACGCGGGGGACGGGGCGCTCTGTTGGCGCGATGCGCGTGGGCAGATTGTCGCCTTCAACATGGTGCATCATTCCGGCACCGAAGGGTGGATGGGTCCGCTCTGTGTCCGACCGGATCATCAGGGGCATGGTGGTGGCAAAGTCATTGTGCAGGCCGGGATGCAGTGGCTGCGCCAGCAGGGCGTGCAGGTGATCGGTCTGGAAACCATGCCCCGCACCATCGACAACATTGGCTTCTATTCGTCGATGGGGTTTGTGCCGGGGCATCTGACCATCACCCTCACGTTGGATGCCGGCGCCCACGACGTCCCGCATCTCTTGCTCACGCGGTGTCCGAAGGTTGAGCGGGCGGATGTCATCGCGGGATGTGCAGCCCTGACGGCGCGAATCATGCCGGGGTACGACTTCTCGCGCGAACTCGCATTGACCGATCGGCTCGCACTCGGTGATACGATTGTGCTGGGGCCTCGGCATGCCCCGACCGCCTTTGCGCTCGTCCATACCGCCCCGCTGATCGATGGGCGCGCGCGGGATGAGGTGCGGGTCTTGAAGCTCGTGGCCTCAGAGCGCGCGCAGGTGACGGAGCTGTTGAAGACGGTCGCGGATCTCGCAGCTCGTCAGGGCATCACGCGACTCGCGGTTCGCCTGCAAGGCGATCACCCGGATGTGTACCGATCACTCATGGGCATGGGCGCACGGGTGCGCTGGACCGACTTGCGCATGTGCGTCTCCGGGTGGGTGGAGCAGCCCCCGGGTCAGGGGATCCTGCTCTCCAACTGGGAGATTTGACGCCGTCGGGCGTGGCTCAGCGTTTCGGCTTGGTCGACGTGGTGCCGCGCACGACGATGCGCCAAATGATCACAAAGACGCCACCAGTGAGGAGCAGATGCATCCAGCCGGGCACGTCCGTGGTCAACGTCAACCCTGCCCATACCGCCAGCATCAGGACACCGGCAAAGAGATAACCATCCATAGTCTGTGAATCCTGAAAGAGGCCGATTGCGAAGGGTGCGACCTGCACGGTAGACTGTACGAAGTTAATCGTTGGTGAGCAATCGGGGCGGAGAGACTTACCTCTTGAGCCGATAAGTCCTTAGAAGAGGCCTGACATCCGGGTGAACGTCATGCCCCAGTGCGGGGAAGGCGAAAGCGTGGTGAGGGCTTCATCAGTATTCTTTGGGCTTCAAGACCCCCTCTCCGTTCCGAATCTGGTGCGAACCCCCCGGGAATCCCCCGGGGGGTTCGTGTTTGGAACCCGGTGTGTCGTCCCGGGGTTCATCGGATATGCCTCACGTCACAGTGACCCGCGTCCTGCGGTTCAACGCCGCCCACCGGGTGCACAACCCGGCGCTCTCCGCTGAGGAGAACACCCGCCTCTTTGGGCTGTGTAACAACCCCAACTGGCATGGCCACAACTACCGGTTGGAAGTGTCGGTCAAGGGGCCGATCGACGCCACGACGGGGTATGTGATCGATCTGGGGGCGCTGCGGGGGATCGTGGAGCGCGAGGTGATCGATAAGACCGATCATCGCAATTTCAACATCGATGTCGAGTACACGCGCGATCTGATTCCGACCACGGAAAACATCATCGTCGCGATGTGGCGCGTCATTGCACCGGCGGTCGCACCCGCCCGTCTGGTGCGCCTGCGTCTTTGGGAAACGGACAACAACTATGCCGACTATGAAGGGGATTGATCTCGGAGCCGCCAATGCCAGTCTCTCTGGCATGGCGGTCGATTCCGACGACCTCGTGATTACCGATCCGCGCATGGTGGAGTTCGAAGCCATCATCCAGCGGCAGCTCGAATTGGTGGGCGAAGATCCCACCCGGGATGGCCTGCACAAGACGCCCAGCCGTGTCGCGAAGTCGCTCTCCTGGCTGACGCGCGGCTACGGCATGGATGCGCGCGCCGTGATCGGCGATGCGCTCTTTGCGGAGTCCCACGAGAACATGGTGATGGTGCGCGACATCGAGATGTACTCGATGTGCGAACATCACATGCTCCCGTTTTTCGGCAAGGTGCACATTGCGTACATCCCGAGCGGCAAGATCGTCGGGCTGTCCAAGTTGCCGCGGGTGGTCGAGGTCTTCGCGCGCCGGCTGCAGGTGCAGGAACGGCTCGGGGAACAGATCGCCGACGCCATCGAGGAGGTGCTCGCCCCGAAGGGGGTTGGCGTCGTCATCGAGGCGGTGCATCTGTGCATGATGATGCGCGGCGTGGAGAAGCAGAATTCCCGTACCATCACCTCGTCGCTCCGCGGGCTCTTCCGTGACGACGCCAAGACGCGCAGCGAGTTCCTGCGACTCGCGCACGGGCGGTCGGAGACGTTTTGAGCCTCACCGGTCGCTGTGCGCTCGTTACCGGCGCGTCCCGTGGCATTGGGCATGCCGTGGCGCAGCGGTTGGTGGCGTCAGGGGCCGATGTGGTCATGGTCGCCCGGGGCGCCGAGGTGCTCACCGCGGCGGCGGAGGCGCTTGGGCCGCACGCCCATCCGCTGGCGGGGGACATCTCGGATCCGGCCACGGTCTATGCGCTCGCCGACACGATGGCCGCGCAGGGGTTGCAGCCGGATATCCTGATCAACAATGCCGGGCTCTTCTCCCTCGCGCCGCTGGCGACCATGGCGCCCGCGGACTTCACCGAGATGATTCAGGTCAATCTGGTCGGTCCGTTTCTGCTGCTCCGCTCGCTGGTGCCCGGAATGACCGCTCGCGGGGCCGGCCATGTCGTGTCCATTGGGTCGGTGGCCGATCGTGCCGTCTTTCCCGGCAATGGCGCGTACGCGGCCAGTAAGTACGGGCAGCGCGCGATGCATGAGGCCCTCCGCCAAGAGCTGCGGGGCACCGGGGTTCGCTGCACGCTCATCTCGCCGGCCGCGACCGATACCCCCATCTGGGATCCGATTGATCCGGATCATCAGCCGGGGTTCCCCACGCGGGCCTCGATGCTCCGCCCAGAGGATGTCGCCGAAGCCGTGCATTGGGCGGTCCTGCAGCCGGCCCATGTCACCATTGACGAACTGCGACTGTCGTCCAGCTGACCCCGCACCGCGGTGCGCGCTAGGTTGCCCCCATGCGCGTTGATTGCCTCGAACGGCTGCGCTGTCCCGCAGACCATCCGTCGTCCCCACTGATCACCCTCGCCACGCACCGGGCGGGCGAACATGTCATCGACGGCGTGCTCGGCTGCCCGATCTGCGGGGCTGAATTCGCGATTGCGCGCGGGGTGGCACAGCTCGGACCGCCGCCCGCGCACGGAGACGCGACCCCGAACGCGAGCGCGGCGGCCACAGGCCCGGCGGATCCGTGGCGCCTCGCGGCGCTGCTGGACCTCACCACACCCGCGCGCCGCGTGTTGTTGACCGGGACATGGGCCCAGGAGGCCGGCGCGCTCCAAGAGGCCACGGAGGCCCGTTGCGTGGTCCTGAATGCGGTCGGCGCGGCGCAGCACATGGGCACCGATGCCCCGGACGCCATGTCGCTCCCGATGGGCCACCGGCTGCCCCTCGGTGACGCGACACTCGATGGCCTGGCGGTCGATGGCGCGCATCTGACGTTTCTGGCCGATGCCGGGCGCGTCCTCCGGTCCGGTGGACGGTTGGTGGCCCCGGTCACGGCCGCCATCCCAGATGGGTGCCGCGAGCTCGCCCGGGATGCCGAGCTGTGGGTGGCGACGGCCGACGCAGCGTCCGCCGTCAGCGCACCCGTCCCGCTCCGTCGTCAGTCGCCGCCGTCAGCGTAGAGCTGATCGATCATCGCCTTATAGGTCGTGTCGATCACGCGGCGCTTCACCTTGAGCGTCGGCGTCAGCTCCCCGCGCTCCACGCTGAAGTCCTGTTCGATGAGCGCCACCTTCTTCGGCATTTCGAAGGGCGCAAGCCCCACCAAACTGCTGCGCACCTCCGCCTCCATCTTCTGCTGCACCGCCGGTCGGGCCAGCAGCTCCGGATGCGTGGTCGTCGTGATCCCCTGCGACGCGGCCCACGGCACCAGCTGGTCGTAGTTTGGCACCACAAGGACCGAGGGGAATTTCCGCTTGTCGCCCAGCATCACGGCCTGCGAAATGAACGGGTTGGTCTTCAGTCGATTCTCGATGGGCTGCGGCGCAATGTTCTTGCCGCCGGCGGTGACGATGATGTCTTTCTTGCGATCGGTGATGCGCAGGAATCCATCACGCAGCTCGCCAATGTCACCGGTATGGAACCAGCCATCCGCATCGATCGCGTCCCGCGTGGCATCCGGGTTGTTGTAATACCCGAGCATGATGTGCGGACCGCGCGACAGAATCTCGCCGTCGGGGGCAATCATGATCTCGACGCCGGGAATGGGCCGTCCCACCGTCCCGATCCGATAGTGCTGCATGTTGTTGCAGCTGATGACCGGTGACGTCTCTGTCAGCCCATAGCCTTCGAGGATGATCAAGCCCGCGCTGTAAAAGAACAGCGCGATCTCTGGAGAGAGTGGCGCGCCTCCGGAGACGAAAAAGCGCAGCCGGCCGCCAGTCCGCTCCTGCAGCTTGCTGAAGACCAACCGATGGGCGATACGATACTGGACCGAGAGCAACATGCCGGGGGTCTGACCGGCCAGCCGACACTGCGCCCACTGTTCGCCCACCCGTCGAGCCCACCCAAAAATCGCGCGCTTCGCCGCACCGCCCGCCATCGCCCCTTCCACCACGCGCGCGTAGATCTTTTCGTACAGGCGCGGCACTGACATCATCATCGACGGGCGCATCTCGAGCATGTTCGCCGAGACGGTGTCGATGGATTCGGCGTAGGCGATTTTCACGCCGTTGGCGAACAGGTAGTAGTCGCCCGTGCGCTCAAAGATGTGGCTCAGCGGCAGGAAGCTCAGGCACACATCACCCGGCTGTACCGTGATCGTATTGCGCACGGCCGACAGGTTGCTGAACAGGTTGTCCTGTGTCAGCATCACCCCCTTCGGATTCCCCGTGGTGCCCGAGGTGTAGATCAGCGTAATGAGTTGATCCGGCTCGACCGCGAGCGCCTCCGCCCGAAAGCGCTCGGCGGCCTCAGGGGAATCGGCGGCGCGGCCACGCGCTTCGACCTCCGCCATCGTTAGATCGCATCCGTCCGCGACAGCGGCGTCGACGCCGATCACATACTGAAGTCCAGGGACCTCCGCACGGATCGAGGCCACTTTCTGCGCCTGCTCTGGCGTCGAGACCAGCATCGCCTTCGCGCCGGAGTTGTTGAGCAGATACGGGAGTTGCTCCGCCGGCAACGTCGGGTAGATCGGCACATTCACGATCGAACGACACAGACAGGCGTAGTCGGTGATCATCCATTCGGGACGATTCTCCGACAGAATGGCGACGCGGTCCTGCGCGGCGATCCCCAGCGAAGCGAGCCCCAGCGCCATATGCCGCACTCGCTCCAGGATGGTGGCATGGCTGAGCGGGGTCCATGCGCCCTGCACCTTCGAGCTGACCGCGTCGGGAAACCCGAACCGATCCACGGCGGCGAAGAACAGGCTGTTGACCGTTCCGCGAGGCGGACGGGGGCCGCCCGTGACGTAGGCGGCAGTTGGGGACGGGGGGGACGGGAGCCGGTCGGACATGGTCAATTGCCTCGCTTCACGGGAAAAACCAGGCGGATGGGCGCACCACGCAATGCCAGACCACGGTAGGTCACGGTCGCCCGGACCACAATACTGTCGGTCACGCCCGCCGCGGGGAAATTCGCGGCCCGAATGCGCACTTTCCGCCCGGTGACGCCGGACGCATCGGTGGTGTCCAGGACCGAGGCCCGTCCCGCGTCGTCGACCAGCCAGGCCACTTTGGTCGTATCGTTGTTCGGATTCGCCGGCGACAGCAACTCATAGCGCACCGGCCACGCCGTGACGGTGCTGCTGGTCCCCGGCGTCTCCACATGCCGCACGACCACGGTGAGCGCTGGGGTGGAATTGGCGGTCGCCCCACTCTTCCCCGTATCCGGCAGGGTGGTCGTGAAGAGACTCAGTGCGGGCTGCCCCGTTCGATCGGCCGAGTCCGGGCGCGTCGTGACGGCGAGGGGCAGAATCACCTGCAAGGTCCCGGAGACGCGGGCCGCGATGCGCGCGTCCCCTCTGGCCACCTTCACGGCGCGGACCACGCCGCTCACGGAATCCACGAGCAACGCGGAATCCCGCGGAAAGTCCGCATAGAGATAGCGAACCGGGGCGTCGAGAATCACGGTGCCCGCCACATTGCGGGTGATCGCCTTCACCGGTGCCACGACCCCGTCGATGGTGCGCAGGGTATCGCCGATCACCACCGACGGCGATGGCAGCGCGTCCATTTCGATGGATCCGGGCACATCGGGCGCCGCACTCACATCGGAACAGCCACTCAGGCCGGCCAGCACCGCACCGAGTCCCACGAGGCCGAAAGCGGCCAGCCGCCTGGTGGCCCCGTGCGGCCACCCGTCGTGAGGACCGCCGGAGCCCCCGGTCACGCGAACCGCTCCGACAGCTGCGTGGCGAGATTCACGTACGCCTGACTGGCGGCATCGGAGGGGGCGCGGACCACCACGGGTTGCCCCACCGCGAAGGCATCGGCGGTGGCGGCCGTGCGGGGGATCGGATCGGTGAAGACGAGATGCTTGGGGAGGAATTCGCGCGCGTAATGCAGGACGCGCTCCGAGGCCGCGTTCCCCGCCTCGTACATCGTCAGCAGCAACCCTTCGAGCGCGAGCTGATCGTTCTCGGCGACCATCCCCTGAATCGCCCGCAGGATTTGCGGCGTGGTTTGCAGCGCGAGCGGCTCACACTGCAGCGGGACGAGCACATGCTGACTCGCCGCCAACACGCGACGGGTAATGGCCCCCAGCCCCGGAGGCGTATCGACCACCACAACGTGACAGCGCTCGCGTGCCGTGGCCAAGAGATCGCCGAGCACCGTGGTGTCGCCTACCTGACGCTGGAAGGCGGAATGATCGGCCCGTTCGCTCACACTGCCCGCGAGGATCACGCGCAGCCACGGCAGGCCCGTGGGGAGGATCACATCGCGTAAGGTCTTTTCGCCACGCAGATAGTCGTCAAAGCCGGCCGTGGCATGGCCGCGACGCAACCCCACGCCGTAGCGCACCGCGCCTTGTGGATCGGCGTCGACCAGCAACGTCTTGAGTCCGCGGCGCGCGAAGGCCGCCGCGAGGTTCACCGCCGTGGTCGTCTTCCCGACACCCCCCTTTTGGCTGACAATGGCCAGAACGCGCCCCACGTCAGCCCTCCGCGGCGGA
>JBAXMW010000028.1:0-34851 GCA_037134115.1 Gemmatimonadaceae bacterium | reverse complement strand
GACATCGTGTTCCTGCTGACCGGCGACGCGCAGGCCGATGAGGAAGCGTGGATCCTGGCGCATACGGACCCGGCGTTACTACATGCCGATCTTCTCAAGGTGGGGCACCATGGCAGCCGGACGAGCAGTTCACCCCCGTTCCTCGCGGCGGTCCAGCCGAGCCTCGGCGTCATCTCCGTGGGGGCCGGGAATCGCTATGGGCATCCTGCCTCGGCGGTGCTTGCGCGGTTCGCGTCCGATGGGATCCCGGTCCTGCGGACCGACCTCGAGGGCACGTTCGTGATCTCCACCGACGGGCACCGCCTCGATGTGGCGGCCGGCGGTGAGCACTGGTCCGTGCCGCCGCGACGAGGCCGTCGCTGAGGGCCGCGCGTGCGCCACACCGACCGGCTCTTGCACACCCTCCCCTGACGTCGCCACTTTGCAGCACCACTCGGCTGCAATCGATTTCGGGAGCCGAGGGGGTGGATCGCCGTCGTGTGCGATGTGGCATACGCCAAATGGGTCCATAACGTTCGCCCATAGGAGCCCGTTCGTGGTCAAGCACACAGCGACGTCGGTCGTCACGATTGAGCGATTCATCATCGAGCAGGAACGGAATTTCCCCGATGCGACGGGGGAATTATCGGGCATCCTGTACGACATGGCGCTGGCCGGGAAGCTGATCGCGAACAAGGTGCGCAGTGCCGGGTTGGTGGACATCCTTGGGGCCACGTCGGACACCAATGTGCAGGGCGAGGTGCAACAGAAGCTCGATGTGATTGCCAACGAGATCATCGTGAAGGCGTTCGATCACGGCGGGCGGCTCTGTGCGATGGCCTCCGAAGAGGAGCCGGACATCATCCACATCCCCGAAGGGTTCCGGTCGGGGAAGTACGTCCTGCTCTTTGATCCGCTCGATGGCTCCAGCAACATCGACGTGAACGTGCCGGTGGGCACGATCTTCTCGGTGTACAAGAAGATCACGCGCGGCACGCGCGGCGAGATGGAGGACATGCTGCAGCCGGGGCGTCGTCAGGTGGCGGCGGGCTACGTGATTTATGGCTCCAGCACGATGCTCGTCTACACGACCGGGCAGGGGGCGCATGGCTTTACGCTCGATCCTTCCATCGGTGAGTTCCTGCTGTCGCATCCGAACATTCGGATTCCGGAGCGCGCGCGGTACCTCTCGGTGAATGATGCGTACGAGCAGGACTGGCCGGAGCCGACGCGGGCCCTGATGCGTCGCTACCGTGGGCTCGACGGCGTGCGTAAGCCGCTGAACGTGCGCTACGTGGGATCACTCGTGGCGGACTTCCATCGCAACCTTCTCGGTGGCGGCGTCTTCTGTTATCCCGCCAACACCAAGTCGCCCTCCGGGAAGTTGCGGCTACTGTATGAAGCCAACCCGCTGGCGTTCATTGCGGAGCAGGCCGGCGGGTCGGCCACCGATGGTCATCGCCGGATCCTCGATATCGATCCGACGGAGTTGCATCAGCGCACGCCGCTTTACCTCGGCAGCAAGCTCGAAGTCGACACCGTGGCGGAGTTTCCACTGCCCGCGACGGACCGGCGCGGCCCGAGCGCGAAGCCGGAGCCAGCGGCCGTCGCCTGATTCCAGGCTGATTCCCGGCTGATCGCCGGCTGATCGCCACGCCATGGCGATTCGGGACCGCATGGCAGCGGGGCACGGCGCACCACAGCGCGGTGCCCCGCGCTACATTGGGGAGATGAGCGACCGTCTTTCTCCCTCAGGGATTCCGATCTCCGTGGTCGTCCGGCCGGACGACGCCCCCGTGGACTATGCCCGTGATCTCGGCGATCCGGGACAGTTCCCGTTCACCCGTGGCGTGCAGCCGACGATGTATCGCGGCCGCCTGTGGACGATGCGCCAATACGCGGGATTCGGGACCGCGCAGGCCACCAACGCGCGCTTCAAGTTGCTGCTGGATGCCGGCCAGACCGGACTCTCCGTCGCCTTCGATCTCCCGACACAAATGGGGATCGATTCCGATTCGCCACGCGCCCTTGGCGAAGTCGGACGCGTCGGCGTGGCGATCGATACCGTCGACGACTTACACGTCCTGCTGGATGGCATTCCGCTGGATCGCGTCTCGACGAGCATGACGATCAATGCCACCGCCTCCACGCTCCTCGCGATGTATATCGTGGTGGCGGAGGAACGGGGCATCGCGCGCTCGGCACTCTCCGGCACGGTGCAGAACGACATCCTGAAGGAGTACATCGCGCGCGGCACGTACATCTATCCTCCGGGACCGTCCATGGCGCTGACAGCGGAGATGTTCCGCTTCGCGGCGGATGAGGTCCCCCAGTGGAATCCCATCTCTATTTCGGGTTATCACATTCGGGAGGCAGGGGCAACCGCGGTCCAAGAGGTGGCCTTCACCTTCGCTGATGCCATCGCGTACGTACAGCAGGCGGTGGATGCCGGGCTCGCCGTCGATGCCTTCGCCCCGCGGTTGTCCTTTTTCTTCGCCGCGCACAGCGATCTGTTTGAAGAAGTCGCGAAGTTCCGCGCGGCCCGACGCCTCTGGGCGCGTATCATGCGCGAGCGATTCGGCGCGAATGACAACAGCTGCCGCCTCCGCTTTCACACGCAGACGGGTGGCGTCACACTCACGGCGCAGCAGCCCCTCAACAACGTCGTGCGCGTGACCGTGCAGGCACTCGCGGCCGCCCTCGGGGGGACGCAGTCCCTGCACACCAATGGCTACGACGAAGCGCTCGCGTTGCCGACGGCCGAGGCGGCAACGCTGGCGCTGCGGACGCAACAGATCGTTGGCTACGAGTCGGGGGTCGCCAACACCGTCGATCCACTCGCCGGCAGCTGGTATGTCGAGCAGCTCACCGATGAGATCGAACGGCGGGCGATGGAGCTGATCGGCAAGGTCGACGAACTCGGCGGCGCCGCCGCCGCGATTCGTGCGGGCTTCCTGCAAGACGAAATCGGGCAGAGCGCGTATGCTCATCAGCTGCGCGTGGAAGCCGGCGAAACGGTCGTCGTCGGCGTCAACAAGTTTGGCGATGGCCAAGACCCGCCGATCATTCCGGCCCCGGATTTCTCGGCGCTGGAACGTGAGCAGGTGGCCCGTCTGTCGCAGGTGAAGGCCGCACGAAACGGGGTCGCCGTACAGGACGCGTTGGCCGCGATTGAAGCGGCCGCGGTGGATTATCTCCCGGAGCACACGGGGGCCCGTCGACCGTTGATGCCGCTGCTCATTGACGCGGTGCGGCACCGTGCCTCCGGCGGTGAAATTTCAGACACGCTCCAGCGCGTCTGGGGCCGTTATCAGCCCACCGTGTAAGGCGCACACGATCACCGTGGCCAGCGATCCTTTGCTCCCTCAGGGACGCATCGACTCCATGGAGCCCGCATCTCGCACCTTGCCGGTGCTGCGGGCCATGATCGACACGCTGGACCGCGAACTGCTGCAGATCATGGCACGGCGGATGGCGCTCGTCTCGGAGGTTGCGGCGTTCAAGCGTGACCACGGGGTGCCGATTCGCGACCGGGAGCGCGAGCGGGAGATCCTTGAGGACCGTCGTGAACGGGCCCAGACCCTTGGACTCCCCACGGCCGACGTGGAGTCGATCTTCCGGCTGCTGCTGCGCTCCAGTCGTGATCAGCAGGCGGTCCTCCGCACCGAGGTCCCAGTCGGCACGATCCCGGTGACGGTCGCTGTGATCGGTGGGCATGGCCAGATGGGGCGGCTCGTGGCGCGGCTGTTTGCCGACCTGGGGCACCAGGTGATCGTGGCGGATCGCGACACCGCCATGACGGCCACCGAAGCCGCCGCGCTCGCAGAGGTGGTGGTGATCGCCGTGCCCATCGACGACACCGAGGCGGTGATTCGTTCTGTGGGGCCGGCGGTACGCCCCGATGGTTTGCTGATGGACATCACCTCCATCAAAGAGGCGCCGATGTCCACCATGCTCGCGGCGACCACCGCCAGCGTGGTGGGGACGCACCCGATGTTCGGCCCCGGGGTGCATTCGTTGCAGGGGCAGCGGATCGTGCTCTGTCGGGGGCGTGGTGACCGGTGGGCGGATTGGTTGCACCAGACCCTGTCAGCGCGTGGTCTCGTCGTGTCAGAGGCCACTCCGGCCCACCACGACCGCGCGATGGCGATCGTGCAGGTGCTGACGCATTTCCAGACGCAGGTGCTCGGCGTGACGCTGGCGCGGCTCGGGATGCCATTGGCCGCGACGCTCGAGTTCACCTCGCCGGCGTATCTGCTGGAACTGTTCGTGGCGGCGCGGCACTTCGCTCAGGATCCCGGGTTATACGGACCCATCGAGATGCGGAATCCGGCCACGGCGGAGGTTACGGCGGCCTTTCAGGGCGCAGCGGGGGACCTCGCGGCGGTGCTGGCCGATGGCGATCGGGCGGCTTTTTCGGCACTCTTCGAAGAGGTCCGCGAGTTTTTCGGAGCTTTTACGGCGGACGCGCTGGAGCAATCCAGCTTTCTCATTGACCGGATCGTGGAACGCGCATGACCTCACCGAACACCGCAGGCACTGTCGAAAACATCTGGATCAAGCGGGCGAAGAATGGTCCCATGGATGCCGTGACGCAGGGCACCGTCAGGGCGAACCGCGGACTGGTGGGGTCGGCCAATCAGGGCGGGCGTCGTCAGGTCACCATCCTCGAGGCCGAGCGGTGGGCTGCCCATATGGCCGCCGTCGGTGCCGCCATTGATCCCTCGGCGCGGCGCGCGAATGTGCTCGTGCGTGGCTGTGACCTGCGCGATTCGCGGGGACGCATTCTCCGGATCGGCGACATGCGCTTCGAGATTGCCGGTGAAACGAAGCCGTGTCATCAGATGGACGCCCTGTGCGACGGGCTGCAGGCCGTGATGCGGCCAGCCTGGGGTGGTGGCGCCTTCGCGATTGTGCTGACGGATGGCGACATCGCCGTTGGTGATTCCGTGCGGTTTGAAGACGAGCACTCAGGAGCGGCATGATGGCGAGTATTGCACCCAGCTCACGACGTCACCGCACCCTGCGGCACGCATCGCGCCTGCTGGCGCCCCTCATGGTGGTGGCGCTCCCTCTTGGGGCCCAACAGCGCACCACCGTGCAGGACCGGGCGCGGGCTGAGGCCCAGAAAGCGCCACCGCCGAAGTCCGGGATCGGCATCATTGACGGCGTGGTCTCGGATACGTTACTGCGCCCGTTGGGGGCCGCTGACGTCTCGGTCGTTGGCGTTGGCGCACGCGTGGTGACCTCGGACAATGGCCGGTTCCGGTTCCTCCAGGTTCCCGCCGGCCAGTACCTGTTGGTCGTGCGTCGCATTGGCTTCGCGCCCACCTCAGGGATCATTGAGGTGCCGGCCGACGACACGCTGCGTCTCGCGTATACGCTTGCGCGGACGACCAATCTCATGGACACGGTGCGGGTCCGGGAACGGCGCGTCTCCATGCGCATGCTGGAGTTCGAACAGCGCCGTGATCAGGGGATCGGGCAGTTCATTACGCAGGAACAGATCGATCGACGTGGTTCGCGAGAGACGAGTGACTTCCTCCGAACGCTGCGTGGTATCGACGTCTCGCGCATCACGACCGGGGCCTTTGCCGGGACGGTGGCGCTCTCCAAGCGGGAAGGCGGGAGCATCGGGGGGGATGGCAGTGGGGCCTGCAGTATGCAGGTCTTCCTCGACGGCATCGTGTTGCCACGCTCCTTTAACCTCGACCTCTTGCCGCCGCCGCGTCAGGTCGCGGGCATTGAAGTATACGCCGGGGCGGCGACGGTGCCTGCGCAATTTGGTGGCGCCGATCGGCGCTGCGGGGTCATTCTCGTCTGGACGCGCGACGGCTACTAGTCGACCAGATCACCGATAAAGAGAAGGCCCCGCGGACAACGTCCGCGGGGCCTTCTTGTTGTTGCGAGCGGGTGGGCGGGGCCGGGCCCCGCCCACCCATCACGGCATTAGCAGCCCGGACCCGCCAGGCCACCCGTCAGGCCGACGCGCACGAGGCACTCGGACTGCGGAATCGGCTGCACCTTCGCCACGAAGTGATTCGAGGCGTCGAGCGGCAGCTGGCTCAGGCGGTTGTAGCGACGCATATCCACCCAGCGCAGCCCTTCGAGCAGCGTGGAGTAGCGCTTCTGCAGCAGCAGTTCCGTCAACAGGTCGGCATCCGCCGACGCCGACGTCAGCGTGGAGGCGGCCAGGCCGCCCGA
Source organism: Gemmatimonadaceae bacterium (assembly GCA_037134115.1). GTDB lineage: Bacteria > Gemmatimonadota > Gemmatimonadetes > Gemmatimonadales > Gemmatimonadaceae > Gemmatimonas. The sequence goes on along the minus strand of JBAXMW010000028.1, from coordinate 28,668 downwards.
GTTCACGCGGATGCTGTTGATGATCGCCAGCGCACCGGCCTTGTCACCCGTCGCGAGGAGCCCTTCCGCCCGGAGGAGGAGGAGTTCTTCGTTGCGGATGATCGACACCGAGGCCGACGCCGAGGCATCACCGGTGAAGCCAACCGACGACGCGATCCCCGTCACACCAGACGGCGGGGTCCGTGAAGCCTTCGTCTTCACCTTGGCCAGATACCGATTGTCCTTGGTGCCGTCGGCCTTGAGGGGCGCATCGGCGTCAATGGACGGGTGCAGGTACAGATCGGCCGAGCTGGAGAAGAACGGATTGTTCGCGTCACCCGTGGATCCCGAGTACGGATGCGACGGGCCTGCATCGAGCTCAGCGCGCGTCGCGGCCGTCTTGTTCAGGAACGACGCATCGAGCGCGGCCAGCGACCGCGTCCATGCCGCCGATCCACCGCCGGAGGTGGCATAGTACGCCGCCGCCCGGCCCGCGATCGCGCGGTTGAACAGCTTGAAGGTCGCCGGCGTGTTGAAGCCGGTGAACCCGCTGTGCAGGGTGAACGGGAAGGCTGACCCACCGGCGGACAGCGCCGTGTTCCCTTCGTCGAGCGTGGCCAGGATGTACTTGTAGGCCGAGTCGCGCGACACGAACGACGCCAGGTCCGAAGCGTCCTGCTTGATCTGGACCACGATCCCGAGGGTATCGCGGGTCGAGATCACGTAGAGCAGCTCCAGCCCTTCGAGCGTCTTGGCGAAGCCCGTTGCGGCACTCTTCTGTTCAGCGGTCAACGTGGCAGACGCCGCCACGGTGTTCTTGAAGTTGAAGATGTCGCGGAGGTTGCCGTACTGCGTGGCCCAGTTCTCGACCGCGAAACCCGCCGGATCGAGCTTGTTGGCGCCCGTGATCCCCTGCAGGTAGGCCGACGTGTTGCGCCCTTCCTGCGGCGTGTAGATGTACATCTCGCGGCCAAACCGGCCGGTGGAGGTGATGTACGACCCGCGCCCGTTACGGAGCTGCCGGAGCAGGCCAGTCGCCTGCAGCTGCAGCGCCTGCGGATCGGCACTGGCCGACGCCACGGACGGCGTGTTCGGGTTCGTGATGGCAAGTTGATCGCTGCTGCAGGCGGCCAGCGAGGCCACCGTCAGGGCGAGTCCAAGTGAGCGCAGGGCGTTCACGGAATTCCTCGTGGTAGTCGTCGTCATGGTCTTAGAACCCCACATCGACGCTGAAGAAGAACTGCCGGCTCGACGGGAACGGCGCGAGGTCGATGAACCGGTTGAAGTTCTGGTTGCCGAAGTTGTTGAACTCCGGGTCGTAGCTCCAGTACTTCGAGAACATGAAGAGGTTACGGCCGCTCAGGTTGAAGCGGAGGCTGCGGGCACCCGGAATCTTATTGGCCCACGTTTCCGGAGCCTGGTAGTTCAGGGTGATTTCACGGATCTTCACATACGACCCGTTCTGGATGTACGGACGGATGTCACCGGCCGCGAACGTGGCATAGCGCTGCTTGCCCGCGTCCACGAAATCGCGCGACTGGCCGCCTTCGTCGAACAGGTTGTTCGTCATGTTCGACACCGCGCCACCATTCCGCCAATCGGCCAGGATCGACGCCGTCCAGCGCTTCCAGCTGAACTCGTTGCTCCAGGTCGTGGTGTGCGTCGGGTTGGAATCGTACAGCATCGTGTCACGCACTGCGCCATTCGCGCCAAGGGGCGCGTTGCCCCAGATGATCGTGGAGCGCGTGTTCGCCGCGATGCGGTTGCGGCCGTAGGTCGCGCCGAAGGAGTTGCCGACGGCGAACGCCGGCACCGGGATGTTGTCGGTGCGCTGCACGTTGGCGTTGTAGATCACGCGCGTGGCCCACTCGAACGTCCCCTTGCGGTACGGGATCGCCGCGATGACCGCTTCATTCCCCTGCACGGAGAGCTGGCCACCATTGATGATCTGGTTGCCCAGACCCGACGACGGCGGCAGCGGGAAGGTCAGCAGGAGGTTCGTGATCCGGCGCTGGTACCGCGTCAGTTCCAAGCTCAACCGCGAGCCGAAGAACGTCATGTCCGTACCAAACTCCAGTTCGTTCATCGTTTCCGGCTTGATCGCCGGGTTGCCGAGCGCACTGGCCGAGACCAGCGAGCTCGCGCCGCCGATGATGCCACCGTCGGCATACAGCACGTCGCGGTCACCATAGCGCGGCCGGTTCCCCGACTGACCGATGGCGCCACGCAGCTTGATTTCGTCGATCTGCTTGAAAATCGGCTTCACGAAGCGATACGACGCCGAGAGCTTCGGGAACGTGTAGTACTTCTCACGGTCGCCATTCGCGCTCGAGCGGTCGGCCCGGAGACCGGCGTTGACGGCCAGCTTTTCGTCGAGCGCCAGGATCTGTTCGTTCACGTAGTACGACTGATCGCGGAACTCGTTCCGGGTGTTGCCGATCGCGATATCCTGCGCACCCGTCGGCACCTGACGCGTCGGCAGCAGGCCACGGCCGCGGATCTGGTACAGGTTGGTGGCCTGCGTTTCGTACGAGGCACCCACCGAGGTGGTGAGCGACGTCAGCCACTTGTTGCCGAGCGAGTACGTCCAGACGCCGTTGATCCCCTGGTTCATCTGGAAGCTGGAGGCGTTCAGCTGGTTCGCCGTGCCGAGGAAGTTGTCCGCCGGCTCGAACTGGAGATAGTTCGGCGAATACTGATAGCCTTCCTGCTGGAACCGGTCGATACCGGCCAGATACGACAGCTGCACGGAGTGCTTGTCGGTGGCCAGGGCGGTGTAATTCACCCGCACATTGCCCGCCTGACGCCACACATTTTCCGTGTTGACGAGGGCGTTCAGCACTTCGAACGGATTGGACGTGCCCGAACCGCCGCCGTTGAACGGCATGCGGATGTAGCGCCCGGCGGCATCCTTTTCCTGCAGATTCACGATCGCCGGGGAGTAGCCGAAGGTGTAGATCGGGCTCGTGCCGGAGTTGTCGTTACCGCCCACGCCGCGCTGGAAGAAGTTGCGCGTCACGTCCACGCCGGCGCTGATCGTCCACTTGGTGCCGAGCGTCTGATCGAGGTTGATACGGGCGCCGGTGCGGCGGGCTCCCGTGTTCACCATGATGCCCGATTCCTGACGGTCGTTGATCGACGCGAAGTAGCGGGTGTTGTTCACCCCACCCGCCGACGACAGCAGCGTTTCAAACGACGGGTCGGTGCGACCGTAGAGCTCGCCCTGCCAGTCATACCACGGGCAATTCGGCGTGCACACCTTCTGCGCGGCTGCGAGCCCCACCGAGCCCCCGACGAAGTCGGTGACTTCCGCGAGGTCCTTGAACTTCCGCGACGACAGGTTCTTGAGCATCGACTGCGAGCCGACGCGCTGCACCACATTCCAGCTGGCGCGCCCCTGCTTGCCACGCTTGGTGGTGATCACCACCACGCCGTTCGTCGCGCGCGAGCCGTAAATGGCCGACGCCGCCGCCGACTTCAGCACTTCGATGTTCTCGATGTCGTTCGGATTGAGATCCGCCAGACGGTTCACGACCTGGTCCTAGTTCGAGCCCGTCGAACCCGAGGCACGGGTCACCGAGCTGGCACCCGACGAGATCGACGCATTCGAGATGATCACGCCGTCCACGACATAGAGCGGGTCACCCTGACCCAGCACCGACGTCGCGCCACGGATCTGAATCTGCGCACCACCGCCGGGGGCGCCGCTGTTTTCAAACATGCGGGCACCGGCCACCTTGCCGGCCAGATTGCTTTCAATCGAGCGGGCCGGCACGCGGTTCAGCTCTTCCGCATTCACCGTGGAGACCGCCGTGGCGGCCACCCGCCGATCGACCGTCGTCGCCGCGCCGGTGACCGTCACACCTTCCAGCTGCAGCGCGTCGCGCTCCAGCACAAAATCCGCCGTGTTGTCGCCGGCGCCCAGGCGCTTGGTCACGCGCTTGTAGCCGAGCTGGCGGGCCAATACCGAGACCTCGCCGGAGGGGACGCGCAGCCGATACTCGCCACGCTCATTAGTACGGACGCCAACCTGTTGGCCCACCAGGCTGATAGTCACGTCTGCGATAGGTTGGCCGGTACCAACCAGTGTCACCTTACCCGTGATATCACGGGTCTGCGCCTGCCCGACGACGGGCAGAGCGGTGACAATGGCGGCAGCGGCGACGAACGAAAGAAGCCTGCCCATAGGGTCTCCGAAGGAGGGATGCGGAGCACTGCACGATTGCGAACGATCAGGCACTCGGCCCGCGGGCCATTCAGGAGCCCGCGGCCACCATCACGGCCCGATCCCACGGGAGGGATCGAATGCACCGTGCTGAGCCGCTGATCAGCGGGTGGGAACCAACTGGGGAAAACTACGTAAACAACCGGTCACGGCTAGGTCACGTCACCGGACGGGACCGTGGCGCGTAGCGTTCCCGGATTTTTACCGTACGGCTGAGCTCGTCACGCGACTGTCGAATCTTCTGTTTGAGATCCAACGGCAACGCGGGATGCCCCGCCAACCACCGGTCCACCACCGCGAGCGCCTCAGGACTCGTTTGACCCGCCAGTGTCGCACTCAGCCAGCTCCCCAAGAAAAAGATGCGGCGGTGCTGCTGGATCCACGGCAACGTATCGAGCGCCAGCGTCAACACCGGCTGCGTTAACTCCGCGCGATCCGCGTCATGAAAGGCGCGCAGGCTCGACGTCACCCATTCTTCATTGAGCGAGGCGTCCGAAAACCACCGGGTGAACAGCGCCCGCTTGGCCGCGGCATCGGGACGTGCCGCCATTGCCACAAACGCCTGCCGCCGCCCCTCACTCGTGGAATCCCGGCGCTGCTCCGCCGCCAGACGCGCCTCGGCCGTCGGCGCGCCACGCCCCACGAGCCGCGTCACCATCGCCCAACGCGTCGGCGCACGCAGCGGTAACCCCAGCACGGAATCGGCATCGAGCCACCGATCCAACCGCGTCAGAGCGACATCGGTCCGCGCCAGGCCAATCGCTGCATCCAGAAACGTCTTCCGTGGCCCATACGCACGCGTCGTATCACGCGCCCCCGCCAACAACATCGCCTCCACCTGCGGGAGCAGGGAATCGCTGGCCAAGGCACTGGCATACCGGCTCAGCGCCGTACTCATGCGACCCACCAACGAGCCGGTCAACTGCTCGTCGCGCTCACGCGGAATCTCCCGCAGTGCCAAGGCGACAAAGCGTTCCGGCGCCATGCGCGCTTCACGCACCAGATCCCAGAGCGCCCCCCACAGCATGGCCCGCAGGAAATCATCCCGCACCGTCCCCACGCGCTGTTCGAGCCAGCGCACGCTCGCCGTATCCGGCAGCACTAACGCGTAGCCGTAGTCGCCGTCGTTCGCGAAGACGAAATCCGGTGCCGGTCGCCCACGCGCCCCCCGGACCTCGAGTGTCCGCCCCTGCATCTCCACCGGCATCCGCTCCATCCGTCCATCGGCATATCCCAGCAGCAGCTGCATCCGGAGCGGCCACGCACCCGGGCCGGACAATTGGGGCTGCGCCGGACGCTGCGTCAATGTGAGGCGCGCGATCCGTCCGTCACGCACCACCACCTGCTGCTCCACGATCGGCATCCCTGGGCGGAGGATCCACGCCTGTCCCCATCCGCGCAGATCACGCCGAGCGGCCCGCCCAACCGACTGGAGGAGGTCACGCCACGTTGCATTGCCGTAGCCATGCTGCCGCAGAAAATCCCGGAGCCCCGCTTGGAAGGCGGTCTCGCCCACGAGATACTCGAGCTGTCGCAGGATCCCCGGTGCCTTGTTGTAGACAATCGGTCCGTAGTTGCTCTTCGCCTGATCCAGATTGCCGAGTGCCTGCCAGACCGGCGTCGTGCCATCGGTGGCATCGGTGCCATAGGCAACCGGCTTGTTCCGCAGATAAAAGGTCTTCCACGCATTTGCCTGTGGCTCGAGCGCCGCTTGCATCCGCGCCGCCATATAGGTGGCGAAGCCTTCCTTGAGCCAGAGATCGTCAAACCACTGCATCGTCATGTAGTCGCCAAACCACTGATGCGCGACCTCATGGTAGACCGTCGCCTGCCGCCCCAGCAGCTGGCTGACCGTCGGGCGCTCCCGGTAGATGAAGCTGTCCTCGTTATAGAAGACCGCGCCCGGATGCTCCATGCCGCCAAAGGGAAAGGCCGGGGCCAGCAGGAAATCGTACTTGTCGAAGGCATACGGGATGCCAAACCAATCGCCGAGCCACCGCAGCGCTCGCGCATTCATCGCGATCAGCGTATCGGCGTCAACCTCCGCCGCGCGCGATCCGCGCATCCAAAGGGACACCGGGACGGGATCGGTCCCCGTCCGGATGACCTCCGACCGCGTCGCCACCTGCCACGGTCCCGCCGCAAACGCCATCAAATACGTGCTGAGGGGCCGTGTCTCCCCAAACACATGGGTGACCCCATGCGCGGTTGAATCACGACGCCCCGCTACGCCGTTGGCGAGTGCGCGCCACCCGGCGGGGGTCGTAAGCGTCAAAGAAAGGCGCGCCTTGAGATCGGGCTGGTCCAGGCACGGGAAGAGCAGGTTCGCGTCCGAGGGGACGAGCAGTGTGTACAGGTAGTCGGCGCGCGCCGAGGGGTCGTAGGCGCGAATGATGCTGGCGCCGGCCGCAGCAATAGGGGACCGGAAGGCCACCCGGACGGCATTGTCCCCGGTCACCAACTGGCTCGGCGCGATCGTGATATGCGCGCCGTCCCAGACGGACCGGGTCACCGGCTGCACGCGCCCATTCACTGTCAGCGAATCCACGCCCAGTCCGCGGAAATCCACCACGAGCGCCCCGGGCCCCCGTCGTTGGAACCGGATGGTGACCGACCCGGCCGCCGTGTCGCGTTGGGTGACATCGAGGGAGAGGGCGTACCGCACATCGGTCAGCTGCGCCCGCCGTGCCACCGCCAACGTGCGCGAGACCCCAGGGCCTATGGCCCCACCACGCTCCTGGGCTCCTATCACCGATGCCATCAGCAGCCATCCTGCACCTGCCACCTCGACCAGCCGGCGCCCGAATCGGGCACCGGGGCCCCGCACATTACGCGACCGCATCCAGCACCGACTGCACCGTGTCCACAATGTGCGTCAGTTCACTCTCGCCGATGATGAGCGGCGGGGCGATGGCGATCGTGTCGCCCGTCTGCCGTACTAGCACACCGCGGCGATAGCACTCAAGGAAGACCTCGGTGGAGCGGGCCGCCGGGACGCCATCGCGCTGCGCAAGCTCCAGCGCCGCCACCATGCCAATGTTGCGGATGTCCACCAGATGCCGCTGACCATGCAGGGCATGCACCAACCGCTCGAGCGTCGGCGCCATCGCCGCCGACCGCGCAAAGAGCCCCTCCTCCTCATACAGCGACAACGTGGCGAGCCCCGCAGCGGCCGCCAGTGGATGCCCGGAGTAGGTGTAGCCGTGGAAGAACTCGATGCCCGGGGCCGAATGCGCCACGACCGTGTCGTGGATCTGGCGATCCACACAGACCGCCCCCATCGGGACGGCGCCGTTCGTGATCCCCTTCGCCAGCGTCATCAGATCTGGCGTCACGCCAAAGCGGGTCGCACCGAAGCTGGCGCCTGTGCGGCCGAAGCCGGTGATGACTTCGTCGAAAATGAGCAGGATGCCATGCGCGTCGCAGATCGCGCGCAGCCGGTCGAGATACCCTACCGGGGGAATCAGCACCCCCGTGGAGCCAGCGACCGGCTCCACGATCACCGCGGCGATGCGGTGGCCGCCGTGGGCCGCCACAATGCGCTCGAGATCGTCGGCAAAGTCCGCGCCGTGCACGGGCTGCCCACGGGAAAACGCGTTCCGCGACAGATCATGGGTGTGCACGAGATGATCGATGTGCGGCAACAGCTGGGCTTCAAACGCTTGCCGGTTCGGCGCAATGCCCCCGACGGAAATCCCCCCGAAGCCCACGCCATGGTAGCCGCGCTGCCGTCCCACAAAGAGCACGCGGTCCATCTCGCCCCGCGTCCGGTGATAGGCCAGCGCCATCTTGAGCGCCGTGTCCACCGCCTCACTGCCGGAGTTCGTGAAGAAAATCCGGTCGAGCCCCGCCGGCGTGATCGCTGCCAGCTGCTCCGCCAGCGCGAAGGCCGTCGGATGCCCCATCTGGAACGGCGGCGCGAAGTCCAGCACCGTGGCCGCCTCCCGGATCGCTTCCACAATCGCGGTGCGCCCGTGCCCCGCATTCACGCACCAGAGCCCCGAGACCCCGTCGAGAACGGGGCGGCCGTTGGCGTCGTGATAGTACACCCCTTCCGCGCTGGCCAGCAGCCGAGGGGCTGCCTTAAAGGCGCGATTGTTCGTGAAGGGCATCCAGAGCGCATCAAGCGACGGCAGCGTCGCGACGGGGGCGGTGGCAGTGGGAGGCGTCATGTGGCGAAAGTGCTGCAAAAGCACCCCCCTGTCCAGAGTGTTGGCCCGCACGAGACGGCTGGCACCCCCCGGCCACGCAGGCCACATTTCATGGGCGACGACTGCATCGTTCGGCACGACGCTGTGCCCGGTGCGCCGCCCTCGGCCCCCCCCCGTCATTTGCGCATGCCACAGCCCGCTGACGTTCACACCCACACCGACGCCGCGTCCCCCAACCCGGCCGACAGCGCCGCCGTCCCCAGTGGCTGCGCCGGGTGTGCCAGTCTCGATCGCCGCGCCTTCCTCAGCTCGGCCTCCATGCTGTCGATCGCCGCCATGCTCGCCGCCTGCGGCGATGGCGTCATCGACGGACCGGTGGCGGTGCTGAACGCGCTCACGACCCCCACCCGGGTGTCACTCGAGGCCTATCCGGCACTCCGCGCCGTGGGCGGGCGGGCGATCGTTCGCGTCGCGGGATCGGCACCGGTGCTGGTCGAAACCACGGGGGTGCGGCAATACCGCGCCCTCTCGCTCGTCTGTCCCCACAAGGGCACCGAGGTGGATCCCACCGACACGGGCTTCCTGTGCCCCAACCACCTCGCGCGCTTTGACCGGGAAGGGCGCTGGCTGGGCGGGCAGGGGACGGCGGACCTCACCGCCGTTGGCGTCTCCGTGGTGGACACCGACACGCTGCTGATCGGCGGTCCCTATGTCGCCCCGGTGCTCGCGGTCTCCACCTCCACGGTGACCTTCACCGCCGTCATCGGCGGGAGCGCCCCCGCCGCGCAGACGATCAACCTCACCAACAGTGGCGGTGGGGCGCTGTCGGGCTTGGCGGTCGCGCTGACCTACGCTCCGAATCAGCCGACGGGCTGGCTGTCCGCATCGCTGGGCTCCCTCTCGGCCCCCACGGCCCTCACCCTCTCCGCGACCCGCGGCACCCTCACGGCGGGGACCTACACCGCCACGATCCAAACATCGGCGGCTGGGCTCACCACCCTCCCCCCTGCCATCACGGTCACGCTCATCGTGATCGACGCCTCGGCGGCGCCCTCGCTGCAGCTTTCCACCAGCGTGCTGGCGCTCTCCACCGCGATCGGGACGTCCCCGGCCGCGCAGACGGTGCAGGTGCTCAACGCCGGGGGGGGCACCATCAGCGGCTTGTCGCTGTCTATTGCCTACGGCGCTGGGGCCACCGGCTGGCTTTCGACGTCGGCGCTGAGTGGCGGGACCGTCCCGGCCACCCTGACGATCCGTCCGGTCACCACCGGCCTCGCGGCCGGCAGTTACTCCGCCACCGTCACCGTCAGTGGCACCAATGTGGCCTCCAAGACCCTCACCGTCGCCCTGACGGTCACCGCCGCTGGCCTCGCCGTCACCCTCGCCCAGTGGCCCGCGCTTGGCACCGTGGGCGGCGTCGCCGGCAGCGTTGGGACGCTGAACTTTGCCGCCGTGGCGATCGTCCGGACCGGCACCAACAGCTATGCCGCCTTCTCCCTGCGCTGCCCGCACGAGGGCATTCAGGTGCAGGTCGTGAACGGACAGTCGTTCCGATGCCCTGGCCACGGGGCGACCTTCAACGCCGACGGCTCCCTCATGGCGAATTCCCCGCTCCGGACGGGGCCGCTGTCGGCCCTCAAAGTCACCTACAATCCCGGAGACGCGGTCCTGTACGTGTCGTAACGACGCCCTGAGGGCCCGGTGGGCACCAGACCCGATTGAACCCCACTCCCAACGGGGCTATCTTTCGAGGCTGGCGGTCACTGCGGTTGTCGTCCACAAGTTTCGATCCCATGCCGACTTACGAGTTTCGCTGCCCTGACGGCACGATCATCGAACGGATCTTCAAGATCTCTGAGGTCCCCGCGGAAATCCCGTCGCCCAACGGCGATGGGATGGCCACGCGCATCATCTCCGGTGGGGCTGCCCTGCTGTTCAAGGGGTCGGGCTTCTACATCACGGACTACGGCAAGGATGGCAAGAAGGATCAGCGCGCCGCCTCCGGCGACGCCTCGTCCAGCAGCAGTGCCTCCAGCAGCAGTTCATCCAGCAGCAGTGCGTCCAGTGCCTCGTCGTCGGGCAGTGCCGCGTCGTCGTCCAAGAGCGACTGACCGCCCCCGATCTCCTTTCGCCCGCCATCTGTGAGTCACACTGAGGCCCTGCGCGCCGAGGTGGCGCGCGCGGCGCGCCTGTTAGGTGCGCCCGATGAAACCCTGCCGGTGCTGGAGCGGCCGCGAGACCCGTCGCACGGCGACTGGGCCACGAACGTCGCGCTCACGCTGGCGAAGCCGCTCGGGCGGAAGCCGCGCGAGCTGGCCGAAGCGCTCGTGGCCGCGATGGATCTCCCGAGTGTCGGCGTGGCGCAGGCGGAGATCGCCGGTCCCGGCTTCGTGAACTTCCGTCTCGATCCGGGGTTCCTCGCCACCGGACTGCTGCAGATCCTCGAGCACCCCGAGGCATGGGGCCGGGCCGACCTGGGGCACGGTGCCCGTGTGGTCGTCGAATTCGTCTCGGCCAATCCCACCGGCCCGCTCCATGTGGGACACGGTCGGCAGGCGGCACTCGGCGACGCAATCAGCACGCTCCTCGAATGGACCGGTTGGCGCGTCGATCGTGAGTTTTACTACAACGATGCCGGCGCACAGATCGCCAATCTGGCGCTGAGCACGCAGGCCCGCGTGCGCGAATTGGCCGGACAGTCGGTCGTGATTCCCGAGGGGGGGTATCACGGCGACTACATCCGGGAAATTGCGCTCGCCTATGTGGCCGAGCATCCAGACGATGCCGCCGGCAACGACCTCGATGCGCTGCGGCGCTTCGCGGTCGCCGCGCTGCGCCACGAGCAGGATCTCGACTTGCAGGCGTTCGGGGTGCGTTTCGTCACGTACTATCTCGAGAGCTCGCTCTACACCGATGGTCGGGTGGATCGCACCGTTGAAGCGCTCCGCGCATCGGGCCACACCTACGAAGACGAAGGCGCGCTCTTCCTCCGCACGACCGATTTCGGGGATGACAAGGACCGCGTGATGAAGAAGAGCGCGGCCAAGGGGGGGGATTACACCTACTTCGTCCCCGACGTTGCGTATCACGTCACCAAGTGGGAACGGGGCTACGGCCGCGCAGTCAATGTGCAGGGCGCCGATCACCACAGCACCATCACGCGGGTGCGCGCCGGGCTGCAAGCGCTCGGGGTCGGTATTCCGGAGAGCTATCCGGAGTACGTGCTGCACCAGATGGTGACGGTCATGAAGGGCGGGGAAGAGGTCAAGATCTCCAAGCGCGCGGGCTCGTATGTCACGGTGCGCGACCTCATTGACGAAGTCGGACGTGACGCGGTGCGCTACTTCTACCTCATGCGGAAGGGCGATTCGCAGCTCGTCTTCGATATCGACCTCGCGCGCAGTCAGTCGGAAGAGAACCCGGTCTATTACGTGCAGATGGCCCACGCGCGCATGTGCGGCATCTTCCGCGTCGGGGAAATCGATGCGGCGGCCGTGACTGGCCGCGGGATCGATCTCTCGGTGCTCGCCGAACCGGCCGAGGCGGAGCTGATCAAGCAGCTTCTCGATTTCCCCGCCACCGTGCGCGGGGCGGCGGAGGCGCTGGAGCCGCATCGCGTTGCCGGCTGGCTGCTGGAAACGGCGCGGGCCGCGCACACCTGGTATCACAAGCATCATGTCCTCGGCGAACCCGAGGCCATCACTCAGGCGCGCCTCGTGTTGGCGCGCGCGACGCAGCTCGGCCTGTCCGCCGGTCTGCACATTCTTGGACTCTCGGCGCCGGAGCGCATGTGAGCGTCACTGCTGCGAACCCCGTACTGGTCGTTGGCTCCGTCGCACTCGATTCCGTCGAGACCCCCTTCGGACGCGCCGACGATGTGCTGGGCGGATCCGGGACCTTTTTCTCGTCGTCCGCGTCACACTTCGCGCCGGTGCAGCTCGTGGGCGTCGTGGGCGATGACTACCCCGTCGATCGCCTCGCCCCGTTGGCCGAGCGAGGAGTGGACCTTGGCGGGCTCGAGCAGACGACCGGGAGCAGCTTCCGGTGGCGTGGTCGCTATCGGCATGATCTGAACTCGGCAGAAACGCTCGAAACCCATCTGGGGGTCTTCTCGAACTTCCGGCCGAAGATCCCCGAGCAGTTCCGGCGGGCGCCGTTTGTGTTCCTGGCCAACATCGATCCACGACTGCAGCTGCAGGTGCTGGAACAGGTGGAGAAGCCGCGGCTGGTGGCCTGCGACACGATGAACTTCTGGATCGAATCGCGTCGTCCCGAGCTGATGGAGCTGCTCAAGCATGTGGACCTCATCACGCTCAACGACGGCGAAGCCCGGCAGCTGACCGAGCATACCAACTTGGTGCACGCGGCGCGCTGGATTCTGGATAAGGGCCCGAAGCACGTGCTCATCAAGAAGGGGGAACATGGCGCGTTCATGTTCACGCGCGAGAGCGTCTTCTTTGCGCCGGCCTATCCGCTCGAGTCAGTCTTTGATCCAACGGGGGCCGGCGACTCGTTCGCGGGCGGTTTCATTGGGTACCTCGCCGCCACCGGGGACCTCAGCGACCGCGCGATGCGGCGTGCCGTGGTCGTTGGCTCTGCGATGGGCTCCTTTGCCGTCGAGAAGTTCTCGAATACGCGCCTGATGGAAATCACGCGCGACGACATCGAAGCCCGGGTGCAGGAGTTCCGGCAGTTAGTGGCCTTTGACGCGGACGTCCTCTCGTGAGCACGCCAGCGAACACGCCCATGGACTACCGCTCCGCGGGCGTCGATATCGAGGCCGCGGACGACGCGAAGCACCGCCTCGCGCGGCTCGTGCAGTCCACCATGACGGCCGGGGCCCGCGGGGCCTTTGGCGGCTTTGGTGGCATGTTCCGTGTGCCGGAGGGCTACCGGGCGCCGCTGCTGGTGGCGAGCGCCGACGGCGTTGGCACCAAGATCAAGCTTGCCATCGAAAGCGATCGCCATGACACGATTGGCCATTGCCTCGTGAATCACTGCACCAATGACATTCTGGTGCAGGGGGCGGTACCGCTCTTTTTCCTCGACTACGTCGCCTTCGGCAAGTTGGAACCGCCCGTCGTGGAAGGCGTGGTGGCTGGCGTCGCCGCGGGCTGCCGCGAAAATGGCTGCGCGCTGATTGGTGGGGAGACTGCGGAAATGCCTGGGGTGTACACGCCTCCCGATTACGATCTTGCCGGCTTCATTGTCGGCGTGGTCGAAGAAGAGGCGGTGCTGGGAAGCGCTCGGGTGCAGCCCACCGATGTGCTCATCGGGCTGGCCAGTGACGGGCTGCACACCAACGGCTACTCGCTCGCGCGGCGCATCATCACGGAACGGTTGCAGCTCGGTCCGCACGATCCGTTCCCCGAGGCGAATGGCGCCACGGTGGCCGACATCATGCTCAAGGTGCATCGGTCGTATTTGAACTGCCTCAAGCCGGTGCTGGGGCACATTCACGCGATGGCGCACATCACGGGGGGCGGGTTGCCTGGCAACCTCAATCGTGCGCTCCCCGAGACGCTCGACGCCGATGTGAATACCGCCAGCTGGACGATCCCCTCGTGGTTCCGCGTGCTGGAGGAGGCCGGTCAGGTGCCGCGCGCCGAGATGTACCGCGCCTTCAACATGGGCGTGGGGATGGTCGTGATCACCAGCCCGGAGAAGGCGCCGCACATTCTGCAGCAGGCGGCCGCCTGCGGGATTGACGCGTGGGAGCTCGGGCGCGTGGTGCCGGGCACCGGACACGTGCGACTGGATGGCGTGGTTGCCTGAGCAAGACGCCCGCTTCATGGCGCGGGCGATTGAGCTCGCCGCCCATGGAGCGGGGATGGTGGCCCCCAATCCGTTGGTGGGCGCCGTGGTGGTGCGCGATGGCGCGATCGTGGGGGAAGGGTGGCATGCGCAGTTCGGCGGCCCCCACGCGGAGGTGATGGCCCTCGAGGCCGCCGGGTCGGCGGCCCATGGCGCGACCGTGTATGTCACGCTCGAGCCCTGCCGGCATCAGGGGAAAACACCCCCCTGTACCGAGGCGCTGCTCGCGGCCGGGGTGACGCGCGTGGTCTACGCCGTCCCCGATCCGAACCCGGTCGCCGCCGGCGGCGGGGTCGTGCTCCAGGCGGCCGGCGTCGCGGTGACCACGGGTGTCGACGAGCAGGCCGCCCGGGATCTCAATGCCCCGTTCCTGTTTGCGGCCACGCACCCCGACCGTCCGTTCGTCACCCTCAAGCTGGCACTGTCCATCGACGGCGCGCTGGTCGATGCCAGTCGGCAGCGGGGATGGCTCACCGGCCCCGGGGCGCGTCGCGCGGTTCATGTTCTGCGCCGCACCGTCGATGCCGTGGCGGTCGGGATTGGTACAGCCCTCGCCGATGATCCGGCGCTCACCGTCCGCGACGTCCCCGCGCCGCGGGTGGCCCCCCGCCGCGTCGTCTTCGACCGAACGGCCCGATTACCGCAGACGTCAGCGTTGGTTCGATCGGCCCACGAGACGCCGGTCCTGGTGGTGTGTGCGGCTCGTGCTGGTGATCCAGACGAGGCCGCGCGCCGGAGCGCACTGGAAGGGGCCGGGGTGACGCTGATCCCCGCAGACACCCTGCCGGAGGCGCTCGCTGCCCTGCGCGCGCAGGGCGTCCAGCAGCTGCTGGTCGAGGGAGGCGCCACCCTGGCGTCCGCCTTCATGGGGGGCGGCCTGGTCGATCGCCTGATTACCTTTCAGGCACCTGTGATTCTCGGGGCTGGGGCACTGCCGGCCTTCGTGAATCTTCCCCCGCAGGCGGCGGCCACGGCGCCACGGTTGCGGGTCATCCGTCGGGAGCCACTCGGCGCCGATCTGATGACGACTTACGCTGTTTCCGGAGACTGAGCACGGCATGTTTACGGGTCTCGTCGATGACGTTGGCACCATCACCCACGTGGCGGACACCGCAGCGGGCCGGGAACTCCGGATCCGATGCCGGTATCGCGATCTGGTGGATGGCGAAAGCATTGCCGTCAACGGCGCTTGTCTGACCGTGCGTGAACATGGGCTCGTGCCGGCTGATTCGGAGAGCACGTCGGATGACCACCGCTGGTTCACCGTCGCCGCGGTGGTCACGACGATGGACCGTACCTGCATTGGCCGCTGGCAGGTCGGTGACCGCGTGAATCTTGAGCGCGCCATGCGTCTCGGGGACCGACTGGGCGGCCATCTCGTGCTCGGTCACGTCGACGGGCTCGGCCAGGTGCGCGATACCAGCATGCAGGGTGATGCGTGGCTGATTGATGTCGAGCTGCCACCGGCGCTCTGCCCGCTCATGGTCAATCGGGGCTCGATCACGGTCAACGGCGTCAGCCTCACCGTCAACGCCCTGCTGGATACGGGCGTGCAACTCTCCATCATCGAATACACCCGCCGGCACACCACGCTGGGCGATCTCGCCCCCGGGGACCCGGTGCACATAGAAGCGGACGTACTGGCCAAGCATGTGGAGCGGTTGCTCGCGCCGCATCTGCCGCCGCGCCGCACGGAGGACGACGTATGAATGCCACCCACCGCGACGCGGACACCGGAGCCGCCGCCGACACCGATTCCATGACCTTCGGCACCGTTGAGCAGGCGCTGGCCGACCTGGCGGCGGGGCGCTGCGTGGTCGTTGCCGATGACGAGGATCGCGAGAACGAAGGCGATCTGATTTGCGCTGCCGAGCTGATCACGCCGGAGATGGTGAACTTCATGCTCGAAGCCAAGGGCATGATCTGTCTCGCCATGACGAACGACATGGCGGACCGGCTCTCGTTGCAGCCGCAGGTGGATGACAACACCGAAGCGATGTCCACCGCGTTCACCGTGAGCATTGACGCGGCGGCGAAGTACGGCGTGACGACCGGCATCAGCGCGAGCGACCGGTGCGCGACGATTCGCGTCGCGGTCGATCCCAGCTCCACGCGCGCCGATCTCCGCGTCCCGGGGCATATCCATCCCCTCCGGGCCCGTGATGGTGGCGTATTGCAGCGTGTCGGGCACACGGAGGCCGCCGTTGATTTGGCTCGGCTCGCCGGGCTCCAGTCCGCAGGCGTCATCTGCGAAATCCTGAACAAGGACGGCACGACCTCGCGTCGGCCACAGCTCGAACAGTTCTCCAAGACGCACGGCCTGACCTTCATCACCATCGCGCAGCTCGTGGCGTATCGGCTCAAGACCGAACGGCTTGTGCACCGCGTGGCAGAGGCGCGCCTGCCCACCGCGTATGGCGAGTGGCGGATCGTCGGCTACCGGAACGACGTCGATAGCCGCGAGCATATCGCCATTGCCTACGGCGATGTCACGGCGGCGTCCGGCGTGCTGGTGCGCATGCACTCGAAGTGCCTCACCGGCGATGTCTTCCACTCGCAGCGGTGTGACTGTGGCTGGCAGCTTGATACGGCGATGCGCATGATCCAAGCCGAAGGCGCCGGTGTCATCGTGTATCTCGATCAGGAAGGGCGGGGCATTGGCTTGATCAACAAGCTCAAGGCCTACGAGCTGCAGGATCAGGGCGCGGACACCGTCGAAGCCAACGAACAGCTCGGCTTTAAGGCTGACCTCCGGAACTACGGCATTGGTGCGCAGATCCTCCTCGATCTCGGTGTGCGGGGGATCCGCGTCCTGACCAACAATCCTCGGAAGCTGATCGGCCTCGATGGCTACGGCATCGCGATTCTCGATCGCGTTCGTCTGGAGGCGCCGTCCACCGAGGACAACGCGTCGTATTTGGAGACCAAGCGCACCAAGCTTGGTCATCTCTTCGCCCACTGAGTCGTCATTATGCCTGAATTCACTGCCACTCCCCGGGGCGAAGGGCGTCGCATGCTCATCGTCGCCAGCCGCTTCAATGAGTCGGTCACGCTGCCGCTCGCTGAGGGCGCCGTCAGCCAGCTCGTGCAGCAGGGAACGGCGTTCGAAGACATCGACGTGCTCTGGGTCCCCGGCGCGTGGGAGATTCCGATCGCGTTGCGTCGCGCGCTGGCCACCGAGCGGTACGAAGCCGCGGTGGCGATTGGCGCGGTGATCCGCGGCGACACGCCGCACTTTGACATTGTCGCCGGGGAATCGGCGCGGGGTATCATGGAAGCCGCGCGTGACTTTGACGTCCCCGTGACGCTCGGGCTGCTCACCACCGACACGATTGAACAGGCGGAAGCCCGCGCCGGTGGAGCCCATGGCAACAAGGGCGCCGACGCGGCGCTCGCGGCGCTGGAGCTCCTCGATCTGTTCGATCAAGTGCTCCCGACGGACGCCGACGCCGATGGTGATCTCGACGAGGACGGCCTGTCATGAGCGTCGATCTGCGCGACGAAGGATTCTGGGACGGTCCCTCGCAGGAACCGCTGGCGCCGGCCGCCGGTCGCCGCAGCGGTGGCGGACGGGTCTCGGGGCAACGCCGGTCGGTCTCGCGGGAAGAACGCGTGGAGTCGCGCGGTCGCGCGCGGGCGCTGCAGGCGCTCTATGCCGCGGACCTGCGCGATATCACGCAGCTTCGCCGGATCGCCACCACGGTTTTTGATGACCTCGCGATCGAGCCGGAAGAGCGGGAGATCGCGGCCAAGCTCATCCGGACGCTCGTGGAGCATGGGCCGGCGCTCGATACCGCACTCGCCGAAGTGACGGCGAACTGGCGGATGGAGCGGCTGGGCGCCATTGAACGCTCGGTCCTCCGCTTGGCGGCCGCCGAGCTCCAGCGCGGGGACACCCCGGTCCGGGTGGTCCTGCAGGAGTCGCTCCGGCTGGCCGAACGCTACGGCACCGAACGCAGCGCCCGCTTTGTGAACGGCGTGCTCGACGCGTACGCCCGTCGTCTGGGCCTCCTGTGAGCCTGCTGTGACCACCGACGCCCCTCGGCGTCTCCGGATTGCCGTCGTCAATTGGCAGTGCCGCGAGAGCCCGCTGGCGGGCGGTGCGGAAATCCATCTGCACGAGATCTTCGGGCGGCTGGTCGCCAAAGGACATCAGGTCGACCTGCTCTGTGGGGGGTGGCCCGGATGCCCCCCAACCGCCACCCTCGACGGGATCACCGTCCACCGGGTGGGCACCCGCGCCACCTTCCCGTTCCTGGCCCGCCGCTACTGGCACGCCCAGCTGGCCGGGGCGGGCTTTGATGTGCTCGTCGAAGACATCAACAAGGTCCCGCTCTACACCCCGTTGTGGCGGACCCCGCCGGTGGTGGGGCTTGTCCCGCATCTCTTTGGCGGGACCGCCTTCCAGGAGCTGGCCGTGCCTCTGGCGGCCGCTGTGTGGCTCTCGGAACGCCCCCTCCCATGGCTGTACCGCGGGCTCGCCTTTGAAGCCATCAGCGAGAGCACCCGGGACGATCTGGTGGCCCGTGGTATCGACCGGGACCGGATACGCGTCATTTTCCCAGGGATCGACACCACCCACTACACGCCGAACCCGGCCGAACGGGCGCCGACCCCCCACTTTGCATATCTCGGGCGTTTGAAGAAGTATAAGGGAGTGGATTTGGTGATTCGGGCCTTCGCGCAGGCCGCGATCCCAGGCGCCACGCTGGCGATCGCCGGCGCCGGGGAGTTTCGCCCCGCGCTGGAAACGCTCGCAGGCTCGCTGGGGATCACCTCGCAGGTGCAATTTCTGGGACGGATCGACGAAGCCGCAAAAATCGCCCTGCTGCGACGGGCATGGGCCACTCTGTTCGCTTCACCCAAGGAGGGCTGGGGGATCACGAATCTGGAGGCAGCAGCGTGCGGGACTCCGGTGATTGCGTCGAATTCACCGGGAATTCGCGAATCGGTGCGACACGGCGAGACGGGTTTCCTCGTGCCCCACGGTGACGTTGCTGCGATGGCGGGCCATATGCGCACCCTCAGCATCGAGCGTACGCTCGTTGAACATCTGGGGAGCGCCGCGCGGCGATTTGCCGAAGGCTTCACCTGGCAGCACGCCGCCGAAGAGACCGAGCGCCACCTCACCGAGGTGGTCGCCCTGCGAGGAGGTCGGTGATGCACGTTATCCTGCACGCACACCACGCGGTCATTTCCGAGTCGCTCCGTTCCCAGACCGAAAACGCCATGCAGCGGGTGTCCACGCGCATGCGGAAGATCGCCAACGCGATCGTGCGGTTCATCGGGGACGGTCCTACCCATCGCGTGGAGATCGAACTCCTTGGGACGCACTCTCGACCGCTCGTCTCGCACGGAGATGGCCCCGACTTCGCCCCCGCACTCGCCCAGGCCGTCCACCGGATCGAACGGCAGATTGATCGCGTCCGCACGCAGCGCGAACGCCGGCTGGCACCCCCAGGAGAATTTGCCGAGTGACACCTCGCCTGACCGTTGGGAAGCTCTTTGATGGCATGCAGGAGCCGCTCCAGTTGGAGTGGCTGGGGTCGACTGACGGTCGCGACCGTGAGATCACGAGTCCCGAGGCCTCCAGCCCGGGACTCGTCCTCACCGGCTATATCAACCGGTTCCCGTACCAGCGGCTGCAGGTCCTCGGCGAAACCGAGATCAGCTACCTGCAGTCGCTCGATGAAGCCACCCGCACGGCGCATCTGACGCAGTTCCTCAGCTTTCCGATCCCCTGCGCCTTCATCACCAAGCAGCTCGATCTCCCGACGCCGCTCGCCGAACTCGCGGAGCAGGCCGGCGTCCCGGTGCTCCGGACGCGGCTCAAGACGGCCGAGTTTTATCGGATCATCAAGCCGTATTTGGCGGAGCAATTTGCCCCGACCACGACGCTGCATGGTTCCCTCGCGGACGTCTTTGGCGTGGGCGTCTTCTTCATGGGGAAGAGCGGGATCGGCAAGTCCGAGTGCGTGCTCGATCTCGTGGAGCGTGGCCATCGCCTCGTGGCGGACGATCTGGTCTTTGTCACGCGCCGCGGGAACGATGTGCTGATCGGCCGCGGCCATGAGCTGCAGCGCCACTTCATGGAAATCCGTGGGGTCGGGCTGCTCGACATCCCGGCCATCTTTGGGATTCATGCCGTCCGCCAGCAGAAGCGCGTGGAGGTCGTCGTCGTCCTCGAGGAATGGGACGGGGAAACGCACCCCGATCGCACCGGCCTCGATGTTCCCACGCTCGACATCCTCGGCGTTCAGGTCCCCAAGATTACGGTGAACCTGAACCCCGGAAAGAACATTACGGTCATTGCCGAAGTCATCGCGATGAACCATTTGTTGCGCTACTATCGGGGCGTGGATTCTGCCACGCTGTTTAACGAACGCCTGATGAATCAGATGCGTCGGAAGTCTGATGTGCAGCGGTACCTGCAGGAGGATGACGAGTAGTGACGGCTGGGGATGTGATGTCCGGGACCTCGGTGCGCGCCGTGATCGTCGCGCATGGCACGTTGGCGGCTGGCATGGTCTCCGCCGTGGAACAGATCGCGGGCCGCGGGGATTGCCTGCGGGCGCTCTCCAACAGCGGCCATGGCCTCGCCGAGCTCCAAGCGTCGCTGAGTGCGCTCCTCGACGAGACCGGCGCCCGCGTCGTCTTCACCGACTTGCCCGCCGGGAGCTGCACGATGGCCGGACGGCGCTTGCTGCGCGATCGCCCCGACATCACGCTGGTGACCGGCATGAACTTGCCGCTGGTGCTCGATTTCGTGATGCACGATCAGGCCGAGCCCGCTGACGCTGCCCGGTCCGCGCTCGTGCGCGGGCAAGGTGCGCTCGCCGTCTGCGGCAGCTGATCGCTTCCCTCGTCCATCGCCTCCCGCATGTCCATCGCGCTGTATCGCATTGATGATCGCCTGATCCATGGGCAGGTCGTCGTCGGCTGGGGACAGCCGCTCGATCTGGCGTTCATTGTGCTGGTTGATGACACCGTGGCCGACAGCGAATGGGAGCAGGAGCTCTATCGGATGGCGGTCCCGCCGGAGATGACGGTGCATTTTCTGTCCGTGGCACAAGCCGCCGCGCAGTTGCCGGCGTTTGCTGCCGATGCCCGCACCGGCTTGGTGTTGGTGGGCGAGATCGGGACGATGACGCAGTTGGTGGAGCAGGCGTCGGGGCAGATCCAGACCGTCAATGTCGGCGGGGTCCATCATGCCGTGGGTCGCACCCAGCGGTTGCGCTATGTCTTCCTCACAGCGGCGGAGGAAGCGGCGTTGCGCCACCTCGAGGCGATGGGCGTCGAGGTCACCGCGCAGGATGTGCCGACGGCACGTCCGATCCCGCTCGCTGAACTGTGCGCCGCGACGTCCGCCTGATGCCCACGCGCGGCGCTCGCCGATGACACGGCGGTCCATCGCTCACCGGAGCGCCCATGGGGCTTGAACCCGCTGGCGCCTCCGTTGCTGGGGTCGCGGTACTCGCCGGCGTCCTCGGACTCGACGTGGTCAGCTTCCCCCAAGCGATGATCTCGCGTCCCATCGTGGCGGCCACGGTGGCCGGGGCGCTGGCGGGTTCGCCCGTGGCGGGGCTCGCCTGTGGCGCAGCCTTGGAGTGTCTCGCCCTGGAGACCCTGCCGGTGGGCGCATCCCGCTATCCCGAATGGGGGAGTGCGTCCGCAGTGGCCGGCGCCGTCGCGGCGACCGGGGCCGGCCCCATGTCCCTGCCGCACCCCGGCATGTTCGTGGTGGCTGTCGTGGCCGGCATCGTCGCGGGCTGGTACGGCGGGGAAAGCATGAGTTGGCACCGGCGCCTGATTGCGCGATTCGCGCGACGTCGCTTGGGCCGACTGGCGGAGGGGGATCGCCGCACGGTGTACGGGCTCCAGGCGTTTGGCATCGGCGCGGATCTCCTTCGTGGGGCCCTGAACGGTCTGCTGTTTTTTCTCCCGGCCCGCGCGACGGCCCTCTGGGTGAGTGCGCACTGGTCGCTTCCCGGTGATCTCACGCGCGCGGTGACGATCACCGCCGTCGCGGCCGTCGCCGCCGCGGCCCTGTGGATCGACTTTCATGCGATCAGCGGCACCCGCCGCCTCTTTCTCCTCTCGCTCACACTGGGCACGCTGCTCGTGGTGATCGGTGTCTGAGCCGTCGACCACCACGCCAACGGCGCTCGTGACCCCGGCGCTCACGCGGGGGACCCGTCTCCGCATCCTGGTGCGCATGCTCGCCATTCAGGGCTCGTGGAACTACGAGATCCTGATGGGGAATGGCATGGGCTTCTGCATTGAGCCGGCGCTCCGCACGCTCCCCGGCGGGCGCGAGGGCGCGGCCTATCGTGAGGCGCTTGCTCGCCAGTCGGCCTACTTCAACGCGCACCCGTATCTCGCGGCGCTCGCCGTTGGCGCACTTGCCCGCGCGGAATGCGATCAGGTCCCGCCCAGTCGTATCGAACGGTTCCGCACCGCACTCTGTGGGCCGCTGGGCAGTGTGGGCGATCGGTTGGTCTGGGCCGCGTGGCTCCCCGCCTGTTCCCTCGTAGGGCTCCTCCTCTTTGGGCTGCATGGCACGCCACAGGCAGTGCTGCTCGGCTTCCTCCTCCTCTACAACGCCGGCCATTTGTGGCTCCGCATCTGGGGGTTGCACGCCGGGTGGCATCAGGGGCTTCGCGTCGCGTCGGCCCTCGGACATCCGGTGCTGCAGCATGGTCCCCGCTACATTGGACGGGGGGCGGCGGTGTGCGCCGGATTGGCATTGCCCCTCGCGGTCCATCGGGCGCTGGGCGGGGGAGATCCATTGGGCGCCGTACCGATCGGGGTGGCGGTGGCGACCCCATTGCTGGCCGTAGTGCTCGTCCGGGTCCGAGGTCGGGCCGAGGGCTGGCGTGTGGTGCTTCTCATGCTTGTGCTCTGTGTCCTTTACTCGGTGACCCGGTGATGGCAGAACGATCGGTACAAATCGTCAACAAAATGGGGCTGCACGCCCGTCCCGCGGCCGAATTGGTGAAGACCGCGTCGCGGTTCTCGTGCGACATCACCATTTCACGGGATGACCTCGAGGTGAATGGCAAGAGCATCATGGGGGTCATGATGCTTGCTGCTGAATTCGGGGCCAGCATCACCATCAAGGCCGCGGGGGGCGATGCCGACGCAGCCGTCGAAGCTATCGCGGCATTGGTCGCGGCCCGCTTCGGGGAGTCGTAGTCCAATGCAATCGGTGCTCCGTGGCATCCCGGCGTCGCCGGGGATTGTGGTTGGCCCGGTGCACCTGCTGCGCTGGGAGGTGCCGGAGGTCAAGAATCGGCTGATCGCGGACGAGGCCGTCGAGCCGGAAATTGCGCGCCTGAGTGCGGCCTTTGACCGCGCTCGTGACCGGCTGCGGCATCTGCGCACCCGCGCGGAAGCCTCCGTCGGCAATGAAGAGGCGGCCATCTTCGATGTGCAGCTCTCCATCCTGGATGACCGCGAGCTGACCGACAGCGTCGTGGCCCTGATCCGTCAGAACATCGCCGCGGAAAAGGCCTTCGATCTGATCCTGCTGGAATGGCGCCAACACTTTGCGCGGCACGCCGCGGCGATGCTGCGGGAGCGGGTGGGTGACCTCACCGATGTGCATATCCGGGTGCTGTCGATCCTCCTCGACCTCCCTGATCATGACCCGGTCGATGTCCCCCGGGGCAGCAATGCCATTCTCGTCACCCACGACCTCACCCCGTCGCTGACGCTGCAGCTCGATCGTGAGTGCATCGCCGCCATCGCGACGGAGGCGGGCACCGCCACCGCGCATGTCGCGATCCTCGCGCGGTCCCTTGGGCTCCCGGCCGTCGTCGGGTTGCGTGGGGCCTTGGGGGACCTGCGCGGCGGGGAGCTCGCGATCCTCAACGGGGCCGAAGGGACGCTGCTCATCGCGCCGAGCGAGGCCGAGATTACCGAGGCCCGGGAGCGCGTGGCGGCGGAGGCGGGGCAGGAGGCGCAGCTCCGCGAGTTGGCTCATGGCGAGGCCGTCACGCAGGACGCGGTTCGCATTACCGTGCGGGTCAATGTCGACCTGCCTGAAGAGTCTGAGCTCGCCGCGACCAGTGGCGCCGACGGGGTCGGGCTCATGCGCACGGAGTTCCTCGTCGTTGGCCGGGCCACGATGCCGGACGAAGAGGAGCAATACCGCGCCTATCGTCGCGTGGTGCAGGCGTTCGGCACGCAGCCGGTCGTCATTCGCACCTTCGACGTGGGCGGCGACAAGCTGCCCGTCGGTGGCTTCCCGACCGAAGCCAACCCCTTTCTGGGCTGGCGTGCCATCCGCATGTGTCTCGATGAGCGCGACCTGTTCAAAGTGCAGCTGCGGGCGCTGATGCGGGCCGGGGTCCATGGCGACCTGCGCATCATGCTGCCACTGGTCGTGACCGTCGATGAAGTCCGCGAGACTCGGCAACTCCTGGAAGAGTGCGAGCAGGAGCTCACGGCCCGACGGATCCCGTTCCGGTCGGATCTCCCCCTCGGGGTGATGGTCGAGACCCCAGCTGCGGCGATTGCCTGCGACACCCTCGTCCGCGACGTGGACTTTCTGAGCATTGGCTCCAATGACTTGGTGCAGTACACCCTGGCCGTCGATCGGGGGAACGCCAACCTTGCCCCCCGCTACACGCCATTTCATCCTGCGATCCTGCGGCTGATGGCGCAGGTGCAAGCCACCGGCGCGGCCAATGGCATCGAAGTGTGCGTCTGCGGCGAAATGGCCTCACAGCCCTTGGCCGTCTTCGCCTTGCTGGGCCTCGGGCTCCGGCAAATCAGCGTCGCGCCGCGCGCCGTGGCCAGCGTGAAGCGGGTGGTGCGCGGTATTCGCATGGCGGTGGCCCGGGAAGCGGCCGAAGCCGCGCTCGCCGCCGGCACGGCGCGTGAGGCGGAGACGTTGCTCCGCCGCCGACTGCGTGCCGAGTTGGACCGGCACGATGGAGCGGCCGCTGGGTTGCCCGCCCTCTTTTAGCGCACTAGCGTTCTCTGCAGAAGGGCGACGGCCATGGGGCCGTCCCTATCCACCTTTTCGTCGAGCGAGACCTTCGTGGCTGACCGTCATCTCTTCACCTCGGAATCCGTGACCGAGGGACATCCGGATAAGATCGCCGACCAGATCTCCGACGCCGTGCTCGACGCCATTCTCGCGGCCGACCCGGCCGCCCGCGTGGCCTGTGAGACGCTCGTGACGACCGGGCTCGCGGTGATCGCCGGGGAGATTACCACGACGGCTTATGTGCACCTCCCCGAAGTGGTGCGCCAGACGATCGACGGGATTGGCTACAACGACGCGAACTTTGGCTTCGACGCCAAGACCTGCGCCGTGATGAGCACGATCGACCGGCAGTCTCCCGACATCGCGCAGGGCGTGGATACCGGTGGCGCTGGGGATCAGGGGATGATGTTCGGCTACGCGACGGATGAAACGCCGGAGCTCATGCCGCTCCCGATTCAGCTGGCGCATGCGCTGACGCATCGGCTCGCCGTGCTCCGCAAGGATGGCACGCTGCCGTGGCTCCGCCCCGACGGCAAGGCGCAGGTGTCCGTGGTGTACGAAGGGGATCGCCCCATCGCGGTCGACACGGTCGTGATCTCCACGCAGCACGACGAAAAGGTCTCGAATACCAAGCTCCGCCGCGCCATCCTCGACGACGTCATCATGGAGACGATCCCCGAGGCGTATCTGCCCAAGCGTCTCAAGACGCACATCAACCCCACCGGCCGCTTCGTGATTGGCGGCCCGCAGGGTGATGCGGGCCTCACGGGCCGCAAGATCATCGTCGACACCTACGGTGGCATGGGGCGTCACGGTGGCGGCGCCTTCAGCGGCAAGGATCCCTCGAAGGTCGATCGGTCGGCGTGCTATGCGGCCCGGTGGGTCGCCAAGAACATCGTCGCGGCCAAGCTCGCGCGTCGGTGCGAAGTGCAGGTCGCCTACGCCATTGGGGTGGTCCAGCCGGTGTCGGTGTACGTCCAGACCTTCGGCACCGGCGTGGTGTCCGACCGGGCGATTGAAGCGGCCGTCAATGAGGTGTTCGACCTCACGCCGCGCGGCATCTCGCGTGATCTCGAGCTGCGGAAGCCGATCTACCAGGCCACCGCGGCGTACGGTCACTTCGGACGCACCCCGGTCACGGAAGGCCGCGGCAAGAACGCGCGGACGTTCTTTACCTGGGAACGCACCGATCGCGTGGCAGCCCTCAAGCGCGCGGTGAAGTAACCGGCGGACGCCAGGAGAGGCCCATGGTGGAAGTCGTGGTGGCACGCCTGGGCCTCGACAGTACCTCGGATTCGTTCGTGGTGATGCTGCGTGAACGGCAGGGCACGCGCGTGCTTCCGATTTGGATCGGCCGCCCCGAGGCGGAGTCCATCGCCATGGAACTCAATCACGTCCCGCGGGAACGTCCCATGACGCACGACCTGTGCGCCACGATGCTCCGCGCGTTAGGTGGCACCCTCGAACGCGTGGTCGTCACGCGGATGCAGCAGCGGACCTTCTTCGCCGAGCTGCATCTGCAGTCGGTGACCGGCCCGCAGATCATTGATGCGCGCCCGTCGGACAGCATCGCGATGGCGCTGCGCTGTCAGGCGCCGGTCTTTGTCGCCGAGACGCTGCTGGCGGAACCGGATAACGCGCCGGACGAGCCGCCAGCGACCAGTCAAATGACGGCAGAGCAGCTCAAAGCATATCTCGCCAATCTTCGGCCCGAAGACTTCGGGAAGTTCATGCCATGAAGGGTTCTGTGACGGCTCTGTTCCGCCCCCGGTTGGTCGTTCTTGCCTCCCTGCTCGCGCTGGCCCCTGGGGTCCGTGTGCCGCTCCTCACTGCCACCCTGCAGGCACAGCAGCCAGCGGCAGCGCCAGCCCCTCGCACGGTCGATGGTCGCGTCCGTCGACCGTCCCGCACCGGCGGTGACTCCACCGGGATGGCGGGAGTGGCCAATGTCTGGGTCACGCTGCATCGCGTGGGGAAGGCGGCGGCCGGGCCGATCGATTCGGTGCGCAGTGATGCGGCGGGGCGCTATCACCTGTCCTATCGCCTCTCCGGCGAGGCCGACGCGGTGTACTTCGCCTCGGTCAGCTGGAATGGCATCGCCTATTTCACAGCGCCCCTCAAGTCGGTGGCGGCGCGCGGCGATGAAGCGGAAATCACCGTCTTTGACACTACGTCACAGATGCATCCGCTCACGGTGAAGGGACGGCATTTGATCATCGGGTCGGTGGATTCCACCGCCAAGCGCACGGTCATTGAAGTCTTTGAGCTGTCGAACGACAGCCTCAAAACGCTGGTGACACGGGAAGGGGCTGCGCCCACGCCCACCTGGAGCGTGGCGATTCCGCAGGCGGCCACCGATGTGCGCGTGACCGAAGGGGACATCAGCGCCGACGCCTTCACCTCCCAGCCGGGACGGGTCTCCGTCTTTGCCCCGATTGCCCCCGGGCTCAAGCAGATCGCCTTTTCCTATCGCATGGCGGCGGAAAGCTTCCCGGTGCAACTCGCCGCAGAGCACGGCGCGACCGTCTTCGAAATTCTGCTCGAAGAACCCAAGGGCTCGGTCTTCGGGACGGGATTCGCGAACGTGGATCCGGTCACGCTCGAGAATCGCAACTTTCGCCGGTTCCTCGCGCAGGATGTACGTGATGCCACGCCCGTCACGGTGGAGCTGCCCACGCCATCGGCCTCCGGGCGCAATCTGTACATCGCCGGCCTGCTCTCCGCGATCGGCTGCCTCATGATTGTGGTCCTCTTCCGTCAGGGACAGCGTCGCGCCGCCGCACAGCGGGCGGCGGCGACCACCGTGCCGGGCTTTGGGCGCCAGGCGCTGCCGCCAGAGCCGGTCCCCGACCGGGACCGCCTGGCGCGCGAGATCGCCTTGCTTGACGCCACCTATGCGCGACAGGACAATCCGTCCGCCTCGGTGACCGCGGCCTATGAAGCCCGCCGGCAGGAGCTGCGCGACGCGCTCGCCGAGGCGCTGAAGTAGCGCAGACGCCGCGCACGTGCGCTCTTGCGCATCCGGCATCTGGGGGTAGCTTCACGAGGTCGGGCATCGCGTCCGACAGACAACTGATTTCGAGCGCGGGACACGGAAGCCGGTGCAATGCCGGCGCGGCCCCGCCACTGTAACGGGACGTTGTACAGTCGCCCACACGCCACTGATCGCTTGCGATTGGGAAGGCGGACGACTGCGCCCGGAGCCAGGAGACGACCCACGCTCATTCTTGGACGAAGACCCTCGGGGGAGGGCTCGTGCCACGCGTCTGCACGCGTCCATTGGTGCATGCGCGCGCGCTTGGGCGTCGCTCCGATGGGAGAGGACGCCCTGTGTTTTTTTCGGCCACATCGCGGCAGCGCGTGACATCGTATCCGACCCACCGGTCGGTTGCGCGTGTGGTGCGATTTGCCTTCGTGAGCAGCGCGTGCCTCTTCGCCGCCTGCGGGTCCGGCGAGCCGCGCGCGCCCCGCGAGGCCACGGTGGCGACTGCTGCGGCGGTGAA
>JBAXMW010000027.1:0-35883 GCA_037134115.1 Gemmatimonadaceae bacterium | reverse complement strand
CAGCTTCAGCGCCAGCTTCAGCGCCAGCTTCAGCGCCAGCTTCAGCGCCAGCTTCAGCGCCAGCTTCCCCGCCAGCGGCGCCACCGGCGCCATCGGCGCCATCGGCGCCATCGGCGCCAGCGGCGCCGAAGCCCGCACCGACCCCGATGGTCGCGCCGACGCCACGTCGGGACACCGTCAAGGCCGAGAAGCCGGCGCCGCCCGTCGCGGTGGACGCGCCGAAGTCGGAGCCGGTGAAAGTCGCCCCACCGAAAGTCGAGCCACCGAAAGCCGTGGCCCCGAAGGCCGAGCCGCAGAAAGTCGAGCCGCCGAAAGGCGATCCCGAAACACCGATGATCGGGCGTGGTGCCTCGGCGCCCCGCGGACAAACGCAGCCATCGATCAAGAAGCGCATCACGATTTCGTTCGATCAGGTCGAGATCCGGGAAGTGATCGCCGCCTTCGCCACCTTCTCCGGGCGCACGATCATTCCGGGACGCGAAGTCACCGGGCTGGTGCAGGCAGACATTCGCGACAAACCCTGGGACGTTGCGCTGCAGGCGCTCCTGCAAGCCTACGGCCTCGCCGCCTCCGAAGACGCGAGCGGCATCATCACGATCGACAGCTACAAAAATCTGGCGGCGAATCAGGCCGTCGAACCGCTTGTCACCCAGATCATCGACATCAATTACGCCAAGGCGAACGCACTCCAAAACACCGTCATGGCGCTCCTCGCGCGTGACTGCAGCACCATGGGGGGCAACGCCGGCGGGAACACCGGTGGGCGCCCCGGCAGCGCTGGGATGAACTCCGGATCGGGGCAGGGCAACCAAAGCTGCCTCGTACGCGGATCGGTCACCGCGGACAGCGCGACCAACAAGATGATCATCACCGACGTCCCGTCCCGGATGCCGGAGATCATCGCGCGCCTGCGGGAGCTCGATGTGCGCACCCCACAGGTCAACATCCGCGCCAAGATTGTCTTCGTGAACCGGACTGGCATTCAAGACATCGGATTGGCCTACGATCTTGGGACCGGCACCAAGCAGTTCTTCCAACAGCTGGTCCCGCGGATCGATCCCAGTACACTGAAGCCCGTGGATACCAACGGCGATGGCGTCCCGGACGCGCTCGGCGGCGGCGACGCCTTCAAAGGCCCCGCCCGCATCGCCCTCGGCGGCAATGCCCTCGCCGGCATCGCGAACGCCAACAATGCCATCAAGCCCAACGCGCTGAACCTGATCTACAGCACGGCGCTGGGACGCTATCAGCTCACCGCCTTCCTGAATGCGCTCCAGTCGTCCTCGCTCGCCGATATCCAGTCGGAGCCCAGCGTCACGATCCTCAATAACCGGAACGCGGAAATCTTCGTTGGCCAGGAAATCCCCATCCGCGTGATTGACGCGAGCTCGGGGGGCGGTGGACAGGGGGGCGCCGGCGGTGGTGGACAAGGTGGACAGCCGAACGCGCAGGCCTTCTTCCCCCGCGCCACGGTGTCGAAGGAAGAGGCCGGGATCAAGTTGTCCGTCACCCCGCAGGTGACGAACAACCGAATGGTCATGCTGAGCATTAAGGCGGAAAACTCCAGCGCTGAAATCGCCGCGACCGACGTCGGGGTGATCTTCAACCGGCAGCGGGCAGAATCCCAAGTGCTGGTGAATGACGGCGAAGCTGCGGTGATCGGTGGACTCACGGTCACCGAGACCACACGCTATCGCAGTGGAATCCCGGTGCTCATGAACCTGCCGTGGATTGGCCGTCTCTTCTCGCAGAACACCAAAAACGAGATCAAGCGCGATCTGCTGATCCTCGTGACGCCCCATATCCTCGACGACGGCGCTCCGCCGCCGGCGAACCGCTAAGGTGGACGCACTCATCATGCGTGCTGCTCCCTTGGTACCGAAACGCCGCGGGCCTCTGGCGGTCTCTCGACGGCTCGTTGGCCTCCTCGTGTTCGCCGCTGCCTGTCGTGGCGATACCCTCGTCGATCCGCCATTTCCTGACGCGGTCAAGCCGGCCGTGGCGCTCACCAAGGCGCTCAATCAGACCGATACGACGCTGGCCTTCACCGTCACCGCGACCGATAACATCGGCCTCAAGACCGTCCGCGTCCGGCTCACCGGCAGTGTCACGACGGCCTTCGATTCCACCTTTACCGCGGCCCTTACCACCGTCGCGGTCCCACTGACGATCCGCGTGCCGGCCAGCGCGCCCCCGGGCGGCACAGTCAACATCATCGCCACCGCGGTCGATGGAGCAGCGAACGCCTCCGACACCGCTCGGCTCGTGATGACGGTGGGGAACTATGATCCGCCAACGGCAGTCATCACGAGCCCCGTCGTCGGGACGCCCGTGGTCACCGGGAAGTCGCTCGTCCTCTCCCTCGCCGCCCGGGCCCGCTTCAAGGTCCGCACTGTCGGTTATGAAATTCAGGGGGCGTGGACCACGCGCGACTCAACGCAGTTGGCCGCGCCGCTCCGCGATTCGGTGGCACTGCTCGACACCCTCGCCATCCCCGACACGCTGAAGGGCGCGACCATCACGGTCACGCCGTTCATTATCGATTCGCTGAATCAGCGCGTGCGTGGCACCGCCGTCTCCTACGCCGTACAGTCGCCCACTACGCTCGCCACCCTCCCCGTGGTGCGCACCGGCGTCTCGGCGCGCGTCGAGATCAGCGACACGGTCTTCGTGGAAGCCACCGATCCGGTCGGGATCAGTGTCATTGGCTATGAAGTCCGAGCGCTCAACGGGCAGCTGGTCCTCGCGGATTCCGCAACCTCCACCGGCGGATTCACCACGCTGGTGCGGACGTTCCGAACACGTATTCCGGTGGTCACCTTCCCGACGACCGTCACGGTGGCAGGCTTCGCGCGGAACACCAACGGACGACGGGATGTGGCTCGGTTCAGCGCCGGCGCGGTTCGGCTGGATACCGTCGCGGTCGTCAACGGCTCCACCAATCCGCTCCCGAACGGTGGACTCGTCGCCGACGCGCTCTATTTCCCGCGCACCGACCGGCTCTATCTCACCAACATCGATCGGAATCAGCTGGAGGTGTTCAACCTCGCGGATTCCTCGTTCAAGCAAGCGATCAACGTGGGCTCCCGGCCGTGGGGGCTCGCCGGTTGGCCCCGCAATCGCAGCGGGGCCCTCGGCGATACGCTCCTCGTCGCTAACTCCGGTGGGACGAACCTCAGCTACGTCGATCTGAACGCCGGCACGACGGGGCGCGAGGTCGGTCGCTATCTGCTGCCCAACATTTTGTTGTACACGGTGACGACGGTGCTCTCCAGCACCACTGGGCAGCCCATGCCGCAGCGCACGGTGTATGACCTCAGCGATCGCCCGCAGTTCCTGGCGACGACGTGCACCGGTGCGATCACCCCGGGTGCCCCCTGCGGCGATGTCGTGGCGGTCTACTCCACGACGCCCACCCCCGGACAGTCGGCACCGTTCGCCAAACAGGGCTCCGTGCGCTGGGAGAATCTCTCCAAGCGGACCTCGCACTACTTCTTCGAGCAGGCCATGGGGCAGAGCGCGGGACGCGCGGATACCCTGGAAATCGAGCGCGTCGCCGCCGGCGGCTTCGGCAGTGATTCGCTGCTCGTGCCCGCGAAGCAGGTCATCCGCACCCCCACCGGCGATGTGAACTACTCCGTCGTGGTGCGGATCGACCAACTGACGTTCCGCGATACCACCTTTGTCCGGAACTCGGGGAACTTCCGCCGAGCCGTGGTCGGTGAAGGCGGGGCGGTGCAGGGGAGCCGCGCGCTCATGTTCGACGCAACGACCGGTTTTGATCTCACGCCCCCCATCCCCGTCGTCGATCGCGGCCTCTCGCGACCGCTCGATGTCACCGACTTCATCGCGAATACCTATTCGCGGGTGCAGGGCGTCGGCATCAACTTCGATGGCGAACTGGCGGCGGTGAAGGGGGACTCCACGTATCTCTTCGATCCCACGCTGCGGCTGCAAGGACTGCTGCAGTCCCGCAGTGGCATCGGCGGCCTCGACTTCCACCCGCTTAACGCCGGACGGAATTCCGTACCGCTCAGTAGTCGGCTCATTTTCGTGGCCTCCAGCGAACCGGTCATCGACATCTTCGACAGCTACTGCTATCAGAAGGTCGCGTCGATCCCGATTCGGGACCCCATCATCGGCCCCGTTCGCTCCGCCGTCCGCCCCAACGGGCAGATCGTCCTGGTGGGGGCTACCATCCGCGGCGTCACGCTCATCAGCCTCCCGAACACCTTCTCCACCACCTGCCTGTAACAGCCGCCGGTGGTGGCGGTCTGGTGGTGGCGGTACTCGGTGGTCGGCCGCGTCGGGCCCGTGCGTTTCGCAGACCTTCTGCGTACGTTGACGGATGCTCCGTTTTACGACTGCCGGGGAGTCCCACGGCCCGACGCTGATCGCCCTGCTGGAGGGGATGCCTGCTGGCCTCCCGCTCCTCGCCGCCGACGTGGACACGGAGCTGGCCCGCCGGCAGCAGGGCTATGGTCGCGGGCGTCGCATGCAAATCGAGACCGATCGGGCCGAATTCGTCGCCGGCGTCCGCGCCGGTGAAACGATCGGCGCCCCGATCGCGATGCTCATTCGCAACAGCGACTGGAAGAACTGGGTCGATATCATGGACCCGGCGCCGCGCCCCGAGGACGAGGCGGGCCCCCGCAAGCGGCAGGTGACCCGGGTACGCCCCGGCCATGCCGATCTCACCGGCATCCTCAAGTACGATCGGACCGACGCGCGGGACATCCTCGAGCGCGCCTCCGCCCGGGAAACGACCGCGCGCGTCGCCGCCGGTGCCGTCTGCCGCGTGCTCCTTCGCGAAGTCGGCGTCCAGATCGGCTCGCATCTCGTGCACTTAGGCGGGGTCGATGCCGTGCGCCCGGATCCGCTCCCCACCGATCTCAACGCCGCTGCCGACGCCTCGCCGCTTCGGACCCTCGACCCTGCGGCCGAACAGGCCATGATCGCCCGCATCGATGCCGCCAAAGCGGAAGGCAACACCCTCGGCGGCATTTGCGAAGTGGTCGTGACCGGCCTCCCGGTTGGGCTTGGCTCCCATGTCTCCTGGGATCGGCGTCTCGATGGCCGCCTCGCGCAGGCGATGCTCTCCATTCCCGCCGTCAAAGGCGTGGAGATCGGTCTGGGCTTCGAAACGGCCCGTCGGTTGGGGAGCGAGGTGCATGACGAAATCGAGGCCGCCCCAGGGCGCACACGCGCCGGACATGTCCGACGCCGCACCAATCGCGCCGGCGGCACTGAGGGAGGCATGACGACCGGCGAGGAACTGGTCATCCGCGTCGCCATGAAGCCCATTTCCACCCTCATGCGCCCCCTCGGCACCGTCGACGTTGCGACGGGAGCTGCCGCGGCCGCCGTGGCCGAGCGCAGCGACGTGACCGCCGTTCCCGCGATGGGGGTCATCGCCGAAGCGATGGCGGCCTTCATCCTGGCCGACGCCCTGCTCGAAAAGTGCGGCGGGGATTCGTTGCTCGAGGTGCGTCGGAACCTCGACGCGTACCTCGCCCGCCTGGATGAACGACTCGTCTGACTGGTCCCGCCACGGGCACCTCGTGCTCGTCGGGCTCCCCGGCGCCGGTAAGTCCACCATCGGCAAGCTCGTCGCCAAAGCCCTCGGCTGGCCCTTTCTGGACTTTGATGTTGAGCTGGAACGGCGCATGGGCAAATCCATCGCCCGCCAATTCAGCGAATTCGGCGAGGCCGCCTTCCGGGCCCGCGAGGTTGCCCTGACCCGCGAACTCGTCACCGCCCCGTCCATGGTCCTCGCCCCTGGCGGCGGGTGGATTACCAGTCCCGAGGTCGTCGATCTCGTCCGGCCACCGGGCCAGATCGTGCATTTGCGCATTTCAACCGCGTCGGCGCTCCGGCGATTGTCCCGGGCACGGGTGGTACGCCCCTTGCTGAAAACGGCTGATCCCAAAGCGACCATGGAAGCGCTCTGGGAGCGTCGCGAGGCCCTCTATAATCAGGCCGATTTAACCATAAACGTGGAAGTTGTTGATTCACAACGAGTTGTAAAACAAATCGTGGCGCTTGCCGCGCGTGACTCCACGAGGATAGGTTAGGCGATGGACGATCGATGGACCCCGCTGGTGGCAGATTTGCGCGAACGCTTCACGGCCGACACTGATATAGTTGAGGTCGAAGCGTACCTTGCCGCGCAAGGATACGACCGGCGGCAAATCGGTGAGATCCTCACCCTATTGTATAGCGATATTGCTCCCGCCCAGCAGATGGCGACGGTTGACGCGGTCCGGGTGGCTCCCTTGCGGGTACAAGGGCCACACGAACGCGGCCGCTTTACCGCCGAGGCGTGGGGGTATCTAGTTCTGCTGGGCGCGTCCGGCGCGATCAGCTTTCACGATTTCGAGCAGTTGATTGAGCGCGCATTAACCCATGTGGATGGTCGGATCGGCCTCGCCGAAATCCGTGCTCTCGTCGATGACGCGGGCGTGGACGACCTGACCGGGGGACATGAGCGCTCGCAGGTACACTGATCTGATGACTCCAGCGAAAAAAGCCGCCACGAAGTCGGCCGCGAAGCCGACCCCGAAGGCGGCCCCGTCGGCCGCCGCACCTCGAAAGGTCGCGGCGAAAAAGACGACCGCCAAAAAAGCGGCCGCGAAGCGTGCGCCCAGTGCATCGGCGGCGAAAACCGCCAGCAAGACGGCAACGAAGTCAGCCGCGAAGTCGGCGACCAAGTCCGCCGCCAAGGTGTCGCGCGCCACGGCCAGAAAGTCGGTCGCGCGCCTCGAGCCGGAGCTCGACGAAGGCCCCGCTCCAGCCGGCGGCACCGCCCTGGTGATCGTGGAGTCCCCCGCCAAGGCCAAAACCATCGGGAAGTATCTCGGACGTGGCTACACGGTGCGCGCCACCGTCGGCCACGTGCGTGACCTCCCCGCCAAGAAGCTCGGGATCGATATCGAACATGGCTTCGCACCGGACTACGTCACGGTCGAAGGCAAGGAAGATATCCTCACCGATCTCAAGAAGATCGCCAAGGGCGCGCGCGAGATCTTTATCGCCACCGACCCTGATCGTGAAGGCGAGGCCATCGGCTGGCACGTCGAACAGTATTTCACGCAGCCCAAGCGCCATGCCGTCTCGGCGCCGATCCGGCGCGTGATGTTCCATGAGATCACCAAGGACGCCGTGCAGAAGTCCATGGCGAATCCCATGGACATCGACAACCGCAAGGTTGAAGCGCAACAGGCGCGCCGAGTCCTCGATCGCCTGGTCGGCTACAAGGCCAGCCCGGTGCTCTGGAAGACGGTCAAGAAGGGGCTCTCCGCGGGGCGCGTGCAAACGGTGGCCCTGCGCCTCATCGTGGAGCGTGAGCGCGATATCCGCGCCTTCACCCCGGTTGAGTACTGGTCCATCGCCGCCGATCTCCAAAAGGGGACGCAGGCGTTCGTCGCCAAGCTCCATCACGTCGACGGCAAGAAGCCGGAGATCACCTCTGGTGCCGGCGCCGAACAGATTCTGTCCGCCTTGCGCGGTCGTACCGCATTTCCGGTCACGGAGGTCAAGCGTCGCGAACGGCGCAAAAACCCCGCCGCGCCCTTCACGACGTCGACGCTGCAGCAGGAGGCCGCGAAGAAGCTGAGTTTCGGCTCCAAGCGGACCATGCGCCTCGCGCAGGATCTCTACGAAGGTATCGATATCGGTGGGGAGGACGGCGCCGTCGGTCTCATCACCTACATGCGTACCGACTCGTCGCGCGTCTCCGAAACGGCCGCTGCCGCCGCGCGTGACTGGCTGCGCGCAGAACATGGCGCGCCATATCTCGCCGATGGCCCGCAGCTCTATCCGAGCGGCAAGGCCAACGCGCAGGATGCGCACGAAGGGGTGCGTCCCACGGATCCGGCGCGACGCCCGGAGCGCGTGCAGAAGTACCTCACCGCCGATCAGTTCAAGCTGTATGAACTGATCTGGAAGCGGTTCATGGCCTCACAGATGGCGCCTGCCGTCTTTGATACCACGACCGTCGATTTTGACATCCCGGCCAAGGGGCAGCAGTTCCTGTTCCGCGCCACCGGCTCCGTCGTGAAGTTCGACGGCTATCTCAAGCTCTACCGCGAAGCGCGCGAAGAGGGCGAGGCCAAGGCGCTCGAAGATGAACAGGCGCTGCCGATGCTCGAGGTGGGCGAAAGCGTACCGGTCTCCGCGATCACCCCCACGCAGCACTTCACCGAGCCGCCGCCGCGTTTCTCCGAAGCCTCGCTCGTGAAGGAACTCGAGCGCCTCGGCATCGGTCGACCGTCCACCTATGCGTCGATCATCTCGGTCCTCGCCGACCGGCGCTACGTCGAACTCACTCAGCGGCGCTTCTTCCCCACGACTCTCGGCGAAACCGTCGAGAAGGTCATGGTGCGGAAGTTCCCGGATGTCTTCAACGTGCTCTTCACGGCGAAGATGGAAGAGGAGCTCGACAAGATTGCCGACGGCGAAATCGGCTGGGTGCGCGCCCTCGGTGATTTCTGGACGCCGTTCCAGCGCACGCTCAACGACGACGATCTCGATGTGCTCATTGGTGAGGCCTACGACCTCTCCAGCCTGACCACGGAGAAGTGCCCGGAGTGCGGCGGGCGACTCGTCGCCAAGGGTGGGTTCTTCGGGCCCTTTGTGGCCTGCGAAAATCATCCGAAGGTGTGCAAGTATACGCGGCCCATTAAGGGTGAAAAGAAGCCCGCCGAGCTGACCAAGTATCTCTGTCAGGAGTGCGGCGAGCCGATGGTCATCCGGCGCGGTCGCTCCGGCGACTTCTTGGGGTGCAGCAAGTTCCCCAAGTGTCGTGGGACGCGCTCCATGCCCACCGGTGTCATGTGCCCCAAGGACGGCGGCGAGATCGCCGAACGGCGCAGCAAGAAGCGTGGCAAAGCGTTCTTTGGCTGCGAGAACTATCCGAAGTGCGACTTCGTGGTCTGGGATCGGCCGGTCGCCGATGTCTGCCCCGAGTGCGGCTATGCGGGGGCGGAAGCCAAGAGCAACAAGACCCGCGGCCATTTCCGAAAGTGTCTCAAGTGCACCAACGAGTGGGACGTCGCCGCGCCGGACGAGGCGGACGTCGTCGCCGAGGTCGCATAAACACCACGCGGGCTGCCCTGTCGATCAGAGCAGCCCGCGTTACTTTGCAGCCATGGCCATGCAAGAAGTCACCGTCGTCGGCGGCGGGTTGGCGGGTTCGGAAGCTGCCTGGCAGCTCGCCCAGCGCGGGATCCCCGTTCGGTTGCATGAAATGCGACCGGTCCGTTCCACTGCCGCGCATCGCACCGAGCGGTTGGGTGAGCTCGTCTGCTCGAACACCTTCAAGAGCACCGAAACCACCAACGCGCACGGCCTCCTCAAGGCCGAGATGCGCGCGTTGGGCTCGCTGATTCTCGATTGCGCTGATGGCGCTCGTGTCCCGGGCGGGACGGCACTCACCGTCGACCGGGAGCTCTTCGCCGAGGCGGTCCAGGCCCGCATTCTGGCCCATCCGCTCATCACGGTATCGCGCGACGAGGTGACAGCGCTCCCCGAGGTCGGCATCATTGCAACGGGCCCTCTCACCTCCGATGCCCTCGCCGAAGCGATTCGGACGCGTCTCGGGATCGACGCGCTCGCCTTCTACGATGCCATCGCGCCGGTCGTCGCCGCCGAGTCGATCGATCCCGCGATCGCTTTCCGTGCCTCGCGATGGGGCAAGGAAACGATGGCCGATGCCGGCGAGGAAGGGGCGTATCTCAACTGCCCCTTCACGCGCGACGAGTACGAGGCCTTCATCGATGCGCTGACCACCGCCGATCAGTTCACGGCGCACGCCTTCGACGAAGTGCCGTACTTCGAAGGGTGCATGCCCGTGGAAGAAATGGCGCGGCGGGGCAGGGAATCGCTGCGCTTTGGTCCCATGAAGCCGATTGGCCTGCGCGATCCACGGAGCAACAGCCGCCCATGGGCCGTGGCGCAGCTGCGTATGGAAGATCGCGGGGGCCGCATGTGGAATCTCGTGGGTTTCCAAACCCGGCTGCGCATTCCCGAGCAGCAACGTGTCTTTCGCATGATCCCGGGGCTCGCGAACGCGGAGTTTCTCCGCTTCGGCTCCATCCATCGGAATGCCTACCTCAACGCGCCAGCGACCCTCGCGCCGCCGCTCGCGTTGCGGGATGCGCCCACGGTGATGTTCGCCGGGCAGCTCACGGGCGTGGAGGGGTACACGGAGTCGAGTGCGACGGGGATCCTTGCGGGCATCAATCTCGCCCGGCAGTTGGCTGGCGACGAACCGGTCGTACCGCCCCCCATTACCATGCTCGGTGCGCTCTATCGCTATCTCCGGGAAGCGGACCCGAAGCACTTCCAACCCATGAACGCCAACTTCGGCCTGCTCGATGAGCTGACCGATGTCCCCCCGGCGCTCCTGCGTGACAAGGTGCGGAAGCGCGAGGCTTACGCGGCCCGGGCCCTCGAGGCCCTCGCCACGTGGCGTGCAGCGCATGGCCTGCACGCTGTGGCCGTCGATACCGTCACGGCCAGTGCCACCGGCTGACGCGCCGCTGCCGTCGGCGGTCGAGGAATTTCTCGAGCATCTCGAGAAGGAGCGGGATCTCTCGCCGCACACCCTCGCCGCCTACCGGCGGGATTTGCGCGATGTCTGCACCTTCCTCGCGGCCAGTCGCGGCGCGACCAGTTGGGATTGGAACAGCCTCGGTCGTACCGAGATCCGAGGCTACATGGCCTATGCCACCCGCCGTGGGCTCGCCAAACGCTCCATCGCGCGCGCACTCTCAGCGGTCCGCAGCTTCTATCGTTGGATGCATCGCGATGAGCGGGTCGAGGTGAACCCCGCGCGTGCCGTAGGCTCCCCGCGTTTGGCGCGGACCCTGCCGGGCTATCTCGACCGGCAACAGGCCGAGTCGCTGCTGCAGCATGCGAGCACGCGCGCGCAATCCGGTGACTTCGGTGATGTGCGAAACCTCGCGATGCTCGAGCTGTTCTATTCCAGCGGGCTCCGACTTTCCGAGCTGCGTGGGGTCGATCTGAAGGATCTGGATCTCGTGTCGCAGCAGGTGAAGGTGCGCGGCAAGGGGCGGAAAGAGCGCATTGTGCCCATTGGCGATCATGCCCAGCGTGCCTTGCGGCAGTACCTCGTGGTACGCGATCGTCGCCTGGCAGCGCTCAGCGCCAGTCGGGCCGCCCCCGCTGCACGCGGGGCCGTATTTCTGAGTGATCGCGGGACGCGGCTGTCACCGCGGGGCATTCAGCATGCCATGGTCGGGCTGCTGCAGGCGGTCGATGAAGGCGCCGGGCTCTCCACGCATGCGCTCCGGCATTCATTCGCCACGCATCTCGTCGATGCCGGCGCGGATTTGCGCGCGGTACAGGAGCTGCTCGGCCACGCCAGCATCTCCACCACGCAGATCTACACGCACACCAGCGTCGACCGACTCAAGAAAGTCTACCGGCAGGCGCACCCGCGCGCGTGAGCCGTACGGGCGCGACGCCGCGAGAGCACTACGCCGCGAGAGCACTACGCCGCGAGAGCGCTACGCCGCTACGGCGTGCGTCCGTCGAGAATGATCCGCAGGCGATCGGTGTCGAGATTGCCACCGCACAGCACAATTCCCACCGTCTTCCCAGCCAACCGCGGCGCCAGCTGCTGCACCGCCGCGAGTCCTGCCGCCCCTGCGCCCTCGACCACGTTGTGCGTGAACCGCAGCAGGTCAC
The DNA here is from genome assembly GCA_037134115.1 of Gemmatimonadaceae bacterium. Classification (GTDB taxonomy): domain Bacteria; phylum Gemmatimonadota; class Gemmatimonadetes; order Gemmatimonadales; family Gemmatimonadaceae; genus Gemmatimonas. The sequence goes on along the minus strand of JBAXMW010000027.1, from coordinate 24,171 downwards.
GCACCCCCTGCGCCAACGCGTCTTCACTCACCAGCACGAAATCGGTGAGCCCCGCACGGAGCGCGTCCTGCGTCATCGTGTACGTCGCGCCCGTCGCGATCCCTTCGGCGAAGGTCTTTACCGGGGCCCCCTGCCGCGCGGTGCCGTCGCGCCACGCATCATGCTGCGCCGTCGCCCCTGCACTTTGCACGGCATAGACCGCCAGCGACGGACGCACCGCATCGCGCACCGCGATTGCTCCCACACACTGTGAGCCGCCCCCCAGCGCCATGATCACCGCATCGAGCTGCGGGACCTGCTCGAGGAACTCGGCCGTCATCGTGCCTGCGCCCGCCATCACGTCGAGATGATTGGTGGAGTGCACCAAGGTCAGCCCCTCGCGCTCCGCCATCTCCCCACAGGCCGCAATCGCACCATCGTAGCTGTCGCCCACCTCAATCAGCCGCGCGCCATACGATTGAATGACGGCGCTCTTCTCCGGGTTGTTCCCCACGGGGACACAAATCGTGACCGGCACCCCAAGGCGTGCCCCAGCCCACGCGAGCCCTTGCCCATGGTTTCCTGTCGACGCCGCGATCACGCCACGCGCTGCGGCCGCCGGGTCGCGCGCCAACAGCGCCGTCAGCGCTGATGTCGCATTGCGCACCTTGAACGAATTGATCGGGAGATGATTTTCATGCTTCACCCACACCGTCACACCGTGCCCCACCAGCGCGTCGAGCAACGGGTAATGCATGGCCGGTGACGGCGACAGATGCGCGGCGATCCGTTCGCGCGCGGCACAGACATCGGCGTACGTAATCGGCATCATGCGACGGCCTCCGTGGCGGTGTCCTCGTCCAGGCGCGTGCGCGTCTCCGGCATCAGCCAATACACCACGAGACTCGCCAGCGCACAGGCCGTCACGTACGCGTAGAACCACTCTTCATGCCCGGCCTGCTTGAACCAGAGCGCCACATATTCGGCCGTGCCCCCAAAGAGCGACACCGCCACCGCGTACGGAAATCCCACGCCCAGGGCGCGCATGCCGGCTGGAAAGAGCTCCGCCTTCACGACGGCGTTAATCGACGTGTAGCCACTGATGGCCACGAGCGCGAGACAGAGCAGCCCCAGTGCCTCCGACACCGTGCGCGATGCCGCGAGTGCGCGCATCACGGGAATGGTGCCAAACGTTGCCAAGACCGCGAACGACATCAGGACCGGACGGCGCCCAACGCGATCGGAGAGTGCTCCGACCATTGGCTGAATCACCGTGAACAGCATGAGCGACATCGCCGAAATGAACGTCGCGTCGGTCTTGCTGAACCCCGCCGTGTTCACGAGAAACTTCTGCGCGTAGGTCGTGAAGGTGTAGAACGCCACCGTTCCCCCAGCGGTCAGCCCCACCACCGTCGCCACCGCCCGCGGGTGGGCACGCAACGCCGCCCATCCGGTGAGCTGCGTGGCCTCCGCCTGCTTCGCCGCATGAAAGTCATGCGATTCCATCAAGCTTGACCGCATGCGAAGCGCCACCACCGCGCACGCCGCCCCAATCAGGAAGGGGACGCGCCATCCCCACGCATCAAGCGCCTCCGGGGCCAGATAGCGCTGCAGCACCAACAACACCGCCAGCGCCAACAGCTGGCCGCCAATCAGCGTGACATACTGAAAGCTCGACCAAAACCCGCGACGGCCGGTCCCCGCCATCTCGCTCAGATACGTCGCGCTCGCGCCATACTCACCGCCCACGCTGATCCCCTGCAGCAACCGCGCCAGCACCAGCAGCACCGGCGACAGTACCCCAGCCGACGCATACGTCGGCGCGCAGGCAATCAGCAGCGAACCGCCGCACATCAGCAGCACGGAGGCACTCAACGCCGCTCGTCGTCCATGCTTGTCGGCGTAGCGTCCCAGCAGCCATCCGCCCACCGGCCGCATGAAGAAACCGACCGCAAACACCGCCGCCGTGTTCAACAGCTGCGCCGTCTGGCTCGCGGGCGGGAAGAACGCCTTCGCGAAGTAGAGCGAAAAGGCCGAGTAGACGTACCAGTCGTACCACTCCACCAGGTTGCCGATGGAGCCGCCCACAATGGAGCGGAGACGCTGCTGTGTGGTGAGCGTCTGGGGGGCCACAGGGGCCGTCAGCGAGGGGTCCGGGCGAGGCATGCGCGAATGTACCGCCCGGGGTGCCTGTATGCAGCCAGTCTGCATAGATTTGCACCCTTCCCGCGGCTGCTGTCCCAGCGAGCGCGAGGCCCGACGGGCCCCGGTTCGCGGTCCGTCTCCTCTGGTGATTCGCCCCGTGCGCGACCATCGCGATTTTCTCAATATCCGCGACTTCTCGGCCACCGAGACGCTGGCCCTCTGCGCCTTGGCCGAGCGGATGCGCGCGCGCGCCTACACGGCGAAGCCGCTGGCGGGCATGGCGCTGGCCATGATCTTTATGAAGTCCTCCACGCGGACGCGCGTCTCCTTCGAGGTCGGGGCGACGCAGCTGGGGGCGACCGCCCACTTCCTGTCGCCGCGTGACGTGCAGATCGGCCGCGGCGAGCCCATTGAAGACACCGCCCGGGTGCTGTCGCGGTACGTCGATGGCATCATGATCCGCACCTTCGCCCACGCGGAGGTCGAGGCGCTGGCGCAGGCAGCAACGGTGCCGGTGATCAATGGGCTGACCGACCTCTCGCACCCCTGTCAGATCCTCGCCGACGTCCTCACCATGCGGCAGCATCTGGGGGAGGTGCGCGGTCGGACCGTCGCCTGGATCGGCGATGGCAACAACATGGCCAACTCGTGGATCGAAGCCGCCGCACTCCTCGGCTTCCGGCTCCGGATGGCCTGTCCCGAAGGGTACGATCCCGATCCGGACTTCCTCGCGCGTGCCGCCGGCGCTGATATCGAGCTCCTCCGTGACCCGCAGGCCGCCGTCGACGGCGCCGATGTCGTGACCACCGACGTCTGGGCCTCGATGGGCCAAGAGCAGGAACAACGGCTCCGGGAGCAGGCGTTTGCTGGCTATCAGGTGGACGCGGCGCTCATGGCCCGCGCGTCCCGCGACGCCATCTTCCTGCACTGCCTCCCCGCCCACCGCGGCGAGGAAGTGTCGGCCGAGGTGATCGATGGCCCACAGAGTCAGGTGTGGGACCAGGCCGAAAACCGCCTGCATATTCAGAAAGCCATCATGGCCGTCCTGATGGGGCACGAGACGCTCGACGGGACCGCGGCCTGAACCGGCCAGGTGCCCGGGCGAGACCGGTGCGCTGGACCACGGCCTTCACCCGTCATTCTTCCGATCGCGATGTCCATTCCCGCCGTTGGCACAGCTGCCCCTGATTTCAGCGTCCTCACCGATACCGGCGAGACGCTCACCCTGAGCAGCCTCCGGGGCACCCCGGTCGTGCTCTATTTCTATCCGAAGGACGACACCTCCGGCTGCACGACCGAAGCCTGTGAGTTCCGGGATCTCTTTCCCCGCTTTCAGCAGGGGAAGGCCGTGATCCTTGGCGTGAGCCCGGACCCGGTCAAGTCGCACGCCAAGTTCAAGGCCAAGTACGAGCTCCCCTTCACGCTGCTGGCCGATACCGACCAGGCCATTTGCACCGCCTATGGCGTCTGGAAGGAGAAGTCCATGTACGGTCGCAAGTACATGGGGGTGGAGCGGACGACGGTCCTGATCGATGCCAACGGCCAGATCCGGCAGCTCTTCGAGAAGGTCAAGCCCGCCGGCCATGCCGCCGCGGTGATGGCGGCGCTCGAAACCCTCTGACATGTTTCCCGGGTTGCGCTGCGCAATCCGACTCACTCCTTCCGTTCCCGATGACAGCCATGGAATCCGGCGTCCTGCACCGCACGCCGCTGTACGATCGTCATGTCGCCCTCGGCGCCAAGATCGTCCCTTTCGCCGGCTACGAAATGCCGGTGCAGTACCCCACCGGGATCACGGCCGAGCATAAGGCCGTCCGCGAAGGGTGCGGCATGTTTGACGTGTCGCACATGGGCGAGGTCATCGTGAAGGGGCCCGACGCGATCCGCTTCGTGAACGCGGTCACCAGCAACGATGTGGCCGCGTTGGCCGTTGGGCAGATCCAGTATTCCACGCTGCTGCGGGCCGACGGGACGATTGTCGACGACCTGCTCGTCTACCGCTATCCCGAGTTCCTGATCCTCGTGATCAACGCCAGCAACCGCGCGAAGGACCTCGCGCATCTGCAAGCGCATCTCGAGGGCTTTGATTGCACGCTCACCGACATCAGCGACAGCACGGCGCTGCTGGCGCTGCAGGGGCCGACGGCCGCCGCGATCGTGCAGTCGCTCACCAGCGTGCCGCTCAGCGACATCAAGTACTATCGCTTTGCCGTGGGTGAGGTGGCGGGCCACTTCTGCACCATCTCGCGCACCGGCTACACCGGCGAAGATGGCTTCGAGCTCTATGTCGATGCCGCCGCTGCTGGCGCGCTCTGGGACGCCTGCATGGCGACCGGCCAGGTGACGCCGACCGGGCTGGGGGCGCGCGACTCGTTGCGTCTGGAAGCGGGGCTCTGCCTCTACGGGCATGAGCTCGACGACCAGACCACCCCCATCGAAGCGGGACTCGGCTGGATCGTGAAGCTCGCCAAGAGCGAACCGTTCCTGGGTCGGGACGTGCTCACGCGGCAGCACACCGGTGGCACCGATCGTCGCCTCGTGGGTTTCACCATTGATGAGCGCGCAATTCCGCGGCATGGCTATGGCGTCAGCTATGGCGGCGTGCCCTTTGGCACCGTCTGCAGTGGCACGATGAGTCCGACGCTGGGGATTCCGGTCGGCACCTGCTACCTCCCGGCTGCCGCGGCGGTGGTGGGGACCACCTTTGCGATCGATATCCGCGGCAAGATGGTGGCGGCGCGCGTCGTCAAGCTGCCGTTCTACAAGCGACCCGCGAAGGCATGACCACACGACCACGCCCGGTGCCAGCGCGCCGAGGCGCGGGCGACGACTCCTTGGGAGTCGTCGCGATTTTGCTGAGCGATGTGGAACCCGCCGTGCGCCTCAATGCGGCACTGGAAGCGCTCGGCTTTCGCACCGTGACCATTTCGCCCATGGACGATGTCCGGGGCGATTTGCGTCGGGCGGCCCCCGATCTCTTGGTGCTGACTGGCGCGCTCATGGATTCCGCCAATGTCGCGCTCGTGCGGCAGGCGCTCTGGGACGGATTGCCGGTCGTTGGCTTTACCGATGTCAGCGACCCGCTGCTGCAAGAGCGGTTGCGGGACGTTGGCTATGCGGAGACGTGGTCGAAGCCGGTGGTGATCGAGGACGTCGTCGACGGAATCCGGCGGCGGCTGGAGCGGCAGTATCTCGCCGAACTCACCGGCCTCGTGGGCGAGTCGGAGCCGATTCGCGAAGTGCTGGTGAAGATCGAGCAGATCGCGCCCGTCTCGAGTACGGTGCTGATCGAGGGGGAAAGTGGCACCGGGAAGGAGCTCGTGGCGCGGGCCATTCACAAGCTGAGCCCTCGGCGCGGCAAACCGTTTATTGCCGTGAATGTCGGCGCGTTGCCCGAGACGCTGCTCGAGAGCGAGCTCTTTGGGCATGAGAAAGGGGCGTTCACTGGGGCAGCGGAGCGGCGGCTGGGGCGCTTTGAGCTCGCCGATACCGGGACGCTGTTTCTCGACGAGATCGGTGAGGTGCCATCGAGTACGCAGGTGAAGCTGCTGCGGGTGCTCGAGGAGCGCGAAGTGACGCGGGTCGGGAGCGGGCAGCCCATTCCGGTGGATGTGCGCGTGGTGGCGGCGACGAACCGGCCGTTGCGCGAGCATGTCGAAGAGGGGGGCTTCCGGGCCGACCTGTACTACCGGCTGAACGTCCTGCGCATTTACCTGCCGCCGCTCCGGGAGCGGCGCGATGACATTCCGTTGCTGGTGCGGCGGTTTGTCTCGGAGTTTTCGCGGCAGCACGACCGGCCGTTCCACGGCATCAGCGCCGACGCGATGGCGCTGCTGGTGGAATATCCGTGGCCGGGGAATGTGCGCGAGCTCCGGAATCTCGTGGAGAGCATGGTGGTGCTGGCGCCGGGGCGGGAGATCGGGGCGGAGGACATTCCGCGGGCGATCCGGGATGGCGGCGGTCGGCGCCTGCTGCCGGTGCATGTCGGGCCCGTGCTGCGCGAGGGGGAGCGGGCGCAGGGGCGCGAGCTGGAGTTCATTGTGCGCTCCTTGGTGGAGCTCAAGCTGCAGGTGGAGGAGCTCCGCCGTCGGATGGACGTGGAGGGGCGCGGTGGCGCGCCGGCCGGTTGGGTGGGGGAGGTCCGGACCGTGCCCACGGCGTACGGCGAGGTGTCGGCGGTGCCGGCCGGTGGGGTGGTCGCCATGCCGGGGGGTGGCTTGGTGCGGGGGATCGAGCCCCGGGATCAGGTCGTCCCGCCGACCGTGATCACGCTCAGTCCGGAGATGACCATGGCCGACATCGAGCGGGTGGCGATCCTGGCGGCGCTCCGGGAGTGCGGCGGGAACCGTCGGAAGGCGGCCGACCGGCTTGGGATCGGGGAGCGGACGCTCTACCGCAAGCTCCGGGACTACGAACAGGAGCTCGGGATGGGGGAGTTTGTGGATAACTCTGTGGAAAACCCGGATTAGAGAGAGGTTGAGGTCCACGCTGTTACGTTGTTGGCACATAATGTCTTGGGCGCTATTTGCGCTTGCCTATCCACATGCTTGTCCACATATTGACAGACGAACACGACAATTTACGCACTGAGTAGCGTCATATTGTCGCATCGTGTCCTCGTCCATCTCCGTCCCCTACGGTATGAACCCGCCAGCTCTTCCGGTTTCCTCGGGTCCTATCGCTGGCAGTGTGCTGCCGCTCCGTCGCGCTGAGGAGCTCATTGCCACGCTGCCGGGCGTGTTGTCGGTTCGGATCGTCCCGTCGGATACCGGGGGGATTGAGGAGATCCATGTCCTGACGACCGATGAGGTCGCGGCCAAGCATATGGTCCGGAACATTGAGAGCGCGCTGATGGCGCAGCTCGGGCTGCGGATCAACCACCGCAAGGTGAGCATCGCGCAGTCCATGGATCCGGTGCGGGCGGCGGATGGGCGGGCGCGTGCGGTGCCGGCGGGGGCGATCCCTGGGGTGGCGTCCCCAGAGTACGTGCCGGCGCAGCCGGTGGGCCCGGCGGCTGTGACGTCGGCTGCGCCCCCTTCGTCCATTGCTGAGGTAGCGAGCGCTCCGGCGACCGGGGCGGTACCGACGCGTGGGCTGTTGTTCGAAGATGTGGAGGTGCGGCGTTCCCGGACGCGTGGGACCTCGTGCCGAGTGATTCTGCGCCGTGATGGGCAGGAGTTTGTGGGGGAGGCGGAAGGGCCGGAGAGTGAGCGGGCGCGGCTGGAATTGGCGGCGCGCGCGTCGGTGGCCGCCATTACCGAAGCTGTGAAGGCGACCCCTGGGGTGACCCGGAGCGTGGCGCTGGAAGGGACGACGGTGGTGGAGGCTTTTGAACGGGAATTTGTCTTCGTGAGCGTGCTGGGGCGGGCCGGGCGTGAGACGTCCGTGTTGACCGGCAGCAGCGAAGTGCGGGAGAGTTTGGAAACGAGCGCCGTTCTGGCGGTGCTCGATGCCACCAACCGTTGGTTGCAGTTCGACAGTTAACCGCAGCGCCTCCGGCGCGCGCCGGTTCCCTGCGGTCCCACCTTTTTCGTCGCAAACAGACGACTACGAATACGTCCCCCGACAGTCCGACAGAGCAGAGCGGAGGAGAGCGGGCAGGTCAGTAGTTGAGCGGAGCCAACCTCGATAGCGCGTCCAGTTCCGAGCGGAACGACGTGACTCACCCGATGGGAGGTGACGCAACATGACCATGTTCTGGTTCCTGATGTCGAAGTGCTCGCATTTCTTGTCAGTCGACATGCTCAAGTGGAACTAACGACATAGCTGGACTGCTCGGGGGCAGTAACGGAAATATGAGTACACGCGTTCAAGCCTTTGTAGCTCTGGTCACGGCCTGCGCAATTGCAGCTTTAGCTGCAAATGTTCTGGTCGGACCGGGTATTGACACCGCTTTGTTGGGCGGTCCCGTGTGCTTTGCAGTGCTGTTCGGTCTTGCAAATCATTTTTCGTATGCTGCTGTTTCGGGAACAGCAAGAGCAGCAGCGAGTCTTGCGCCAATCCTTGTGGCGGTCACGTTGTACCCAGCTTGGCCGACGGCCGTTTTGATGGCGCTTGCTTTGCTTGCAACTGACGGCAGTGCGAAAAAAATTGCTCCAATCAAAAGAATTTTTAACATTTCCCAACAGATACTCGCCACGGTGATGGCGATTCTAGCGTACCGGTATTTCGGTGGCGTGTCTCTACAAAAAGACCAAGCTCTGCGATTGCTTCCAGAAGCGGGTGCAACGATCGCTTGTCTGTTTGTGAACACTGTTGCGGTTTCGTCCGTTGTTTCGCTGGCCGAAAAGAAGCCCTTGTGGGGAAATCTCCAAGGTCACGTGCGGGGGTCATTGCTCAGTTACGCGATGTCTGTGCCTTGGGTGCATGCATTCGCATTGGTGTACGTACATTTTGGATACATTGGAGCAGGTTTCATCGCTTTTATGCTTTTTGGGCTCCGCCAACTAAACGCGGCCACCTTCAAGCTTCAGCGATACAACCATGAGCTGCTCACGGTGCTGGTGAACTCGGTTGATATGCGGGATCCCTACACCTCTGGACACTCGCAGCGGGTCGCTCGCAGTTCGGAGATCATCGCGGCGAAGATGCTCAAGCTGCCTAAGCGGCAGGTGGAACGGGTCCGTATTGCGGCCATGTTGCATGACGTGGGGAAGATCCACGAAATCTTTACAGTGCTGCTGCGCAAGAATGGGCCGCTTACGCCGGAGGAACGGTCGGTGATGGAGCTTCACCCGATCAAGAGCGTGGAGTACGTGCAGGGGGTCGCAGACCTGGAAGATGTTCTGCCCGCAATTCGTCACCACCATGAACGGTGGGACGGCGCAGGCTATCCGGACAAGATCGCCGGAAAGGATATCCCGTTAGGTGCGCGCATCATCACTTTTGCCGACACCATCGACGCAATGACCACCGATCGCCCCTATCGGCCGGCTATGACCGAGGCTGATGTCCGGGCCGAATTGGTGAAGCAGCGCGGGAAGCAGTTCGATCCAGAGATCTGCGATGCGCTGATCAATAGCCCCTATTACTCGCTGCTCTTCCAGAAGGACGCTTCGCTCACCGCCGAGCTCTCCACGCCGTCCTTGCTGCGGTTGCCCAACCGAAAGCTCGAGGTGCAGCCCGCCGCTCCGGCCGCCGCAAGCGTAACCGCCCCAGCTGCGCAGATCGCCAGCTAAGAGTGCGCTGGTCGCATATATAGCGCTGGATCCAACCCGATCAATCGGCAGCTCTCCTGAAGGTATGCGCTCGGCGACCGTGCTTCTCTTCGTTCGCTCGTGAGGTAGTGAACAAGCATCTCCTTTGCCTCGGCCGCTTTCCCTGCCCGATGCAGAAGCTGAGCAGCCACGCTCGAGGCATAATCGGACAGCGGAAAACGCGCTAAACGCCTAGTGAGGCTTATGGTCTCATTAAGGAAATCATCATCAGGGAGCCAGTCTTCCTGGATTAATTCAATCGCTCCGCGCAAGCATAAGAGGTAGCGACGATCCTGTATCGTTGAATGGCTGCCGTATTTCGTAAATGCTTCGAGATGCATGAAAGCCGACTCGCGTAATCCGCGCCCGATTGCTTGGCGGCAAATCAAGGCGTGCATCAGGGCTGATAGAGTATTACTTGGTGACATTTCGTGGATTTCCACTGCTATTGATACCCACAAATTAAACGATTCGTCATCCCCCTTATTTAAATACGCATGAGCAATACGAAATGCAGAAACCATCATGTTGTGAGGCGCTCGAAGTTTCTGCGCTATTTCGAATGCCTTCAGAAAGGCGGTAATGTGCTCATCAGACGTCGCCACGTTTGTTAAACACGTTCCTGCTCGCGCTGCAGCAAAATAGCTTGAAATCGAAGCTTCGACGGTTAGTGCATGTTGGCACCACTTTGTGCCGATGCGCATGGCTAGTTCACGAACGCCAGACGTCGAATGGTAGATCATCCAAAGTGATCCACATTCAAGATCCCGCTCCGCTTCTTCGAGGCTCCCGCAGACGGCATTGAACGCGAATTCAAGATCCGCAGTTATACCGTCGGAATAGGCAAGTATTGAACATCGCATCGCTGCTTGGCGCCTTGCCCCCATTGTTACAAGCGGTGAGGCGGCAATCGATTTAAGAACCTCGATAAATGAAGCTGTCCTATTTTCGCTATCTGCACCGTAGGTTGCCGAGATAGCCTCTGTTGTTATCTCCGCATTCTCTTGTGTGTGCGTACCAGTGTCCGAGGGATCCCACCGCTGTGGTAACGCCAACTTGTACGAGAGTTCATGCTCGCCTAGGAGATTCCGGAGCCGAGCAATGACCCACGCCAACCCCTCCCGCTCCTCACTGGACGCGCGTCCCTGCGCCCGCTCCACCAGCCGCAGGCCGGCATACGGCTCGCGGAAGTTCGCGATCTGCGGCGCGAAGTGAAGCGTCTCCGACGCCAGTCGCGCGGGATCACTCGCCTGCGCTAAATGCTCCAGCGCTTCCGCGATCAGCTCCTCGTCCGGCTGCGACGCCGCATGCGCATCACGCAGCAGCACGGTCGCCGTGCACTGATACAACGTGCTCCGCTCCAACGCGGACAGCCGGTCCAGGACGCCGCGCGCGACCAGATCGTGCACCTGCACTACCACTCCGTTCGCCCCCACCACAATCCCCGTCCGCTCGAGATGATCCATACTGTCGAGCAACTCGTTCGGACGAAGCGCCAAGGTGTGCATGATGCGGTTCGGTGTCGCCCACCGCTGCAACAGCACCGCCGTCTTTAACACTCGCAACGCTTCCGCCGGCAGGGCGAGGAGCCGCTGCTCAATAATCCCCTGCAGGGTCGGCGGCACACCGCCCGCGGCCCCCGTCTCCGCCCAGTGGTTGATCAGCGACCGCAGAAAGAGCGGGTTCCCCTCACTCGCCTGACAAAACCACAGATCGAGCTCCCGATCCACCTCCGTGGCGAGATCCTGGCTCATCGCCACGGTCAGCGTATGACAGGCCTCCGCGGACAGCTCCGGAAGCGGCATCACCTGCATCGGCAGCGGCGCACGTTGCGGCCGCTGCGGCCGAGGATGCGCATAGCGGGAGGTCAGAATCAGGCACAGCGCATGCCCGGACATCCCTTCAATGAGATCCGCCAGCACCTCCCACGAGGCCTGATCAATCCAGTGCGCGTCCTCCACCACAAGCAGCACGGGCTTCTCGTCCGCGATCGCCGTCAGCAAGTCAATCAGCGCGCGACGCAGCGGGGCCCGGGGCCCCTGTTCACTCGCCTCCGTGCGCGGCGCCGCCGCGATCGGTACCAGCCGTTGCACGGCCGCAAGACTCCCCGGATCGCACCCCAACGCGCCCGGCCACTGAATGAGCTCTGGCACCCAATCCAGAAACACCGACAGCGGTCGCTCTAAATCACTCTCCCGGCAAGACGCCTGCGCGACCCGAACCCCCTCGATCGCGGCCTGCGACGTCACCGCTTGCAGCAAGCGGCTCTTTCCCATCCCAGGCGGACCATACACCAACGTGGCCGACCCCTGCCGCCATTTGGTCTGCCGAACCGCTCGCATGAGCGTGGCGACTTCCTCCTCACGCCCAACGAAATGTCGGTCGGCCGGGACCGTGGCGACGCGTGTGCGCGCGACCGGTTCCACAATGCGGCGCCGGAGCAACGACGCTTGCACACGAAGCTCCACCGCTGAGCTCCCGACTTCCTGGAGATACTGATCGAGCAGCGCCACGGCCTCGGTTTTCGCGCCGGAGACGGCGAGCGATTCCGCCAGCGTGAGCGTGGCCTCCTCGTTTAACGTGTCGAACTCCAGGAGCCACCGCGCGACGCGCGTTGACCCGGTCCAGTCCACCCGTTCCCGCCGCTCCCGCAGCCGCTCCACCAGCACGCGCCGCACTTCGGCGTGCACTCGATCGCGCTCCTGTTCGACCCACTCCGCCAAATCGGGTTGCGCGGGCCGGAAGGTGGCGAGGTACGGGCCAAAGGGCTCCGTGCCACCCACCACGTCCCGTTCGAAGGCCTCGCGCGTACGGACCATGGCAAAGGTCGCGCACAGCTGCGTGGGATCGAGAGACACCCGATCGCCCTCGAGCGCGATCCGGACCCCCATCTGCCGCAGCTTGTAGAGCGCCTGACGCAAATTGGCCCGCTGGCGCGCTTCGGCTTGATCCGGCCAGAGCATGGTGCGAAGCTGCTCGGACGCCACCCGCTGTCCGGGGGTGGCGACCATGCGCACCAAGAGCGCAAACAGCGTCTCCGACGCCAACGTGAGCGGGTGCGCCCCGATCAGGATCGCGGTGCTCCCCAGCGTCTGCGGTCGGATATAGGGACGCCCCTCGCCGTCCACGATCGGCCACGGTGCGGCCGAGGAGGCCGCCGGGGTGATCGATCGGGAGGCGTGCGGGGGCGTGGCGGTCGTTACGAGGGTCAGGGACACGGCAGGTCTCTCAGGCGATGAGCTGCACCCAATCTCGTTTCAAGCGTCACGCGAGCGTCATTTTGCCGCGTCAGCGCGGCAGGTCGATCAACTCCTCAATGGCCACGCCATCGGCCTCGGCCTGGAAATTCACAACGAGCCGATGCCGGAGGACCGCCGGCGCGACCAGTCGCACGTCATCAAGATCGGGCATGGCCCGCCCGTCCATCGCAGCCCGCGCTTTGGCCCCGAGCACTAGATACTGCGAGGCGCGCGGCCCGGCGCCCCAGCTCACGTACTTCTTCACCTTCGCCGTGGCCTCTTCGGTGTCCGGGCGCGTGCTACGCGCGAGCCGCACCGCGTACTCCACGAGACTCGGCGGGGCGGGCAACCGGCGCACCAACCGCTGCAGCTGCAACAGCTCGGCGGCACCCAGCACGGGCGTGATCGCGCCTTGCGAATCGCCGGTGGTGGCGGTCACGATTTGTTGTTCTTCTTCACGCGTGGGATAGCCGACCTTGAGTTCGAACATGAAGCGATCGAGCTGCGCTTCCGGCAACGGATACGTGCCTTCCTGTTCGATCGGGTTCTGCGTGGCGAGCACAAAGAACGGGCGCGGCAGATCGTACGTCTTCCCCGCCACCGTCACCGTGCGTTCCTGCATCGCCTGCAGCAAGGCGGCCTGCGTCTTCGGTGGGGCTCGGTTGATTTCGTCGGCCAGGACCATGTTGGCGAACACCGGCCCAGGGGCAAAGCGGAAGGCCCGCTTGCCAGTGCCCGGCTCTTCTTCCATCAACTCGGTGCCCGTGATGTCACTGGGCATCAAGTCGGGGGTGAACTGCACGCGCGAGAAGGTGAGATCGAGCGCTTGCGCGACCGTTTGCACGAGCAGCGTCTTCGCGAGCCCCGGCACCCCAACAAGTACCGCGTGTCCACCCGCGAGGAGTGCGGCCACGAGGTCATCGACCACGGCCGTCTGGCCAATGATGCGCTTCCCGATTTCCGTGGAGAGGGCGCGTCGCGCAACGGCGAGGCGATCGAGCAGTTGCAGGTCAGAGGAATCGGCAGACGCAGTCACAGGCGCTCAGGCAGGAAAAGGAGATGGGGCGACGCACTGTCGCCCCCGCCGAATGAACGCACTCTTTGCGCCGTTCCGCCAGCCTTGTGGCGGTGCTACTCGAGCGCGAACTCCACGCGCTGCCGCACCGGATAGTTGTCGCTGTGGAGTTGGGCGACAACGGTATAGTGCCCCTTGGTGGGCGGATGCCACCGCTCCGCGAAGGTGACGGCGGAGTGCGCCTCGAGCATGCGGTTCTGCATCCCTTGCGTGAAGAGGCGGCCGGCGCTCCAGCGCCACACTTCGCGGCCCGTGTGATCGATGACGATGAAATCGTGCGTCTGGCCATCGGGGAAGTCGAGCTCGACGCCTTTGCGGCTGTCGTTCGCGACTTCAATGACGAACCGGACATCCCCACGCGTCGTGTCGACCATGATGTGCGACGTGACCCCTTGATCGACGGTGGTGCGGGGGCGGGCCGAGGCGACCTGCGCGGAGGGGCGAGGTCCGCAGGCGTAGAGCAGGGCGGCGGCCGCGAGGGCCGGGGCAATGATGCGGAGATGCATCAGGCGGCTGGATGGGGTCGGTGACTCGATTGTGGAGTTCTTACGCGCTGATCTGGCATGAACTTGGGCGATCGATGGTCACACTTCTGTCCTCGGCTATGTTATAAACTGGTCACAGATCTGTCAAGCAGAATTTTCGGCCACGCAAATGCCCCTAAGTGACGGTCCGGCCAGCGCTTTGGGGGTGCGGGGCGGGTGCCGGTTTTTGTACGGTTTCCGGTCAGCGGCTCGCTTGCGAAAAATTTCACAAGCGTCTAGTTTCCGCCCGGAATGACCGACGCGCGCAAGGATGCGGACCGTGGGGCCTCGCCGCCGCGGGAGGTCTCGCCCTGGGCGCTGGCTGGGCTGGGGATGCAGTTCGTGGTGGCGCTGCTCTGTTTCGTGTATGCGGGCAATTGGGTCGACGCCCGTTTTCACACCGCGCCGGTGGGGCTGCTGGTCGGGGTCTTCGTCGGGGGTGGTGGGTCGTTCGTCCTGGGGGTTCGACGGATTATGCGGCAATCATGACGACGACCACGCCATCGATCGGGCGCGGGCTGTTGCTGTTCACGCTGGCGCAGGCGCTGCTGGTCACCCTGTTGGCGGTCGGGCTGAGCCGTCTCGTCTGGACGGACGCGGCCTCCGGGCGCGCGATTCAGGCGGGGGCGGTGCTGGCGGTGGGCGTGCAGGTGCTGACGTTCGCCATTGCCCGACTGGTTGCCCGTCAGCAGGTCATCGCGGGGTGGGGGATCGGCGTGTTGCTCCGCTTCGCCGTGGTGGCAGGATGGGCTTTTCTCGGGATTCCGGCGTTAGGGTTGGTGCCGGGTCCGGCGTTGCTTTCGTTGGTCGCCTTTTTCTTCGGCTCGACGTTGCTTGAGCCGCTCTTCTTGAACGTTTGATCCGGAAGCTCGGGATGCGCCGTTCGTTGTGGTCTGTCGTTGGGCTGGTGCTGGCGCTGGGGTTCGCGCCGACTGCCGTCATGGCTCAGGAGCATGCCGCCCCCAAGGGGCCGGTCGACTTTATCACGCCGCACATCACGGATAGCCGGCACCTCGAGCTGCCGTGGCCGAATGCGGAGCTGACGAAGGAGGTCGAACTGCCGACCTTCGCGCCGGTGCACATTGGTGGCGTCGAACTCGATCTGTCGCCGACCAAGCATGTGGTCTTCATGCTGGTCGCGGCCACGATGGCGGGGCTGCTGCTCATGACGGCGGCGTCGGCCAGCCGGAAGCAGCATGCGACGCAGGGCCATTCGCGCGGCTTCGCCGGCGGCGTGGAAGCGATGGCGCTCTATCTCCGCAACGAAGTGGTGCTGCCGAATGTCGGCCATCATGGCGAGGCCTTCGTGCCCTTCGGTCTCACGCTCTTCTTCTTCATTCTCTGCTGCAATCTGCTGGGGCTGATTCCCTGGGGCTCCACGGCGACGGGGAACATCTCCGTGACGGCGACGCTGGCGATCATCACGTTCATCGTGGTGGAGATCGCGGGGGTGCGCGCCAACGGCATCGGCTACCTTAGCACGCTCTTCTACTGGAACAAGGAGCTGCCGCTCGTCATGCGCGTCATCATGTTCTTCGTGATGTCGCCGGTCGAAATGGTCGGCAAGCTCACGAAGCCGTTCGCGCTGGCGATCCGGTTGTTCGCCAACATGACGGCGGGGCACATCGTGCTCCTCGCCATCATTGGGCTGATCTTCAGCTTCCAGAGCTGGGCGATCACGGGCGCGCCGGTCCTCATGGCGACCGCGATCAGCGTGCTGGAACTGTTCGTCTCCTTCTTGCAGGCGTTCATCTTCACGTTGCTGGCCAGCGTCTTCATCGGCCAGATCCGCGAAGCGCACCACTAGGCACTGTTAGGCACTGTGTGGGACCGGGCCGACGCTGCTCCCGTCGGTTCGGCACCGTAGCCGGTCGAGCGACCGGTGACGCCCGTTGAGCGATCGCTCAAGGACGGGCCGCGCGATCCGCAGGGATTGGCGCAGGGAGCGTGGGACATTCACGACTACGTATCGGAGTTTTTCCATGATCGAAGTGATGGGGTTGCTGCAGGCGGCGACGGCGACGGCGTCGGATCCGCGTGGCTTGGCGATGATCGGCGCGGGCATCGCGGCCGGCGGCGCCGTGATCGGGGCCGGCATCGGCATCGGTCAGATCGGTGGCTCGGCGGTGGAAGGCATGGCGCGTCAGCCGGAAGCGGCGGGCAAGATCCAGACGGCCGCGCTCATCCTGGCCGCCCTCGTTGAAGGCGCCGCGCTGTTCGGCGTCGTGATCGGCTTCCAGATCCAGGGCAAGATCACCTTCTAAGGGATCGTGCGGGCGGGGCGTCCGACCGGGCGCTCCGCCTCCCTGTTCTTCCTTTTCTTGATTCTCCCATGATCGGTCATTCGTTGCGCCGTCCGTCGGCGCTCCTGCTGGGTGCGCTCCTCACGTTGACCGCCTCGCCGGCGTTCGCGTCTGAGGCGGAAGGTGGTCCGGTGAACCTCCTCGCCCCGAACCCGGGGTTGATGGTCTGGACGCTGGTGATCTTTGTCATCCTGCTCGTCTTCCTGTCGAAGTTTGCCTTCAAGCCGCTCTTCGCCGCCGTTGAGGCGCGTGAGCAGGCGCTCGAGGCCGCGATCGCCGGCGCCGCGCAGGATCGGGCGGAAGCCGCGCAGCTGCTCGCGCAGCATCGTGCACAGCTCGAAGCGTCGCGCACCGAAGCGCAGGCGATCATCGCCGACGCCCGCGCGACGGCAGAAAAGATGCGCAACGATCTGTTGGCGCAGACGAAGACGCAGCAGGAAGAGATGATCGAGCAGGCCCGTCGCGCCATCGACAGCGAGAAGGCCAGCGCCATCGCGGCGCTGCGCACCGAAGCGATCGATCTCGCGATCGCCGGCGCCTCCCGTGTCATCGAGCGCAACCTTGACGCCGCGGCCAACCGCTCGATCGTGGAAAGCTTCCTGACGTCGCTCGACGGCGCCAAGGGCGTCCGCTAATGCAGGCCGGGCTGGCGGGCTCCACGGTCGCCCGCAACTATGCCGACACGCTGCTGTCGCTCGCCCGCTCGGCGAACGACACGGCCGGCTGGGGCACGCTGCTGCACGAGGTCGCCGGCGCCATTGCCGGCGACGTGACGCTGCAACGCTTCCTCGAGTCGCCGCGGATCCCCGCGTCGAACAAGGTCGCGATGCTCTCGCGAGCCCTCGGCGATCGCGCCCCGCAGCTGTTCCTGAAGTTCCTGCAAGCGCTGGTGCGCAATCGCCGGCAGACGCTCATCCCCGAGATCGCGACGGAATATGCGTCGCTCCTCGATGCCTCCAATGGCATCGTCCATGCGCGTGTCACGGTCGCCCGGGAGACGGCCGATGACGAACGGACGGTGATCGCGGAGAAGCTGTCGCAGGCGATGGGGAAGACCGTCGTCCCGCACCTCACCGTCGATCCCTCGATCCTCGGCGGCATCGTGGTGCGCATGGGGGATACGGTCATGGATGGGTCCGTGGTCCGGAAGCTCCAGACGCTCCGCAGCAAGATGGGGCGGTAAGTCGGACAAACCGGCAACGTCAGTGGCCGAGGGGAAAGCGGGTGGCGGGGCCAGCAACGACATGTTGCGGTCCGGTCACCCGCTTCTTCGTTTGTCCAATCGGGGGGGCGCCGCGTAGTTTCTGTAGTCGGCCGTCGTTGCCTCTCTTCCCGTCTCTCCTGTGCTCCTCCTCGCGTCCCTCTTGCTCGCGCAGCCGCCGGCCCTCGTGCCCGTGCAGCCGCGCATCCCGATCTCCGCCCCCACCACTCCCGCCGGTGGTGACACCACGGGCTACTGGCAGCAGCGGGCGGACTACACCATCGTCGCCACCCTCGACGAACGGCAGCAGGGAATCCGGGCGACCGGCACCCTGCGCTACGTGAACAAGAGCCCCGACACGCTCCGCGAGGTGTGGGTGCACCAGCATCTGAACGCCTTCAGCCCAGGCTCCCGCTGGAGCGCGACCGATGCCAAAGAAGGGCGTGTCCGATTTCAGTCGCTCGGCGAACCGGACTACGCCTATGAGCGCTTTACGGCGGCACCGACGGTGAATGGGGTCGCTGTCACCGCCGACTATCCACTCGCCCCGGACAGCACGGTTGTGCGCCTGACGTTACCGCTGCCACTGCGCGCCGGGGATTCGGTCCAGGTGGGCTTCGCGTGGGCCGCACGACCGTCGACCGTGGCGCGTCGGCAGGGGCGTCGCGGGCGCTCCTACGATTTCTCACAGTGGTTCCCGAAAGTGGCGGTGTATGATCGCGCCGGATGGCATCCGAATGCGCTCGTGCCCGCTGGGGAGTTCTACGGCGAATTTGGGACCTTCGATGTGACGCTGGTCCTGCCGAATGATCAGGTCGTTGGCGCGACCGGCGTCCCGGTGAGCGGCGATCCAGGGTGGGCGCGGGTCGCGCTCCCCGGCACCCCGCGCCCCGTGACGAACGCCACCGCCTATCGCGACCTGCCGTCGGCGCCAGCGGCCACGGTGCCCGCCGGCTATCGCGCCGTGCGCTTCGTTGCCCGGAACGTCCATCACTTTGCCTGGAGCGTCTCCCCGGGCTTCCGCTACGAAGGGACGACCTACGTGCGGCCACCGTCGAGAGATTTCCGGGTGCGGGCGTTCGATACCGTGCCGGTGCATGTGCTCTATCGCGCCGACGCCGACGATGACTGCTATCGCGCCACCGTGCGGTCGACGACGCCGACCGCGGCGGAGCAGGCCGCGGTGAAGAGCTGCGTGGAGACTTCGAGAACCCAGTGGGAACAGGGCAAGGCGGTGCAGTATGGCCTGACCGCGCTCGAGTGGCTGGAAGCGCTCTATGGCGATTACCCGTATCCGCAGCTCACGATCGTGAAGCGGATCGACGGCGGCGGCACCGAGTTCCCCATGATGGTCGAGAATGGTTCGGCCTCCCTCGGCCTCACCCTGCATGAAGTCGGGCACATCTTCACCTTCGGGATCCTCGCCAATAACGAATGGCAATCCGGATGGCTCGACGAAGGCTTCACCTCGTACCAGACGGCGTTGCAGCGCGGCGATGTCCGTGTCCTGTTGGCGGCACGCCTCGCCACGGCCAATGACCGAGACCCGATGGCGCCGGCCGATAGTGCGCTGGCCAAGCTCCGGGCCTCGCTTGATACCACGGCCGCCCGACAGGCCCGTGACGTCATGGGCGGGATCGCGCAGCCCATTGGTCTCCGCGGTGATCTCTTTGCCCAATTCAGCGTCTACAACAGCATGGTCTACGGGCGCGCCCAAGCCATGTATCAGGCGCTGCACGATGTCCTCGGCGAAGAGGACTTTCAGGGCATGCTGCGCGATTACTACACACGGTGGCAGTTTCGCCACGTGGATCGATGGGCGCTCCAAGGGTCGGCAGAGCGCGTCGGCAAGCGGCCGCTGGGGTGGTTCTTTGAACAGTGGGTGAATGCGGTCGGGACGATCGACTATGCGCTCCGCGCCCCGACGGTGCGTCGTGACGGCACCGGCTGGGTGGTCACGGTCCAGTTGCAGCGGACTGGGAGCTACCGACACCCCATGCCCGTTGGGGTCCGCACGGCGGCCGGATGGACGGTGGTGCGTGGGGATCCACTCAAGGACACCGAGACGCTCACCATTCGCGTGCCGTCGGTGCCTGATGCGCTCTGGCTCGATCCCCACGGCAGCACCGACAGCCCCACCGCAGCATATTACCGGTTGCCCCTGCGTACACCGCGGGGATGACCGATTCACGCCAGGAGTGTTGCTCATGAGTGGTCGTATTGACGTTCGCCATGTGCCCAAGCCGTGGGGCCATGAAACCATTTGGGCCCACACCGATCGCTACGTCGGGAAGATTTTGCATATCACCGCGGGGCAGGCGCTGTCGGTGCAGTATCACGAACGGAAGGACGAAACGGTCTATCTGCTCCAAGGGGAGATGAAGTACTGGGTGCAATTGCCCGGTGACACCGAACTCCGGGACCAGCGGCTCACCACCGGACAGAGCTTTCGGATCACTCCGGGCACGATTCACTACATGGAAGCCGTGACCGATTGCGACGTGCTGGAAGCGAGCACGCCGGAACTCGATGATGTTGTGCGCCTGCAGGACCGGTACGGACGAGAAGGCACCAGCGCCCCCTGACCAGAGATCGCCCATGAAAGTCATCATCCCGTTGGCGGGTAAGGGCACGCGTTTGCGTCCCCACACCCATCTCGTCCCCAAGCCCATGCTCAAGGTCGCCGGTCGACCGGTGATGAGCTACGTGATGGACGATGTGCAGAAGCTGGGGAACGTCGAGCAGGTGGTGTACATCACCGGGCATCTCAAGGACAAGGTTGAGGCGTACGCGCGCAGCGCGTACAGCATGCCGAGTGTCTTTATTGAGCAGCAGGTGCAGGATGGCACCGCTGGAGCGGTCGCGCTGGCGAAGCCGTATGTCGATCAGCCGGTCCTCATCATCTTCGTCGATACCATTTTCGACGCGGATCTGAGTATCACGAAGGATCTTGATGCCGACGGCATCATCTGGACCAAGGAAGTCGAAGACTATCAGCGCTTCGGCGTGGTGGTCACCGATGCCGATGGCTTCATGACGAAGATTGTCGAGAAGCCCTCCGAGCCGATTTCCAAGCGTGCCAATATTGGCCTGTATTACATCCGGAACTGGCAGCTGCTCTATGAGGGGATCGCGCATGTTCTGTCGACGGCCCCCAACAAAGGCGAGTGGTATCTCACCGATGCCTTCCAGTACATGATCGACCACGGGGCCCGCATCAAGGTGGTCGATGTCGAGGGGTGGTACGATGCGGGGCAGCTGGAAACGCTGCTCGATACGAACCGGACCATGCTCGAGAAGGGGCGCGCCCGTCGCCCGGCCGTGCTTGGTGAGGGCGCGACGATCGTCGAGCCGGTATACATCGAAGACGGCGTGACGATCGAGCATGCGACCGTGGGGCCGAATGTGTCGATTGGCACCGGCAGCGTCGTGCGGCATGCCACGATTGCTGACGCGGTGATCGGCGACCGCGCGCACATTGCCCATGCCGCGCTCCATCATTCGTTTCTGGGCGATTCCGTGGTCGTGGAGGGGGTGCAGGGCGCCCTCAACGTCGGCGACCACTCCGAGATCCGCATCACGCCAGGGACCTGATTATGACTGACCGTCTCTCCCGCCGCGAACTGCTCACTGGCACCGCCGCTGCGATCGCCGCCTCGGCGATGGCCGTCACCCCCGCGCGGTTGCTGGCCGCCACGGATGACTGGCGCGTCGATCTCGCGCATCCCGGACGGCCAGAGGCCGGCCGCATGATGGGGGTCCCGTTTGAGAAGCATGAAACGGTGCGTATTGCCATTGTGGGGACCGGCCTGCGTGGCCGCTCGGTGCTCAATGAGCTGCTCGCGATCGAAGGGGTGCGGATCACCGCCCTCGCCGATGTGGTGGAAGAGAAAGTGCGGAAGGCCGCGGCCATGGTGACCAAGGCCGGACAGCCGGAACCTGCGCTCTTCTTCAATGGACCACGCGATTACGAGCGCCTGGTGCAGCGGAACGACATCGATTTCGTGTATACGGCCACCCCATGGCCGTACCACACGCCGGTCGCGCTCGCCGCCATGCGGGCGGGGAAGCATGCCGCGAGCGAAGTGCCAATCGCCAGCAGCATCGAAGACTGTTGGGAGCTGGTGGAAACGTCAGAGCAGACGCGGCGCCATTGCCTCATGATGGAGAATTGCTGCTACGGCAACAGCGAGCTCTCCGTGCTGCGCATGGTGCGGGAAGGGGTCTTCGGCACGCTGTTGCATGGCGAAGCGGCCTATCTGCATGACCTGCGCGAAATTCTCTTCGAGGATCGCGATGAGGGGCTCTGGCGGCGCGTGCCGCACACGCAGCGCAATGCGAATTTTTATCCCACGCATGGGCTCGGGCCGGTTGCGCAGTACATGGGGATTCACCGGGGTGATCGCTTCGAGTACATGGTGTCCATGGCCTCGGGTGAAGCCGGTCTCACGGAATGGCGCGAGCAGCATGTGCCGAAGGACAGCCCGAAGTGGAAGGAACGCTACGTGGCCGGTGACATGAACTCGTCGCTGATCAAGACGGCGCGTGGTCGCACGATTCTGTTGCAGCATGACGTGGTGAGCCCGCGCCCCTATTCGCGGCTCAACAACCTGCAGGGCTCCAAGGCGATCTTCAACGATTATCCGCCGCGCCTGTATATCGACGGCGCGAAAGGCGGCGAGAAGTGGACGCCGCTCGAGCAGCTCAACAAGCAGTACGAGCATCCCCTCTGGAAGGCCGTGGGGGATCTTGCCCGGAAAAGCGGTGGCCATGGCGGAATGGACTTCGTGATGGCGTACCGTCTGGTGCAGTGCCTGCGTGAAGGGCTCGTCCCGGACTTTGATGTCTACGATGCCGCGGCGTGGAGTGTCCCGTTCCCACTCAGCGAGCAGTCGATGAAGAAGGGGAGTGCGCCGGTGCAGTTCCCGGACTTCACGCGCGGCGGCTGGAAGACCACCGCACCCGCGTCGGGTTCCTGACCGTTGGCGGTCACGTGGGCCGCGATCCTGGCCCGCGGGCTGGGATCGCGCATGCAGCGGGCCGATGCGGCCGCCGTGCTCGATCCCGGTCAGGCGGCCGCCGCCAATCAAGGGCTCAAAGGGATGATTCCCATCCCCGACGGCCGTGGCGGCGCGCGCCCCTTTCTTGACTATGTGCTGAGTGCGCTCGCCGACGCGGGCATCACCGATGTCGCGCTCGTGATCGGGCCGGAGCATGCGGCCGTCCGTGAGCACTTCACCACGACGGCACCACCGACGCGTGTCCGTCTGCACTGGGCCATCCAAGCCGAGCCGCTGGGCACCGCCAACGCCGTGGTGGCGGCCGCCGCCGTGGTGGGGGATCGCCCGTTTCTCGTGCTCAATGCGGACAACTACTATCCGCCTGAGGCGCTGCAGCAGCTCGCACAGGCCGCAGGGGCAGCCACGATCGCCTTTGACCGCGATGCGCTCGTTCGGGACGGCAACATCACCGCTGAGCGCGTGCGCGCCTTTGCCGTGCTGGCGGTGGAACCGTCTGGGGCACTCCGTGGCGTGATCGAGAAGCCCGGGGAGTCGCTCGATCTGACGAGTGATGCGGCACGCTGGGTGGGGATGAACTGCTGGACGATCACGCCGGCGTTGGTGGATGCCTGTGCCCGGGTGCCGCGGTCCGTGCGAGGCGAGTATGAGTTGCCGGAGGCGGTGGCGCTGGCGTTGCGCGAAGGCGTCCCGGTGCATGCCGAGCGGATGGCGCTCCCAGTGCTCGACTTGTCGCATCGCACCGATATCGCTGGCGTCGTGGCGAAGCTGCAGGCACTGGTCCCGCAGCCATGATGGTGTGCCGTTTGTGACCGCTGTCCACTTTCCCGGGCTGGATGTCCCGCTGGTCCAGGCCCCGATCGACGGCGCCGGCTTCTCGCCGGCGGTGCTCGATCGCTATCGCACCCTCCGTGCCGATGCGCATCGTGCGCTCGATGACGCCGGTGTCTCGCGCGACGGTCGCCGCGTCTGGATTGCCCCAGGACGGATTGAAGTGCTGGGCAAGCATGTGGACTATGCCGGGGGGCGGTCGCTGCTGTGCACGGTGGAGCGTGGGATTGTGATGGTGGTGGCACCGCGCACCGACCGACAGATCGTGTTGCGGGATTCGCGTCGGCGTGAGTTGGTGCACATCCCACTCGATCCGCCAAAGTATCCGGGGACGCAACCGCCACCGCAGTGGTCGGTCTATCCGCGAACGGTGGTGCGGCGGCTGCAGAAAAACTTTGGGGATCGCGTGGTGGGGCTCGATATCGCGATGGCCAGCAACCTGCCCCCCGCGGCGGGCGCGTCGAGCTCCAGTGCGCTCACGGTGGGGCTGACGCTCGCGATCGCCGCGATGAGCGGCATTACCGAAACACCCGAATGGCGAGCCGCGCTATCCACCCGAACGAATCTCGCTGGGTATATCGGGGCACTCGAGAATGGGACGACCTTTGGCGAATTGGCCGGCGATCGTGGGGTCGGCACCATGGGTGGCGCCCAGGATCA
>JBAXMW010000026.1:0-37417 GCA_037134115.1 Gemmatimonadaceae bacterium | reverse complement strand
AGCGAGACCGTCCCAAAGGCCTCCCGGAGCGCCGCATTCGACTCGGCGCGATAGCGCTCGACGACGGCCCGCGCCCGGGCAAACGACTCAGCGGACAGGCCAGCGACGGGCGACGGGGCCACCGGATGGCCGACGGCCTGCAGCAGCACCGCAGCCAGTCGATCCGGTAGCCGGGTAGCGGTCCCGCGTTGCCCGGCGGCGGCGGCGTATTGTGCCCAACGCTTCTGCCACCCCTCGGGATCACCGGGCGCCGGATCGGCCCCACCAGACGCCAGCGGCTCCATCACCCGCACCACCTCGGCGGCGGTGCGGTCATCCATCGCGTCCCGTTCCGCCACCAGCCGACTGACGGCCCAGCGCAGCCAGCCCAGTTCGCGGCGCGCTCGGCTCGGCTCCCCACACAGCCCCGTGGCCCACGCCAGTTCGGCCGCCTCGGGGTGCGCCGGGAGCGACCGGACGTAGTGCTCCGCCCGCTGGCGATGCACGCGCTGACGACGCCACTCCGCCAGCCACGCCATAGGGGTCAGCTCTGGAGGACGGGCAATTGGGCGCCGCGGGGCGCGAGCGGCGGAAGCCCCACGCGGTCCCGCACGGTGGACTCATCGACCAACAGATCGCTCAGGCGCACACTCTCCAGCACCTCGTCAATCCGACGCTGCAACAGCAACCACACAGGACGAATGCTGCAATTCTCCGCCTCGGCACACCGTTCGGCATCCACCGGATGCGAGACGCAATGCAGGTCGAAGGTCGTGAGCTCCGACGCGCGGATCACGTCACGCACCGTGACCGCCTCCGGCTCCTGCGCGAGCGCGTAGCCGCCGCGCGCGCCGCGGGTACTTCGCACGATCCCGGCCCGTCGCATCCGCAGCAGAATCTGCTCGACGTAGTCGGCGGGGAGCCGCTCCTTCGTCGCGATGTCGCGGCCCGTCACCGGGCCCGTGCCAGCCCGACGGGCCAGGTGCAAGGCACAGATCAAGCCGTATTCGGCCCAGGTCGTAATCCGCATCCTTCGAGTCTACGGGTTCCGGGCACCCCAGACAAGCACCCCGGGCCGACCCTGGAGGCCGAGGACACCGTCACCCCCCGGCCGAGGCCCCATGCGGGCCGGCCGGGACGCCGATCTCGGTCATGCGGCGGAGATCGAGGACAGCGTCGAGTTCGGCGGGGGGCAGCAGCTGGTCCCGGGCCGCCAACTCGCGGATCAACACCCCCTCGGCGACCGACCGCTTGGCCAGCGCTGCCGCGGCCGCATAGCCGATCTGGGGCATCAGCGCCGTCGCCAACGCGGCCGATCGTTCCACCCAGTAGGCACACATCGCTGGGTGTGCGGTGATCCCCGCCACACACCGCGTGGTGAGCGTGGTGATGGCCTGCGTCAGAAGCTGCATGGCAAAGAGCACATTGTGCGCGATGACCGGCATCATGACGTTGAGCTCGAGCTGCCCATGTTCCGCACTGATGGCCACGGTGGTATCGCACCCGATCACCTGAAAGCAGACCTGATTCACCATCTCCGGGATCGATGGATTGATCTTCCCCGGCATGATCGACGACCCCGGCTGCACCGCCGGCAGGGCGATTTCATCGAAACCGGTGCGTGGGCCCGAGGTCAGGAGGCGCAGGTCGCTCGCGATCTTGGACAGGTCTATCGCGAGCCCTCGAAGCGCGGCGGAGAAGGCGGCGGCATCGCCCATGCTCTGCATCAGCTGGATGCGATCCGCGCCGACGCGAAGCGCCGGGATTCCCGTGATCGTGCGCAGATGTGCCACGACGCGTGCTGGATACTCCGGTTCGACGGTCACCCCCGTCCCCACCGCCGATCCGCCGATCCCGAGATCGTACAGGTACTCGGCGGCGTCCGTGAGCCGACGAGCGCAGCGCGATATCGTGCCGGCATACGCGGTGAACTCCTGCCCGAGCCGGATGGGCATCGCGTCCTGCAGATGCGTGCGGCCGGCCTTCACGATGCCGTCGAACGCCTGCCCTTTCTCCGCGAGACTGGCACGAAGCCCCTCGATGGCGGCGAGCAGCGCTGGCAATTCCCGCAACACCGCCAAGCGAATGTTGGTGGGGATCGTATCGTTGGTGCTCTGCGCCAGATTCACATGATCGTTCGGATGCACCGGCGTGTAGCTGCCGCGCGTGCCCCCGAGCAATTCATTGGCGCGATTCGCGAGCACCTCATTGACGTTCATGTTGTGTGACGTCCCGGCCCCCGCCTGATAGGGGTCGACGACAAACTGGTCACGATGCTGTCCCGCGAGCACCTCATCGGCCGCGGCGACAATGGCATCGGCCCGCCGCGCATCGAGGCGGCCGGTGTCGCGATGGGTCAGTGCGGCCGCCTTCTTGATCCAGACCTGCGCCACCACGAACGGCTCGAGGGGACGCAGGCCACTGATGGCGAAATTGTGCATCGCCCGCACCGTCTGAATGCCGTATAAGGCATCCGCCGGGACCTCCAGCGATCCGAGTGGATCCTGCTCACGGCGCGTGGTCATCCCGGCACTCCGGTGACGAAGTGAAACCTCAGGGCAGGAACGTCAGCGTCTCCGCGTCGGGAGCTGACCGTCCGCACCGCGCCCCTACGGCGTAAAGCGAATCGTGGTATCGACCGACGACGAAATGTGGAGCAGCGAGGTGGCACTGGTGGCCAGCTGGTTGGTCCGCCACCGCGTCATCACCAACGACCGCTTGTCGGCCGGCGAGGCAAAGAAGGCCGTGAGCGCCGCCCCCGACAGCTGGTAGAGCCCGTCATCGTTCAACGCGCAATAGATCTGCTCGTTGGCGTACGACGAGGTGATCGGATTCGCGTAGCGCAGCGAGACGATGATCGCCGATAGCGAATCGCTCGCGGCATTCCACGTGAAGGTCATCGGCTCGGTCCCCGTTGGCAGCTTGATGGCGCCTGGGATGAGCGGTTCAGCGAGCCGAAGGCTGATCGTGGCGGCCGGGAAGCCACCCGCCACCCCGGGGATCGTCGCCTGCACGACGTCGCCCGCCGCGTAGCGGAAGGGACTCGCCGCCGGCGAGGCATACCGGAAATTCACGGAGTCATACGGCATCGACACCGACGTGGTGCCATACGACAGCGTGATCGCGGACCCGGCCTTATATGCCCCCGTGGGGAGCGCCGTCGACGTATCCACGCCCGCGTACAGGCACTGGTCGGTGCGCTGTTGGACGCTGACGGGAATGGAGACGTTGTACGCGTCAAAGATGACCCCGGTGGCCCTGGCCGACCCCTGTCCGTTTGGCGCATTCACGGCACGGATGTTGATCGCCGCATAGCTGTTTTGCGGGGGATTCGTGCTGGTGGTCGAATCACACGCCGCGAGGGTGCCCGCCACGCACAGAGTGCCAACGACAGTCACGACGGAACGGATACGGCGAGGCAAGGCAACGTGAGCCATGAACAGGGTCGGAGAGGAGGAAGCAGCGGAGCGCACGGTCAGGCACCAATGGGGCGTGCCAATCCACGGAGGAACGGATTGGTCTCGAGCTCCCGCCCGATGGTGGTGATCGGGCCGTGGCCGCACAGCACCTGCAGATGCGGGGGCAGCGTGGCCAGCCGGCCCAGTGAGTGATGCATGGCCTGGGGATCACAGAGCGGGAGATCCGTTCGCCCTATAGAACCCGCGAAGAGGAGATCACCCGATATGCACAGCGTCTCACCGATGAAAGCGACATGCCCCGGGGCATGCCCAGGGAGGTGCCAGATCTGAAACGCATGTCCCCCGCAGGCGATCGTGCCCCCCTCCGCCAACGGCTGCGTGGGGCCCGGAGGCGCCTCGATGGTGATCCCCCAGCGGGCCGCACTGGTCGACGCCATGGCGTACAGCGGCGCATCGAGCGGATGCATATGGACGGGCACCGGACAGGCTCGCAGGATCGCCGCCACAGCACCCAGATGGTCGAAATGCGCATGCGTGAGCCAGATCGCCTGTAACGCACACCCTGTCGCCGCCACCGCCTGCAGCAACCGCTCGGGCTCGTCCCCCGGATCCACGAGGACCGCCACGCCCGCGGCAGGATCGTTCAGCAGGTAGCAGTTCTCACCCAACGGCCCAACGGTGAGGCACTGCCACTGCAGCGCCCGCCTGTCCGCGACCGCGGGGGTGGACGACGCGGTCACGAATCGGCGAGGCCGTGATGCGTCAGCCACCGCTCCGCCTCGAGCGCCGCCATGCACCCGGTGCCCGCCGAGGAGATGGCTTGGCGGTAGTACTCATCGATGACATCGCCGGCGGCAAAGACGCCCTCGACATTCGTCGCCGTGCGCCAGCCGTCCACCTTGATGTACCCCGATTCCGTGAGCGCCACCTGCCCGTTCAGAAAACGGGTGTTGGGGGCATGGCCAATCGCGACAAACAACCCACCCAACTCGAGCGGGCGTGTTTCGCCCGTCACCGTATCGGTGAGCTCCACGCCGGTGATCACGTCGTCACCGTGCACTTTGGTCACTGCCGCATTCCAGATCACCCGAATCTTCGGATGCGTGAGCACCCGCTGCGCCATGACCTTGGAGGCCCGGAAGCTGTCGCGGCGGTGAATCACGACGACTTCGCTCGCGAACTTCGTGAGATACATCGCCTCTTCCATCGCCGTGTCGCCACCACCCACGACGCCGAGCACCTTGTTGCGATAGAACGGGATGGCGCCATCGCAGACAGCACACGCCGACACGCCGCCGCCGGTTTGCGCGAGCCGCAGTTCATCGGGCAACCCGATCCACTTGGCAGCGGCCCCCGTCGCAATCACCAGCGTGTGTGCGCGCACCGGCGCGCTGTAGTTGGGCGTCACCAGAAACGGGCGCGCCGACAGATCCACCTGCTTCACCAGCTCCGAAACGACGCGCGTGCCATAGTGCACCGCCTGCGCCTTCATCCGGTCCATGAGATCCGGGCCGCTGATGGGCTCGGGGAACCCCGGGAAGTTCTCGATTTCGGTCGTCAGCATCAGCTGGCCGCCCGGCAATTCGGTACCGACCGGTTCGCCTTCAAAAACGAGCGGGCGCAGGTTGGCGCGCGCGGCATACACCGCGGCTGTCCAGGCAGCAGGCCCAGAACCAATGATGACGATATTCTCGAGGTCAGACGACACAGTCATGGCAAGCGGAGGCGAAGGGCAATGGCCCTGTGTGGGCCATCAGGACGCAAGCATCAGGTAATGGTGAGCACGCCAAGGGCTCCGTGGCAATGCGACACCGTCCCCACCAGTACACGGCGCGGCAGCGCCCCCGAACCAACGACCTGAGCCTCCGCCGCCGCGATGCGCGCTGCGTCGATCATACCCACGCCATAGGTCCGGTGTTCACAGGGAAAGATACACGCCCCGTCGAAATGCCCCACTAGCCCCTCGACGTACTGGCCGAGTGCCACGGGCATACTCCAGTCGCGGGGGCCACGGGTGGCGGGGCATCGTGCGGGCTCGATGCAATTGACCGGGCAGGTCCAGGTTGCAAAGCTGACATAGTGACGCCCGTCAGGGGCCGCCCGCTCCCATGGCGTCGGCGGCGCCACGGGCAACGGGGCAATCCCCACGGTGCGACCAGGCCAGTGCGCCCGCGCGCGGGCCATCAGCCAATCCAGACAGACGTGCGGCATGAGCGGCGAGGGGACCATGGCATCCTCGGCCAGCGCCTCCGGTCCGGCCGCCAGCCAGTCGGCGACATAGTCGTCCCACGCGCGCACCGCCACGCGCACCGGGGCCCCGGCATACGCACCCGCCCCCAGACGCGCAGCGACCTGACAGTGAGGATCGCGATCCACCACGATGATCTCATGCGCGACAAGCGCCTCCCGGTGGATCGCCCGCGTCAGCTGCTGCGTGTACCAGGAGCCATAGCAGCCGCCCCCCATCACCACGATGCGACGAAAGCGCAACTGCGGTCGCGCCGGGACGGCCGCGTCCACTTCAGCGTCCGCGGCAGCGTCCGCCGACGTGGGGCTCGGCTCAGCGGCGGAGATGCCGTCCACCATCGACCTCAAGGACCGCGCCGGTGACATACGGCGCATCAATCAAGAATCGAATCGCGTCGGCCACATCGTCAGCGGTACCGGTTCGACCCAGTGGCACGTCGCGCAGGAAGCGGGCGCGTGCCGCCTCCGGGAAGTCCTCGGGCTCGAGCACCAACCCCGGGACAACCGCATTCACCCGAATACGCGGCGCCAGCGCCTCGGCCATCATGCGCACCAAAGGGAGCAGCGCCGCCTTGGTCACGCTGTGCGGAATCAGCGCTGGAAACCCGGTCTCCGCGCCGAGATGATCGCCCACCTGCACCATCACCCCACCCTCGGGCATCACGCGCGCCGCCGCCTGCATGAGAAAAAAGGGCGCGCGCAGATTGACCGCTTCAATGTCCCCCCACGTCTCCGGGGTGACGTCATGGAGTGGCGTGGGACGCAACTGCGACGCCGAACTCACCAGCACATCGAGCCGGCCGAAACGGGCCATTGCCGCCTCCACGATGGCGGCCGGCGCGGCGACATCGCGCAGGTCCCCCTGCACCACTTCCACCGGCGTCCCCTCGGCGCGCAATGCCTCGGCCAGTGCCAGCGCCTCCTGCGGGGAATGCCCATGGTGCAGGACAATCGCATCACCCGCCCGCGCACAGGCGCGGACAATACTGGCCCCAACACGTCGTGCCCCGCCGGTGACGACGGTGACCCGACGGTCGATCATCCCGGCAGACCTCCACCGGCGCGACGGGCCGCGACCCGCGCATCCTGCCAGTCGAGCCACGTCTTGGGGACCAGTTGACCGCCGAGGCGACGCGGCCCTTCGGCCGCACCATGCCAGTCGGAGCCGCCACTGGGCACCAGCCCCGCAGCCTCAACGACCCCGAAGAGCCGCTCCACGAGATAGGGCGGATGACTGGGGTGGAGCACCTCCACGCCATCGAGGCCGACCGATGCCAGCGTCGCAACCCGGGCCGCGGTCGCCGTCTCACCGGGATGCGCCCAGACCGCCAACCCACCGGCCTTGTGCACCAGCGCGATGCCATCGGCGACTTCGAAGCGCGGCTTCCCGACAAAGGCCGGACGGCCCCACCCCAACCACTTGTCGAAGGCTTCGCGGAACTCGCGGACATAACCACCCGCCACCATCACGCGCGCCACATGGGGACGGCCCACGGCGGCGCCAGCCGCCTCGGCGAGGACACTCTCCATCGTGATGGGAATGCCGGCGCGATTGAGCAGCGTCACAATGGACCCGGCGCGCGTGACACGGTCGCGTTGCAACGCTTCGAGCGCATCCCGCATGACGTCGGTGTCCTGCAGATGGAGCCCCAGCAGATGGAGCTCGTCTTCCCCGAAGTGGGTGCTCAGCTCGACGCCTGGCACGAGACGTACGCCATGTGCATCGGCCGCGGCCTGCGCTTCCGCGAGGCCATCCACCGTGTCGTGGTCGGTCAGGGCGATCGCGTGCAGTCCGGCCTCGCGCGCGGCGGCCATGACCTGCGCCGGCGGCAGCGCGCCATCCGAGGCCGTGGAATGCGATTGCAGGTCGATGAACTGCGGCGTGCCCTCCGGGTGCACCGCGTACGGGCGCGCAGCGTCCAGCGCGCCGACGCCGGCATGCGGGGGCGTCATGACCGATATCCGGCTTCCGGCGACCGTTCCCCGGGCTGGGCTGTCCGGAAGAGATCGCGGAGCTGGCCCTCGCTGAGCTCGAGGAGCGATTGCTCCCGGGCGGTGCTGGCCGCCGTGCCAACGGGCGCGTACCGGGTGACGCGCACCTCGCGCTGGTCACCCGTTTGATGCACAAAAATCAGGCCGAACTCATCGGCCACGGATTGTGTGACGAATCCGGAGGGGAAGACCTGCCAGTCCCGTCCGTCAATGCGAATGCGGCGTGTGGGCATCCTCGATAATAGCCACCTCGCGCCACATCGGCCCAGAGGGTCCGCTCAAGAGGTCGGGAAGGCGTACGGCGTCGGGCCCTTCCGCGAACTCCAGGAAGCGTCCGGGCTCCCCCTCACATTCAAAGACCCAGAAGTGCTGCCCCTGCGCGGTCGCGACCGCACGTCGCGCCGCGAGCCCCGTCAGGTACGCCGACCGCTCTGCGGCCGGCACCTGACGGTCCACCATGGTCAGGTGGCGCGACACTGGCGGCTCAGAAGCCACCGTCTGGCATGGTTTCCAGCGCCTTCTTGATGTCGGCCATAAAGCGGTCGGCATCGGCGCCATCGACCACGCGATGATCGAAGGAGAGCGAGAAATACGCGCAGGTCCGAATCGCGATGGTATCCTCACCATCCGGGCCGGTGATCACCTTGGGGCGCTTCTCGATCGCGCCGAGGCAGAGGATCGCCGTGGTGTTGACCGGAATGATGGGCGTACCGGTGAGGGAGCCAAACACGCCGGGGTTCGTGACGGTGAACGTCGCGTCCTGGACATCGGTCGGGCTGAGCTTCTTGCTGCGGGCCCGCGACGCGAGATCGTTGGCGGTCCGCACGAGCCCGGTGAGCGACAGTTCATCGGCATGCTTCATCACCGGCACGATCAATCCGGTGGGCTCGAGCGCCACGGCGATGCCGATGTTGATCGCCTTCCGATAAATGACGTCGTTGCCGGCGACCGCGGCGTTCAGGATCGGATGCCGCCGCAGCTGCTGGCAGACGGCCTGGAAGATGAACGGCAAGTACGTCAGCTTCTGCCCCGTCTGCGCCTCGAAGTCCCGGCGCATGGCCTGCCGGATGCGCGCCACGCGGGTGAGATCCACTTCGAAGAGCGTGGTGACATGCGCTGCGGTGCGCCGCGCCAGCACCATGTGCTCCGACGTGATCCGACGGATCTTCGACATCGCTTCGACGGTATCGCCGGCCCACGGCGTGGGGAGCGGTCCATGCGATTCCGTCAGCGGCGCGGCGTGCGACGCCGCGACGGCCGGACGCGCTGGCGGATTGGCCAGGAACTGCTCGATGTCCTTCCGCGTCACTCGGCCCGCGATACCGGAGCCTTCGAGCTGCGAGATATCGACCCCATGTTCGGCGGCAATTTTGCGGACCAACGGGGACGACTTGCTGCGGAGGCGGGATTCCAGCGAATCATCGGCGACCCCCGCACGTGGCGCGGCGGCGGGCGGGGCGGGCGGCGTCACTGGGGCAACCGGGGCGGCCGCAACAACCGGAGCGGCGGCCGGCGCCGCTGGTGCCGGCGCGGCCGGAGACGCCATGGCCGTGGCCGCTGCGGAGGCGTCGGTCTCGAGCCGCGCCACCGTGGTCTGCACGGCGACGGTCTGCCCTTCGCCAATCAGGATCTCCACGAGCACCCCAGCGGCGGGCGACGGAATTTCCGCGTCGACCTTGTCGGTGGAGATCTCGAAGATGGGTTCGTCACGCTTGACGGTGTCGCCGACCTTCTTCAGCCAGCGGGAGACCGTACCTTCGGCGATGGACTCGCCCATCTGCGGCATGGGGACATCGATACGCGCCACTCGTTCACCCTCGACCAGAAGATCGACCTGAAGAACCTGCAGAAGATGCGGCATCGGCGGCCCGATCGGCCCGCCGCAACCGCCATAACGCCAACACGGGGAGCGTCACCGCCCCGAATGTGCCGCCGATCCCGGCGTACACCCACCAATCGCAGGCGGGGAGTCCGGGGAGCGGCGAGCACCGCGTGAAGAAGCCAAACAGCTTGCCAAGCCCAACGCCCACCATGGCGCCGCTGACGCCACCGATGAAGAAGGTGAAGCAGCCGACACCAATGTTGCGCCCGACCCGGTCCTCGGGCAGCGGCGTGGCGGACGCGGGGGCGCCCGGAGGCGTCTGGCGGTCAGGCAATGGCGTGGTCATGACGGGGGAGAACCTAATACCTCGACCCGTATCGGCGCACGGTACGCGCCGAATTTGCCCGCGTCACGGGAGGGCGGCCGTGGCGAGCCGTCACGCCGGGGCGACAGGACGCTTCGCCCCGGCCTTGGCGCTAATAGCCCGCTTCCGGAACGTGATGCGGATCGGCTTCTCGATGCAGCGCCACAAAGAATTTCTTCACGTTCTTGTCCAGGCGGCTCTCCCCCACCTGATCGGTGTGGACCTCGACGAACGTGTAATGCCCTCCTTCCATGCGGACACTGAGCCGCATCGTCCCGAGCGGGCCACTGAAGGCGCGCGACCGGGCGTCGGCGACGCCGGCCCCCAGTCCGATCGGGGGGAAGAACTGATCGGCGGTGGTCAGCACGCGATCGGGGTGCAACGTGGTCCGGTGAAAATGCCGCACAGCTACGGTCTCTTTTTCTTGGTGGTGTCGGGAATGCTGGAGGTCGGCACGGAGAAGTCGCCGGGCTCATTGGCCGCCAGAATCTGCTGCGTCCAGTCCTCGGTCTTTTGCAGGGGCAACGTGGAATCCCGACGGAACTGAATGCCCATCGCCCACAGTCCGGCCGTGACGTACATCAGGTTGGTGCGATAGGTCCCCAGTTCACCCGTCTCGGCCAACCCGTTCGCGATCGACTTGCGGTCTTCATTGGTGGCAAAGACGCGCCCCTGGCCGCCCTGCACCGGCGTCCCGGTCTTCCGGTCATGCACGATGACCCGCCAGTAGATCGGCTCGAGCGCCCGGGTGGGGAGCGATTCCGCCGACACGCGAATCACAAACGAGTCCGTCACAAAGCGGAGCTCATTTTTGGGCTTCGTGCCCGCATCGCAGGCGATCGCGAGGACGGGGGCGATCAGCAGGAGCAGCAGCCGGAGCAAACGGGTGCGCAGCGTCATTGGGAAGGTTCCTCGCGACCGGGGGACGGCACCACCTGCGCCAATTGCTGAAGTGCCTGCTTCAGCATGGTCTGTTGCCGGAAAAGATCATGTTCCGGCGCCTGCCCCGCAGCGGTCTGCGGTGATTTGTAATAAAAGCTTAACCATTCCTGCACACCGCCCTGACCAGCCCGCCCGGCGAGATCACTGAAGAGGGCGAGATCGAGGACAATGGGCGCCGCCAGAATCGAATCCCGGCACAGGAAATTCACTTTGATCTGCATGGGATAGCCGAGCCATCCCGCGATGTCGATGTTGTCCCAGCCTTCCTTGTTGTCCCCGCGCGGCGGATAGTAGTTGATGCGCACGACGTGCGAGAAATCTTTGTAGAGCGCCGGATGCTGGTCGGGCCCCAGGATGGAGTGCAAGACGGAGAGCTTCGACGCCTCTTTCGTCTTGAAGGCGGCCGGGTCGTCGAGTACTTCGCCGTCGCGGTTCCCGAGGATATTCGTGGAGTACCAGCCGGTGAGCCCCAGCATGCGGGCCTTGATCCCAGGGGCAATCACCGTCTTCATCCACGTCTGGCCGGTCTTGAAGTCCTTCCCGGAGATGGGGACGCCGCGTGCCGTGGCGAGTGCGGTCAACGCCGGAATATCGGCGGAGAGATTCGGCGCGCCGTTGCAATACGGCACGCCTTCCATAATCGCGGCATATGCATACAGCATGCTCGGCGCGATCGTCGGATCGTTGGCCGCCATAGCCTGCTCGAAGGCGGCCAGCGTCTGATGCTGCGGCCCAGGCGTCAGGTAGCGCTCGGTGGAGCCACACCACACCATCACGGCGCGGGTGGCGCCGTGGGTGGCCATGAAGGCGCGAATATCGGCCCGCAGTTGCTCGGCCAGATCACGCTTCGTCGGACCGGTTTTGACGTGCGTCGCGCCCGTGAGCCGCGTGACGAATTGGGGGTCAAAGACCGCCGGCATCGGTTGGATCGCCCGCAAGGCGTCCGCGATCGGCGCCAGATCGGCCGCCTCGAGCACGCGGGCCTTCGTCGCCGCCTCCAGCGCATTGTCGGGGATCGGATCCCACGCGCCAAATACCAGATCCTCGAGCGACGCGAGGGGGACCACATCGCGAAGCCGCGCCGCCCCGAGGGTGTCCATCTGCGACACCGACCCGATGGGAACGGACAAACCGCGCCGGACGCGTTCAACGCCCGCGATAAACGTCGTCGCCACCGCACCGAGCCCCGGCGTCAGAATGGCGAGCCGACCCGGTGCGACGGGCGAAGGGGAAAGCAAATCAGACATACCGCTGTTCAATTCGAGGAAGGGCCGGCGTCGGCTCGTTGGGCCACATACTGCATCCGCTGCCACACGGTGATCCAGGCGGTCACCGTGAGCACCACGACCACGGTCGCGAGGATGCGCCCCTGCCAGGCGAGCCCAAACAGCGCCTGCGGAGCCGCCAGCAAGGTGACACGCTCCGGGCGCTGCAGCAGCCCCACATGCGCATCAATCCCAAGCGCCTCCGCTCGGGCCCGCGCATACGAGGTCAGGA
The DNA here is from genome assembly GCA_037134115.1 of Gemmatimonadaceae bacterium. Classification (GTDB taxonomy): domain Bacteria; phylum Gemmatimonadota; class Gemmatimonadetes; order Gemmatimonadales; family Gemmatimonadaceae; genus Gemmatimonas. The sequence continues at coordinate 25,155 of JBAXMW010000026.1, read as the reverse complement.
AGGTGCCAATGAGCCCCAGGAGCGTGACGACAAGCAGCAGGGGGTTGGCGTACGTGGGGCTCGTGGCGTAGAAGACCACCAGCCCCCCAAGCATCACCCCGTCCGCCACGCGATCGAGGGTGGAATCGTAGAAGGCCCCGAAGCGCGTGCTCTGCCCGGACCGCCGGGCCACCGTGCCGTCGACCACATCAAAGACGGCCGTCACGCTGAGAAACCACCCCGCACTGCGGATCCATCCGAGACCGAAGAACACACCGGTGACGACGGTGCACAGGGTCCCGAAGGTCGTGATCGTATTGGGACGCACACCAAGGCGCACCAACCAGTCGGCAAACGGGTCCATCAGCTGCAGATAGCCGCGGCGAATCCAGTTCCACACCGCGGTCATCGGTAGAGGTAGACCCGCCGCGCCTCGCGACTAAAGGTGACGACCAACGGCAGCTGGCGATCGAGCACCGCGTCGGGGTCCCCGCCACTGAGAATCGCTTCCCGAACCCGCGTGGCGCCCAGCCGCTCATCGAACGACTTCGGGGTAATGCGGAGACTGTCCCGATGTATGCGGTTGAGCGCCCACAGGATGGCTGCGCCAATGCGCGCCGGCTGGACCAAATCCCGGTCGATCACCTCCATGCGAATCCCGGGAATGGAACGCCCGGCAAATTTGCCGTCCCCTGGCTGCGTGGGCGTAAACTTCTCGGCATGAAAGCGCACGCCCGTGAGGGAGAGATCCTCGAGGAGGCGCGCCACGGTGTCGGCCCGCAACCAGCTGGCACCGAACCGCTGAAAGGGTTCGGCCGTCCCACGCCCTACCGACACATTGCTCCCCTCAAAGGGAACGAGCGCCGGGTAGAGCAAGGCACTGGTCAGGTTTGGGAGATTGGGCGACGGCTTGATCCACGGGAGCCCCGTTTCATCGAACCACATCTGGCGTCGCCAATTCCGCATGGGCACCACGGTCAACCGGGTCTTGAGCGCCAGTTGGCTCTGGAAGAGACGGGCCAGCTCGCCCATGGTGAGCCCATGGCGCAGCGGCATCGGCCACAACGCGAAGCCGTTCGCCGCACGCTGGGGAGTCGATTCATTCGGGTTGGCCAACGCGGAATCCAGCACGGCGCCTTCGGTGCGGCTGCCGGTCAACGGATTGGGCCGATCCAGCACGACCACCGGGATATTGCGACGTTCGCCGGCGCGCATCGCATACAGCATCACCCCGACATAGGTCCACGTGCGCGTCCCAATGTCCTGCAGGTCCACCACCAATACATCCACATCGGTGAGGAGACTGTCGGGGGGCGCGATCGTGGTGCGCTGATACAGCGAATGCACCGTGAGCCCGGTCTTGGCATCGCGGTCATCGGCCAGATTGGGGCGGTCCGCCGTCCCCTGCATGCCATGCTCGGGCGCAAACAACCGCACCAGCCGTACCCCGGCGCGCGCCGCGCGGGGGTCGGTTGCCAGCAGATCAATGGTGCGCCGACTCTTTTCGTCCACGCCCGTCTGATTGGTGATCAGCCCCACCCGCTTCCCGGCGATCAGTTTGATGCTGTCATCGAGGAGCACCGTGATCCCCGGGCGCACCTTGCGATCGCCGCGCAGCGGGAAGCCGTCGGGCCCGTCCTCGTCCATCCGCCCGCGACCACCGGGGCCGCTCGATCCACTGGACGCACAGGCCAGCATCCCCGCCATCGCGCCAGCGATCAGCACCCAACCGGCGGTACGCCACGAGCGGAGCCGTCGTCCCTGTGGGTGTCGCTGTCTGTTGTCCACCGTCCCCTCCGACGCGTTCGGGTCATCCATGTGCCGGGCCAACACCTGTCGCCGCGAGTCCCCTATCTGCCGCCCTCGGCGCCAGATGACACGGGCCATTCTGCTACATGAACGCACCGGGACCCGGCTTTCTCAAGCTGCCCCAACCACACGCCCTGCCCAACAGGCTGGTCCTGCGCCGCGGCGCGGCGCACATTCCCTTCATGGTTGAACCTCTCTCCCCCACGGCGGACGACGCGCTCCCGCGCCGTTCCCTGCGGCCGGTCTGGGGACGGCAGCGCCTGCTTTGGGCCCTGACGTTGCTCAGCACACCCGCCCTCGCCTGCGCCATCCGGCGGCCGGCGCCCCTGCCCACGGATCCGGCGGTGGCCTCGGCCAAAGCTGCAGCAGTGCGCGACTCGATGACCGCGGTGTTACGACGCGCGATCGCCGACAGCGCCTTCCCCGGCGCCTATGCGGTGGTCGGGACGATCCACGGCGTGATTGCCGAGGTCGGCGCGGGGCAATTGGATGCCGATGACCCGCAGCCCCCCACTGCCACCACCGTTTGGGATCTGGCGTCGCTCACCAAGGTGATCGGCACCACCAGTGCCATGCTCCAGCTGGTCGGACAAAAAGCCGTGGCGTTGGACTCGCCCGTCGTGCGGTACCTCCCGGAGTGGAAGGCGGCGGGGGTCCAGCGCATCACCGTCCGACAGCTCATGACCCACTCGGCCGGCCTGCCGGCATGGCGGCCGCTGTACAAGGAAGCCACCACGCGGGCACAGGCGCTGCAGTACCTGTACGCCACCGGCCCAGACACCACCCCGGGGACTCGCTTCCTGTATAGCGACCTCGGCTTCATCCTGCTTGGGCAGCTCGTGGAGCGGGTCAGCGGCGAGCCGTTGGCGCAGTACGACACCGCGCATGTGTTTGGTCCGCTCGCCATGCGCGATACCCGCTATCTCCCGCCGGCAAGCTGGCGGCGGCGGATCGCCCCAACGGAAATCGATCCGTGGCGCCAGCGGCATCTGCGGGGGGAAGTCCACGATGAAAACGCCGCCCGCCTCGATGGCGTCTCGGGGCATGCCGGCCTGTTCTCCACCGCCCGCGACCTGTCGCGCTTCGCCCGCATGTACCTCGGCTACGGCCAACTCGACGGTCGTCGCGTGATGGACTCGGCGACGGTGGCGGCCTTTATCCAGGTGCAGGACACCACCATTTCGCGACGCGCCCTTGGCTGGGAGACCCCCACCGGCGGGAACTCGTCGGGACGCCGGCTCTCCCCGACGGCGTTTGGTCACACGGGGTTCACCGGCACGTCCATCTGGATGGACCCCCAGCAGGGGCTGTTTGTCCTGCTCCTGACGAACCGGGTCAACCCCACACGCCAGAACACCAAGATCGGCAGGGTCCGGACGGGGCTCGCCGATGCCGTGGTCGCCGCCTGGCGGCAACCCGTTTCTTGAAGGGGAGTGATCCTCTCGCTATTATTGCAGAGGGGTCCGGACGCATGGCCCGAATCCCACCAGAGCGCTACCCACAGATCGGATCGCGGCGGCCACGCCGCTGATCGTCCCGGAGGGATGTTATGAGCACGATGCAGCAGCCTGAGGTGATGGTGGTGATCACGCCCGTCGCCGCCGCCGAAGTGTTGAAGTTCATGGAGGCCGAAGCGGTCACCGTTGAGGCTGGCGGCCTGCGCGTGTCCGTCATGCCCGGGGGATGCAGCGGCTTCAAGTACGGGCTCGTGATCGAAGACAAGGCCGCCGAGGACGACATTGTCGTCCAGCACGACGGCTTCAAGGTGTTCGTGGACCCGTTCTCGGCGCAGTACCTCTCCGGTACGATCATCGACTACACCTCGTCGATGCAGGGGTCAGGGTTCACCTTCAAGAACCCGAATGCGACCGGCGGCTGCGGCTGCGGCAGCTCCTTCTCGGCCTAATCGGCGCACCGTTGGCCGCTGCGGCGGCCAGTGACTTTCGGGCCCGCGCTACTCGTCGAGTGGCGCGGGCCCGTGCACATTCCCCCTATGACTTCCCAGATCCAATCCTCCCCGCGTGTCTCCGCCCAGAGCCGGGAACGCCTGAAGACGATCGTGGTCGATGCCCACGATGACCTGGCCCGCTTCGTGGCGGCGCGCATCGCGGAACTGATTCGTGGCCATGCGGCCGCCGGCCGTCCCATTGTGCTTGGGCTCGCAACCGGCTCCACCCCGATTGGGGTGTACCGGGAATTGATCCGTCTCCATCGCGACGAGGGATTGAGCTTTCGCGGCGTGACGACGTTCAATCTGGATGAGTACTGGCCGATGACCCCGGACAGCATTCATTCCTACCATCGCTTCATGTGGGAGAATCTGTTTTCGCACGTGGATATTGATCCCGCGAACGTGCACATCCCGGATGGGACGTGGACGCGTGAGACGATGGAGCAGTCCTGTCAGGCCTATGAAGCGGCCATCGAACAGGCCGGCGGTATCGACTTCCAGCTCCTCGGGATCGGTAAGACCGGCCATATCGGTTTCAATGAGCCAGGCTCCGGTGAATCGAGCCGTACCCGGCTCGTCCATCTCGACAGCGTCACGCGCCGCGACGCCGCCGCCGATTTCTTTGGCGAAGGGAATGTCCCGCGCGAAGCGGTGACGATGGGGATCGCCACGATTCTCTCGGCGCGCGAGATCGCGATTCTTGCGACGGGTGAGCACAAGGCCGGGATTGTGCGACGGGCGGTGGAGGGCGACATCGATCGCGCGGTGGCGGCGACGTTCCTGCAACGGCATCCGAACACGACGTTCTATCTGGATGCGGCCGCGGCGGCGGAGCTGACCCGAATCGCCACGCCGTGGTTGCTCGATGAAGTCGTGTGGACCGACATGCTCGAACTGCGCGCCGTGACGTGGCTCGCCCGGCACACCGGGAAGGCGATCCTGAAGCTCACCGATCAGGATTACGCGGAGCAGCACCTGTCGTCGTTGGTGGGGCGGCATGGCACGCCGGGAGCCGTCAATGGACGAGTCTTTAACGCACTCGGTGCCAAGATTCGCGGGCGCAGCAAGCTGCCGCGCGGGCGTCGCGTCATCTGTTTCTCGCCGCATCCGGATGACGACGTGATTTCGATGGGGGGCATCCTCCGCAAGTTTGTGGAGAATGAGAACCAGATGACCGTCGCGTACATGACGAGCGGCAACATCGCAGTCTTTGATCATGATGTGCGCCGCTACATCGATTTTCTGGAGCGGCTCGATCAGGATCGGCTCGTCGAAGGGCTCCCGGTGGAAACGCTGGCTCGCACCGTGCGGACCTTTTTGGATACCAAGCGCCCGGGTCAGGTGGACATCCCGGAAGTGCAAGAGATCAAGCGCATCATCCGGGAGTCGGAAGCCGTCAGCGGCATTGAAGTGATGGGACTGAACGGCTCGCATGCACGGTTCCTGAATTTGCCGTTCTACCAAACGGGGAAAGTTCGGAAGGATCCGATCGGTCCAGCGGACGTGGCGATCGTGGCGTCCCTGCTCCGTGAGCTCCAGCCGGAGATCGTCTTTGTCGCCGGCGATCTGTCAGACCCGCACGGCACGCACCGGATGTGCAAGGAAGCGATCGACGCCGCGTTGGTGGAGGTGTACGGGTCGGAGGCCACCGCACCGACCCGCCCGGAGGTCTGGCTGTATCGCGGGGCGTGGCAGGAATGGCCCGTGACGGAGGCCACGGTCTTGTGTCCGATGTCACAGGACGAGCTGACCCTCAAGATTCAGGCCATTTTCAAGCATCAGTCGCAGAAGGACTCCATGCCCTTTCCGGGACAAGACACCCGCGAGTTCTGGCAGCGCGTGGAGCAGCGCAACAAAGCCACCGCGGCGGAATTGGATGATCTCGGATTGGCGGAATATTTCGCCATGGAAGCGTATGTCATTGTCTAAGGAGTGCCTCGCGTGACCGGTCGATTTGATCTGCTGGACCTGCTGGTGCTGCTGGCCTATCTCGCCGGCACCACGGCGCTCGGCATGTGGATTGGCCGAGGGCAGCGCTCCGCAACGGAATATTTCGTCGCGGAACGCTCGATTCCGTGGTGGGCGGTCCTCTTCTCCATTGTGGCCAGCGAGACCTCCGCACTCACCTTCATCAGCATTCCCGGTCTGGCCTACACGGGCGATCTCGGATTTCTGCAGGTGGTGGTCGGGTACATCATTGGGCGCATCGTGGTCTCGTACACGCTGCTACCGCGTTACTTCGCTGGGCAGTTGGTGACGGCCTACGCCTTGCTGGAAACGCGCTTCGGGCTGACCACGCGCCGCTTCACGTCGATTGTGTTCATGTGTACCCGGGCCCTCGCCGATGCGGTCCGCGTCTTTGCCACGGCGATCCCGGTCGCGCTGATTATCGGCCCGGCACTGCCCAAGGCGTACGCCATGCCCACCGCGATTCTCGTCCTGGGACTCCTGACCGTCGTGTATACCTATCGCGGTGGGATGAAGGCGGTCGTCTGGACGGAGCTCGTGCAAGCCAGCGTGTATCTGATTGGCGGTATTTCAGCGATCGTCTTGATTGGTCAGAGCATCACGGGTGGATGGTCCGCCATTCTTGCGCAGGCCGATGCCGCCGGCAAACTGCAGGTCATCAGCTGGTACACCGGCTTCGACCGACCGCACACGATGTTTGCCGGCCTCATCGGCGGGGCGTTTCTAGCCATGGCCTCGCACGGTGCCGATCAGTTGATCGTCCAGCGGCTGCTCTCGAGCCGTTCGCTGAAGGATGCGCAGCGGGCGCTGATCGGCAGCGGCTTTGTGGTCTTTGCCCAGTTCACGCTGTTCCTGATGGTCGGGCTCGGGCTGTGGGTGTTGTTCGGGGGGCAGACCTTCGCGGCGGCCGACCAGATCTTCCCGACGTACATCATCGAGCGGATGCCGCATGGCCTGATCGGCCTGATCGTGGCGGCGATTGTGGCCGCCACCATGAGCACCCATTCGGGGACGATCAATTCGCTGGCAGCGGCGACGACGCATGACATTTATCTGCCGCTCACGGGGCGGAGCCCGGACGACCCGCGGACCTTGAAGGTGGGGAAGCTCTTCGCGCTGGCCTGGGGGTTGGTGCTGACGGGCGGCGCCCTGCTCTTCAAGGCCCAAGGGACGCCCGTCGTCGTGATCGCGCTGTCGATTGCCTCGTTCACCTACGGCGGCCTGCTGGGCGGCTTCTTCCTCGGGCTGTTCTGGCGCCGCGCCATTCAGCGGGACGCCATTCTGGGGATGAGCGTGGGCATTGGCTGCATGGCGTTTATCGTGTTCGCCAAGCAATTGGTGGCGGCGTATCCGTCGCTGGCCCCGTATCTGACCCAGTTTGCCGGGATCGCCTGGCCCTGGTATGTCCTGATCGGCACCTCGATTACGTTCGGGACGGGCGTACTGTCTTCCTTCACGCATGGCGCTGATACCGCGCCGGTTACTCTGGAGTCGCGCGCATGAGCGCTGGACCGCTGGATCCCACTCCTCTCGTTGTTGGCATTGATGGCGGTGGCACGCGGACTCGCGTGATGCTCGCGGACGCCAACGGCGTCACCTTGGCACGGGTTGAGGGCGAAGGGAGCGCCATCAGGCCGGGCCATGAAAGCGAGGCCGCTGACCTGATCCAGCGGCTGATTGGTGAAGCGCTGGTGGCCGCTGGGCGCACGGAAACCCGTCCAGCCGTCTGTGTGGTCGGGGTGGCCGGCGCCGGTCAGGAGCGGACCGCGCAGGCGCTCTGGTCCGCGCTCGCCTCTCGTCGGGTGGCCGACGACGTGTCGGTCCAGGCGGACGCGGTGATTGCCATGGACGATGCCTTCGGTGACAACGCCGGCGTCCTGTTAATTGCCGGCACGGGCTCGGTGGCCTTCTCCAAAGCTCCGGATGGTCGACTCGAGCGGTGCGGTGGCTGGGGCCCCAACGTGGGTGATGAAGGCAGCGCTGCGTGGCTGGGCCGGCGGGCGCTGAGCGTGGTTACCGCGTCGCAGGATGGGCGTGAGCCGGAGACGGGGCTCACCGGCGCCATCCTGACCCATCTGGAGCTCGAAAGTCTTGAGGAGCTGGTGCCGTGGGCGTCGACGGCTGCGCCGGCGGCGCTGGCTGCACTGGCCCCTGTCGTGATGCAGGTGGCAGCGACCGGGGATCTGCGGGCGAACGCGTTGATCAGCCTGTGCGTGGAGGAGCTGGTGCTCCATGTCCGCACCTTGGCGCGTCGCTGTTTCCTCGATGAGCGCGCAGCCATTCCGGTGGCGCTCGCGGGCGGCCTGCTCTCCCGTGGCTCGCTGGTGCGCAAGCGCCTCGAGCAGCGGCTCAAGAGCGCGGTGCCGGGCGCCATCATTCGGGCCGAGGAAGTGGACGGTGCCCGTGGTGCGGTGCGCCGGGCGCGCCGACTGTTGGGGATGGACGCCTGACCAGCGTCCCGTGCGGTGGGCGCGCCGTGATGGCGTGCCCACCGCACCGAATGCCTTAGGCGACGCTCGGCGCGTCTGGCAGTGGCTCGCCGAGCTCCCCTTCCCATCGGGCCATGACGGCCGTCGCCAGGCAATTGCCCAGTAGATTGATGGACGTGCGCGCCATATCCATGATGGCGTCAACGCCGAGGATGACGGCGATCCCTTCCAGCGGCAGCCCAAATTGCGCGAGGGCGCCGGAGAGAATGACCAGCGATGCGCGCGGCACCGCCGCGACGCCCTTCGAGGTCAGCATGAGAGTGAGCATCATCAACAACTGCTGACTCAGCGGCATATCGATACCGGCCGCTTGTGCCACGAAGACCGACGCAATGGCGAGGTACAGCGTCGACCCATCGAGATTGAACGAGTAGCCGGTGGGGAGCACGAAGGAGACAATGCGGCGCGGCACGCCAAACTTTTCCATCGCTTGCATCGCCTGCGGGAAGGCGGCTTCACTGGAGGCGGTGGAGAAGGCGATCAACCACGGGCCCCGGACGGCCGCCCAAAAGCGCCGCAGCGGGATCTTCGCCAGCATCGCGACCGGGATGAGCACCACCAGGACAAAGACAATGAGCGAGACGTAGAGGGTGCCCACGAGCTTGGCCAGGTTCAGCATCACCCCCAGGCCGCTCTTCCCCACGGTCACGCCGATGGCCGCCCCAATGCCGATCGGGGCATACGCCATGACGATCCCGACAAACTTGAACATCACGTCGCTCAACGATTGCAGCCAATCGAGCATGACGGTCTTCGAGCGTCCTTCCACACGCGACAGGGCCACCGCGAACAGGATGGCGAAGAAGACAATCTGCAGCACTTCATTGGCCGCCGCGGCTTCGAAGAAGCTTTGTGGCACCGTGTGCTCCAGGACGGAGCTGAAGGTCGGCGTCTTCGCCGCCAGCGCCTTGAATTCATCGCCCCCGGCACCAGCAGTGAGTTGGACACCCACTCCGGGCTTCACGAGGTTGACGGCGATCAGCCCGATAGCGAGCGCCGCTGTGGTAACGACTTCGAAATAGAGGATGGAGCGGAGCGCGAGCGCCCCGACTTTCTTCATGTCGTCGCCATGCCCGGCGATGCCGACGACCAGCGTGGAGAAGAGCAGCGGCACGATCAGCGACTTGATCATGCGCAGGAAAATGTTCGCGAACGGCTTCAAGTTCGGCGCGAACTCCGGCGCAAGCCAGCCAATGAGGATCCCGATGATCATGGAGATCAGGATCCACTGCGAGAATCCGATGCCGAGGAATCCGCGTGACGCGGGAGCAGCCGGAGCGGACGAGGGATTGTGGGACATCGAGGGCGGGAGGCTCAATGGTCGAGGGGCGGCAGCACATCACGCGCCGCCCCGGGGTTACGCAGTACCGAATGCCGGTACCCGTAGAGGAAGTAACAGGTCAGACCGATCGCCATCCAGATGGCGAAGGCGATCCATGCGGTGGTCGGGAGCCCCCGCATGACGAACAAACAGGCGCCAGCGCCGGCGAGGGAGACGACCCAAATGAACGGCACGCGGAAGGGGCGATGCCGGTTCGGTTCACGCACCCGCAACACCAAGACGCCAATGCACACCACCGCAAAGGCCCAGAGCGTGCCGATATTGGTGAGGTCATAGGTGGCCGCATCATCCATCAGGAGCCCGCCCGTGGCGACGAAGGCCCCGGTGATCATCGTGGTGATGTGCGGCGTGCGCGTCTTCGGATGTAAGCGGGCCGCGAACCGCGGCAGCAGGCCATCCCGCGCCATCGCGTAGAAGATGCGTGGCTGGCCGTATTGGAAGACCAGCAGCACCGCCGACATGGAAACCACCGCGCCAGCCGCGACGATCCATCCGGTGGTCGAGAGGCCCGCCATTTGCAGCGCCTTGGCGAGCGGGTCACTGGAGCGCAATTCCGTGTACGGGACAAGCCCCGTGGCCACTGCCCCAACGATCACATAGATCACCGTGCAAATCGCCAAGCCCCCGAGGATGCCGATCGGCATGTTCCGCTGGGGGTTGCGGGTCTCTTCGCCGGCGGTGGAAATCGCATCGAAGCCGATGTAGGCGAAGAAGACAATCGCCGCGCCCTGATGAATGCCGCGGAAGCCATTCGGCGCAAACGGATGGTAGTTGGCCGGGTTGATATGCATGACGCCCACGCCCACGAAGAGCGCGAGCACCAGCAGCTTCACGACGACCATGATGTTGTTGGCGCGCGTGCTCTCCTTCACGCCCCGCAGCAGCAACATGGTGATCGCGAGCACAATCGCAAACGCCGGCAGGTTCAGCAGAATGGGGATCCCCGCAACGCGCGGGGCGTCGACCCAGAGCTGTCGCAGCGCCGGATCGCCGCTGGCTTTCACCGCCCAATAGCCGTGCGTGAGCCAGCCCGGCATCTCGATACCAAAGCCCGACAGCAAAGAGACGAAGTAACCGCTCCAGCCAATCGCGACCGCGATATTGCCGACGGCATACTCCAGAATCAGCGCCCATCCGACGATCCAGGCGATGAGTTCCCCAAGCGTGGCGTAGGCGTACGCGTACGCACTCCCGGACTGCGGAATCATGGAGGCGAGTTCGGCATAACAGAGCCCCGCCAATCCGCAGACGGCCCCCAAGAGCACAAACGACAGCACCAGCGCTGGGCCGGCGCCGTAGCGCACCACGGTCCCATCGGCGAGCACTTCGCCCGCGGCCGCCGTGCCCAGTGAGGAAAAGATCCCGGCACCAATCACGGCCCCGATAGCGAGCATGATCAGATCGCCGGCACCCAAGGTGCGGCGCATGCCATTGCCACCATCTTCAGCCAGCGAGATTGGCTTACGATCGAAGAGTCCCATAGCACTCCGGAAGGACTATCGCGGATACGGCAGGTCCAGGCGCCGTACGGAAGGGAGGGACGTCACCCGCGGCGACGTCGGACGGGCGCAAGCTACTGGCCGGAACAGACCGGAGCCAGAGCGTCTCCGTCAGAGGGTGTACGTCACCTCAAATTTGGCCCGAATGGGCACACCGGCGGCATTCGTCCCCGGCCGGAATCGCATGGACATGAGCGCGTCGCGCAACTTGCGGTTGTACGCACCATCACGGGTCTGCGTGAAATTCAGATCGAGCACGCGCCCCGTGGAATCGACTTCAAAGACCACCACCACTTCGCCCTTGGCCTTGCTCGGGATGGGCATCGGCGGCAGGAACAGTTCAATCGGTGACGGGGGATAATTCGCGCCGGCGCCACCGCCGGTCCCCGCCCCCGTTCCACTCCCCTTCCCGGTACCGACCCCGGTGCCGGTCCCGCCGCCACTGCCCGGTCCGGCCCCTTCGCCGCCCGCCCCAGCGCCGCCACCGGTTCCCGGCGATGTCGCCTTGGCGTCCGCCGCCGGAGACGCCGCGGCCGCCGGCGCGGGAGCCGCCGGCGGGGTGGGTGGCGGTACGATGGGTTTGACCTCCGGCGGCTTCACCAGCGGCGGCACCACAGGCGGAATCGTCGTGGGCGTGGGCATGGCCGGCGCCATGCGCACGAACTGCAACCGCTCGGTCTTTGGCGGTCCCCCATTGCCACGGTTCCCGCCCCCTCCGCCGCCGGCGGGGCCAGGGCCACCGGTCCCCATGACCTCACGCAACAGCTCCGGCGAGGTGAACGGGACCACCAGCAACAGAATCACGAGCACATGCAACAGGATCGACAGGATCAGTCCCGTCGTCCGGCGGGCACGTCCCACCGGAACCCCGATGGGGGGCCGATAGCGTCGCCGCTCGCGGTCAGCAGCAAGGGGCGCCGGTACGGCTCCGTCAGAAGGCAAGTCAGACATGGCGTCGAGTAAAAGGCGGCAGCTGAGGGGGCGAAACCACTACGGCGGACGAGCCCGAGAGGGTTCGTCCGCCGTGGAAACTCAGCGGATGGCTGGTCGGTAGCTGGTACCCAAGCGACCCCATGGGGATCCACCTGGCTCCCAGCTGCCCGTCAGGTCACTTCGGCGGAACGCCGATAACCTTGACCCCGGCACCACGCGCCTGGTCCATTGCCCAGACCACGCTCGAGTACTTCACCGTGGTGTCCCCCTTCACAAAGATGATCTTCTCGGGGCGCGGATCAAAGACCGTCTTCAGTCTCGTCAGCAGCGCGGCCTTGTCGACCGGTTCCTTGTTAATGGCGAACTTGTCGTCCGGGAGGACTTCCAGGACGATCTGGTCCGGGTTCGGCGCCGCGTTCGGCTGCGGCGTCGGATCCGGCAACTGCGTGTCGATCGCCTTCCGGCTCATCGGGATGATCATCATGAAGATGACCAGCAGCACGAGGAGCACGTCGATCATCGGGGTGACGTTGGGCTCGTTATTGAGACTGCTCCCACCGCCGCCAGCAGACATGCCCATGCTACTTCCCCCCTTCCTTGTTGCCCAGAACCTTGTCGCTTGCAATAAGCGATTCAGTGCCAGGCCGCTGGTCGGTGATCAGCGCCGCCACGCGGACGCCGTTTCGTGACAACTTGTCGAGTGCATCGATGACCTTCACGTACTGCAAGTCGCGATGCGCCTTGACGTACATGATGTAATCGGGCCGCTCCTTGCCGTAGATGTCCTTCACGAGCGGCTCGAGGTCCTCATTCCGCACCGGCTTCTTGTTCAGGTAGTACCGCCCCTGATCATCGATGCCCAGCACCTGGTCACCGTCTTCCTCCGGATGGGGCTTGAGGTTCTGCCCTTCCGGCGGAATGGCCGTGAAGCCCGCATTGATCTGCGGCACCACGATCATGAAGATGACCAGCAGCACGAGCATCACGTCGATCATGGGGGTGACGTTCGGATCGGCCTTTACGCCGGATCCGCCGCCTGCGCTCATTCCCATCTCGCGAGACTCCTGTCGTTACGTCGGCCCGCCGGGCGCCTCGACAGAGGCGCCGGCAGAACGAGCAGTTCGGTCGTGCTGCTGCGGATTACTGCGAGACCGGCGCGCCGCTGGCCGTCGTGAATTCCTTCGTGAAGCGCGACCGGCCGAATTCGCCCGAGACGTTCGTGATGAGGTAGTCGATCATTTCCTTCGACGTGTACGTCATCTCGGCGGTCAGGTTGTCGATCTTCGTCTGGAAGAAGTTGAACGACCACACGGCCGGGATGGCGACGCCGATCCCGATGGCCGTCGTGATGAGCGCTTCGGCAACACCACCGGCGATCGCGGAGATACCGCCCGCGCCCGACGTGGCCATACCAGTGAAGGAGTTCACGATACCCATCGTCGTACCGAGCAGACCGACGAACGGCGCCGTGGCGCCCACCGTGGCGAGGATGCCCAGGCCGCGCTTCATGTCCACGATCGTCATCAGCATTTCGCGCTCGACCGCACGCTCAGCCGAGTTGATGTCGGCGACCGACACCGAGCCGTCCTGGATCAGCGGGCGGATTTCGCCGAGCGCGCCACCGAGCACACGCGCCACGTGCGACTTCTTGTACCCTTCGGCCAGGTTGATGGCCTCGATCAGGTTGTCTTCTTCGAGGAACTGCGAGAACTCAGGCGCAAACTTCTTGGTCTGCTCCTGCGCCTGACGCATCGACCACCACTTCGAAATCAGCTGCGTGAACGACAGGGCGGACATACCAAGGAGCGTGAACACAATGCCCTTGGCGAACCAGCCCATCGAGGAGTACAGCTCCATCAGCGACATGTTCATGACACGAGTCTCCGAAAATCGGGTAGGAGAAGACGGGAACTAGCGATTCAGCGAGAACTGGAACGGCTGCTGCACGAGCTGCTTCACCTTCCGGCCGCCCACTTCAGCGGGCAGGAAGCGCGCACGCTGCAGCGCGTTCCGGACAGCGGTCGTGAACAGATCGTTGTCAGACTTGAGCGCCTTGAAGGTGCTCATGTCCGCCTTCCCCAGCGTGTCGACCACGAACTGGGCCAGAACCTGTCCTTCGATGCCCGCCGAACGGAGCATGTCCGGATACGCGGGGCCCGAGGAACCCGGGGCCATCACGACCGGCTTTTCGACCTGGAAGTCGAAGTACGGCTGGTCCGTCTGCACCACCGGAGCCTTGCCGCCCTCCACCCCCTTGGAACTGCCACCCGCCACGCCCTTCCCGGAGAAATCGGCCTCGTCGGTCACCTTCTTCGACAGGTCGATATCGGGAATCACGTTCGGGATTTCGATGGGCGCGGACAGCACCTGGAAACCCTTCGGTGGCGGCGGCGCAACCGTCGCATCCGGTGGTGGGGGTGGCTTGTCCGGCTCCTTCGGCTTGGGCTCGTCCTTCTTCACCTCAACGAAATCAAGCTTCTCCGCCTTGGTCTTATCGTTCTTGAGCCCCGCATTCGCCGTAACGATGACGAGGGCAACGATGACACCGGCGTGGAAGATGATCGAGGTGATGGACCCACCCAAGCGCTTCTGCTTCTTCGCCGATGATTCAAGCAGGTTGTTGAACATCTCGCTTGTCCAGGGTACGAGTCACAGCGACGTCTGACCCAGGGGCGTCTCCCGCAGGGCCGACGGAGCGATTCTACGGCCGGCACATGAGGCAGCAATATCGAAAAGATTAGGATCAGATTAAGCCGCCGTTAGCATTCGCTTCAGTCGGCATACAGCGGCGGTGCACCGCCCCGATCCGTCCCCAAAAGCCCAGGGATCGCCTCCGGACTGTCAATCACGGGATACTCACCGGTCATCCCAGACCCCGGCGCCCCGGCCAGCGGCAGCACCACCGAGAACGTACTCCCGCGCCCCAAACGGGACTGCACCGACAAATGCCCGCCATGGGCCAGGGCAATCCAATGGGAAATGGCCAATCCCAAGCCGAAGCCGCCACGCTCCGAGCCCCGCGAACGCACCCGGTCCGCCCGCCAGAACCGCTCGAAGACATGCGGCAGGTCCGCGGCGGCAATGCCGATCCCGCTGTCTTCCACCGAGAAGGTCACGACCTCTTCCCCCCGCGTCAGACCAATGGTCACCCGCCCCCCCTTTGGCGTGTACTTGATGGCATTGGTGACGAGGTTGAGCATGAGCTGACGCAGCCGCGGCAGATCCCCCAACACATCGGCCTCTTCGATCACAGGGGCATCGATGGTGAGCTCCGCCTCTTCCGCCAGCAGACGCGCCGTCTCGACCACCTCCCGCACCAAGGGCCCCGCCTGCACCGGCTCCCGGTACACCTCGAAGCGCCCCTCATCGGCCCGCGCGAGGGTCAGCAGCGAATCCACCAGATCCGCCATGCGCGTCACCTGCTCCAGCGCTTCCTCCAGCGCGATCGCCCGCTCCGTCGAGGAGCCGGTCGTCATCGCCCGTTCAATATCCGCCCGCATCACCGCGAGCGGCGTCTTGAGCTCATGGCTCGCATCAGCGGTAAACCGCCGCAGCCCACCGAAGGACGTCTCCAGTCGCTCAATCATTTCGTTGAGCGTGGTCGCCAACCGCCCCAGCTCAATACCGGCCGCGCCGAGATTCAGGCGCCGATGCAGCGACCGCCCGTCGGTGATCGCTTCGACCTGATCGACGAGCCGTTCAATGGGTCGGAAGGAGCGCCCGGCGATCGTCCACGCAAAGAAAATGGAGACCGCCACCAGCAGCGGAATCAGCCACAGCAGCGTGAAATCCTGCCCCGTGCTGCCGGACGCGGTGGAGGCCGATAGCCCGGCAAAGACGCGGTAGCGCGCATTCGGACTGAGCGGGACTTCGCGCGCCGCCAGCATGATGCGGTCGTCCGCCGTCCAGATCACCGCCGGCGGTCGCCCATTCACACTCTGCCGCGCCGCGGCACTGAACTGATCGCGCGCCTCGGTCGACATCGCCCGCACCATCGCCGACGCATAGATGTCATAGCCGGTGCTGTCCTGCACCAGCACGTACCCATCCACCACCGACAGGAAGGCTTCCATCCGCTGGGACATCCGCGGGACGGTTAACCGGCCTTCCTGCGCCACCACCGGCTCCGTCCCCGTGGACCGGGCCACGGTGATGGCGCGCACCACTTGATCGGCAATCGACATGACCCGCTGCTGCAGCTGCTCGAACAGCACCGTCTGCCGCAGCTCGGCGCGCAGCCCCTCTTGCCGCAACGTGACCAGCACCAGCGCGCAGGCGACGACCGTCAGAATCAGCGCCGTCGCATACGCGTTGGTCAGACTCGCCCGGATGGACCGGACGGCCGCATCGCGGCGATCAGGCACGGATCATGTAACCCACACCGCGCACCGTCGTGATCAACTTCTTCTCCGACCGCGCGTCAATCTTCTTGCGCAGGTGGTTGATCACCACGTCGACGATGTTCGTGCCCGGATCAAAGTGATAGCCCCAGGCATATTCGGTGATCAGCGTGCGGCTCATCACGCGACCCGCATGCCGCATCAGATATTCCAGCACAGCGAACTCCTTGGGGGTGAGCTCAATCGCCTCCTCTCCACGCCGGACGTCCCGCGTGTGCTGGTCCACGACGAGATCCCCCACGCGCAGCACCGGTGAGGCCAGCGCGCGGGGACGGCGCAGCAAAGCCTCCGTGCGCGCGAGCAGCTCCTCAAAGGCGAAGGGCTTGGTCACGTAATCGTCTGCGCCGGCACGCAGCGTTTCCACCTTGGCGTCCACCGCATCCTGCGCCGTCAATACCATCACCGGGCGCTCAAAGCCCTTGGCGCGCAACGACCGCAGCACCTCGAGCCCGCTCTGCCCCGGCAGCCGCATATCCAAAATGATGAGATCGTACGGCTGCGTCAGCGCCAACCGCTCCCCTTCGAGGCCGTTCGCCACCAGATCCGCCTGCCAGCGCTGCTCTTCCAATCCACGCCGGATGAATTCCCCGACCGTCGGATCGTCTTCGATGACCAGGATCTTCATGCCTGCCTCCGCCCCTGCCGTTCCGGCACCGTCCACCCGCTCATGAGACGCTCCCGGGTCGCTGCAACCCAAACGTCCGAATCTTGCGATACAGCGTCTTCGCCGAGATCCCGAGGAGCTCGGCGGCCTGTCCCTGATGCCACCGAACCCGCTGCAAGGTCTCGACAATATGCCGCTGCTCCAGCTCCTCCAGCGTCAGGACCCCTAAGGACAGCGCCGTGGCATCGCCGCCGGCGACCGGCTGCAAGGCCAGATCCCCGGACCGAATGACCCCGTCCACCGACAGTAACGCCGCGCGCGACAGGACCGCCTGCAGCTCCGCCACATTCCCGGGCCAGCGGTAGCGCTGCAGCGCCAGGAGTGCCTCATCCGCGAGGCCCAGTGGCGTCGAGGGGCCCGCGCCAGGGCCCGCCCCCGTTCGGGCCCCCGCGACGGCCGCCGATCCCGCGAGCATCTGCCGCGCCAGGGCGGCCACATCGCCCAACCGCTCCCGCAGGGGCGGGACGGCCACGATCCCGCCCGACAACCAGCGATAGAGCGGCTCCCGGAACGCGCCGCTCGCCACCTGTCGGGCCAGATCCCGGGTACTCGTGGCGATGATCCGCGTTTGGAAGGGCCGGCTCTGATAGCCGCCCACTCGCGGGAAGCGACCATCCTGCACCGCTCGCAGCAACCGGTCCTGCACCGACAACTCGAGTTGATCGATGTGGGTCAGGATCACCGTGCCGCCTGCCGCCACCTCCAGCACACCGGGGGCGTGGGCGTCGGCGCCATCCCCCTCCGCCCCGAAGATCGTCTGGGCACAGGCCTCCGCCGACCGCCCTGCGCAGGAGAGCGGAACACAGGGAACCGCCTGGTGGCCGCTATCCAGATGCGCGTGGATGACCCGCGCCAGATAGGCCTTCCCCGTCCCCGGCTCCCCGGTGATCAGCAACGGTGTCCCGTCCGCGAACTGCTGCACGGCCCGCGCCAACGCCGCCAGCAATGGCGGATAGGCCGAGGCGAGCGTTGGAGCCCCACCGTCGGTGGCCACCCGGAGTAACCGATTCGCCCGGACTAACCGGCGCTTTTCCACCGCGCGACGCACCAGCGCATCGACTTCGGCGAGCCGGTAGGGCTTCGAGAGCAGGTCGTAAGCGCCCAGCCGCATCGCCGTTTGACTGGTTTCGGCGGAGCTGTTCCCCGACATCATGATGATCTCGGGTGGGAGCGGCTCCTCGCGCACCTGCCGCAGCACTTCGAGGCCGTCGAGGTCGGGCATCACAATGTCCAGCAGCGCCACATCACAGGGCTCCGCGCGCAGATGCTCCAACGCGAGCCGCCCGTTCCGGACCATCGTCACGGTGAAGCCCCGGGCCAGCAAATACTGCTCCAGCACCGTCCCCAAATGCGACTCATCCTCGGCGACCAGCACCCGCATGGGGGCCGGCGCCGTCGAGGGCCCCGCGACAACGGACGGCAGTCCGGGATCCCCCATCATGCGGCCGACCCGCCGGCCGATGCGGTCAGCAGGGGGAGCACCACCCGGAAGGTCGCGCCGTGGCCTTCGGTGCTGTCGAGCTCCATGAATCCCCCGTGATCCGTGACAATGCCGTAGCAGATCGCGAGCCCCAGCCCGGTCCCCTGCCCCACGGGCTTGGTCGTAAAGAACGGTTCAAAGACCTTGTCCTGCAGATGACGCGGGATCCCCGGGCCACTGTCCGCCACCTCCACGACCGCCATCGGCGCACCTGCGGCCGAGGGCTGCAGGGCGGTCCGCAGCACGATCCGCCCACCCTCCGGCGTGGCATCCAGCGCGTTCATCGCCAGCGCCATCACCACCTGCATGAGTTGGTCGTCATCGCCCATTGCCAACACCGGGTGGGCGGCGTCCACCTCGGCGACCAACTCGACGAGGCGGAAGCGGGGATGATGCTGGAGCAGGAACCGGGTCTGCGCCACCACCGCATTGAGGTCGAGTGGATCGCGTCGGGCCGGTTTGGGGCGGGAGAAATCGAGGAGCCCGTCCACGATCCGCTTGCACCGCTGCACCTCCAGATCCACGATCCGGAGCAGGTCCATCGAACCAGCAGCCGCCGGGGCCGGGGCGAGCGCGGAGAGCGACTCCGCGCAGGCGGCGATGGTGGCCAGCGGGTTGTTGATCTCGTGCATGACCCCGGCCGCCAGCTGCCCCAACGCGGCCAGCTTGTCCTTTTGCGCCATGCGGTCCCGGGCGGCACGCCAGTCCGTAATATCCTCACCCAGGGTGATGACGTGGGTCACCGCCTCGCCCTCCAGACGCATCGGAATCTTGGAGATCCGAAAGGTCCGCAGCTCGCCGTAGGCGTCACTCTCCATCTGGAATTGCAGCACTCGGCCGGTCGAGAAAACCTCATCGATTTCCTGACGGAGGGTCTCCCGGGACTGTCGCTGCAGCACATCGAAGACCGAATTCCCCAGCGCCTCGGCCCGATGGACCCCGTAGGCATTGGTCTCCCGGGCCTCGTTCCAGAGCTGGATGCGGTAGTCGCGATCGACGATATAGAAGCCGAAGGGGAGCGAATCGACGGCCCGTTCCATGAAGAGCCGTTGGCGATCGAGCGCCTTCAGGCGGGCCTCCAGCTCCTCCCCCATGGCCCGGATCCGCGCGTCGCGGCGCTCTTGCACCACCAGCAGCCCGGCGGCGACCTGCGTCAGCACGAGTTCATCGGCGGACAAGGGGGCCGATCGGTGCACGATCACCGTCCCCATCGCGCCGTCAGGCCCCGGCAGCGGCCACTGACCGGCGACCGCCGACGGCTCCGGCGGAGGGCCCTGCACCACTTCCACATCGCTCGCCTGCAGCAGTGCGGCCAGCGTGGCGAGCACCTGCGGCCCGGCATCGGGGGCATCAGCCCAGCGCGCGGCAACGTCCGTCAGGGAGGTCACGGCCGCCGCCAGCGTCGGCGCGGTCATCGAAAGATTTCAGCGAAGGGCACGCGCCCAAGGTAGACCGCCGCAGGGATTCGGGCAAGCTGACCGAATCCCTGCCACGAGTCGCTGTTACGCAATCACGGATTTGATGGCCGCTAAGATTTCCGCATTCTCACGCTTCTGCCCCGGCGAGGCTTCAACATGGGCCCACCGGACCACGCCGGTCTTATCAATGAGGAAATATGCCCGGTTCGAAAAATATGTGTCCTCACGAAGGACCCCATAGGCCTTGGACGCCTCGCGCTTGAAGTCAGACAGCAGCTCGACTTTCATGTCGTACTTGCTGCGAAACTCCTTGAGGGATGGCGTCGCATCTACACTGACTGGAAGGATTTGCACATCTTCAGAAGAGAACGCATCGAAGTCTTCGCTGAAGCCGCACAGCTCGGCGGTACACACGCCCGTGAACGCCAACGGAAAGAACGCCACCAAGACCGACTTCTGGCCACGGAAGCTGGACAATGTCACATTTTCTCCAGAAGTCGACGCCAATGTGAAATCCGGGGCGATCTGGCCAGCGGTCGGGGGAAGGATCGAGTCAGTCATGTGGGTGTGGAAAATGTGTCAGGGGATTACTGGAACACCGTCGGTGAAGCACCTGCTGGCGCAACGGCCTTAGCGGCGCAATACTTCGAGCGCATACTAAGTTGCCTCGAACCAATGGGCGTACCCGCAGCACCACCTGATCAGGGCGGCATGTGCGGATTCTTATAATCGATAACGACAATGAGGTGGCTCAGCGTTCCGCCGCCTCGCTCCGCGAGCGCCTGGAGGCGCCGGTGGAGCTGGAGACGGTTGTGTCGTTGGGTCAGGGGATTCGCGCCCTGCTCGAGTACCCGTTTGACCTCGTGATCCTGGAGCTCGGGGTGAATGGGGCGGCAGGGATCGTCAGCCTCTCGGGGATCCGTGGGGCCGCCCCGGAGGTGCCGGTGGTCGTCTACTCCCGCGGCTTGGATGAACTGACGGCTATTCGGGCCCTCAAGGCCGGGGCGCAGGAATGCCTCGCCAAGGAAGAGACCTCGGCGGTCGAACTCGCCCGGGCCGCGCAGTTCGCCGTGGAGCGGCAGCGTCGCCTCTCCTATCTCGATGCCGACCGGGTCGAGGCCGCCCACCGGGCGACGCATGATACGCTCACGGGGCTCGCCAACCGGGAGCTCTTCCTGGAGGAGCTGGAGCGCGCCCTGATTCAGGGGCAGCGCCATGGTCGACGGACCGCCATCCTGTTTATCGACCTGGATGGCTTCAAAGCCGTCAATGACGTCCATGGCCATGGCCACGGGGACACCCTGCTCCGCATCGTCGCCGGCCGCCTGATGGAGTGCATGCGGCGCTCGGACTTGGTCGCCCGATTGGGTGGAGACGAGTTCGTCGTCCTCCTCCCCGAGGTGAACAGCCGGCGCGACGTGCAGCAGGTCCGGGAGACGATTCTCGCGCATCTCCGCGTCCCCGTGACCCTGACGGAAGGGTTGCAGGTCTCCGTCGGGGGCAGCATCGGGACCGCGATGTCCCCGCGGGACGGGGTCACGGCGGTCCAGCTGCTGGAGGTGGCGGACGCCGAGATGTACCGGGACAAACAGGGGCGCCGGCTCGCCCGCGCCGCCGCGGTGGCCCACGAAGAGGACGCGCCGGTCGCCCACGAAGAGGACCCGCCGGTGGCCCACGAAGAGGCCGCGCCGATCGCTGAGGGGCCTTCGGCCACGGCCGCCCACGAAGAGGCCGCGCCGGAGGCGAAAAGGCCATCGGCTCTGGCGGGCTCGACCACCCGACCGCGCGACGAACAGCGGCTTCATGAGGCGGTCGCGGCGCAGGAGTTTGAAGTCCACTTTCAACCGATTGTCGACCTACGGGCGCATCGCGCCTGTGCGGCGGAAGCCCTGCTCCGGTGGCGCGATCCGCTTGCCGGGCTCCGCCTGCCCGAGGCCTTTGTGCCGCTTGCGGAGGACTCTGGGCTCATCATTTCGCTCGGCGAAACGGTCATGCGTCGGGTCTGCGAGGCCGTGACGCGGTGGCGGGTGGAGTTCCCCGGGCATCCGGTCCATGTGGCGGTGAATCTCTCGCCGGTGGAGGTGGCCGCCCCCGGGTTTGTGCGACGGGTGGCCGACATCCTCCAGCAGACTGGCTGCCCCGCCGAGGCGCTGACGCTCGAAGTGTCTGAGGAGTGCCTGCGGCAGGATCCGGTGGGCGCGGCCGACACCCTGGGCGCGCTCAAGGCGCTGGGGCTGCGTCTCGTGGTGGACGACTTTGGCATGGGCCACGGGACGTTGACCATGTTGCGGGACGTCCCGGTGGATGGCATCAAGCTGGACCGCCGCCTCGTCTCCCGGATCGATGGGAGCGGGCGGGACGCGGCCATTGTGGCCGCGGCGATTCAAATGGCGCGGGCCCTGGAGCTGGAGATCATCGCTGAAGGGGTCGAAACGGCGGAGCAAGCTCGTCGCCTGAATGCGCTGGCCTGCCATGTCCAGCAGGGCAACTACTTCGGGCTTCCGTTGGCCCCGACGGAGGCGGACAGCCTCTGGCGCGCGGTGCACGCCCTCCCCATCGATAGCGGGGGGCTCCATGGCCGAGCGAACCGGGATGCGTCAGCGCAGGAGCTGCGCAGCGTACCACAGTGAGGGCATAGCGGCCCCCCAGGTCCACAGGAACCGGTTGAGTCGGAAGAGCAGCGCCACCGTGCCGTGAAAAACGAGCGCCACGGCGATCACCATCAGGCACCACGTTGGGGATCGCCAGGCGATAAGCGCGACGCATTCAAAGCTCATCACGGCGAGACCGGCCAGCCGTACCCACCCCGGATGCGTCTCGGCCCAGGCGACCAACGGCGAAGGTGCCCCGTAGGCCGGGAGCCGGAGGAAGGCGAGCAGCGCCTCACCGGTCCACCACGGGCGACGGGTCACTTTGACCAACCCGGCCCGGAGGTAGGAGAGCGTGAGTTGGGCCGCGATGTAGAGCACCCCCGCCTGCGCCCATCGACTGTCGGGGGGCGCGAGCCGACTGAGGAGCAGGCCGATCAGGACGGTGAAGAGCATGCCATCGCTCCCGCCGTTGACGGTGCCTCGAAAGCGCATCGCCGCGAGCAACGTGCCCAGCAGGACCATGGCCGTGGCGGCGCTCGCCACCGGCTGACCGAGCGCGGCGACCGGGCTGGCGATCATCATCATGGCTGCCGAGAGCTGCGCGAGGCGCACCGCTCGAAAGCCGCGCGAGCCCAGCAGCGGGGTAAGCGCCCCCCACGTGGGGCGGAGCGTGGCCGGCCGCCAGATCCCCCCATCGCTCCAGTCCGTGCGGATCGCCCAGAGCTCGAGCGCATTGATCGCCGCCGCGCCGCCAGCGAGGCGGGTCATCCAGAGGATCGTCTGCGCGAGACCGGCATCGCCCGGGATCGTTGCGCTCATGGCAACGCCCTCGGATGCTCGCGCTGGTAGACCACCTGGAGGTCGGCGCCGTCCTGCGCCACCAGCCGCCACGCCCACCCGTGTGTCAGGCCCTGCGGATCGGTCGATGTCGCCACCTGCTCCACGAGATGCGAAACGAGGGTCAGCGATTCCGTGGCGTCCTCGTCGTGCTGCAGACACGCGAAGGTGGCGCGATCCACCACCGCGTGCAGCGCCAGCATCCGCGTCCCCGCTGGATGGCAGACGGCATGCCACCACTGCCAGCGCGGCGCCGTCAGCACGGGGCGCCACGGGCCCCACTGGCCCTCTGATGCCATCGGACGCCACTCCAATACGGGGACCACCCCCACCACGTCGAAAAAGCCCCACGCGGGGAGGAGGAGGCGCAGCAGGGTTCGGAGCAGGAGCCGCATGGCGGAACGGTACGCCGCGGGACCCACCGGCACCACCGGCCCCTTCGCGTCCCATGAACCCGTGGGCCGCACACTGTAGATTGTGGGGTGGGTTTATCCGTGCCTTGACCGAGCGACCAGCATGTCCCGAGCATTCCTGCGTGACGATGCCGAAGGCGAAATGCCTCGGCGCGACTACCATCTGCCGCCGAAAGACGATCCGTCGTACGACCGCATGGCAGCACGTGCCATGCTCGAGGCGGCACGCGTGAACGAAACGCAGTTGGCGGAGCGGGCCACCGGCTACTACTGGGGCGAGCCGTGCCTTCGCCCGTATGTGACGGAGATCCAAGCCGAAGCGACGGCGGCGCAGGATGACCGGTTGGAGCAGTTGACCCGTCGGTTCCTGGCGTAAGAGGCCCCGCCTATGCAAACACACCGACATGGTGCGATGACGCGAAGGGGACTGCTCACGGCCGCGGTGCTGCTGGGGATGGCCCCATGGACGGGGCATGCGCAGGGCCGGCCGGCCAGTGTCGCGGTCGCGGTCGCCGATTCCGCCGTGGGGGTCGTGGCCGGTCGCGTGGTGAACGATCAGACGGAGCAGCCGCTGGCAGGAGTGGAGGTCCGGATCCGCGGACGCGACATGGTGGTCCGCACGGACAGCACCGGGGCATTCCGCCTCCCGGCGCCCCTCGGCCGTCAGATCGTGGTGCTTACGAAGCCGGGGCATCAGCCGTTCTCCGCTGAGGTGCAAGCGGGACTCGGCACGCCGGTGGAGTATGTGCTGGGGCTGGTGCCGTCGTCATCGACGTTGGCGCCGGTGACGGTGGCGGCGTCGATGGTGGACCGCCGGTTACAGAGCTTTGAGATGCACCGGACCGCCGGGATGGGCGGCTACTTCGTGTCGACGGATCGACTGGCGAACGAAGTGGGGCGTACGGTGGCCGATGTGCTCGTGGCCACGCCAGGGGCGGACATTGTCCGCGGGCGTGGCGGGGCGGCGTTTTATGCCACCCGGCGCGGGTACGACACGATCCGCAACACCGTCAAAGTCACACCCGCCGACCGGGCCCGTGGGGCGGTGGTGGGGTCCTGTTATGCGGCCGTGATGGTGAACGGGATCTTTGTCTATCGCGGCGACGACGGAGAACAGCTGTACGATCTCAACTCGCTGGCGCCGACCGACCTCCTCGGGATTGAGATGTACAACGGCGGCGCAACGATGCCGTTGGAGTACAACTCGCTCCGAAACACCTGCGGGCTCGTGGTGATCTGGACGCGGTGAGCCGCGTCACAGCTGCCCGCCATGACACACGAAGGCCCCGACGATTTTCGCCGGGGCCTTTGTGATGTGAATGGAGCGTATCGGGATCGAACCGATGACCCCCTGCTTGCAAAGCAGGTGCTCTCCCAGCTGA
>JBAXMW010000025.1:0-37676 GCA_037134115.1 Gemmatimonadaceae bacterium | reverse complement strand
GCGCCCGCTTGCACTTCCTGGATCGGACCACGCCGCGTGCCGTACATCAAGCGGAGTTGCGTGCCCACGCCGGTGGGATTGTCGGCGCCGCCACGAACGCGGACCCGTAACCCGGCCGTGGCGCCATGATTCACGAAGAGGCGAGTACTGTCCCCGTTCTGCGTGATCACGAGATCCAGACGGCCATCGCCGGTGAAGTCCGCATAGGCCACGCCGCGCTGATCGCCGAAGACACGAAGCCCTGAGGCCTGCGCCGATTGGGGCAGCAGGCCGCCCTTGCCATCGCCACGGAGGAGCAGACTGCGCCCAGCATCGAGCCGCGGCATGCCCACACTCGTGGGGAAGAAGTTTTGCCCGAGGACCACATCCTGCGCGCCGTCGCCGTCGAAATCGGCAATGGCCACGCCAAAGGCGGGGGCCCACTGCGCTTCATCGGGAAGTGGCGTCGCCTCAAAGTGCGTGCCGGTATTCAGGAAGACCGTGTGCAAGAGCGTCCGTGCCTCGAGACGTTGCGTGGACATCATCGCGGCGCCGAGCACGTTCTCGACGGACGCGTCCGCATACGTGGCGAAGCTGTTGACGCGACCCACGATGTCCTTCACCGCCATGCGAACCCGGGCAAAACTATTGATCGGCGCGAGTCCATTCACGCGCGCGTCCTGCCGTCCCACCAACATTTCCGTCTCGCCAGCGGCGCCGAACGGCCCGTAGGTGAGCACCACCGGACGCGCACTGTCCGCGACGAGCCCCGTGTTGCGCCCCCAGCTTGTGGCCACCAGATCCAGACGGCCATCGCCATTGAGATCGCCGGCGGCCACCCCATTCCACTGGCTCGTATAGCCATCCAGCCCCCACGAGGCCGGGGCAGGCTGCAGATGCCCTCGGCCATCGTTGAGCAGCAACAGGATGGCCCCCCAGTCGCGCGTCAGCACTAGGTCTGCATGCCCGTCGCCATTCATATCGGCAAACATCGCCGAGGAGACCATGCCAACCGATCGCAGCACCGCAACGTTGGCGGTATCCAGCACGAAGGTGCCATTCACATTCCGGAACAACCCGGACGAGGCGGGCATCGGATAGCGGAGTGGAAGCGCCCGTGAACCCACAAAGAGGTCCGGCGCACCATCGCCGTTCACATCGCCCAAGGCCAAGGGACCGGTGGACGCATCGTGCGATCCCACGACCGCGGAGGCCGTTGCGGACAATCGTCCGCCCTGCACGGTCATCCCCACGGCGGCCGGCTGCGCGGCCATCGCCTTTTCATCACGCAGCTCCCAAGTGGCGACGCCCGCGATGAGTCGCGTCTGTCCGCGCTGCGTGAAGCCCAAGACACTCGTGAAGTCAGCGGGTGCGACCGGTCCCGTCGCGGGCTGCGGCACCAGCGTGCCGCGGTCATTGTGAAAGACGGCGACGCGTCCGCCCTTCCCTGCCCCGATCACGAGATCCTCAGCGCCATCGCCATCGACATCGACCCATGATACCCCAGGGCCCAACTGCGACAGAGCGTTCGGGAGGAGGAACTGCCGATCCCAGTCATCGAAGGGATTTTCGACGTGGCGGTGACCGCCCAGTTGCCCCGAGGCGTCTTGAAAGAGCGCCGGTGCCGTGGGCACACTGTCCCGCGAGGCCACAACACCAGCGGCGGCGGTCGGCTGTTGAATCTCGTACATCCGGTTGGCACGCACGCGGGGGATCACGGTACGCTGTCCGTCACGCCACGTGACCACCAGCCGCCCAGAATCCGAGGCGCCCATCGCAAAGCTCATGGTGTAGTCGCTGTGCGACAGATAGCGCCCACCCACGGTGACTTCGTGGGACTGCGTCGTCACGGCCCCATGCTCGAGGGTGACCTGCGCCCCGACGGCCTGCGTGTTGAGCCCACTCCCCAGCAACCGGACCGCCACCCGTGGTGCCGCCGCATCATTGCGCAGCAACAGTGCCGGGGCGTTGAGCCGATTGATGATCACATCGAGATCGCCATCCCCGTCGATATCCGCGGTGGCGATCGCATGGGAGATGTCCTCTTCCACGCCGAAGTGCCATGCCGCGCTGGCATCCTCGAAGGTGAGATCGCCGCGATTCCGAAAGGCCACATTGCGCAGTTTGAGCGGCGGGAACTGCCACTTGATCATCTGCCAGGGGATTTCGTTCAGGCGATTCTGCAACCCTTCCTGCACATCGGCATCCATGATGTCCCACAGATGGCCATTGGCGACGAGCAGATCTTGCCAGCCATCGAGATCGACATCCATGAACGTCGTGCCCCACGACCAGCCGCTCGCGGCGACGCCTGCGGCTGTGGCCATCTCCGTGAAGGTGCCGTCGCCGCGGTTGAGGAAGAGCGCGTTGTGCTGTTGCTGCAATTGCAGCGCCATCTCCCCGGGCTTCTTGGGCAGGGAGGTGTGCGTGGGGATCTGCGTTTTCGCCCGTCGGGGATCATTCGCCATCATGTCGGTGGTGAAGAGATCCGGCCGGCCGTCACCGTTCACATCGCCCACATCAAGGCCCATCGCCGAATTGCTCATGACCCGCTGCGACCGCCAATCGGCGAGCCGAAAGCCCCCCGTGCCGTCGTTCCACCAGAGTTGGTCGAGATCCTCGAAGTCGTTCGCGACATAAAGATCCGGTGCGCCATCACCGTTCAGGTCAGCAAAGCGCGCGGAAAGCCCGAACGACTCAAATTCTTCAGCGAGCGGCTTGCCGTTGGCATCGCGGAAGCGTCCTGTGGTCATGGGCACGCGGGTAAAGTGGCCGGTCCCATCATTTGTGTAGAACTCGTCGGGTTCGGCCCGCTGCGTGAGACGCATCCCTCCCATGTCGGGGCGCATGACCACCTTGTAATCGCGCCGGTTCTCCGGGACCACTTCATACTGCTTGGGACGCACTTCCTTCACCATCTGGTTGAACGCCCGCTGCTGTGGCGGGATCGTGTCATCGACGTTGTACGGCTTGTAATTCGCGATGAAGAGCGCGAGGCGGCCTGACCCATCGACATCGGCCATGGCCACCGTCGTGGCGCCGCGTCCGACGGTATCAAGTCCCAGATCGCGCCGTTCGGTGAAGCGTCCGCTGCCGTCATTCAGAAAGATCGCGTTCTGTCCGGTCGCCGTGACGAGTACCAGATCGAGATCATGATCGCCATCGACATCGGCGAAGGCGGCACCGGTGGCATGCCGGTCGCAGGCGCCCACACGGGCCCGCGTCGTGATCTCTTCAAACTTCCAGTTGCCTTGATTGCGATAGAGCGCACTGCACCCTTCCGTGCGGGCAAGGAAGAGATCGGGGCGACCGTCGCCATCGACATCGCCGAGGGCAACACCGGCCCCCTGCCCAAGATTGCGGTTCCCGACGAGAATTTTTTCCGTCGCCACATTTTGGAAGCGCACCCCGGTCTTCCCGGCCTCCATGCGCGTGAAGCCGGTCTTCCCGCGTGGCACCGTCAGCTCATGCCAGCGCGCCCCGGCTTCGTCGTGCCAGGTCGGCGCCACCTCGCGGGAGCAGGCCATCGCTCCAAGCAACAACAGGGCTCCCGTTGCGACGCGCACAGGCGAGGGCATCCGGGGGATTGGCAGAGTGAACATCACGGTGTGGTCGAAGAAATCGGTGTCAGATGCAACGCGTTCACCACCTGCATGCCGATGCAGCGCCCCAGCTCCCGGCCGGCGGTGTTGCCGATCGGGAAATGAATGCCGCCAAGCACCCGCGATCGACCGGCTTCGTCGCTCGCCGCCGCGAACGAGGGGAAGCGACGGACGGCGTGGCCGAGGGAGACGCTGGTGCTATCGGCAAAAGGTGTCGCGCCGAGCATGGCAGTAATCGCCGCAGCGGCCGCGGCCGACTGCGTGGAATGGCCGGAGGGATATTCCGGGAAGGGCGGCGTGGGGATCAGCGGCTCCCACGTGGGATCGAGCTGCTGCCGGATGTACATCCGCGGGCGAAGCAGATTGTACTGAAACTTGTAGCCCCACGCGGCGATGAAGGCATCGGCCTGGGCGAGTGCAGTGGCAAGCACCAACTGCGCCGCCTGATTGGTCGTGAGGTGCCGCTCGCTGATCATCTGGCTGGCAATCGAAAGCCAGTGCCCCACGGGCGTGCCAGACTCCCCTGCGTTGTCCGCCCAGTACAGCGCGATCTCGCGCTCCTCGGCGGTCAACTGCCCCTTCGTGTCGCGCACGGCGCGGGCGTTGCGGGCGAGTTCCGAGAGGGTGTCTGAGGAAAACGCCGGCGGCGGCGCGATGGCACACTGATTCCATGCCGTCAACACAAACGGGCGCAGCTCGCGCCAATACGGTTCGGTGACCCCGGCAATATTCGCGGCCGGCAGCGTCTTCGTGCCCGCCGACTTCGGTCGGCTGAGGATCAGCGCGCGATCGCTCAGGTTCCCGGTGCGTTGATGATTCGCGGGATTATCGAGGGCGATGAACTGACTCGCGCCCGAGAGACTTTGCGTGCTGTACAGCGCTGCCGGGGCATCATTGGCCCAGAGGCCCGCGCCCACCGGCGGCGCGTAGGGGCGCCCGCGCGTTCCGGCGAAACCATCGGCGGCCGCCCACTGCACGAGCATCGCACCGATACGGGTACCGAACGCCACGGAGCGCTCCGCCATCGCGGGCGAAACCCCCTGGGTGCGACGATCGGCGAGGAG
Organism: Gemmatimonadaceae bacterium; assembly: GCA_037134115.1. GTDB lineage: Bacteria > Gemmatimonadota > Gemmatimonadetes > Gemmatimonadales > Gemmatimonadaceae > Gemmatimonas. The sequence goes on along the minus strand of JBAXMW010000025.1, from coordinate 33,031 downwards.
CGAATCAGCCAGCCGCGTGAGCGCCGTCCGGGTGGTGGGAAGCGCCTCGCGCAATAACGCGTCCAGCATCACGCGCTCGGCGCTCACGGCGACTACCGTCGCGTCATAGTCCTGAGGCTGTTCCGCGGTCGGCAACGCCGGGATCCCCTGCACCGTGCCCTCCAGGCGGGGCATCGTGGGACGCACGGCGGCGAGACCGGCATAGAGTGCCGTGCTAGCGTACGCCGTCAAGCGCGAGGCCACCGGCGCCGACAGTTGCTCGACCCGGATGGTCCCGTAGAGCGCGTGGACGTACTGGGGGACCAACCGGGGATCGGTCGTGTCCGGCCGGGCGCAGGCCGTTATGGCCACGGCGGTGATGCCCACCGTCGCGGCGAGCACCCCGGCCATCGCCGATCGGTGACGCCGACGGTGACGCCGTCGGTGGTCGTTCGCGGAGGGGCGATCCGGAATAGGGGCGGCGGCAAGCCGACGGATTGGACGCATCCCTAAAGCTACGCGACCTCGCGTGAGGGAGCAGTGCTGGCCCATCAATCGATGAGCCGGTAGCTTCTGGGTCATGGTCTGGCGACGGTGGATGACGGTGATGCTATGCGTGATCGCCGGAACGCTCGTGGTTGGTCGCGCACAGGCGCAGTCCCGTGACGCGCGCACCGAGTTGCGCGGCGGGGTGCGCGACAGCGTCACCGGCGCCCCGATTGCCGGGGCGGTTGTGCAGCTCGTCGACGCCACCGGCGCGACGGTCGGGCGCACGGTCACCACCAGCGCCGGTCAGTTCCGCCTCCCCCGGCCGACCGCCGCCGTCCAGCTGCAGGCGATGCATCTGGGATTTCGGCCGGTGAGGGTCCCGCTCCCTGATGTGGCCACCCCCCTCGACCTCCGGCTTGCCGTCATGCCGCGAACTCTCGCGGCCATTGACGTGGCGGCGGCTCAGGGGTGTCCGGTGCGGGCGGACCGGGACGAGGCCCTCGCCGTGCTCGATCAGGCGCGTGCGGGGCTGCTGGCGGCAGTAGTGGCCGCCGAGCGCACCCCGACGCGGATTCAAGTGCTCCGATACGAACGCCGCCTTGACTTGGACGGCGAGGCGATCGAATCCCAGACGGTCCGCCTCGACAGCTCGCGCACGGCCCGCACCTCCTTCAACGCGGTTCAGGGTGCCCGCGACTTCGTCCAGGGCGGCTTTCGGACGGGACGCAACGGCGATTACACCTATTTCGGGCCCGATGCCGAGGTGTTGCTGGATGCGGCATTCCAACGCGGCTATTGCTTCAGCCTCGTCGATGCAGCGGCGATGCCGGATAGTGCGCGCCACGGGCAGGTGGGGCTGCACTTTGCGCCGGCATCGCGTCGGCGCGATCGGGTGGATATCGACGGCACCCTGTGGATCGACACGGTCCAGCGGGTGCTGCGCGATTTAGAGTTCACGTATGTGGGCGTGGAAGCCCTCGCTGCCGGATTTCAGGCCGGTGGATTTCTCCGCTTCCGCACATTGGCAGCCGGCGTGCCCTTTATCGAGGCGTGGGCGCTCCGCTTGGTCGGCGCCGCCGATACGGTGGTAACGGCGGCGGGCATCAGTACGCAGTCGTACGCCATCCGCGAGATTGGCGGCGTCCTCGCCGCTGCCGAATGGAATGATACGGAACGCTGGGAGGCCCCACTCGGGCGACTCGTCGTCTCGGCCATTACGCCGCAGGGAGCTGCCGCCGCTGGCGTGACACTCCGCCTTGCCGGCACCGAGTATCAGGCCCATACCGACAGTGTGGGGCAGGCCACCTTCACCCAGCTGCTGCCGGGCCCATATCCGCTGATGGTGGACGATCCCCGCCTGCGGCCACTCGGGGTGCTCATTCCCACAGAGCAGCGGGTGGTGGCGCGGAGCGGGGGGACAGTGGCGCGAGCCGTGACCGTCCCCAGTGCCGAGGGGTTCGTGGCCGCTGGGTGTTCGACCATGGATGTGCAGCCGGATCGCAGTTGGCTGCTGGGTCGTGTGGTGACCCCCACCGGTTTGCCTGCGGCAGGTGTGTCCTGGCGGCTTCGCCGGCTGGAGGAGGGCGCCTGGACGACGGTCGCCGATGGCGGCATCACCGGCAGCGATGGACTGGTCCGCGTCTGCCGAGGGCTCGTTACCGGCCACGCGATCGAGTGGTCGGCGTGGCGCGATCGAACACCGGTGGTGCGTGTGACGCACGTCGTCTCCGATCGCCTGACGGCGTTGCACCTGACCGTGCCGGACGCCGTGGTGGCGTCCCGCACGGCGCGTGGGACATCGGCCGGCAGCAGCGTGCAGCTCCTGACGGGGACCGTACGGGATTCCGTAACGGGCGTCGCGGTGCCGGATGCCCGGGTTCGCCTGGTGGACACCCCCTACGAGGGCGCCACGGACGCAACCGGAACCTTCGTCATTGGGGGGCTCGCGCGCGGGCGCTATCTCGCTGAAGTCGGGACCCCGTGGCTCGATTCCATTGGGGCCGTGTCGCGGGTCGCCGTGACGATCGATGACAGCACCCGCCCCGTCTCGCTGTACACCCCAGCGCTCAGCGAGCTGCTCGAAGCGACCTGTGGTGCGGCGACTGTCTCCGGTGTGCTGGTGGGGCAACTGGCGACGCCGGGGGGCGGCCCCATTCCCCCGGGGCTTCGCGTGGTGGGCGGATGGCGGTCGGGTGGCGACGCCACGGGTGGCGACGCGTCGGGCGGCGATGCGTCGGGCGGCGATGCGTCGACCTGGCGGGTGCGGGGACAGGTGGATCCGGGAGGCACCTTCCGTCTCTGTGGAATCCCCACCGACTCGGCCATCACCCTCCAGCTCGAATCGGACCAATTGGTGCCGATGGGGGCACGCCCCACGACGACCCGGGTCCCGGGTACGCGCCGCTTTGCACGCGTCGACCTGCCGTTGGACACCCTACTGGTGACGGTGCCCTTTGTCAGCCGCGTGGTGGCCACGGCCGGCACGTCTCTCCCCACCGTCAGTGTTTTGGCGAGCGGTGCGCCTGTGGCGTTTGAGGAACGACGACGGCTGGGGATCGGCCGCTTTATGACCGCCGACGATTTTGCCCCGATGGGAGGGCGGCGATTGTCCGACGCCCTCGCCAACCGATCGGGTTTCTCGGCGGTCCAAGGGCGCGGCGATCATGGCTGGGTGATCAGTCGCCGGGCACCGAATCACATCTTGCCGAAGGGCGGACTCGGACAGAATGCCGACGGCAAGCCGATTGAGTGCGGCGTCAGCGCTGCGAAGGGTGGCCCCTGTGTCTTTGGGATGGACGATTTCCGCGAACAGGGCTTCTACTGCCCAACCAATGCAGAGGTCAGTCGGGGCATCGAGTGCGGGTGCTACGCGCAGGTCTATCTCGACGACCGGCTGATGAACGGCGGCCGCCCCACGGAACCGTTTGACATCAACACGATTCCTGTGGGCGAGATCGCGGGGGTGGAGTTCTACGCGACAGCGGCCCAGACGCCGGGGCGGTACAGCCAGCTCAATGCCAAATGCGGCGTAATGCTGGTGTGGACGAAGCGGGGCCCGTAGCCTTTTTCTGCAGCGCTTGGCTGACAGGGGCGTGCTGGCGTATGCTTCAGGGTGATGGTTCTTTCCCTCCTCGCTGTTGGAGCCCCCGATGCCTGATTCCGCCCCACGTTCAGCCCCGCACACGGGCCTGATGGCTCGCGTCGCGTCGACCGTGCTGCTGACCCTCCCGTTGGCCCTGAGCGCGCTGACTGGCTGTGCGTCTGGCGGCGGATCGACGCTTGCCGCGGGCGCAGCGCGGCCGGCCCAGCAGACCACCGGCATCATGGGGGCCGGCTTGCTGGCGGTCGCCAACAGCGCCGCTCCGGATGTCGCCACCCTCCCATATGCCGCCGATGCGGTCTGGAAAGTGCTGCCGGCGGTCTTTGATTCGCTGGGCATACCGCTCACGACGCTCGATCAGAGCAAGAAGTCGATCGGCAATGAGGGGATGAAAATCCGGCAGCGGCTCGGGAAGACCGCGCTCAGTCGGTATATCGACTGTGGCAACACGCAGATTGGCCCGAATGCCGACTCGTACGATGTGTTTTTGAGCGTGCTGACCACCGTCACCGCCACCAGCCCGTCATCGGCCACCGTGACGACGGTGGTGGAAGCCAAGGCGCGGCCGGCCACCTACAATCAGGCCTACTCCGACTGCGCCACGCGCGGCGGCATCGAGCTCCGGATCTCGGAGCTGGTGAAGGCGCGGCTGGCGAAGTGAGGATCGCCGTGGCGCGCCTGAGGAGCCTCATGGAACGCGGCATCGCGCTGGGCGTCGCACTGGGCATCGTCGTGCTCGGTGCGGCGGTGGCGCTGCTGCCGGTGACGACATCGGCGCAGGGGGCGCCTGCGGCGCGGCGGGTGACCGTCACCGGGATCGCCTTTGACAGCCTGCGCGGGCTCCCGCTCGCCGATGGTTTTGTGCTGCTCATGGAGCGGGGACGGAGCGCCACCACCGATGCCCGCGGCCGCTTCAGCTTCGATACGGTCCCGCCTGGGACATACACCGTCAGTTTGCAACATGCGGTCTTCGATTCGCTGGGACTATCAGGCGCGACGAGTCGGGTCACCGTCACCGATGGCAAGGCACCGATCACCTTAACGGTGCCGTCGTTCGCGACGCTCTGGCGTGCGGCATGCGGCGTAATTCCCGTGCCGGTCAAAGACAGCGGGTTGGTGTACGGCAGCGTCCGCGAGGCTGCCAAGCAACAGTTGGTGCCACAGGCCACCGTCGAAGTGTCCTGGCTCGACCTGGTGAACAAGGGCACGAAGAGTGCCCCCGTGGTCTCGCAGCGGCGCTGGCGCAATGAATCGCAAGCCGACGCCCAAGGGAGCTATGCGGTCTGCGGCGTCCCGCTCAACACGCAGCTGCAGGTCAAGGCGAATTACCTGACCAACAGCTCCGGCAACATTGCACTCAACGGCTCGGCCGACCGGGTGCGCCGGCGGGATGTCATGATTCCCGGAACGGCCCCCAAGGATTCGAGCCGGCGCGGGGCGATCTCGGGCGTCGTGACCGATGCGACCGGCAAGCCGGTAGTCGGCGCCCGTGCCATCCTGGACGATGTCCTGGAAGCGCGCACCGATGCGAGCGGTCGGTATGCCTTGCGGGGCGCCCTCACGGGCAGCCGACAGCTCGATATCACCGCGATTGGTATGTCCCCCATCTCTACGGTGGTGGATGTGTTGGCTGGCGATACGGTGGCCGTCGCCTCAGCGCTGCGTCGCGTCACCAACCTCGAAGCGATGCGCGTGCTGGCCAGCGGGAACCGGAGCCGCAACGCACAGGGTTATGAGGAGCGGCGTCGCCAGGGCTTCGGGGCCGCGATGGATTCCACGGAAATCGGACGGCGGGCCACCCTCGCGGCGGTCTTCACTGGCTTTGCTGGGCTCACCGTGCAAACGCAGTCAGCCAACGGTCGCCGCTTCAACTTGTGGCTGCAATCCACGGGCACCGACAAGTGTCTGGCGATGCTCCTGGTGGACGGCATTCAACAGATGGATTCGGAGTATCTGAACACCATATCGCCGAGCGACGTGGCCGCGGTGGAGGTCTATGCGCAGCGGCTCACCGTGCCCGCGGAACTGATGCGACGTGATCCCGGGTGTGGTGTCGTGGCCGTCTGGACCAAGAACGCCTTCCGCTGACCACCGCAAAACAGGAGCCCCCCCACCGCATCCGGTGGGGGGGCTTTTTTTACGTTCAGACGCCGCCGCGGCCTCGGCGACCGCCCATGGCGCCACCCATGCCGCCGCCCATCCCACCGCCACCCAGCTTGTCGCGGAGCATCTCGCGGGTGTCCTCCTCTTCCTTCGCGAGCAGCTCTTCCGCGGTCTTCTTCTGGGCGTCATCAAGGCCGCCGATCGCCGCCTTCGCGGCGGCCTCATAGCTCGCACGGATCTCCGAGACGGTGGTCATGAGCGCCTCACGCCCCAACACCATCTTTGCCTCGTCCTCGGCGGAAAGCGTGCCGGACTTCCCACGGAGCTCCTTCTTCAGGGAGTCCACGAGCTGCAAGCGAGTGGCATTATCCGTCTTGAGCTTGGCGTCGGCGTCCTTGAGCAGCGCGATCTGCGCCTCCGACAACTTCAGGTCTTTCTTCTTGTCGACGAACAAGCGGAGCGGGCTGATCTTCTCCAAATCCTTCGCCGAGATGGTGGGGCCGCGTGGGGCGGCCGACTCCACACTGTTCCAGTCGGCCTTCTTGGATCCGCCCATACCGCCGCGCTGCGCCAGCGCGAGTGTCGGGGTCAGCGCGATCAACACCACGGTCATCCGAAACGGCATCATAAAACGTTCCTCGAAACGGGTGGGAGACGATAGCCCTGGCGTACTACGCCGGGGTCACGTGGGCGAACAACTGCTTCCGGACTGACGGATTGCTGATCTTCCAGAGCACGCCGTCAGTGAAGTAGTGATGAATGTTGATGAACATCAAAATGAGAATGGGAGCGGCGCGTCCGGGGTCTTCACCAAACACACGCCCCACCACCCCCATGAGGGAGACCGGCACCACCTGCGCCATCAGCACACTCACGATCAGAAGCCCCACCGCGTAGAGCCCCATGTGCACCGCGGTGCGTGCCGGTGAATGCTGCGGCCGCGCTTCCGCCTGATTGAGCTCCATGCGGAGCGGGAAGGCGAGGTATTGAATGGCATGCGCAATCTGCACCCAAAAGAGCGCTTTGGGATCACGCGCCATCACGGCGTACCAGACGAAAATGCTGAGCCATGCGACCACGGCGAGCGGCGCCGGGGGGCGACCGGTCCGCCGCGCTTGGCGCCACAAGCCCAGTGCGCCAAGCAGAAACGCGCCTGCGGTCGCCGCCGTCGCACCCTGATAGATCCATTCGAGTCTGGAGGCGTCGCGGAGCTGCGTGTGCAAGAACCACGCGACGTGCCACGCAAGCAGGATGCGCAGACTGACACGAATCAGGCGACGTTCGGCGAGATCGTACGGCTGATCGCGCAGGAAGGCGAAACTCGCCATCATCCCCCACACCTGTCCGGTGTAATGCCAGGCCAGATACAGGCTGGAGACGGTGATGAAGATCGTGACGAGGTCCGGCGTCCACTGCGCATACCAGAGCGCCACCGCCATGTACGCGAGCAGTAGCGCCGGGACATAGACCGCCGCCCACATGTGTGACCGGATCATGGCGCGGCTGCCGTACACGAGCCGGTAGGACGCCATGAAGTGCGGCATGTTGATGGCCGTGGCGAGCCAGGCTTGGGCACCGGCCCCAATCAGGAGCAGATCGGTCCGGCCGGTCAGCAGCAGGGGCACCATGACCACCAGTGACAGCCCGCCGACGCACAGAAAATCGAGCAGCGGGGAGAGGATGACGCGGCGCCCGGCGTTCTCGGATCCCGTCACACCAGCGCGAACCGTGCGGTCACCCTCCTGACGTGGGCTCGACGGCTTCTTCGTGGACGATGGGGTGGGATTGGGGCGCGCCATGCAGCGGAATTAGCGCGGCAATCGCGTCGGCACAAGAGTCGTCACGTTGCGGCTCGGCGAATTGGCCGTGGTCGATACACAAAGGGCCGCCGGAGAATCCGGCGGCCCTTTGCTGTCATGCGGTACAACCCACGTTCGTTAGAACGGGGTGGGCGGACGACGATCCCAGATGAACGAGCCAGCCGGGACGAGGAACGCCGCCGTCTGCGGCACGCGGGCACCGACCGTCGCCGCCGGGAAGACCAGCAGCGTCACCGCCGAGCCACCGACGCGGGTGCCCGGGAGCGGGGCGATATCGAGCTTACCGGCGGCGCCGGCGCTGGAGGTCGCGACCGCGCCGAGGAGCGCCGTCATGTCAGTGAACAGGTTCGCGCCGCCGCCAGCAGGCTGCACGTTGTAGTTGTACGAGCCGGTGTCGACCGTGACGAACGACGAGGCGGAGAGCCCCGCGACGTTCGACCAGGTCGGGCTTGCCGGCGCCGTACCGCCCGTGACGTAGGTCCGCACGTCGATCGGGGTGGGCGAGGTGTTGATGACGCGGAGCGCCACCTTGCTCGCGCCAGGATCGGCGATGGTGGACTCGTCGATGACCGTGAGCTTCATCTGACCGGCGCGCGCCGCGCCCCAGAGGATGAAGGTGTAGTTCTTGCCCGCGACAAGGTTCACCGTCGAATCCTTGAGCTTGGTCGACGCGATCGCCTGGATGGTGTCATCCAGGAAGATCACGAAGCGACGCGAGCCCGCGGCCGCCGCCTTGTACTGCACTTGGCTGGAGGCGGTGACGGAGCCCGTCGCGGCCGGTCCGTTACGGAACGCGACACGGAACTGGGCATTGCTTTCGACGATATCGACAAAGCGGAAGTCGAGACCGTAGGCGCCGGCGCTATCCGGCACCGCGTTGATGAAGCGCACGCCCGCGGTGGGCGTGTCCGGCGTCTTGATGGTGGCTTCGGGCAGGCACGCGCTCATGAGCGCGCCGGCCGCGAGGCACAGCATCGAGAGACGGGTGGTGGGTCGCATGAAACACTCCGTGGAGGTGGAGACGAACACAGTTTTAACGTCCGAAACGTGGGATACGCGTACTGCTGCCAGTGTCCGAAGGCACCGGCTTACCTGAATCACCCAACAAAATGCCGTTTAGTCCCTGACGGAACACGTACACCACGATGCCGAGCGTGACAGCACTCACAACCGCCGTGCGACTCCGGGACAACTTCCGCTCGCTGATCGAAGAGACAAAGTCTTTCCGCACCCGCGCACGCTCCCCGGCCCACACCTGCTGACCGCCACGCAACAAGTTGATCTGTGTAAGCGCCATGACATACTCGGCGCTGTCCACTTGGACCAACCGGCCTTCCAGCGACGAGATCTCCGGTCCAATGGAGCCACCCAGGGCCACCCGGCCAGCATCATTGATGCTGACCGAGAGGTAGGTCCCGAGGGGGAGCGGCTGATTGGCCACAGGCTGCAACGTGTAGCATCCCATGGTGCCAAGCAGCATCGCTCCAACCGCCAGTCGCTTCATCGTGTGTACTGCTGTTACCACCCGTAGACGCCAGCGCTCACCGTATAGGACCCCGGAGCGTTACCCGGGCCATTGCCAGCGCCGTAGATCTGACCGAGCTGATAACCACGCGCCTGGAGATCCTGGTACGGCACCGCCCAGAAGATCGGCGTGTCCTTACCCATGTCACCCCAGCCACGGCCATCGAGGAACCACGGCGAGTAGTGCGTATACGCCGTTTCGATGCGCTTTTCATACTTGAGTGCGTCCCACAGGTTGCCACAGGCCACCGACGTGAACGGCGACACCGGCACCTTCGGCACGCAGGCGTTGCCGCCCGGAACGGCCGTGCTGGCATCGAATGCCGTGATCGCCGGGAGACCGTTCCGGACGCGGGTCACATTGACCAGCGCCGCAGCGCCGGCAAAGTCACCCTTCCGGAACATGCCTTCGGCCTGCAGCAGGTCGAGTTCGGCCTTGGTGAAGAACGGCGTCGCACCGTTCTGGGCACCCGTGCCGTCACCCGACACGCGCCAGGAGTAGAAGCGCACGTGGTCGTAGGCAGAGATGCCGTACCCGACACCCGACGTATTGTCGTTGCCCGACGGACGACTCACGAAGTACCGCTTGCACGTGGTGTTCGCCGCGGTGCAGGAGGTGATCGCAAAGTCCGCCTGCTGCGCCGCACGGGTCGCGCCCTGCGGGAAGCGCAGGTCGGGGGTGGCCATGCTGAACACCGCGTTGCCCGCGCCACGATCACCCACCTTCTGGGCAATCCACGCCGCGTAGGCCCCCGAGGTATCCGCCATACCGATAAAGAACGGCGGCATCTGGTGCCACGTGCTGAACGTCAGGAACTGCGACCGCCACGAGTTGCCCGGGCCCACCACCGTGCTGGTGGTGATCAGGTGATCGGCGGTGATGCCGGCCTGCGCATCCGCAATGACAGCCGTCCAATCCACCGCCGCCCGCTCGGCCGGCGTCCGGGCCAGGTTGGCCCGGATACGCGCCCGATAGGTGCGCACCAACTTCACGAACTCCGTCTTGCTCCACGAGGTCGGCGACGGCACCCACGTGCTTGGCAGCGGGAAGCCGTTGTCACCCAACGCGGCCAGGTTGGTCTGGTCGATGGCGCGCTGGAACGCCGCCATCGCGGAGTCACCCGCCGCCTTATAGCCCACGAGCTTGCCCGGATCTTCCGACGACATCCCTTCCGAGATGACGGCGGTCGAATCGTACATGAGCGCCGTGTAGCCAATCGACAGGCCGCGCAGGAACTCGGCGAAGGCCCGGGCGCGCGCATTGCGCGCCGGGCTGCCGAGGTTGAGGCCACCCGCCAGCTGCGTCAGGAACGTCGCCGCCACGCGGTTCACCTCACCCATGAACGAATACAGGCGATACTGCTCACCGGCGCAGGTGTTACCCGGCGCGTTGGAGTTGGTCGCGCCCGTGAGCGGCGTGCGGGCGTTCATGCAGTTGTTCGCAAGGCTCGAGTGGTTCATCATCGACATGATGCTCGTCATGCCCTGCAGGTCGGTGGTGCTGCCGTACACGCCGGAGCTCCAGCGCTTGTAATACGTCCCGAGGAGGGCTTCGGCATCATTCGGCGTGCCAAGCACACGCGCCGATTCGCCGGAGTTCGGGTTGACCACTTCCAGTTCCTTGTCGCCGCAGGCCGTCGCGGTGACAAGAGCAACCGTGACCGCGGCCAATCGGATCAGTTTGCGAGTCATGTTGGCCGTGTCCTAGAAGCGCGTGGAGAGAGAGAACGTGAAGGTGCGGAGCGTCGGGAAGCCGAACGCATCGACCTGATTGACGAGACCGGTGCCGGCCTGGCCGCCGCTCACGCCCACTTCGGGATCGAAGCCGCGGTACTTGGTGATGATGAGCAGGTTCCGGCCGATCGCCGAGACCGTCCAATCACCCAGGCCGTTCACGCCCGGGATCTTGCCGAGCTGATAGGTGAGGCTGAGTTCGCGCATCTTGATGTACGAACCGTTCTGCACGTTGAAGGTGTTCGGGCCAAGGATGTCATAGAAGCCACCCGAACCCGCGCCTTCCGGCGCACCCACACGCCAGCCGTAGCCGATCGGCTTGGCCGTTTCCACCGACTTCGCACCCTGGTCGAAGTAATCCGAGGACATATCGAGCAGCCCCCAGCCTTCGCCCTGGTTGTTGATCTTGTGGCCGATCGTGCCGTCGAAGAGCGAGTAGAGCGTGAGCTTCTTCCACGTGATCGTGTTGTTCAGGCCAAAGCGGAAGTTCGGCAGCGAGTTGCCAAGGATATGGTTCGTGCCGATGCCTTCACCCTTCTCCCCACGCAGCGGGCGATCCACGATCGGATGGCCGAAGAAGAGGGGGTAGTTCCACGGCGAGTTGGCCGCCGAGAGCTTGGTCTGCCAGAGGTTCTTGGTGATGCCGTCCTTCCAGCTGTTGCCGGCGCCGGCCCACACAACCCACCCCTGATCATTGACCTGGTAGGACTTGCCTTCGCCGCAATCCGCCTGAACCGACGACGGCAGTTCGCCGCAGCTCTGGTAGAACTTCCGGCCCCACATGTTGCCGTAGCGGTTCACCGGCACGCCGTCCTGCTTGTCGGTGCGCGCCGTGATCAGGAACAGCGAGCCGGTCCCCTGACCCGTACCGCCGCTCGAGAAGTACTCGGGCATGAACAGCTCGGTGATGTACGAGCGGTTCCGGTCCCACGTGCCGCGCATGTTCCACTGCAGATCCTTCGTGTTGATGATCGGCAGGTTCAACGCGATTTCGAACGTCTTGTTCTGCAGCGTGCCGGCATTCTGCCACTTGCTGGAGAAGCCGAGCGCCGCCGGCGTCGGGACGTTGAGGATCTGGTTCCGCGTATCCGACGCGGCATAGGTGAACTCGACACCCAGACGACCGAAGAGCGTGAAGTCCGCGCCCAGTTCGGTTTCCGTGGTCGTTTCCGGCTTCAGCAGCGAGTTACCCGCCTGGCCGAGCGAGCAGCCGCTGGCGCCGCAGGAATACGTTTCGTACTGCGCCGAGAAGCTCGGCGTGTTCCCCGCCGACCCGCGCGAGGCACGGAGACGGAAGTCGGAGACGTTGTTCAGGTTCCAGAACGACTCTTCCGAGACGCGCCAGACCGCGGACACGCGACCGAACGGCGCCCACCGGTTACCCGCGCCGAAGAGCGAGCTGCCGTCGTAGCGGTACGTTCCGTCGAGGATGTACTTGCCCTTCCAATCCAGGTTCGCGCCCGAGATCAGGCCGAGGTTCTTGATCAGGAAGCTGCTGGAGCTCGTCGCGAAGTTGAGCGTGGTGTTGCTGAGCGTGAAGACGTCCTTCACCACGTAGTTCGTGCCGGAGCTGCCGTTGCTGACGGAATAGTCCTTATCCATGAGCGCGCGGATGTTGACCTTGGCGCTCAGATCGGAGAAGAACGTCTTCCGGAAGGTGCCGGAGACCTGCGCATTCATCGACTCACGGAAGCCGTTGGAGACCGACTGGCCACCAAAGTTCGTGTTCGGGTCGATGGTGTTGGTGCGATAGCCCTTCGTGGTGATGCCGTAGCTGTTCGAGACGCGGTTGTCGTAACTGTAGAGCGCGTCGAACGACGCCCACTCGAACGGCGTGTACATGGTCGTCACCGAGCCCTGATAGCGCGACGACGTGCCGTTGGCGAAGTAGTTGTCCATGTCGTACAGGAACGTCCCGGCACCGTTGCCGGTGCCGCGGAGGCCCGCGCCACCACCGCGGATGATCGGACGCCCAAGGGTGTCGATCGCCAGGTAATCGGTGCCACCCGGCGCGCCGCGGAGCAGCTGGCCGAAGATGGAGCCGTTCGACGAACCGCCGGAGCGGTTGTCGGTCATGGACTTATTGAAGAGCGAGCTGACCGCGACGTTCCAGTTCGGCCGGATGTCGTAGTCGAGATTGACGCGCGCGCGGCGCTGCTGGCTGCCGGCGAGCCCCTTGATCGCGCCACCATCGCTGGTGTAGGCGCCGCTCACGAAGTACTTGACGCTGCCGGCACGGCCGGTCGCATCGAGCTGGTTGATGGTCGTGGGGTTGCGCGTCACGACCTGCGCGATGGCGTTGTAGCGCGCCACCGGCCAGACGTTGGACTGATACACATTGAGGAGCTCACCGCCGGCGGCCGACGGCGCGTTCCACTGCACGTTCTGCGGCGTCCGCGTGGTGTCGGCGTTCACGCCGTTGATGCGCTGGATTTCCTGCATCCAGTCGAGCGTGCGCGAGCAGCTCGCCACACCAGCGGCGCCCTGCACGCAGAAACGCTTGCCCGTTTCGTCGAGCTGCAGATGCTGGTAGACCGGCGCCGCATAGCGGAGGCTGGCCAGATCGCTCGAGCCGTACTCGGAGCGGAAGTTGAACTTGACGCCGTCACGGTTCGCACCGCGCTTCGTCTTGATCACGATCACGCCGTTCGCGGCGGCCGCGCCGTAGAGCGAGGCACCGGCGGCCCCCTTCACGACTTCCACGGACTCGATGTCGAGCCCGCCGATTTCGTTGAGCGCCTGGCTGCGGAGGATCGTGCCGTCCACGATGATCAGCGGGCCCGTGGCGCGGCCGCTGGCATTGATGGAGGTCGGACCACGGAGCAGGATGTCGGGCGACGTGCCCGGGCGGCCGCTCGTCTGCGCGACGCGCAGACCGGCCACCTTCCCTTGCAGCGCCGTCACCGGGTTGAGCGCCGGCACCGGGATGTCTTCCGCCGTCAGACGACCGACGGAGAAGGCCACCTTGCTGCGCTCGGTGCCTTCGATGGACCCGGTGACAACGACTTCACTCAGACGGTTGATGTCTTTCTTGAGCGAGAAGTCATGCGACTGATTGCCGGCGGTGACCTTGATGGCCACGGCGCCCGGCTGGTACCCCACCGCGCGAACGCGCAGGGTGACCGCCTGCCCCTGCACGCGGGCGGCAGGGATCGTAAGGCTGTACGCGCCAGTGGCACTCGTCGGCACCGAGAGGGTCATCTCGGCGATGTAGACGTTGGCGAACTCCAGCGGCTGCCCGAACTCGTTCAGCACCTTACCGGTGATGATCGCGCCCTGGGCCTGCGCACTCGCCGCAAATGCGGTGAACACCACGCCGCAGATCACTGCGGCCAGTGCTCGAGCACGGTGGGTGAGGCTCTTGATGAACATCTCGCTCCCTTGGGTGGAGAAAGGGGGTGGGGATACTGCGCTGCGGCGGGACATTGACAGATCCAACGACCGGCCAATGTGACGGGCCGTGCCAACCAGCCACGGGGTCAGGAGGGGCCTGATCCGGGATAGACTGGTTGAGCCTGTCCATGCTACGGCCACGGCCCTCCTTTTACAAGGGTTTCCGTGACCGAATTGGTATTAAGACTGCATGAAGGGGGCGGGTCGCCGTGGCGACCCGCCCCCTTCATGCCGCCAGATCCAACAACAGCCGGCGCACCGTCCGCGTCACCGGGGAGTCACCCCGGGGAGCCCCTTGGCGTCAGCGCCCCTTGCCAGCCAATGCCGGTGGCGTCCAGGTCACCCCGGTGGCCAGCGTCGTCCCCGACGGTAGCGCCGATGATCCGGTGAACCCCAGCGCCGCCCGGATCGCGAAGCGCGGGTTGACCTGCCAGACCGCCCCGACATCCAGATCGAGGCTGACCCCCGACTGATACCGGTTCCGGTTCCGGCATACGTCCCCATCACAGGCCTCAAAGGTGAGCCGGGGGTGCACATAGGGGGTGATCGTCCCCTCGTCCGTTGTAATAGTACGGCCGACCGAGACCCCCACCGGCATCCGCACCACCGACGACCCACCCCCCGCCGCCAACCCCAGCCCCGCCGTGGCGGCGAAGGCCAGCGGCACATCGGGGGAGGTCACTTGCAAGGCCTTGGCCACCGACGCGGCCACAAAGACGAGTGGCGCCACCCCGCGGGCCGGGGTGCTGAACCCCGCCTCCACAGCAAACTGCCGTCCGGTGCCCAGCCCTTCGCGCCACTGCGCCACCGCACTCGTCCCGGAGCCACCCACCACGGCGACAGTATAGTCCCGCACCGCGATGACCGGACTTTGCAGCGACGGATACGGCAGCGCCTGGGCCTCTGCCACCGTCACCCGCCCCAGCGCCAGCAGGGCGCAAACCGCGAGACGACGGATCAACGGACCCGCGAACGGTAGGTGCGGGACAGCCGCAGCGTTGAGCCATCGCCCAACATCAGCATCCCGTCGCCACCCGGAAGCGGCGTGAGCTCCCGTACCCGGTCCATATTGACCACCAACCGCCGGTGAATGCGGACGAACTGCCGAGGATCCAGCACGGCTTCAATCGCCGAGATCGTCCCCCGCGTCCGATAGCGCTCGGCGCCGGCATGCACCACGATGTAGTTGCCGTCGGCTTCGAACCAATCGACTTCGCTGAGCGGCACAAAGCGGGTCCGGCGCCCCTGGCGCACCAGCACGCGACGCGGTGAAGCCGCCGGCGTCGTGGCCGGCGAAGCCCCCGGAACATGCACCGTGGCCAGATCCAGGACCGAATCATCGGCGTCACGCGCCGGCCAGCCGGTGGCCGTCGCGGTCTCGCTCCCGTCGTCCGCCGCCACGGGCCCCAGCAACCGCTGCAGCTCGTCCGCGGTGCGCAGCACCGCCAACTGGCGCACCTGATTCCGGGCACGGACCAGCGCCGCACGGAACCGGCTCGGTTCGGCGGGTGCCATGACGAAGTCTGTGGCGCGGAGCTCGAAGGCCTGCACGGCATCCACCTCGCGGGCGCTGACAAAGACCACGGCCGGCGGACGGCTGGTGGTGGGCAACCCCGCGATCAAGTCGAAGCCAGAACCATCGCGCAGCATCCCCTGCACCACCGCGATATCGGGCACACTCGCCTGTAATGCCGCACGAGCCGCCGCGCTGTCGGTATGGCTCGCGACGAAATGCAGATCGAGCGACGCCGGAAGGGCCGTAATCTGGTTTACCAGATCGGCCGGGGATTCACCAAACACCACCACGCGCACAGGCATGTCGGGACCCGAAAATTCCACCGCGCGCCTGCCACCCGGCGCCAGTCGGCCCGCGAGTCGCGCGCCTACCGAATACTACGACGCGAACACGCAAAATGTTGAGCCAAACCAAAGCGCCACGACCCCGCAAACGGGACCGTGGCGCTTCGAGTTGCTTCGCATGGGGCCGGAGCTCACCGCAGGGGCGGAGCCCCCCGTCACTCAGAGCGGGCTCGCCTGCTCCGTGACCACACGCACTTGATTGTCTACCACCTGGAGGAAGCCACCGTCCACGGCGAAGCGACGCTCGCCCTCAGCACTGTCGACCCGCAGCGTGCCGCGGCCCAGCAGCGTCATCAGCGGCGCATGCAACGGCAGGATCCCCATTTCGCCGTCAAAGGCCGGCGCCACCACCCCGCGCGCGGTGCCTTCGTACAGCACGCGCTCGGGGGAGATGACCGAAACCGTCAGCGTGGCACTCACGATCAGCCCTGCAGCTTCTTCGCGTTCGCCACCACGTCGTCCACGCCACCCGCCATGAAGAACGCCTGCTCCGGCAGGTGGTCGAACTCGCCGGCGCAGATCCGCTCGAAGGACGAGATCGTCTCTTCCAGCTTCACATACTTGCCCGGGATACCCGTGAACTGCTCAGCGACGGCGAACGGCTGCGACATGAAGCGCTGCAGACGACGCGCCCGGCCGACGATCTTCTTGTCGTCTTCCGACAGTTCGTCCATGCCCAGGATGGCGATGATGTCCTGCAGTTCCTTGTAACGCTGCAGGATGCGCTGCGTCGTCGTCGCCGCGACGTAGTGCCGCTCGCCGATGTACTGCGCGTCGAGAATACGCGACGTGGAATCGAGCGGATCCACGGCCGGGTAGATCCCGAGCTCGGTGATCTTTCGGTTGAGCACGACCGTCGCATCAAGGTGCGCGAAGGCCGTCGCCGGCGCCGGATCGGTCAAGTCGTCGGCGGGCACGTAGATGGCCTGCACCGACGTGATCGAGCCGTTCCGCGTCGAGGTGATGCGCTCCTGCAGCTCACCCATTTCCGTCGCCAGCGTCGGCTGGTAACCGACGGCGCTGGGCATACGGCCGAGCAGCGCGGACACTTCGGAACCGGCCTGCGTGAAGCGGAAGATGTTGTCGACGAAGACGAGCACGTCGGCGTTCTCCTGATCGCGGAAATACTCCGCCACCGTGAGGCCGGCGAGCGCCACGCGCAGACGCGCTCCTGGCGGCTCGTTCATCTGCCCGTAAATCAGCGCGACCTTCTCGAGAATGCCCGCTTCCTGGAATTCCAGATAGAGGTCGTTCCCTTCGCGCGTGCGCTCACCGACGCCGCAGAACACGGACTTGCCGCCATGTCCCTTCGCGACGTTGTTGATGAGCTCCTGAATGATGACGGTCTTGCCGACGCCGGCACCGCCGAAGAGCCCGATCTTGCCACCCTTCACGAACGGGGCGACGAGATCGATGACCTTGATGCCCGTTTCGAAGACTTCCGTCTTGGGCTCGAGGTTCACAAAGTCGGGGCGCTTGCGGTGGATCGGCCAGCGGAGCGCATCCGCCGGGATCGCCGCGCCGTCGTCCACCGGCTCGCCGAGGACGTTCAGGATGCGGCCGAGCGCCGGGGCGCCCACCGGTACGGAAATCGCCGCGCCGGTATCGATCACATCCATGCCACGCGTGACGCCGTCCGTGCTGGACATGGCCACCGCGCGCACCTGGTTGCGACCGATGTGCTGCTGCACCTCGGCCACGACGCGGATGTGCGATCCATCAGGCGCTTCGCATTCGATGCGCAGGGCGTTGTACAGCTCGGGGAGGTGGTCATTCTCGAAGGCCACGTCGAGGACGGGGCCAATGACCTGCACGATCTTACCGAGCGTGGTCGGAGCGACAGAGGTAGCCATGAGACTGTATGAAGAAAGTTGCCGTTAACCCTGAAGTGCCGAGGCACCGCCGACGATTTCGGCGATTTCCTGCGTGATCTGGGCCTGCCGCGCCGAGTTGTACGTGCGCTTGAGGAGCTGCAGCAGCTCCGTCGCGTTGTCAGTGGCGTTTTTCATCGCCGTCCGACGCGCGCTCTGCTCCCCGGCCGCCGTTTCCACGAGTGCGCGATAGAGCGTGTTGCGCACGTAGAGCGGCAGCAGGGCTTCGAGAATCGCTTCCGCCGATGGCGCCAGCAGGAAGTCATGCACCAGTCCACCAGCCTGCGGGGCCGGAGCGACCACCGGGAGCACCTGCTCCGTCGTGGGCGGCGTGGACAACGCCGACTGGTACTTGGCGTACGTGACGTACACCGCATCAATCGCACCGGCCGCAAAGCGCGTCATCAGCTCATCGATGAGCGACGCCGCATCGGCCGCACTCGGGCGATCACTGATGTCCGACCGCTGACCCGACAGGGTGCGCCCGAGGTACTTGAAGAAGCCGATGCCCTTGCGGCCGACGATGTGCAGTTCGACCGTGAGCCCCTGCCCTTCGAGTTCCGCGATGCGCGCGCGCGCCTCGCGGATCAGGTTGGTGTTGAAGCCGCCGCACAGGCCGCGATTCGCGGTGAGCAGCACGAGCGCCACCGTGCGCGGCTGCGCCGGACGGCGGAGCAGCGGAAACTGCTCGGCCAGATCCGGGGCATACACGTGCGAGAGCACCTGCCCCAGCGCGACGGCATACGGGCGCGCCGCCGACACCCGGTCGGCAGCCCGCTTCATCTTGGAGGTCGCCACCATTTCCATCGTGCGCGTGATCTTGCGCGTGTTCTCGGTGGACTTGATGCGACCCTTGAGTTCGCGCCCCTTGGCCATGACGAGGGTCCGGGGCTCAGACGGTCTTGTTGTACTGCTCGATGCCGCGCTTCAGCTCGGCCTCGGTGTCCTTGGCGAGCGCCTTGGACGTCCGGATCGTGTCGAGCACCTGCGGGAACTGGGCCTTGATGAACTCCAGGAAGCCCTTCTCCCACGCCCGCACCTTGCCCGTGTCGACCGTGTCGAGGAACCCGTTCGTCACGGCGTAAATCACGATGACCTGCTCCTCGAACGGCAGCGGCGCGTACTGCCCCTGCTTGAGCACTTCGACCGTGCGCGCGCCGCGCTCGAGCTGCCGCTTGGTCGCGGCATCAAGATCCGACGCGAAGGCCGAGAAGGCTTCGAGTTCGCGGAACTGCGCGAGGTCGAGGCGGAGACGGCCCGCGACGCTCTTCATGGCCTTCGTCTGCGCCGAGCCACCGACGCGCGAGACGGAGATACCGACGTTCACGGCCGGACGCACGCCGGAGTTGAACAGGTCGGTTTCCAAGAAGATCTGCCCGTCGGTGATCGAGATCACGTTCGTCGGGATGTACGCGGAGACGTCGCCGGCCTGCGTTTCAATGATCGGCAGTGCGGTGAGCGAGCCACCCGGCTTCAGGATCGTCTTGCCATCCACCACGCCGTCGTCTTCACGCAGCTTCGCCGCGCGCTCGAGCAGACGGCTGTGGAGATAGAAGACGTCACCCGGGTACGCTTCGCGGCCCGGCGGACGACGGAGCACGAGCGACAGCTGGCGATACGCCGCAGCCTGCTTCGACAAGTCGTCGTAGACGCAGAGCGTCGGCTTGCCTTCGTTGTACATGAAGTACTCGGCCATCGCGCAGCCGGAGTACGGGGCGATGTACAGCATCGGCGCCGGATCGGAGGCCGACGCGGCCACGATGATCGTGTATTCGAGCGCGCCGGCCTGACGGAGCTTTTCAACGACCGAGGCGATCGTCGACGCCTTCTGGCCGATGGCGACGTACACGCAGATGACGCCCTGGCCCTTCTGATTGATGATCGTGTCGATCGCGACGGCGGTCTTGCCGGTCGAGCGGTCGCCGATGATGAGCTCGCGCTGGCCGCGACCGATCGGGATCATCGAGTCGATGGCCTTGATCCCCGTCTGGAGGGGTTCCTTCACGGGCTGCCGCACGATGATGCCAGGCGCCTGAGATTCCACCTTCCGGGTCTGCGCGGTGCGGATCTCGCCGAGGCCGTCGATCGCGCGTCCGAGGGGATCGACGACGCGGCCGATGAGCTCGTGCCCGACGGGCACTTCAAGCACGCGCGCGGTGCGACGGACTTCGTCGCCTTCCTTGAGCTGCAGATAGTCGCCGAGGATAACGGCGCCGATGTTGTCTTCTTCGAGGTTCAGCGCGAGGCCGGTGATGACGGCCTTGGTTTCGCTGGCGGTGAACTGGAGCATTTCACCGGCCATGACGCGCGAGAGCCCATAGATGCGGGCGATACCGTCCTTCACTTCCAGGACCGTACCAACTTCCTCGACGTTGAGGTCGGCGAGGTCCGCCGCTTCGATCTCGCGGAGGAGGATGTCCTTGATTTCGCCGGGGCGCAGGGCGGTCTGGGTAGCCATGAGACGGAAGCGATGAAAGCGGAATGAACGAGTCAGGAACGGCCGAGTCGGCAGTGCCGAGCCGGCCGGATTGGGGACAGCTTGTGAAATTTATCACAAAGCGGGCCGGGAATTCAACCGGCGCCGTCAGTCCGTCTCGTCAGATTCCGGACGCTGTTGCTGGAACCGGGCCAGCAGGTCGATTGCCCGCAGGCGGGTGAGGGAGCTCGCCCGGGCCCCGACCAGCCGTTGGGTCGTGCTGGAGAGGTGCGAGGAGCTCGCAAAGCCCAGAATCTGGGCCACGTCCCGGACGTCAAAGCCGGTGTTCTTGGCGAGCTCGGCGGCAGCCAGCACCCGGACCAGGTCGATCACCCGCTTGAGGGTGGGGGCGGTGCCCTGCGCGAAGCTCCGGGAGAGATGTTCACGAGAAACGTCCAGCTCCTGGGCCAGCTGATCGGTCCGGACCGGCCGGCCGGCACGGCGCACCACACTCCGCCAGACGGCCATCTGGAGCGGCGTTTCCAGCCCCAGCTCCCGCGGCGCGACGGCCATCGCCCGTTCAAACCGGGTCGAGAAGGCCCGCCGCTGGACCAGCTCGCGGGCCACGCCATCGTCGACCCCGTCCACGAGCAGCTCGGTGATCCCGGCGCCGGCCGCGCGCGCCAGCAGCGGCGCCTCCGCCGGTAACATGGAGGTCATCAGGACAAAGGGGATGCTCTGGAAGTCTTCGGCGCGCGCGATGGCAAAGCCCGCTTCTTCGCCGACCCCAGTGTCGATGATGACCGCATCCACGAGCTGAGCGGTGAGCTGGACGTCGAGTTCGACGGCGCCCTTGATGGCCACGAGCTGCGCGCGGCGGCGCGGGAAGGCGGCCCGAATCATGGCCTTCGCCCGATCCCGCTTGAGCAGCGTCACAATCGTGAGGACCCCCTCGGGGGTGGCGCGCGGCGGCGTCACGCGGCGTCCGCCGACTGCAGATCGCGCACCATGCTGTTCGCGCGCGTGAGAACGGCGCGAGCGTTGTCGTAGGAGATCAACGTCAGCGCTTCGTCGTACGCGGCCCAGCGGCAGGCGGTGATCCCTTCGGTGCGCTGCGGTGTGGTGCGATTCGACGACGTCTGCATGAGGAAGAAATGGCAAACCTTGTGCACCAACTTCCCACGGAAGCGAAAGAACCAATCGATGGTTTCGATGGCCCCGCTCAACTCGAGCGGGCCCACCCCCGTTTCCTCTTCCACTTCGCGTAGCGCCGCGGCATGCGGCGGCTCATCGCCTTCGAGGTGTCCCTTGGGGAAGCCCCAGTTGCGATAGCTGTCACGAATCAGCAGGAAAAGCGGCTCGCCCTGATGCAGGCGAAAGACGATCCCACCAGCGGACGTTTCGAGGCGCGCGCGCGGTGTGCGACGGGTCACGTGCCCACCAGTTTGGCCGAGCCTTCGAGGGTGGCGCGCCCTTCGATAAACTGGCGGACGATGGGATCGGTCGAGTGCTGAATCTCCTCGACGGTCCCGACGGCGCGCACCTGCCCTTCGTACAGCATGGCAATGCGTGTGCCGACGGTGTAGGCACTGCGCATGTCATGCGTGATCACGAGCCCCGTGACGCCGAGCTGCTCCCGCATGCGAACCATGAGGGCGTCGATCGTGGCTGAGGTGACCGGGTCGAGGCCGGTGGTGGGCTCGTCGTAGAGGATGTACTTGGGATGCAACGCGATCGCGCGGGCGATGCCGACGCGCTTTCGCATCCCGCCAGAGAGCTCGGCGGGCATCCGGTTCCGGACGTCGGGAAGATCGACGAGATCGAGCGCTTCGTCGATGCGGGCGTCGATTTGCGCGTTGGTCAGTTCGCCCTGCTTGCGGAGCCCCATGGCGACATTTTCGCCGATCGTCATGGAGTCAAAGAGGGCGGCGAACTGGAAGACGTAGCCGATCTTGCTGCGGAGCTTGTAGAGGTCTTTGCGCGCGAGCGTATCGACCCGTTGGCCATCGACCCAGACCTCGCCCGCGTCGGGCTCCAGGAGGCCGACGATGTGTTTGATCGCGACGGACTTTCCGCTGCCGGAAAATCCGATGACGACCATCGTTTCGCCTTCGCGCACCGTGAGGGAGAATCCCTGCAGGACGCGCTTGGGGCCAAACGCTTTGTGGAGGCCTTTGAGCTCGATCATGACATCACGAATATGATGCACCGTCCGCGAAGTGGATAGTCGGGGGCGGCGCGGGGGCGGCGCGGGGACAGCGCGGAGGGCCAGCGGGGGGTCGGCGCGTGGCCCCGGTGGGGCGACGGGGGGGTGAAACGGCGCGCGGCGCGTCTCCGGAGGGGAGGCGCGCCGCGGGGGGTCGCCGATGGAGCGACGGTGTGACGGGTCGCGGATTACGCCGCGAAGCTGCTGAGGGCGCGGCCGACGTCGCCTTCGCGGAGGCGCTTGAGGGCGCGATCGCGGAGTTGGCGGACGCGCTCGCGGGTGACGCCGAGCATGGAACCGATTTCCTCGAGGGTATGCTCGCGGCCGCCTTCGAGGCCGAAGTAGAGCCGGAGGACCTTGGCGTCGCGCGGCGGGAGCGAGGAGAGCGCCTGCTCGATTTCGTCGGTGAGGAAGCGGTTCATCGCTTCCTCTTCGGTATCGGGCATTTCATCGGCGACGAAGCGCTCGATGAGGGAGCGATCGCCATCCGGATCCATGGGGGCGTCGAGGCGGACGTCGCCGGTGTTGAGGGCGGCGAGCGACTGCACGACGTCGACGGAGAGGCCGGTGACCTGCGAGAGTTCTTCCGGCGAGGGCTCGCGGCGGAGCTTCTGGCGGAGGATTTCGGAGGCCTTGATGATGCGCGAGAGGTCGGCGGTGCGGTTGAGCGGCACGCGCACGGTGCGCCCTTGGCGGGCGAGCGACGACAGGATCGCCTGGCGGATCCACCAGACGGCGTACGAGATGAACTTGACGCCCTGATCCGGATCGAACTTCCGCGCGGCGGTGAGGAGACCGACGTTCCCTTCCCCGATGAGATCGATGAGGGGGAGCCCGCGGTTTTGGTATTTCTTGGCGACGGAGATCACGAAGCGAAGGTTCCGCTTGACCAATTCCTGGAGGGCGTCCTGATCCCCGGCGCGGATTTTCTTGGCCAGCTCGATTTCTTCGGCGGCCTTGAGCAGCGGGTAGGTGCTGACCTCGTACAGGTACTGGTCGAGGATATCGCGTTCCGGCTCGGCGGGGGCGATACCGGCGGGGGTCGCCTTGCGGCGCTTCCGCTTGACGTCAGTCGTCATGGAGTTCTATAGGTCCTTCGGGACGGGTGAACGTCCGCGGTAAAGAGAGCACAGCGTGATGGTGTAACGCGTGGCGGACCGAGCCGGGTTCCATCGGGTTCGGGTGCCAACGGGTAACGGGTCCCACAGGGCGCGAGGTCCCCAGCGCCGGGGGAGCCACGCAAGATTACGCCATCCGGCCGAATCCGCTAGGGCAATACCGCTTCATCTGCTTGACGACAGGGATACACCCGACTAGACTGCGCGTTCCTGATCCCTGTACTGGCGGCCCTGATACGGTCTGTGGTGCCGGGGTCGCGCCCGGGGGCGTAGCTCAGTTGGGAGAGCGCTTGAATGGCATTCAAGAGGTCAGGGGTTCGATTCCCCTCGTCTCCATCCCGGCGCGGTACTGACGTGGCACGGCAGGGGTAGGTGGTGCGGCGCGGTATGGCCCGGTAACGTCGGGACGGTTCCGGCGGGTAGCATTGCGGGAATAGCTCAGTTGGTAGAGCACAACCTTGCCAAGGTTGGGGTCGCGGGTTCGAGTCCCGTTTCCCGCTCTGTTTGCAGGTAGTAGGTGCAGGAAGCGATGTCACCCCGGCAACGGGGGCAGTCTGGGTCGTTAGCTCAGTTGGTTAGAGCGCCACGTTGACATCGTGGAGGTCACAAGTTCGAGTCTTGTACGACCCATGCGGGTGCAGTGGCAGGGCGTCTGGCGCGCGAGTGTCAGGCGGTGGGGTCCGCCGTCACGGGGACATGCTGTGCGATGCTCGTGTTTGCGCCCATAGCTCAATTGGATAGAGCATCTGACTACGGATCAGAAGGTTGGAGGTTCGAGTCCTTCTGGGCGCATGAAGCAGTCGCAGGGAGCTTGGATGGTCCCTGCCATCGCACGGGGCGTAGCTTAGCCCGGTAGAGCGCCTGCTTCGGGAGCAGGAGGTCGCTGGTTCAAATCCAGTCGCCCCGACTGAGTACATGCATACGGCCGGCCCTCAGAGAGGGTCGGCCGTTTGTGTTTGGCCCCTGCCGATCGCCACTCGGCGCGCCCAAGTTAGGCGATGCGTATTGACCTCGCCCCGACTCGCCTCCCCCGCCCGTTGGTCGCCGACAGGCGCCGCCCATGAGCGCGTTCGACGACGACCTCGATGACGGCGTCGATGACGCGTTCGATCCCGCGTTCGACGCGATCGAGGATGAGAACAACGGGGACGCGACGGTGGAGACCGAAGGGGAGGTGCATTGCCCCTGGTGCGGGGAGCCCAACACGGTGGCGCTCGACCCCGGGAGCGGATCGTCCCAGGAGTACGTGGAGGACTGCCAAGTCTGCTGCCGCCCGTGGGTGGTGCATGTGACCTACGACGTGGACGGCCGCGCCGAGGTGTGGGCCGAGGCACAGGGCGACTGGGACGACTGAACGGGGGCGGCAGAAGGTCCGTCTGCCAATTGCCGCGTGGCATCTGATGCGCTAGCATCAGATTCATGCGCACCACCTTGGACATCGATGACGACGTGCTGGCGGCCGCGAAGGAACGCGCCCGACGGGAGCGCCGTACCGCCGGCGAGGTGGTCTCGGCCCTCCTGCGCCAGGCGCTCACCGCCCCGCCCCCCACATTAGCCGTCAGGGAGCCCCCCGCCGTCTACGGATTCCGCCCCTTTCCGGCCGGTGAGGCGATCGTGACCAACGCCCTGATCGACGACCTCCGCGATGCGGATGCCTACTGATCACACCGCCGGGCAGATCCCACGCGCCCTGCTCGATGTGAATGTCCTGATCGCCCTGCTGGATGCGTCCCACGCGTCGCATCATGCGGCGCTGAGCTGGTTCGCCACCCACGGATCCCTCGGCTGGGCCTCGTGTCCCATCACGCAAAACGGCTGCCTGCGGATCATGACGACACCGGGCTATCCGAATGCGCGATCGATCGCGGTCGTCGCCGAGCGACTCCGTGAAGCCTGTGCGCATCCGTCGCACGAATTCTGGGCGGATGATGTCTCGCTGCTCGCAGAGGAGCACCTCGATCTCGCACGGATTCACGGCCCCCGCCAACTGACCGACGCGTATCTGCTCCACCTGGCGGTCCGTCACGACGGCCACCTGGTGACCTTTGATCGCTCGGTACCACTGACCGCCGTTCGTGGCGCCACGCCGTCGCACCTATCGGTGTTGTAGCGCCGCCCCCGTCGCCGGGCCCCATCGCCTCCCCACGTTGCCATACTATGCAGCACTATGTATCGTGGATCGAGATACCTAACAGTGCATAGTATCCGCTCCTTCTGCGGACCGATCTCGGCGCCCCATGGACATCAGCAAAGACCTCATCGCGGCCTCTTCCACCCCGCTCGTCCTCGCGATTCTGGCCGAGGGGGACAGTTACGGCTACGCCATCCTGCATCGGGTGCGGGAACTGTCGCGCGGGGAGATGACCTGGACCGACGGGATGCTCTACCCCGTGCTCCATCGCCTCGACCGGCAGGGGCACATCGAGGCGCGCTGGGAGCTCGCCGAGAACGGCCGACAGCGGCGCTACTACCGCATCACTCCCCTCGGCCTTGAACAGTTGGTCAAGGAACGCCAGCAATGGCAGACAGTCGCCGAGACGCTCCGCGGCATTCTCGGGACGGTGTCGCTGCCGGACCTCGCCGCAGGGACCGTGATGCCTCAGCTGCGGGGGGCGTGACAATGCCTGCCGACGCCCAATCCGTCAGTCTCGACCACCAGATCGACCAATGGCGCAGCTACCTGCGCCGACGGCAGGCGATCCATCCGGTCGATATCGCGGAGCTGGAGGACCATCTCCGCGAACAGGTGACAGCCCTCACGGAGACCGGGCTCTCCAGCGATGAAGCCTTCCTCGTGGCCGTCAAGCGCATGGGGGATCTCGATACGCTCTCGCGGGAGTTCGCGCGCGAACATGCCGACCGGCTTTGGAACCAGCTCGTCCTCCCGCAGGACGCGGGTCCCGCACAGGCGCGCTCGCGGACCGATGCGCGGGTGGCCTTTGGACTCGCCATCGGAGCCGCGCTCGCGATACAGCTGCCGCGACTGTTCGGGTTCAGCATGGACAACCACGAGCGGTTTTATCTGCACAATGCGGTGCTGCTGCTCCTCCCGTTTCTGGTCGGCTACTTCGCATGGAAACGGCAGCTGCCCGGACGCACAGTGGGCGGGCTGATGGCCACTGCCCTGGTGAGTGCGGTGGCGATGAACAGCATGCCCTTTGTCGCACAGGGGGCCACGGAGCTGCTGGCCATCCTGCATCTGCCAATCGCACTCTGGCTCCTGGTGGGCATCGCCTACGCTGGAGGTCGCTGGCATGAGGTCGCCGGGCGCATGGATTTCGTACGCTTCTCCGGTGAGCTGTTCATCTACTTCGTGCTGATTGCGCTTGGGGGCGGACTTTTTTCGGCGATCCTGATCAACAGCTTTCTCGCGATTGGGCTCAAGGCGGAGTCGATCGTCCAGACACTGGTGCTGCCGAGTGGTGCGGCGGGTGCACTGCTCGTGGCATCGTGGCTGGTGGAAGCGAAGCAGAGCGTGATTGAGAACATGGCGCCGGTGCTGACGCGGCTGTTCACGCCGCTGTTCACGGTGCTCGTGCTGGTCTTTCTGGGGACGCTCCTCTGGTCAGGGCGAGGGGCCCTTATTGACCGGGACGTGCTGCTGCAATTCAACCTGATTCTGCTGTTGGTGCTGGCGCTGCTGCTCTACACCCTGTCAGCGCGCGATCCACAGGCCCGGCCGGGGCTCTTTGATCACGTGCAACTGGTGCTGGTCGCGAGCACGCTGGCCGCCGACCTCTTCGCGCTCTGGGCGATTGGCGGGCGCATCACCGAATTCGGCCTCAGTCCCAATCGGGTGGCGGTGCTGGGAATGAATCTGGTGCTGCTGGTGAACTTGATGGGGTCGGCGGTGCAGCAGCTCCGCTTCGTGCGCGGTCGGGTTGCGTTCGCGCGGCTGGAGGCGTGGCAAACGGGCTATCTGCCGGTGTACTCCGCGTGGGCGGCGGCCGTAGTGCTGGTGTTGCCGCCACTCTTTCGGTACGGGTGAGCTTGCATCCTGCAGAAGTGACAGGGCGTCTCTGGCTACCGTCCATGGGGTTGACCAATTTGGTCAACCCCATCAATTTCCCATGATGAGCGCCCCGACTCCCCCTCCCCGCCGCGTCCGCGAAGCGGTTGGCCTGTATGAGGCCAAAACGCACCTCTCGGCGCTCGTCGATCGCGCAGCGGCAGGAGAGGAGATCGTAGTGATGAAATCCGGCCGTCCCATGGCGCGGCTGGTGCCCATGGAGGGATCACAGGCGCGTCGCGTCCCAGGTCAGGGGGCAGGGCAATGGGTGGTGGCCGAGGATTTCGATGCGCCGCTGCCGGCCGACGTACTCGATGCGTTTGACGGGCGCTGACCCACCGACGCACCGCGCATGCGCCTGCTGCTCGATACACATGTCGCCATCTGGTGGGACGCCGGGGGTGACCTCACTGCCACCGCGCTAGAGGCCATTGCCAACGCCGATGAAGTGTTCATCAGCGCCGCCTCCGCGTGGGAGATTGCCATCAAGGCCGCGATCGGCAAAATCTCCGCGGCCCGATCGTTGACGCAGGTCGCAACGGATTCCGGCTTCCTGGAACTCCCCGTGCTTATCCGCCATGCGGATGCACTCGTCCACCTGCCGCTCCTGCATCGCGATCCTTTCGATCGATTGCTCGTGGCACAGGCCCAGGTCGAGGGGCTGACAATCGTCACTCGAGATCCGCTCGTCCGCGCCTATGGGGTGCCGTCCATCGCGGCGTAGGCGTGTGTCGACTCAATCCGCGCCCCGAACTACCGGCGGTCGACCTCACGGAGAAAGCCCCGCACCGCCGCTTGATACGCCGCCGGCTGCTCGCGATACGTGCCGTGCGCGGCCCCAGGAATGGTGACGACCCGCGCGCGCGGCATGGTGACCGCGAACGCAGCGAGCGTGGCCGGCCGCGCCTCATCATACTCGCCAGAGACGAGCAGCGCGGGGATACCAATGCGCGACAGATCGCCGGAGCGGTCCCACTCTTTCAGCGAGCCCGTGCTGCGGAATTCGGTGGGGCCCCACATCTGCCGATAGATGGTGTCGTTGCTGGTCACACCGGCACAGCCGGGATCGCGCGGGACCTTGATGCGCGACACATGCCGCGCGTAGAACGAATCGGTGGCGGCCTTGTAGTCCGGATGGTCCGTGGTCCCATCGGCTTCATGCCGATCGAGCGCGTTCCGCAGTGGCGCCGGCATCGCGGCCCGAAGCGCATTGGCATCGGCGATCCAGCGTGGCGTGGAGAGCAGCGGACTGCTCAGGATCACGCCACGCACCGCCGGCCGAGGCGCCGTGAGCAGGTACTCCGCTACGAGCGCGCCGCCCCACGAATGGCCGAGTAGCACGAGGGAGTCGAGTCCCAAGCCGCGACGCACGGCTTCGAGTTCGCTCACGAAGCGGGCGACCGTCCAGAGCGTGGTGTCGGCGGGATGATCGGAGCGCCCCGAGCCTAATTGGTCGTAATAAATGACCGGGCGGTCGGTGGCGAGTGGCGCGAGCGCCGCGAAGCCGCAGCCAGTGCCACCGGGGCCGCCATGCACCGCAAGAATCGGCAGTCCCGGCCCGCCGCCCATGCGCCGATACCAGACCCGTCCGCCGGGGACGGCGATGTATCCGGTCGTGTCGGCGACGGTCGCGGTACCACCGGGTGCCACGCGCGGCGCGCGGTCGTCAGCACCGGAGACCGTGGCGTTGCGAACGGCGCTCCCCGTCGCATTCCCTGCAGCCACAGACCGGAGCGCGAGCCCGCTCGCAACGAGTGCGGCGACCACCACCCACCAGCGTGATCGGAACCGAAGAGATCCGTGCGTATTCATGGCGCCCGCTCGGGCACACGATAGCGCAGTTCGGCGAAGCCGGTGCCCAGCATCGTGACCTCCTCGAGAATCCATGGCGTCGGCAGACGCCGCGGAAAGAGCGGCTTTCCACGCCCCAACGTCAGCGAAGCGACCGACACGATCACCTCGTCCAAGAGACCCGCGTCATGGAACTGTGCGGCGAGCTCGCCACCCCCTGCGATCCAGAGGTCGCGATCGCCGACCGCGGCGCGGATCGCCGCGTGCACCGCACCGACATCCCCCGACACAAAGCGGACGTCGGCGCCCGCGATGGGTGTCAGCGCGCGATGCGTGAAGACCCACGTCGGTTGCGTATATGGCCACGCCGCGCCCACCTCGGCGATGGCCTCCTCGGCGTGCCCGTGGATCCACTCGTAGGTCGCCGCACCCATGACGATGGCCCCGATCTCCGCGATGAACGCCGGATAGGTCGATCGGTTGTCGTCGCCGAGGGTGTACAGCCATGCGACAGAGTCGTCTTCCGTGGCCAGAAAGCCATCCAGCGAGGCCGCGACGTAGTACCGCGTCCGCATGGGATCAGCGCCCAGCAGGTTCGGGTGCGTCCGACGGACGTTCCGGCAACGCGGGCAACGCGGGCAACGCGGGCAGCGCCACGGGCTCCCACGCATCGAGCTGACGCACGTCCACCGCCATCCGACCATCGGGACCCGGCGGGACGAACATGTTGGAAAACTTGGCGCCCCAGACGACTTCCTCGCACCGATACGACGTCCGCGTGTGCACCTGCTGCTGGAAGGTGTCATCGAGCCCAGCGGCGATGATCAGGAATTCCATCTCGCGCGCGCGCATCGTGGCCTCATCCATCCCCCAGAGTGGACTGCTTTCGGTAATCGGATGCACCAGCGTCCACGACAGCGGCAGGAACTCGACCTGATGCCGATCGAGGGTCAGGCGATCAAAGTGGCGCCCCATGCCGACCGTTGTTCCATCGAGTGAACTTGCGATGACGCGAATGTTCAGGTCGAGAATTTCATTCGGGCGCGAATTCACCAGCCGGAACATCAACGCTCGTCCGCCGCGGAAGGGGGCGATCACCATCTCGCGGCTGAAGCGCAGCGCCGCCGTAGGCCGGGCGAAGCGGGCAAAGACCATCCCCGTCGCCAGCGCTTGCATGACCAACGCCACGAGCGATTCGAGCACCATGATGAGATGCGCTGGCACCCCCACCGGCGCGATCTCGCCGTAGCCAATTGTCGCAAAGGTCTCGACGCTGAAGAAAAACGCCCGCCAGAAGTCACCACCCATCTGTCGTGGCGCGACCCCCACGAGGGCATCGGCACCGCAGGCGAGAAAGAGCAGCGCGAAGACGACGTTCGCGGCGAGATACGCGACGCTCAGCGCACCGAGAAAGCGCGGCCACGACGCGGCGAGCGCGAGGTGGTAGAGCTCTTGGGATTCGAACCACCCCAACCCAATGCGGAGCGAATTGAAGGTGCCGTCACGATTGAGGAGACGGCGGCCGCGGCGGCTGGAGACGACGCGACCAAAGCCGAGGTCGTTGGGATCCTCTGGCGGGCGGGCGGACGACGGAGTGGGCGCGAAAGCCATGCGGTGAAATTAGCGCCCGACCGCGCTCCCGCAGGCCTCCCGGTAGTCCGCAATCAGGCCATCCCAGACGGCATCCCAGGAGCGGAGTGCCGCCTCCACCAACCCGGCGCGCTGCAACCGCGCCCGCTCGGCCGGCGAGGCGATCAGCGCCTGCAGCTCCGTCGCCAGTGCCGCATCGTCGCCCGGCGCGAAGGTGCGCGCCGTCAGCGGATGCGCCAATTCCGTCGTCGCGCCGACATTCGGCGCCACGACGGCGACCCCGGAGGCCATCGCCTCAAGCACGACGTTGCCGAAGGTCTCCGTGGCGGAGGGGAAGGCGAAGATGTCGCCCGAGGCGAAGAAGGCGGAGAGCGCCGCACCGCGAAGCGCCCCCATGAACCGGGTCCCCTCCGGCGCCATCGCCCGCAACGCCGCCTCAGCCGGTCCGTCACCAGCGATCGCGAGGTGGACGCGCGTGGGCATGCTCGCCTGCAGTCGATGCACGGCGCGGAGCAACGTCGGCAGATCTTTCTCGGGGGCCAAGCGCCCGACGTAGGTGATCAGGCAATCCTCGGGGGCGAGCCCGAGCGAGCTGCGCAAGGCGACGGACCGATGGTGCGGCGCAAACTGTTGGAGATCCACGCCGCGTCCCCAGACGCGAACGCGCTCGAAACGCTGCTGCCGCAGCTGTTCCGCGATGATCCCCGAGGGGGCAAACGTGCGGCACCCACTGTTGTGAAACCAGCGCAGGAACGGCCAGGCAACGCGATCGAGCGCGCCCAATCCGTAATGCGGCAAATACGAGACGAACGACGTGTGGAAGGAACTGACCATCGGGACGGCCCGCTGTGCGGCCACTCGGCGTCCGGCGATCCCCACCACGAAGGGCGTCGCGGCGTGGACGAGCGTGGGGGCAAAGTGCGCCAACCGACGGGCGACGCCACGGGGCGGGGCGGCAATCCGCAGCTGGGGGTACGCCCAGAACGGGATACTCGCGGCACGCTGCAACTGCTCGGACCGAGGGGCGCCCGGCACGTCCACCGTCTCCACATGAACGGCCCCACCGCGCGCTTCAATCGCGCGAACAAGCCGCTCCAGCGTCAGGGCGACGCCATTCACCTGCGGCGTGTACGTGTCGGTGCAGAGGGCCACCCGCAGGTCGCTCGCATCGCCACGTTCCGGCGCGTGCGGAGCGCGTCGTACTGGCATCGCCGCGGAATACGCCGGCGCGGACGGTGGCGTGCGCACGGTCATCGTCCGGCTCGGCGCGTTAGCGGAAGCCGGGGATCAGCGCCACGATGCCGAGCACGGTGATCGCGGCAATCAACTGCCCGACGAGCACATCACCCGGGTAGTGCACCCCAAGCCGAACGCGCGAGAAGCCGACGAGTGCGGCGAGCACCGTCACGGGCGCCGCCACGGATGGGAACACCATCGCATAGGCCATCGCGACGCTCATCGCGGCGCAGGCGTGCCCCGACGGGAAGGAGAAGCAATCCGGCACGTCGACATGTGCGCCCGTTTGCAGCGAGACCGTCGGGCGCGCCCGCGTGCAGAGCCGCTTCACCACACGCACGATCGCATGGGAGAGGCCGAGCGCAATCGTCGCCAGCAGGGCGGCGCTGCGCAGTGCGGTCGACGTGCTCATCAAGGGGAGGAGGACCGCGGCAATCGTTGCGCGCGCCCCACCCACATGCGTCAGCGTGCGCCAGAGGCGCATGCGCGAGCGGGGCGAAAATTCGTTCAGCACCCAGCGACCGAAGAGGGCGCGGTCGCGGGCATCAAGGCGCTGCACCAACGAAACGGGCGAAGTCATGGGGACGCTGCACTCCTCAAGAGGCGCCTGCGGTGAAGTCGCGGACGGGGCGACTGCACGGATAATCCGGCGGGGGCGTCTCGACGCGTCGACGGGATCGTGACGGACTGGTCACGATCCTCCGACGGTTTGTTCTCAGGCCGCGTGCGGCGGGTCAGCGTGCGGCGGGTCAGCGTGCGGCGGGTCAGCGTGCGGCGGGTCAGCGTGCGGCG
>JBAXMW010000024.1:0-38212 GCA_037134115.1 Gemmatimonadaceae bacterium | reverse complement strand
CCCGCCGCATGGAGGGTACGGGTGGCCTGACGCAGATCGAGCCCGATGACCGACGGCACCGGGCGTGGCACGAGGCGCTCCGCGTCCGGCAGCGCTTTCGTCGGCTGTGCAAAGGGGAGCGCCACGATCACCCGAGAGGGGGCGGCCACTGGAACCGGCGGCGGCAGTGTCGGTGCCCGCAGCGAGTCGAATCGCGCCGTATCCCGCCGCGCCGCGGCGACGGCGCTTGCAGACAGGGGCCGAACCGGAGCCGTTGGCAGCGGCTTGGCGACGGCGGCCAGTCCGCCACGATCAAGCCCCGCGTTGCGCATCGCCAGCGCGCTCTGGAGGATGTTGTTCACCACGCGACCTGCCACGGTGCCGCCAAAGATCTTGCCCTGCGGATCTACGAGCCGCACCACCAGCACATACTGCGGGGACTGCGCGGGGAACATCCCGGCAAAGGTGGAATTGTACGAGCGGCCATCGTACCGACCGCCCTCAGCGCGCCGTGCGGTACCGCTCTTCCCCGCGACATCATAGGTCGCCAGATCCGCCGCCACGGCTGTGCCACTGTCCACCACACTTGCCAGAATCGTGCGCATCAGACGGGCCGTCGCTGGCTGCATCAACCGACGGACCACTTCCCGCCGTTGCCCATACACGACGCGGCGCTCCGGATCCGTGACCGTGCGCACCAACTGGGCCTGCAACAGCTCCCCATCGTTCGCGATCGCGGCATACCCCATCGCGATCTGCAAGGCCGTGGCCGACATCTCATAGCCCATGGCCACGGAGGCTGAGGTCTGCGGCTGCCACGACGGCACGGGCAACCGGCCACGCGACTCCGCCGGATACGGCACGCCGGTGGGGGTCCCGAAGCCGGCATCCCGCAACGCTTCGTACTCCTCCCGTTCCGACAGCCGCTGGGCAATCTTCACGGCGCCAATGTTGCTGGAGAGACGAATCACATCACGCACACTCATCGTGGCGGCGGTGTGCTCGTCGGTGATCGTCCGCTTCGCGACCGTCCACTTGCCCCCTTCGGTGTTGATGCGGTCATCGGCCGTAACCCGCTGGAGCTCCAGCGCCCGCGCCACAATGAACGGCTTCATCACCGAGCCGGGCTCATACGGCTGCGACAGCGCGGTGGCCGACAACGCCGGCTGTCGGTCGCGCATCCCCGCCATCGCCAGCACCGCCCCGTCACGCGGATCCACGATGACCACATCGCCGCCACTCGAGCCGGTCTCTTCAAGTCCCTTCGCCAGCTCGCGCTCCGCCACTTCCTGAAGCGCCTGATTGATCGTCAGCGTGACGGTGTGGCCAGCGCGGGCGAGCACGCGGTCCCGGGCCGGTGTCTCCACGACGTTCCCGCGGCCATCGGTGATCATGACCGTTCGGCCACGCGCCCCGCGCAGTAAGGAATCCAGCTCCTGCTCAATCCCCCCTGAGGGGACCTCATCGGCACTCAGCGTGCCCAGCACCGCGCGAATCCCCGGCGACGCCGACACAATTCGCTTGAACTGCCGAGTGGGTGTCACCCCGGGCAGTGTCATCAAATTCCGGACATCGCTGGGCAGATAGAGCCCCGGCAAGACCACCCAGCGGCGCGTCGAGTCCAGCACGCGGCGAATCAACGAGTCCGGGACCCGCAGCCGCGTCAACTCGCGGCGCACCACTACCGGCGGTGCCAGCATCGCCGAATCGCTGCGCGCGTTGCCGCGACGGCTCTTCCGCACCCGTGCCGTATACAGATTGCGTGGCGTAAAGGCGAGCCGAATCTGATCCCGCGTTTCGACCAGCGGCGCTCCGGTGACATCCAGGATCGCACCGCGCTGTGGTACCACGGACTCGGTCTTTTCCTGCTGCGTCGTCGCGAGCTCCTGCCATCGGGTCGCATCTACGAGCTGCACCTGCGCCGACCGCACGAGAATCGCGAGGGCGAAGGCGAGAAGCCCGCCGTGCACCAGGGCACTGCGCCACCGGCCCATGCGGGTCCCTGCCCCAACCACGCTCGCGCCCGCGTGCGAGCCGTCCGGCCGCGCGTCGCTCATCCCACGCCCCCGGCGGTCACCGGGAACTCCCGGTATCGGCCAACACCCGCGACTGCCCTTCCGGCGCGACATGCAGCCCCAGACGCTTCTCGGCCTCAGCCACGACATGCCGACGCGACTGGGCTTCCCGAATGTCCCGCTCCAACGTCACCCGCTCAGCGGCCAGCGCTCGGCGCTCATCGGTCGCCTTCCGCATGGCCTTGGCCGTGGCAACGCCAACACTTCGTCGCCAGACGACGACACTGGCCACCGAAAACAGGACAAGCAGCCCAAGCGCCACGCGCGTCCGTCCCCGCAAGGGCGAGCGACTGCGGGCCATCATCATGCCGACTCGAGCTCCTCGTCGGCCGCGTGACGGCTGGTCACAAGCGCACCCACCTGAGTGATCCCGCCGGCCATCCGCCACGCGCGCAGCCGCGCGCTGCGCGCGCGCGGGTTCGCCGCGATCTCCTCCGCGGTGGCCGTGATGGACTTCCGCGTCAGCGTCTCGCCCAGCGGTACCCCTCGGCAGGTGCATTGCACGTGACGCGGCGGGCAGCTGCAGGCCGTGCTCCAGTCCCGGAAGGCGTGCTTCACGAGACGATCCTCACCGGAGTGGTAGCTGATGATCGCGAGGACGCCACCGGGATTGAGCCGCTCCCGCAAACTCGGGAGGGCCCGTTCCAGTCCCGCGAGTTCATCGTTGACCGCAATCCGGACCGCCTGAAAGATCCGGGCGAAGTCTGGCGGGCCACTGCGGGGACCAAGGACGGCACGGATCGCGTCGACCAGATCGTCGGCCGTCGTGAAGGGGCGCCGTTCCCGCCGGCGGACAATCTCACGGGCCATCCGCGCGGCCCGGGGCTCGTCCGCGTAGGCGCGCAGCAAGGCGGAGAGATCCACTTCCTGAATCGTATTCAGCAGCTCGTCCGCCCCAACGTCGGCGTCGGTCCCCATCCGCATGTCGAGCGGCGCGCCTTCACGAAAGGTGAAGCCGCGTTCGACATCGTCGAACTGGTGCGACGAGACCCCGAGATCGAGCAGGATCCCATCGAAGTGCTCGGAGGGCTCGAGGCCGGCCGATTCCAGGTCGGCGTAATTCGCCAACACGGCACGGAAGCGGCCCGCCTGTTCGTCAGTGGCCAGTCGCTCGCGCGCAGCCGCAAGCGCCCGGGGATCCCGATCGACCCCGGTCACGCGGACACCATGCGACACGAGCGCGGCAGCGTGCCCACCGCCCCCCAGCGTGCAATCCAGCACCGTGGTGGCCCCGTTGAGGGCGGCCTCCACGGCGGAGAGCATGACAGGAATGTGGTAGGCGCCAGCGCGCCCGGAAGGGACAGTTCGTACCGGGCTCACGGGATCTTCTCGGCTCCTGAAGCGGCGGATGTTAGTGACCTGCGCCGAGCAGCGTCAAGCGACGCCAGCACAGCGGATGCATGTGCATTACCGCTCCCGGGACAGCCTTGTGATACGCCCCGATGGGACGGCGCGGCACCGCCGGAAAACAGACAAGCCCGCCGTCGCAAAGACAGCGGGCTTGTCGTCGTCGCACCGGTGCTGCCGTTACTTACACAGCGCCTTGATTAATTGATCCGCGTAGCCGTCCATCTGCGTGGCGCTCCCCATCAGCTGGCGCATCGCATCGGGGGCAAAGGCGCCACCCTTCGGCAGCATGATCTGGGCATCGACCACCAGGTTCTTGGCGTCCTTGGCAGACTGGCACTGCTTCTGTTCCTGCGCGTTCTTGAGCTTCAGGCTGCCGTAGGCGACGTAGGTGGCGCCGAGCAGGAACTGCGCCTGGGCCTTGGAGTTCCCCTTCGTCACGCTGTCGGCGTAGCTGATGATCTTGATCGCCTGGTCGTACTCATCGGCGCTGCTGTTCTTCTGGGCCGACTTGCGCTTGTCGTCGCCGACCTTGAGGATCATCTGCCGGAGCGTCGTGCTGGTGTCACCAGCGGCGATGAGGTCCTTCGCCGCCGGCACAACTTCGTCCATGCGGCCCAGATCGGAGAGCAGCGTGACCTTGAGGAAGCCGCCGTTCTCGACGGCGATCTTGGCCTCATTGGCCTTGTTGAGCGCGTCGAGCGCCTGCTGATTCTGCCCCGCCTGCTTGAGCGCGGCAATCTGCACGTAGGTCAGCGTCGGCTGGCCGGCAAACTTCTGCAGCCCCTTCGCCGCCGCCTCCGCCGCCTTGGCATACTGGCTGTCGGCCTGATAGGCCGCCGAGGTGCGGATGAAGTACGTGGTGTCGGCGAACGAGGTGTCGAGCTTCACCAGCTCATCGCCCTGCGCGAACGCTTCCTTGTAATCCTTGGTGGCCAGCAGGATGAGCCAACGCAGGCGCAGCAGCTCGGGCTCGCCCGGGTTCATCGCGACGGCGGAATCCACCACCGGGCGCGCGACCTTCGGGTTCGCGATGGCGGCAAGCGCCTCGACGACATCCTTCTGCAGGCGCGGGTTGGTCGGATCCGTGGCGAGGAGGCGCGTCAGCGCGACCACCGCCGAGTCCTGCATGTTGGCCGTGCGATAGGTCTGCGCGAGGAGCGCGAGCCCCGGGCGGCTCTTCTGGTCGATCCCGACGATCTCGCGGGCCACCGTCATGAGCTGCTCGTTGGACGCCTTCTGCTCGATCATCACGTTCGCCATGCAGATGCGGGCGAGCGTCGCCTTCGGATACGCGGCAATGCCATCCTTGGCGAAGCCAAGCGCCGCGTCATACTTCTTTTCCCGCGCGCTGTTCACGCACTTCTGTTCGAACTCGAGCTGCTTGCGCGCTTCCTTGAGTTCCTTCGAGATCTGCGAGGCAGCGTTGTCGATCTTCGGGAGGTCGAAGCTGCCGAGCGGCTGCACCAGCGTGTTGTCGCGGGAGAGCACCAGGTTCGCATCGACGCGGTAGCCGGTGGCCGTCTTGGTCACGGACCCGGTGAGGTACTCGTCGGCACGCACGAGCGAGGCAAGGGCGCGCGCATCATGCGCCGCGAGCGCATCGGTCGTGGAGAAGCCGGAGGCCTCGAGGTACTGGTTGATTTCCGTCTTCGGCAGGACGTACACCTGCTTGTACGGGAAATCCGACGTCAGGCGCGAGCGCACGGCATCCGCCGCATCGACGCCCAAGGTCTTTTCCTTCGCATTCGTGGAGGCGGCGGCCTTGAAGACCGTGACCATCACGCGCTTCGCGTTCGGATCGGGCGCCCGGTTCATGGGGCTCGCGAAACCAGCCTGTGCCGACACGAGCGAGGGCGCGAGCAGAGCGCCACTCATCGCCAGGCCGAAGCCGGCGAGCGCCGTGAGATTCCGTGTCATCAACGTCTTGCCTCCGCACTGAGGAACTGTGGGATCCCACGCGCGAACAGGGATGGGAATGCGCGGGGACTGGAGCAACTGCGCCGCCGTGCGATAGCGACGCGAGTCATGAGGGGGAACACACTAAATTGCCGCTGAGTTCCCCACGTCGCAAGCGCCGCGGAGAGCCAGTAGCAAGAATGGGCGAAGAGGGTCTCGAACCCCCGACCTCCTGTGTGTAAGACAGGCGCTCTAACCAACTGAGCTATTCGCCCGCGACTTACCCCTTCAGGATCGCGAGTGGGACCAGCACGACGTACCCCAGCACCAGCAAAATGGGGGCAACCGTCTCGCCCCCGCGGGCCAAATCGAGATACCCCAGAATCAGGGACAGGGCAGCGGCCCCCCAAAAGAGGAGCGCGCGCGAACGCGGCGTCGTGGTGGCAGTCATACGGTTAGGATAGCCCGATCCACCCAGTGGCTACAAGTGCTTCGGTGACCCCGAATCATCCGAGGACGACGGCCCCATCCCGGTTTCCGGATCCGGCCCCGGTGTCTGCTCCGGTGTCTGCTCCGGTGTCTGCTCCGGGACCGCCAGCAGCGCGGCCTGCATGGCGGCCTCCGCCTCCCGCGCCTCCTGGATCGCGTCGGCCGCCCGTAATTGCGCGAGCCGCCGCTGGTCCCGGCGACGGCGGACCCAGAAAAGCGGGCCCAGCACCACGCCAAAGAGCCCACCCACGAATGACAGCGCGGCGATCAGCGACAGCGCGCCATAGCGGCGGCGTGTCTGCCCCCGCCAATGCGCGTCGAACTGTTCCGACGTCATGCCATAGGCCCGGCGCAGCCCAATATCAAACGATCCCGACGCCCGCCATTCGGTGAACAGATGCGCCAACCCATGCACCGGGTCCAGCGCCTCCAGCTCCGCCACGACCCGATACGCCATCGCATAACTCCACGCGGCCGAGGTCCCGCCGCCGGAGAACCCGGCCTCGATCGCGTCGCGGGTCGGCACCGTTCGCCAGATGAGCCCGACCGCCGTTTCGAGGGCCGCCTCGCGGTCCCACTCCCCAGCCACCACGCCGGCATAGCCCTCGTCGAACCAACGGGGCGGGAGCCGACCCATCATGTCATGCAGGGCGAGGTGGGCGAGCTCATGGCGCAGCGTCACGCGGGGGTCCCCGGCGTCGCTCCCGGCCGCCCGCCCCTGCACCACCACGCGGTGCGCCTCCGGGAGGGCGAACGCCGCCCCCCATTCCGGCACGGCGCCACCCGACCAGGCGCGCATCCGCGCGGCATCGGGGGCGATCGCGATCAGCACCCGCTGGGTCGACCGGGGCAGTCCCGGGAAGCTGTCCTGGGCCTGCGCCGCGGCCAGCAGCGTGCGCGCAAGCCGGGCATCGCCGGCCTCCGCGACCACCGTGAAGCGCCCGCCATCCAATCGAACGCCACTTTGGGCCGCCGTGCCCCGTGGCAGCCCCACCGCCAGTGCCACAAGGAGCGCGAGGCCCCGGATTCCGCCACGCACCGCCCGCCGCTCCGTGGTCGTCACGCCGAGGGTGACGCGTCGCTCGTCACGCTGGTCAGCCGCATTGCACATCGGGCACTCCATGGGGTGAACCGACTCCCCTGCGCCCCCGCCTGCCAGGCCGCCCGGGCCGCCTCGAGCCGACCCGCCCGCCAGAGCGCCTCGCCACGGGCATACCATGCCTGCACGAGATTCGGTCCGATCGCCAACGCCGTCGCAAAGGCGGCATCGGCGTCATCCGTCGCGCCAGCCCCTGCCAAGGCCATGCCACGCCCCAGATGTGCATAGAGTGTGGCCTTCGGCGAGCGCTCGCCGCTCAGCGCCTGCCGGAAATACTCACCGGCCTCTGAGCACCGCGCACCCGCCACCCGCACGAACCCCATCGCCGTGAGCGCCAAGGGGTCCTCCGGCGCCTGGCGCAGCACCGCGACGAGCAATCGCTCGGCGCCGGCCGTGTCGCCGTGCCAGGCGCGCGCCCAGCCTAGGAGCGCCGCCGCCTCCACGTCATTGGGGGCGTGCGCAAGCGCCTGCTCCAGCGCCGCAATCGCCCCGGGCAGATCGTCGGTGGCCAACCGGGACCACCCCTTTTCGACGAAGGTGGACGCGGCCAGATGATCGACGCGCGCGGGGGTGGCGGTCTCGCGAGGGGCGCCGAAGCGCGCCGTCCACTGGCTCGCCAGTCCCTTGATGCGCTGCGTCACCTCCGCGAGCGTTCCCGACGCCTGTTCCACCTCTTTGAACAGCGCAAAGATGTCGGCCTTGAGCGCCGCCGCGTCGGCCTGCGCCGCGTCGGCCTGCACCACATCGGCCTGCGCCGCGTCGGGCGCCGCACCCGCCCCTTCCGACAACCGCGTCTCCAGCGCCGCCAGCCGCGTCCAGAGCGTCGCCGTGAGGAGCGTCGACGGTGACGCCTCCCCCTCGGAGGGGATCGACACGGCTACTCCTCCGACGCCGAATCCATGTCGGCGTCCATCTCCGACGTCACCGCCGGAATCTCCACCACGTCATCGACGTCGTAAAAGCCAAAGTACGTCAGCGGATCCGGCATGGTCCCGAGTTCCGGCATGCCACTGATCGTCACCAGCGACGTGCGCAAATCAGCCGGCAACGGCGCACGCAGATCAAGCAGCGCCCCGGTCTCCGGATGGCGGAACCGAAGCCAGGCGGCGTGCAGGAAATGCCGATGCGGCGGCAAGGCCGCCAGCCGGCGCCCGCCACCGCCGCCGTAGATGTCATCGCCGATCACGGGATGGCCAATCGACGCGAGGTGCACGCGAATTTGATGCGTCCGCCCCGTATGCAAATGCGCGCGCAGCAGGTCCACGCTATCAAAGCGCCCGAGCCGCGTGAAATCGGTGCGCGCCGGCTTCCCGGCCGCGACGATCGCCATGCGGGTGCGGTCCTTGGGATCTCGCGCGAGCGGAGCCTCAACGGTGAGACGATCTTGGTCCACATGCCCCCAACAGACCGCGGCATACCGGCGCGTCACGCGTCGCGCCGCGAGGGCGGCGCTCAGCGCGCGATGGGCGCGATCGGTTTTCGCCACCACCAGCAACCCCGACGTGTCCTTATCGAGCCGATGCACCAGCCCGGCGCGGTCGTCAGCGCCGGCGTCCGCCAGTGGCTGTCCACGGCCCATCAGCGCATTAACGAGGGTCCCGGTCCAATTCCCGGGGGCCGGATGCACCACCATGCCGGCCGCTTTGTTCACCACCAGCAGCACGTCGTCTTCGTAGACGATGTCGAGCGGAATGGCTTCCGGCGTGATGTCACGCCCCGGCGGCGGCGGAATCGTGACGACGACCTGATCGGCAGGCTCCACGCGATAGGCCGCCTTTTCCGCCCGGGCGTTCACCGTGACGAGTCCGGAAGCGATGAGCGTGGCCGCCTGCGTGCGTGACAGCTGGCACTGGCGGGCCACCGCGAGATCCAAGCGGTCACCGACCGCCTCATCGCCACGGAAACGGACGATGGTGGGCTCCACCGGGCGTGAGGATGCGGTCCGTGCGGCGGGGGCGCTCACGTGGTGGGCTGGCGATCGGCGCCAGCCTGTGCCGCGGCCGCGCGTTCCTGCGCCCGCTCCAATTGCCACAGCGCCAGGATCAGGCAGATCGCGCCGACGGTCACCGCGGAGTCGGCGACGTTGAAGATCCAGAAGCGGCGATCGCCAATGCCGATGTCGATGAAATCCACCACGCCCTCAGACTGCCGGATGCGGTCGATCAAATTCCCAATGGCACCGCCGATCACGACCGGCACCCCGACGACGGCCAGCTTCGAACTGCGCAGCAAGTCGCCGGTCGAGCGAAGCAGCACGGTCACAATCACCACACTCAACGTCGCAAAGATCCAGCGCGACGCGGGCCCGAAGTGCATCCCGAAGGCGGCCCCTGGGTTATACGCCAGCGTGAAGCGCACCCACTCGCCGATGATCGGATGCGGCACATGCATCGGCATGAGATGCCGGACCGCCAGCACTTTCGTGGCGTAGTCGAGCGCGACCACCACCGCGACGGTGAGCCAGAAGGCGGGGTTGGTGGGAATACTCGCGGACGCGCGGGGCGCGGTCGGCGTGGACGTTTCTGTCATGCCTGATCTGGTCCCGACGGGAGATCCGAAGTCACCTGCGCGAACGCCGCATCCGCGGTCGATTCGTTGGCTGTGGGCTCGTCCTGCCACAGCACCCAGGCGAGGAGCAGCGCGCCCACGCTGACCGCCATGTCGGCGACGTTGAAGGTGGGCCACCGATGCATGCCGACGCCGACATCCAGAAAATCCACCACCCCAAGATCCGAACGGATCCGGTCAATCAGGTTGCCAATCGCCCCGGCGGCGATCAACGCGATCGCCACGGCCCGCAGTCGCTGCGTGGGGAGCGTCTGCCGGAAGAGGCGCCAGAGCACCACCAGCGCCACGACCGTGAGCACCATGAAAATCCACCGGGAATAGGCGCCGAGATACAGCCCAAAGGCCGCCCCCGGGTTGTACACCAGGGCGAGCTGTACGACCTGTCCGATCACCGGTTGCGGGGCGCCATTGGGGGGCAGCAGCGAGGCGGCCATCACCTTGGTGACGACATCAACGAGGACCACGCCCAGCACGATGATAACCGACAGGAACAGATTCACGTCACGCCTTTTTCGCGTCTTCCTCGCGCTGCTTGCACGCAATGCAAAACCGGGCATG
The DNA here is from genome assembly GCA_037134115.1 of Gemmatimonadaceae bacterium. Taxonomy (GTDB): domain Bacteria; phylum Gemmatimonadota; class Gemmatimonadetes; order Gemmatimonadales; family Gemmatimonadaceae; genus Gemmatimonas. Next base: position 28,198 of record JBAXMW010000024.1, on the reverse strand, counting down.
CGGCAGCGCGTCCAGGCGCTCGAAAGCAATGTCGTTGCCACACTGGTGGCACTTGCCGAAGCGCTCGGGGAACTTGTACAGCCGACGGAGGGCCTCGTCGATGTGCCACAGGAACCGCCCCTCTTGGGAGGCAAAGAGGAACGCCTTCTCGCGCTCCATGGCATCGGTCCCCTGATCGGCCATGTGGAACGAATATGACGCGCCGGCGTCGCCGTCGGCCCCTTCGCCGTTCGGCCCGAAGGTGTCGCCGTGATGGCCCAGCTCCTTGATGACGCGCTTCCGCTCTTCGAGCAGTCGCTTCTCGAAGTGCGCCAGCTGCTTCTTGGGCATTGGCTTGGGCTTCTTGCCGTCCTTGGACGTTTCGCTCACACTCGCCATTACACACCGTCCTTGCTGAGCGCCAATGACACACGATGTCCGTCAACATCCGTGTCCTGCGACGCGGTCCACGATTCTCCGGCCGCCGCGATGGCGTCCGGCTGCTCCGCCTGCTCACCGATGAAGAGCTGGACCGCCAGCACTTCCCCGGCAATGTGTTCCCGATGCCCCTCAACCGCGGCGAGGATCGCTGCATCGCCCTGCACCGCCAGTACAATCCGGTCGCTGACCTCCAGCCGGGCTTCCTTGCGCATCCGCTGTACCCGGCTGACGACCTCACGTGCCATCCCTTCGGCCCAGAGCGCGGGGGTCACCGTTGCATCAAGCGCCACCCCGTACCCGGCGTCCTCCTGCACAATGGCAGCCCCCGAAGCGCGCCGGATGATGGCGACGTCCTCCGGGTCAATCAAGCGGTCCGTCCCCGCCACCACGATTGTGACCGACTCGCCACCGGCCAGTGACCGGAGCAGCGCCGGATCCATGGTCGAGGCCGCATCGGCCACCAGCGGGGTCTCCTTGCCGAACTTCTTCCCGAGACTCCGGAAGTTGGGCTTGGCCTCCAGCGCCACGAGGCCGTCGGTGGAGGTGACAAACTCAACCGCCTTCACATTGAGTTCCGTGGCGAGCAGCGCCCCCAGCGCCGCCGCGCCCGCGGAATTGCCGGGCACCACGCACTGCAGGCTCGGGAGCGGCTGCCGCACCTTCACGTTGGCCGCATCCCGGGCGGCGTGCGACAACGTCACCAACTTGCGGATGTCCGCCATCGCGGACTCCAGCGCCTCATCGATCACCCCGTTCGACCGGGTGAAGGCCGCCAGGTGCACCGATGCGCCGGTGAGCGCACGGTGCACGGCATCGGTGATGAAGGGCGCAAACGGGGCCAGCAAGCGGCAGGTGACCGTGAGCACTTCGTGCAGCGTGGCAAAGGCCGCGCGATTGTCCGCCGTCGCCACGTCATAGAACCGCGCCCGCGACAGCCGCACATACCACTTCGAGACATCGTCGTCGACGAACTCCATGATCCGCCGCGCCGCCGACGTGGCGTCATACGCCTCGAGCGCCGCATCGACCTCCTGCTCCACCCGCGTCAGCCGCGAGAGAATCCACCGATCGAGTGGCGGCCGGTCAGCCACCGCCGGATCGTTGGCGCTCGGCACCCACCCGAAGTTCGCGTACTGGGCAAAGATGCCGTTGTACACGTTCCGGAAGGTGACGAGGAAACGCCCCGCCGTTTCGCGGATCGCCTGCTCGTCAAAACGCCGCGGCACCCAGACCTGACTCGAGGCCACCAAGAACAGCCGCACGGCATCGGCCCCGTGACGCGACAGCACGTCCCACGGATTCACCACATTGCCGCGGCTCTTCGACATCTTCTGGCCGGTGGCATCGAGCACGAGATCATTCACGACCACGTTGCGATACGGCGCCGCCGAGCCGGCCGCGTTGTTCGGGAGCGCATCGCCCAGCCCCGTCGCGATCGCGAGCAGCGAGTAGAACCAGCCGCGCGTCTGATCGACCCCTTCGCAGATGAAGTCCGCCGGGAACTGCGCGGCCACCATCTCGCGGTGTTCAAACGGGAAGTGCCACTGCGCAAACGGCATCGCCCCGGAATCGAACCAGGTGTCGATCACCTCCGGAACACGCCGCATCGTACCTGTGCCACTGGGCGCCGGCCAGCTGTACTGATCGATGTGCGGCTTGTGCGGATCGAAATCCTCCGGCAACGGCCGCCCGATTCGCGTCGCAAGCTCCTCGAAGCTCCCCAGCACATCGATTTCCGTGGGATCCGCATCGTTGACCCACACCGGCAACGGCGTCCCCCAATAGCGATCACGCGAGATGGCCCAGTCCACATTGTTGTGGAGCCATTCCCCAAACCGACCGCTCCCCACTTCCGCCGGATTCCAGTTCACCGCCGCGTTCCGCGCCAGCAGATCGTCGCGCACCGCCGTGGTGCGCACAAACCACGAGCCGCGCGCGTAATAGAGCAACGGCGTGCCACAGCGCCAGCAGTGCGGATACGCGTGCACAAAGGTCGACGCCTTCCACAACACATCGCGCTCACGGAGCACCTCGGTGATCCGCGCATCGGCTTTCTTCACAAACAGACCGCCGACTTCCGGGATCTCCGGCAGGAACTCACCACGCGCCGTCACCGGCTGCAGGAACGCCAGGCCATGCCGCTGTCCCGCTGCATAGTCGTCCGCGCCAAAGGCCGGCGCCATGTGCACCACGCCGCTGCCGTCATCGGCCGAGACGAAGCCTTCGCCGACGATGACCTCGTGGCGCCCCTCGTCGGGATACGGCACCCAGTCGAGCGGGCGCTGATAGCGCAGCCCCACCAGATCGGCCCCACGATGCGTCGTGACCACGTCCCACCGGTCGGCCCAATCGGCGCCCAGCACCGCCGGCACGCGCGCCTCCGCCAACACGATCGTCCACTCCGCACCGGTCTTCTTGCGCAGCTCGGCGTAGGTCAGGTCGGGGTGGACCGCGAGCGCCGTGTTGGACACCAGCGTCCACGGTGTGGTGGTCCAGACAATGATCCGTCGCCGATATGCCGTCGTGGGCTGTCCATCGGCACCGAGGAGGTCGAGGGCGATATAGACGCTCGGATCCTCGACGTCTTCATAACCCTGCGCCACTTCGTGACTCGACAGCGCCGTGCCACAGCGCGCGCAGTACGGCAGGATCTTGTGCCCCTTGAAGAGCAACCCCTTGCGATGCAGCGTCTGCAACGCCCACCACTCGCTCTCGACGTACTTGTTGTCGTACGTGACATACGGATCGTCGTAGTCGAGCCAATAGGCCGTGCGGCGCGACAACTTTTCCCACTCCCCGCGATACTTCCAGACACTCTCGCGGCACCGCCGGTTGAACTCGGCAACACCCACCTGCTCGATGAGCTGCTTGCCGCCGAGCTTCGCGACCTCGGCCAGCTCCAGCCCCTGCCGCTCGGCCGCTTCGCGCTGCAGCTCTTTTTCGACTTCGATTTCGACGGGCAGCCCGTGCGTGTCCCATCCGGCCTTCCGCGGGACGTAGTGGCCGCGCATGGCGCGGTGCCGGCAGAAGAGATCCTTGATGGTCCGGGCGAAGACGTGATGAATCCCGGGGCGCCCGTTTGCCGTCGGCGGTCCCTCGAAGAAGACATACGGCGGCGCATCCTGACGCGCCGTCTGCACGGCTTCAAAGAGGCGCTCCGATTCCCACTGTGTCAGCAGCGTCTGTTCCAGCTCATCAGCGCTGACATCGGGGAGCGGCGTAAACGCGACAGCGTCCTTCGGTCCAGTCATGACGAAAACGGGCGGTGGCGCCGGGATCCCGGCAGCGTGACAATCACAGGCGAGGTGGCGCGCATCAGAGGCGTTCCAGCACACCGCGCACAATCGCGGTGAGCCGGGGTTCGCCAATGCGCGCCACGGCCAAAATCTGGTCGAGGCTCGCCGGCTCAAGGGCGTCCGGCAGGCACTGATCGGTAATGATGGAGAGGCCCAGCACGCGCAGTCCGGCATGCCGCGCGACGATGACTTCCGGCACCGTCGACATCCCGACCACATCGGCCCCCATGAGCCGCAGCATGCGATACTCGGCGCGCGTCTCAAGGTTGGGGCCCGGGACCGCCGCGTAGACCCCTTCGCGGAGCGTCACACCGGCCGCCTGTGCAGCCGCACGCGCCAAGTGCCGCAGCGGCCCGTCATACGGTTCCGACATATCCGGGAAGCGTGGCCCCAGCTGCTCGTCGTTCGGGCCAATGAGCGGATTGTCGCCGAGCAAATTGAGATGATCGCTGATCAACATCACATCGGCCGGAGCCCACAGCGGATGCATCCCCCCACAGGCATTGCTGACGATCAGGACCTCGGCGCCGAGCGCATGCAACACACGCACCGGGAAGGTGACCTGCTGCAGCGTGTAGCCTTCGTAGGCGTGGAAGCGCCCCTGCATGGCGATGACCGTCCGTCCGGCCAGCGTCCCGCACAACAACCGGCCACGATGCGACTCCACCGTCGGCACGGGAAAGCCTGGCAGCTCGCTGTACGGAATGGCCACCTCGACGACCATCTCCTGAGCCAGGGCACCCAACCCGGTCCCGAGAATGATTGCCGCATCGGGACGGCGCGCGAAGCGGTCGCGCACGACAGCGGCACACGCAGCAATCGCTTCGCGCATCGCCAGCACGGCGTCGGGCGGCGCCGCCGACATGGCGCCACTCATCCCCGGTCTCCGAAAAGCGCCGAGCCCACGCGTACATGCGTGGCCCCTTCTTCGATGCCGATTTCGTAGTCGCCCGACATGCCCATGCTGAGCCACGGGGCGGCGTGACCAGCCGCCTGCAACTGGGTCCGCGCGTCGCGCGCACCGGCGAAGACCTGGCGCAATTCGGACTCCGCGGCCTCAAACGGCGCCATCGTCATCGCCCCCATCACGCGCAACGCCTGACAGTGATGCAAGCGGTCGGCGAGTGCCGGGACGTCGGCCAGCGACAGCCCACTCTTGGTGTCTTCGCCGCTGATGTTCACCTGCACCAGAATGTCGAGCGTGGTCCCCGCCGCGGCGGCCGCACTGTTCAGCGCCTCGGCCAGCCGATCGCTGTCCACGCCGTGGACGAGGGCGAAGTTGAGCGCGGCCTTGGCTTTGTTGCGCTGCAGGTGGCCAATGAGGTGCCACCGGACCGGTGCGGACACGAGCGCCATCTTGGCCTCGGCCTCCTGCACGCGATTCTCACCGACGTCGGTAACGCCGGCCTGCCACACGGCCTCGACGATCTCAGGGCCGTGCGTCTTCGTGACGGCCACCAAGGTTACTGATTGGCCATGCCCGCCGCGCGCAACGGCCGCCGACATCCGATCCCGTACCTCGGCGACCCGTGACGACACGCGCTGCTGCAGCGCTGAGGCGACGGGCTCCGAAATTGGCATAGCATAACAAGTTAGCTACCGTTACAAGTCGCCACAAGTAATGTGTCCCGCTGCGCGGCGAGCTGTGGACAGCGGAGCAGTGCCTGCATCTGCACCGCCGCTGGATCGGCCCACGCGGGCAGTGGCCGGAGCGCCGACGGCGGGATCTGATCGGCGGCGTGGCGCATCGCAGCGAGGTTCAAGACCACCGTACCGGCCGGTGCCGCCCAGGTCGGGGCATAAACCAAGCCTTCCAGCTCCCAGCCAGCCGAGGGGTCGATCCGACGGCGATCGGCGGCACTGAGATAGACGCTGACCCGAAGGGGGCGCCGCTGGGCCGTCGCGCGGATCGCCACCGACCGTAGCGTGGCCTCACGCCCCGGCCAGTCGGCAACCGCCGCGGCCGGCAGCAGGTCGGCGCGGCGCGCCAACGCGTCCCGATACCATCGGGCGCCGAGGAGGGGGACGGTGATGACCTGCACGTCCGGACGGACCTGCTCCACCTGCTGCAAATACCAGAGAGGGAAACTGTCGTTGTCGCCCGCCGTGAGCAGCACCCCGTTGGGCGGAACGGCCTCAAGAAATTGCCGCGCGATCGTTCGCGGGAGCATTGCCAGCGGAGCGACGCGCCGGTCCGCGACCTGGCGATTCGCCAGCAGGGGCACCGCCGCGACCATCAACGGGAGCACCCCGAGCGCCACTGCCAGCCGCCCCGGCACGCGGCGGGTCAGCACGCGCGCCACCGCCGTCAGCCCCGCGCCGGCGCAGAGCCCCCATCCCCAAAAGCCCAGCACAAAGAAATAGTCGCGCTCCCGCGCCTCATGGAGCGTGCCCGTGGGGACCACGCCGGCCCCAAATGAGGGCCCCGGGGCCATGTTGAGCCACACCGCGACTCCGACCGTCCCAGAGAGGAGCAGCAGCGCCATCGCCCGCCCCACGCGCGCCTCATACCGCCACAGCGTGCGTAGTCCCAGCACCCCGAGCCAGCCCCACACCACGGTCAGCGCGGTGCGCGCGAGCGACGGCGGTGCCATCGGATGCAGCCCGTACGCGACCTGCCAGTCGGCCCACTCGAAGACATTGCCCAGCTGCACCCACCACGCGACGGTCCGGGGCCAGAGCCCCGCCACGGCGTATTGCTTCCGCTGCACCACGTCGAGGAGCGCCGAGAGGGTGACCGGATGGCCGGCGTCGAGGATCGGCCCGCGCGCGGCCAGCACCGGCAGGATCGCCACTGCCGAGAGTCCCAGGAGGGCCAGTGCCATCCAGCCGGCCACATCCCGGGTACGGGGACGCGGCCCATGCCAGGCGAAGGCAATCGCCGCCGGGAGCGCCACGAGGATGCTCAAGTGGAGCGGCACCGCGAGCCCGACGACAAAGGCCATCACCGCGCGCCATCGCCGGCGTTGGGCCTCGGGGGCATCGCGCCGTCCGGCCCGCTCGCCGGCGGCCAACAGGCATGCCGACGCCAACAGCGCCACGGCGTACACCTCCGCTTCCGTCGCGTTGTTCCAGACACTCCACATGGTGCCGGCGGCGACCGCCGCCGCGACGGCCCCGCGGGCGCCGATCCAGCGCTGCAGCATGCCCGCGCCCACGCCACCAGCGACGGCGGAGGCCACGACCGACAGCATCGTGACCGCGCGCACCGGGCCGGTATTACTGAACACGGCCGCCGACAGATGGCCAAGAAGGACCCAGAGTGGTGTCCCCGGCGGATGCGGAATGCCCAGGGTTTGCGCAGCGGTGATCAGCTCACTGGCATCCCAGAAGGTGAGATCAGGGGCCGCCGTTCCCAGGTAGATCGCGAACAACAGCACCGCAGAGATCACGCCCGCGATCAGCGAGGCCGGCAGTCGGATCACGACGCGGACGATCCGGGGACCGTCGACGCCGCGCCGGACGCCGCACCGGACGCCGCGCCGGACGCCATCGCCACGCCATGCTCGGCCGTGCTCCGCGTGGCTCGGCCACTCAGCAGGTCGCGCACCTGCATCGCCGTCAATCCGGTTTCGAGGGTCCCATTCCGCGCGACGGAGACCATCGCGGTTTCCTCGGAGACGACGATGACCACGGCGTCGGTCTCTTCACTCAAGCCAAGGGCGGCGCGATGGCGCGTGCCGAGGGATCGATCGCCGACCGCCCCCTGCGAGAGGGGCAGAATGCAGCCGGCCGCCACGATGGAGTCCCCGCGCACAATCACCGCCCCATCATGCAGCGGCGAATAGGGTGTGAAGATGGTGGCCAACAGGTCAGCGCTGAGGCGCGCCTGCATCGCGGAACCACTCTCGATGAAGCTCTCAAGCGGCGTGTCGCGTTCGATGGCAATGATGGCGCCGACCCCGGAGCGCGCGAGGCGCTCGACGGCATCGGCGATCTCATCGACGAACGGTTCGCCCGCGTCGCCCCGGAAGAAGCGCGTCACGCGCGCCTGTCCGAGACGGGCCAGCGCGGCCCGCACCTCAGGCTGGAAAATCACCAGCAGCGCGAAGGCGCCATAGGTGAAGAGCAGCCCCAGGAGGTACGTGATCATGGTGAGCTTGAGGAGCGACGCGACCGCGTACACGCCGACAAGCACCACGATGCCGGCAAGGATCTGCAGCGCGCGCGTGCCCTGAAACAACCACAGGATGCGATAGAAGACGAGCGCGACGACCCCGATCTCCAGGCCGTCGCGCCAGTCCACGTGCAGCGAACGGAGCAGCGTGAGGAACGTCACGCTGAGGCGCCCGGATCAGGCAGGCGCCACCTCGGGACCGCCAAGAAACGGCGGCGCGGACGGACGGGGCGCCAGCGGCGCCGCCGGCGGCACCGCTGGGGGCACGGACGGCGTATCGGTGGGACGCGGCGGCAGCTCCTTCCCTTCCTTCAAGAGGAGGATGTCATCCCGCGTGAGCGTCTCGCGCTCCAGCAGCTGCGTCGCGACCTGATCGAGGAGGGCGCGATGTTCGGTCAGGACCGACACCGCACGGGCATGCGCCTCGAAGGCCACGCGCTTCACTTCCGCGTCCACCGCCTGCGCCGTCTGCTCGGAGACTTCCCGGCGCGACTGAATCTCGCGACCGAGGAAAAGCTCCTGCTCGTTGTCCCCAACGAGGATCGGCCCGATCGCGTCGGAGAGCCCCCACTGCGTGACGTAGCGACGCGCAATGCTGGTGGCCTGCTGGATATCGCTCGCGGCACCCGTCGTCACGCGACCATGCCCAAAGACGATTTCCTCAGCGGCCCGACCGCCGTACGCCATCACCAGGCGCGCCTCAAGCTGCTCACGTGTCACCGACACGCGATCGTCTTCTGGCAGCGTGAACGCGATTCCCAGCGCGCGGCCGCGCGGCACGATCGTCACCTTGTGCAACGGATCATTGCCCTTGACCATCATGGCGCAGACCGCGTGGCCCGCTTCATGGAACGCGGTCAGGCGGCGCTCCTCGTCCTTCATCACGAGCGACTTCCGTTCGGCGCCCAGCATGACGCGATCCTTCGCGTCCTCGAGGTCGCCCATGAAGATCTTTTCATGATTCCGACGGGCGGCGAGCAGCGCCCCTTCGTTCACCAGGTTGGCGAGATCCGCACCGGCCATGCCGGGGGTCCCACGCGCCAGGGAGCCGACGCTGACGTCGTCCGCGATCGGCTTGTTCCGGAGGTGGACCTTGAGGATGCCTTCACGGCCCCGGAGATCGGGGGCGTCGACGACGATCTGGCGGTCAAAGCGACCCGGACGCAGGAGCGCGGGATCGAGCACGTCGGGGCGATTGGTGGCCGCGATCAGGATCACGCCATCATTCGACTCGAAGCCGTCCATTTCGACAAGCAACTGATTGAGCGTCTGCTCACGCTCATCATGGCCACCGCCGAGTCCGGCGCCGCGATGGCGTCCGACGGCGTCGATTTCATCGATGAAGATGATGCACGGCGCACTCGCCTTCCCCTGCTCGAAGAGATCGCGCACGCGCGAGGCGCCCACGCCGACGAACATTTCCACGAAGTCTGAGCCCGACATCGAAAAGAAAGGACGGCCTGCTTCACCGGCCACGGCACGCGCGAGCAGCGTCTTGCCGGTGCCCGGCGGGCCCACCAGCAACGCGCCCTTCGGCAGGCGACCACCAAGCTTGGTGAACTTCTGCGGATCCTTCAGGAACTCGATGATTTCCTGCAGCTCCACCTTGGCTTCGTCGGCACCGGCCACATCGGCGAAGGTGACCTTCGGCGTGTCGCCGCTGAGCAACTTCGCCTTGCTCTTGCCGAAGGAGAACGCCTTGTTGCCCCCAGCCTGCATCTGCCGCAGGAGGAAGAGCCAGATCCCGAAGACGAGGACATATGGCAGGATCGAAATGATCACGCTGCCGATGTTGATCCGGGCTTCCTGCGCCGCGATGCGCACATTGCGCGCGAAGAGCAGCTTCGACTCTTCCGCCGCCGAACCCGGTACAAGGCGCACGGTGAAGCGCCGAGCGTCCCGCCCGCCGATCCGCACGGACTGGTTGAACTCGCCCGTGAGCAGGTTGTCCGGCTCAAAGGTCGCCTTTTTGATATTCCCGAGCTCCAACTGCTGGCGATACGCCGTCAGTTCGATTTCAGGCGCCTGGGTTTCCCGGCCTCCCGACCACGTAATGAACGCCACCGGGATCAGGATCACGAGAATCCAGAACGACAGCGTCTTGGAGAGGCGGGCCCAGTTCGTGGGCTTCTTCGGAGATGGCGTCATGGGGCCTGGCGAAAAGAAAGCTGCAAACCGTGAAGGGGACCGACGCGGCTACTGCAGGCTGGCGACATACGGGAGATGCCGGAAATTTTCGGCATGATCGAGCCCGTATCCCACCAGAAATTCATGTGGCGCATCGAACCCAATGAACCGGGTCGGATGGTGAAGTTCCGTGGCAATGTGCTTGTGCAACAACGCGCAAATTTCCAGCGACCGGGGACGGCGCGCCCCCAGCAGATCCATCAATCGGCTCAGGGTCCGGCCGGAGTCGACAATATCCTCGACTAACAGAATGTGTTTCCCTTCGAGAATCGTTTCCGGGTCATACACAAGCCGGACGACGCCACTCGATTCCATGGCGTCGCCGTACGACGACGCCACGAGAAAATCCACCTGAAGCGGGCGGTTGATCTCTCGCACCAGGTCACTCAGAAAAATGAAGCTGCCCTTGAGCAGCCCCAACACCAGCAGCTCGCCATCGGGGTAGGCCGCCGTAATCTCGGCGCCCAGCTCACGCACGCGGGCGTCGATGGCGGCCGCATCGTAGACGATGCGACGCACCGCCCGTCCGTCCAACCGGGGATCCGCTTCGAGGGGTGCTGCCACAGCGTCAGAAGGACTCGCGTTCACACCGATACCAGAAAATGTCTGCTGCGTCCGTCTCGGTCGGTGCCACGTGCGGTGGGCAGACGCCAGGGACGGCCACGAGGGTTTCGTTGACAAAGACGACCGGCCACCCCGTTCGATCCACCGCCGGAATGTGCCGATCTGCAAAATAGCGCGAAATGCGACGGCCGGTGGGGAAACCGGGCGATTGCATCCGATCGCCCGCACGCCACCCCCGGAGCGACACCTTGCCGTTGGTCGGCACCGCGAAGCTCCAGTGGCCCAGATCGCGACTGCCGGCGACCACCCGACTGAAGCGCCATGGACCGAGCCGACGCGGCACCGCGGCCGCATCGCCGCTCCAGCTCCACGCGACCGAACGCTCCGCCGGCAGGGCGCGGCGCAGCTCGAACCACGCGTCGGCACCGACCCCGTGATGCAGCACCACCCCGCCACCCGCCACCGTGAGGTACGCCCCACGACGGCTGTTCGTGGTAAACCCCACCAACGCCCGGGTTCCCTTGGCATCGAGGATCACACCCACGCGGGCACAGAGCGCTGGCCACACCACCGCCAAACCGGCCGATGTCATCGTGGCGAGGGGGGCGGTCGGCACCCGGAGCGCTGCGGTCCCGGGTACCAGCTCCGCCCCAATCCCGTCGACGAACGCCTCGAGGTCGCGCCGCCAGTGCGCGGCGGCCTCGCCAAGCGCCAGCAGGCTATCACCAAACCCGGGGCGCACCCGCTCCAGCGCGGGGAGCAGATCGGCCCGGACCCGTCCGCGCAGGTACTGGGGGGAGGCGTTCGTGGGGTCAACGCAAAACGGAATCGCCTCCGCCTCCACCCAACCGGCCACTTCATGCCGCCGGACGGGGAGCCACGGGCGCAGCATCGGCGACGGTGCCGCCAGCGCGGCAATCCCGCGGGCGCCGGCGCCCCGCAGGATGCGCATCACGATCGTTTCGAGTTGATCGTCCTGTGTGTGCGCCGTCACGATCCGGGCCTGATAGGCGCGGGCGACGCGCCGCAGGAAGGCCCAGCGGGCATCGCGCCACGCGACCTCGGTGTTGGGGAGCCCACGCGCACGCTCCCGCACGGCCGTCAGCCCCAGACGACGGGCCTCGGCGACCACCAGCCCCGCCGCCTCGGTCGCCAAGGCGCCGGTCCCGTGGTCGAAGGTGGCCACGGCGGCGATGCGATGGGGCGCCCATCGCGCCACGGCATGCAGGAGCGCCATGGAGTCCCGTCCCCCGGAAACCGCCAAGACCAACGGGCCACCATCGGCGGGGAGTCCCACCTCCACGGCCGCCCGCAGCAGGTCGGCGGTGGGGACCTCCGGGGGCATCACCGCATACTCGGGCACCGATTCCTCCCCCGGGGCGTTCTCCGCAGGAACATCCGGTGGCGTGGCCGCGCGCGGAGAGGATCGGGGCATACAGGACAAATGGCGCCCCGGCGCCCCGGCGTCAATCCATTGGCGCCGGTCGCCCCCTACCTCTCGCGGGCTGACTGCACTATTCTTCGCGGCGCACTCTTTGCGCCTGTCCGCTCATCGTCGGAGATCTTCACGTGGAACATCACGGCTTATTCGGCACCATTTGGGCCTCTCTGGGCATGACCGCCTATTACATGGCGCTCACCTGGATCAACATTCTGCTGGGGCTCTTTCTGACGCCGCTGTTCCTGATTCCGGTCACCTGGCTGCAGGATCGGAAGGCGAAGAGCTGAGCGTTGCGACCGCGAGCACGCGGTCTTTGCGTATGACAAACGGGGGGCGATCCATCGCGGATCGCCCCCCGTTGTCGTGCGGGACGTCTCGGCCTCACGCCGACGCCTGCAGCGGCCCAATGGTGGACCGCCGCTCTCCCCGTTAGCTGCGCCGCGCCGCGGGGGCCGCGCCGTACATCTCGCTGGCGGAGAGCACCACCGCGTCACCGAGGGGGACGCTGCGTCCCGCGAGATCGCTAAGGTCACTGCCGTGATACGCTTCTTCCCCATGCTCGCTGACGTCGATGCCAGTCATTTCGACATCGACCGCAACGCGCAGCGGCATCACGAGGCGCAGCGCGCCCAGAATGGCCACACTGCCAGCGGCCGCAAAGAGCACTGTGGCACCAACGGCCAGCAGCTGAATGCCCACCAGCTGCGGATTGCCCGCCAACAGCCCATCGGCGCCGGCCGGGTTCACGGCTTTGCTCGCGAAGACCCCGGTGAGCACGGCCCCCATGATGCCAGCGACCCCGTGGCAGGCGAAGACGTCGAGCGTGTCGTCCACGCGCGTCTTGGCCCGGTACTGCAGGGCAAAGAAGGAACAGGGCGCGGCCAGCGCGCCGATGGCAATCGCCGAAAGTGGGGAGACAAATCCGGCCGCCGGGGTGATCGCGACGAGTCCCACGACCGCCCCTGTGGCGGCACCCACCGCCGTCGCGCGTCCGCCACGCAGATATTCGAGGGCAATCCACGACACGAGTGCCGCAGCGGCCGCTGTATGCGTGGTGAGTACGGCATTGGCAGCAATGCCGTTGGCCGCGAGTGCCGACCCCCCGTTGAAGCCAAACCACCCGAACCAGAGGAGGCCGGCGCCGAGGAGCGCGAAGGGCACGTTGTGCGGGACCATCGGGACGCGATGGAAATCACGGCGCGGACCGAGGGTGATCGCCAGCACGAGCGCGGTGACCCCGGCGCTGATGTGCACCACCGTGCCCCCCGCGAAGTCGAGGGCCCCGAGCGAGCGCAGCCAGCCCCCGTCGCCCCAGACCCAATGCGCGAGCGGATCATAGATCAACGTCGACCAAAGCACCCCGAAGAGCAGATAGCCGACATAGCGCATGCGATCGATCACCGCGCCCGAGAAGAGCGCCACGGTGATCCCCGCGAACATCGCCTGATAGACGGCGAAGAGCACATGCGGCAGCGTGGCCGCATAGGTGGGGTTGGCCACATCGGTCACGCCACGGAAACCGGCCCAGGCCAAGCTGCCCAGCCAGGACGACCCAGGGGCAAAGGCCAGACTGTAGCCGAAGAGGACCCACTGCACCGTGATGACGGCCAACGCGCCGAGGCTCATGAGCATGGTGTTGAGCGCGCTCTTCTGTCGGACCAAACCGCCGTAGAAAAAGGCGAGGCCCGGGACCATCAGCGCAACCAAGGCCGTGCTGATGAGCAACCACGCGGTATCACCACCGGAGATGGGGCTCATGCGCGGGACTCCCCGGTTGACGGCGGGCCCTCAAGCTGCGTCAGCCGCATGACTTCATCGGCATTCACCGCGGTCAACGCCTGATTGTCGCGTTCCCCGGTGCGGATGCGAACCGTTTCCGAGAGCGGCATGATGAAGATCTTGCCGTCCCCCACTTCGCCGGTGCGCGCCGCCTGACAGATCGCCTCGATCGTGCGCTCGACGAACGCCTCGGAGCAGGCCATTTCGATGCGCACCTTTTCGTGGAACTCCAGCACCACTGTGTCCCCACGATACCGCTGCACCGTATCGCGCTCGCCGCCATGCCCACTCACTCGCGACAGGGTCATCCCCGTGACCCCCACTTGAAAGAGCGCACGCTTCACGTCCGCAAGTTTCTCGGGTCGGATAATGGCGACGATCAGCTTCATGGTGACGGGTCGCAGGGTGGGAGGAAAACACAGGCGGCGTCCGGAACCAGAGCACAACGACCGTGCGCCCACTGACGTTCCCGCGTCGAGGGCGTCGCATTAGGATGGAGCATGCCGGCTACCCTGCACCGTTTCGCCACCCCCACCGCCCCCATCGATCCGACGATCTGGGAGACCGCGCTCGCGATTGACGCCTACATTGCGCAGGCGGCGTCGCTGCAGGCGCTTTGGCAGTCGGCGCGACGGGTGGCGCAGATCACAGAGACGGTCCGTGACGCCGCGACGCAACTCACCCCGCCCGTGCACCTGCTGGCCCTGACTGAAGACTGGTGCGGTGATGCCGTGCACACGCTGGGCGTGGTCGCCCGGATCGCGGAGGCCGCCCCGCGGGTCACGCTGCGTCTGACGAGCCGCGATGCGCATCCCGCGCTCATGGAGGCGCACCTGAGCGCCGGCAGCCGGTCGATTCCGGTCGTTATGGCGCTCGACGTCACCGGCGCGGAATGGGGCTGGTGGGGCCCCCGCCCTTCCCTGCTGCAGACGTGGGTGAAGGACGAAGGGATGGCGCTCGACAAAGACGCGCGCTGGAAAGCCATCCGCACCTGGTACGCGCGCGACCGCGGCGAGGCCACGGCGTCGGAAGTGCTCGCCCTGCTGACGCACGCCGCCAAGGGGATCAGCGGCGACACACAAACCAGCGGCGCACTCGGCTAGGCGCGCCTAGCCGAGTGACGGCGTGAGGGCGTCGTACTGCCGACCGCGCCACCGGCGCGGGGTCCGCATCGTGCTCAGCGTCAGACGAATGGCCGCGGGCACATCGGCCAGCCACGAACACCAGAACGACAGCCCCCGCTCGGCGTAGCTCCCCCGCAACGCAACGAGCAGCGCGAGCCGGATGCTCAGGGCGATGGCGTTCACCAGCAACAGACCCGCGAGCACGTTGATCAACAGCATGCCGCCTGGCATAAGCCCAAGCAGCACCAAGGCCAAGGGCGCGTCGGCCAAGCGGTACGCCACCAGCAGCAGCCAGAGCAGCATGGGGACCGGGAGCGCCTGCACCGCCCAGACCAGCGTGACGTCCAGCCAGCGCTGCCACCGCGGCGTCGCGTCCTTCAGGTCGAAACTCCGCCCCCACTCCCGCCACATCTCCCCGAGGGACGCATACGAGCGCACGCGATAGATCGCCGAGCCGTCGAGAAAGCCCACGCGGGCGCCGTGGGCGGCGAGATGCCGGGCGAGCGTCACATCATCGCTGAACGAGAGGCGCGCCGAGCTGTAGCCCCCGTGTTGCTCGAGGAGGGCGCGCCGGGCGAGAAAGCACTGGCCGTTGGCCAGGACGCGGTCCGGTGGGGGCTGGGTCGCCCCGGCCGCGCCACAGCGATAGACGAGCGTGGTGAGCATCGCCGGCTGCACGAACCGCTCACCCGCCGACTGTCCTTCAAAGCAGGGCGAAAAAGAGACCACGTCAAAGCGATCGCGCCGCGCCGCCGCGACCACTCCACCGACGAGCCCAGGGACCGGCACCGTATCGGCATCGATCCCCAACACCCACTCGCCACGAGCCTCGCGCAGTCCGGTCTCGAGCGCCCAGACCTTCCCAACCCACCCGTCTGGCAGGGGATCATCCGTGAGCAACCGGATCCGGGGATCCCGCGCCGCCGCGGCTTCGACGAGCTCGCGTGTCCCGTCGGTAGAGCGGCTGTCGACGACGAGCACCTCGAGCAGCGGGGCGGTCTGCGCCATCAACCCATCGAGACAGGGTTGAATGCGTTTCGCCTCATTGAGCGACGCCACGACCACGGTGACCGATTCCAACGTGGTGGCATTCGGGCGAGGCGCCACGGGGGGACGGCGCGTCCGTCCCGGCAGGAGGCGCAGGGTCAGCACCACCAACATCACCGTCTGGACCACCAGCAACGGCAACAGGATCACCACAGCAGACATGCGGGCGGGAGCGGGACGGTCGGTACAGGAGGGACAGCGATGAATGAGTATACAACGAATTGGCCACCGCCGAGGTGCCCGGCGATGCCGACGGCGTGGCCCTTGGCGGGGTCCGCGCCCTATGTTTCGGGTGACCAGTCGTTCCCCTCACCGTCTTTCCACATTATGTCCCGCGCCAACCCGTCTCCTGGTCGCCTGATGCTGACCGCTTGGCAGCGGTTGTCCCGTGTGCCGTTCGGCAACCGGCTGTTCAGCTGGTTTGTGGGACGTACGGCGCCCTACACGGGCACCGTTGGTGGCATCTACACCGACGTGCGCCCCGGCTACGCACGCGTGGCCTTGCGCGATCGGCGAGGGGTGCGGAATCACCTCGCCTCCGTGCACGCGGTCGCGCTGGTGAACCTCGCGGAGATGACCGGTGGCGTGGCCCTGCTGACCGCCTTGCCGCCCGGGGTCCGCGGCATCGTCACAGGGCTTTCCATTGCGTACCACAAGAAGGCCCGCGGCACCCTGATCTGCGAAACACAGGCCACCCCACCGGCCACCGTGACGGCAACGATCGCGCACGAGGTGGTCGCGACCATCACCGACGCGGCCGGGGATGTCGTGGCCACCTGCACCGTCCAGTGGCGCCTCTCTCCCCCCGTCTCGTGACCATGCCCCCGCTCGACACGCCCCTCACTCGGCACGCGCACATCACTGTCCCGCTGATCTGCGGGCCGATGTATCCGTGCAGCAATCCGGAGCTCGTCGCGGCGGTCAGTCGGGCGGGCGCTTTGGGGATCGTGCAGCCGATGGCACTGACCTACGTGCACGGCCATGACTACCGGGCGGGGCTCCAGCTGATTCACCGCCTGGCCGACGGCCGTCCCTTTGGACTGAATGCCCTGATTGAAGCCTCGAACCGCACCTACCACGAGCGCATGGTGCGGTGGGTGGAGATCGCGTTGGAGGAAGGGGTGCGCTTCTTTCTCACGTCTCTGGGGAATCCCCGCTGGGTGGTGGACCGGGTGCATGCGGCGGGTGGGGTCGTGTACCACGACATCACCGAGCGGAAATGGGCCGTGAAAGGGCGCGATGCCGGCGTGGACGGCCTCATTGCCGTCAATCGCGACGCGGGAGGCCACACCGGCTCTCGCGATGCGCGGGCGCTGCTGGAGGAGGTGGCGGATCTGGGCCTGCCCGTGGTCGCCGCCGGTGGCGTAGGGCAACCGGCGCAAGGCCGTGCCCTCCTGGCGATGGGCTATGCCGGTATCCAGCTCGGGACGCGCTTCATTGCCGCCACGGAATGCACCGCCGACGAGGCCTACAAGCAGGCCATCGTCCGGGCGACGTCCGCCGAGGTGGTGCTGACGGAGCGACTCACCGGCGTGCCGGTGTCGGTGCTGCGCACGCCGACGGTGGAGCGGCTCGGCACAACGGTGGGGCCGCTCGCAAAATGGATGTTTCGCGGCCGCCGCACGAAGCGCTGGATCCGGACCTGGTATGCCATGCGTGCCCTGCAGCGCCTCAAGCGCGACAGTCGACGGGGGTCCGGAGCGGACTACTGGCAAGCCGGCCGCAGCGTCGACGCCATCCACGACATTCAACCGGCGGGCGCCATTGTGGCGGCCTTCGCCTCGGCTTTCTCGGAGCCCCCCGTATGATCTGCTCGTTGCTGTTGTGCACGACGCCACGCGTCGCCCGCCGCGCCCTCACCATGCTGGGTGCACTGACGTGCCTGACGGCCGTTTCGCGACCGGCCTCCCTGCCGGCGCAGGGGACACCGGTCACCCTCACAACTGCCGGCCTCCGGGCCCCCGTCGAGCTGATCCGGGACTCCGCCGGCATCGTCCACATCCGGGCGGCGAACGAGCACGATCTCTTTTTTGCGCAGGGGTACAGCGCAGCGCGCGACCGGCTCTTTCAGCTGGAGCTGTGGCGGCGACAGGCCACGGGGACGATGGCGGAAGTCTTTGGCGCGCGCTGGGTCGAACGCGACCGGGCGTCGCGCCTGCTCAAGTATCGCGGGGCGATGGCGGCGGAGCTCGCGCACTACCATCCGCGCGGTGCGGCCATTATCACCGCCTTTGTCGCAGGCGTGAATGCCTACATCGCTCAAGCGACGCGCGATCCAGCACAGCTCCCACCGGAGTTTCGCTGGCTCGGGCTGACGCCGGGGCGCTGGACGCCGGAGATCGTGATCTCGCGGCACAACGCGTTGGCCTCAAATGCCCGCGAAGAGCTCGCCACAGCCCGTGGCGTCCGACTGCTCGGCGAGGCGGGGATGCGTCGGCGGCGGAGCTTCGAACCGGGTCCGGCGCGTCTCGCGCTGGATTCGCTGGTGACGCGCGTGTTGGATGCGGCGAACGAAACGACGGTCATGGCGGCCTACGACGGCTTCAAGAATGCCCCGGCCTTTCGCGCCGCCGAGGTGGATCCGAGCGTTCGTCGCGTTGCAGCCGCTGGTCCGGACACCGCCGGCATCCAGAGCGCGAACGGGGCGGCCCCCGATCGGTGGGAGAGCAATAACTGGGTGGTCGATGGCACGCGCACGAAGAGCGGCAAGCCCATCGTGGCTAATGACCCGCATCGGACGATCAGCACGCCGTCGCTCCGCTACATGGTGCACCTGCAAGCCCCGGGCTGGGATGTCATTGGTGGCGGTGAGCCGGCCATTCCTGGCGTGGCCATTGGCCATAACCGCGTTGGCGCGTGGGGGCTGACGATCTTCGGCATCGACGCTGAAGACCTGTATGTGTATGAAACGCTGCCGACCGATGCGCGGGCCTATCGCTATCGCACGGGACAGGAGCGCATGCGGGAGGTCATCGATACGATTGCGGTGAAGAACGCTGAGCCCCGGATTGTGCGGTTGCGTTTCACGCGGCATGGTCCGGTGCTGTACGAGGACTCTGTCGCGCATCTCGCCGTGGCCCTGCGCGCCGCATGGCTTGAAGTCGGGGGGGCGCCGTATCTCGCGAGCCTGCGGCTGGATCAGGCCACGTCGTGGACGCAGTTTCGGCAGGCGGTCTCCTATGCCCGCATGCCGGCGCTCAACTGGATCTGGGGAGATACGACCGGTGCGATTGGCTGGCAGAGTGCTGGCATTGCGCCGATCCGTCGGAACTGGGATGGACTGGTCCCGGTCCCTGGGGATGGGCGCTTTGAATGGGGCGGGTTCCTGCCGATCGCGGAGTTGCCGCATCTCGCCCGTCCATCGAGTGGCGCCTTTGGGACGGCCAATGCGCTGAACGTGCCGGCCTCGTACCCCCATTTCGATGCGCTGGCCCGCACGTGGGCGGAACCATTCCGATTGCAGCGGCTGACCGGTGTGCTCGACACGCTGCATCAGGCCGATGTCTTCACCATGGCGCGACTGCAGCACGATGAATTCCCCATCGCCGCGCGGACACTGGTGCCGTTGTTGCGAGGGCTCTCGCTGACCGACGCCACAGCCGCCGCAGCGCGCGACACGATCCTCGCGTGGAATGGGGCGCTGGCCACCACATCGCGTGGGGGCGCCCTCTACGCGGCGTGGGAGCGCCGGTTGTCGACGCTCACCGCCGACGCCGTGATTCCAGGGCCCGCCCGGAGTGTGGTGCGGACGATCCCACTCGCGCGCACCCTCGACATCCTCACCCACCCCGATTCGCTGCTGGGAGCGAACCCCGTGGCCACCCGCGATCAGATCGTGCGGCGCGCGCTCACCGACGCGGTGGCGGATCTGACGCGCCGGTTCGGGGGCGGCATCGCCACGTGGCAGTACGGGGACGCGCGCTTCCATCATGTCCGGATCGCCCATCCCCTCGACGCCGTGTTAGTCGACTCGGCACGTCGCACCGTCTCCCCGGGACCGCTTGCGCGCGGGGGCTATGCGAACACGCTGAACGCCACTGGCAACAGCGACAATCAAACCGCCGGTGCGAGCTTCCGGTTCGTGGTGGATCTCGCGAACTGGGACAGCGCCATTGCGACCAACACGCCGGGGCAGAGCGGGGATCCGCGCAGTCGCCACTATGCCGATCTCTTCCCACTCTGGGCGAGCGGGCAGTATGTGCCCCTCCCCTTCTCGCGTGCCGCCGTGCGGGCCCGGACCGAAAGCGTGGTGGTGCTCCGGCCGTGATCCGCGTGTTGTTGGCTGAGGACGACCGGCCCCTGCGTTCCGCCATTGTGCGCGGTTTGCAGGAGGCCGGCTACGCGGTCGAGGCCGTGGGGACCGGTACTCAGGCGCTCGAGCTCGCAACCGCGCAGGATTTCGAAGCCATCATTCTGGATATCCTCCTGCCGGGGATGAGTGGCATTGAGGTGTGCCGCGCCATTCGCGCGCGCGACGAGCGCCAGCCGATCCTCATGCTCACCGCCCTCGACAGTGTGGAGCAGCGCATCACGGGGCTCGATGCGGGCGCCGACGACTATCTCACGAAACCCTTTGACTTCGGCGAACTGCTCGCCCGCCTGCGTGCCCTGACGCGACGGCATGGCGAAGGCTCGGCGGCCCTGTTGACCGTGGGCGATCTCGTGATCGACGTACGTCGCCACGAAGTCCGTCGGGGGACGCGGGACATCAGTCTGACCGCGCGGGAGTTTGCGCTGCTCACCTACCTTGCCCGCCATGCGGGGACGGTCGTGACGCGAGCGGAGTTGATGACGCATGTCTGGGACGACAGCGGTCCGTCGTATTCCAACATCATTGATGTCTATGCGAGCCGCCTGCGCCGGAAGATTGACGACGGGGAGTCTGCCGCGCTCTTCACCACCGTGCGCGGCACCGGATTCGTGCTGGAAGCCCCGGGCACGTCGCGGCGCGGCACCGCACGAAAGGCCACGTGACCGCGCCGGCAGCGGACGCTCCGCCCTCGTCCACGCAGCGGCGCCGGCTCTGGCCGACCTCGCTGCGGGCGCGGCTGACTCTGTGGTACACCGCAATCCTGACGGTGCCCCTGATTCTTTTTGCGTTGGTCAGCTATGCCATTGTGGCCCGTACGCTGGAGCAGCGGACGGATGTGTTCATCGGGGACGCCCTCACAGCCTTTTCCCGGGAACTGAGCGCGGAGCGCCGAGCGGCCTGGCCGATTGCGGAGGCCATGCGGCGTACAGTGACGGAGGTGCAATTCCAGGCGCTGCACATTGCGATTCTCGGGGAGAATGGCACGGTGGTGGCCATGGGCCCGGTCATTGATGACGATGTGGATGCCGCGCGCACGCGTCGTCCGTCGGCGGAGGTGGAAGCGCGGCTGTTAGCCCTGCTCCGCACGCAGGATTTGCGTGCGGAGCGCGCGATCACGGTAGAGGATGCGCGCGGCCGTTTCCGTGTGGTGACGCGCCCGTTCCCCGTCGAGGGACAGCGGTACACGCTCACCGGGACCTACAGCCTGACGGACATCACCGCCGTCCTGACGCGACTCCGTGAGTTGTTTCAGGTGGCCATCCCGGCGCTGCTGCTGGCGGCCGCTGTGGGAGGCTTTGCGCTCGCGCGACGCAGCCTGAGGCCCGTGGCGGCGATGGCCACGCAAGCGGCCGCCATCAGTGCCAGCACCATGCATGAACGGCTCCCCGTCACCGGGGGCGATGAACTGGTGGGACTTGCCACCGTGATCAATGCCCTGCTCGACCGCTTGGAGTCGACGTTCGAGCGACAGCGTCGGTTCATCGCCGATGCGTCGCACGAACTGCGCACCCCCACGGCGGTAGTGCGCACCGAAGCGGATATCACGCTCGCCCGGGCGACCCGTCCGGAGGGCGAATACCGAGAATCGGTAACGGTCATGCGGGACGCGGCGCAGCGGCTCACGCGCATCGTCGACGACCTCTTCCTGCTCACCCGTGCCGATGCCGGTCATCTGGTCGCCCGTCAGGAGCCAGTGGATCTCGAAGCGGTCGTGCATGCGGCCGCGCGCGCGGTCCAACCGGTGGCCCACGCCCGCGGGGTGGAGGTGGTGCTCGACGCGGTCGTGGATGCCCCCGTATGTGGGGACGCGGATTTGCTCGGCCGGCTCTTTCTCAACCTGCTCGACAACGCGGTGAAATACGGGCCGGTCGGTGGCCGCGTCACGGCGACCATGACCCGCACTGGCACGCAGTGTCGTGTGCAGGTGGAGGATGCCGGCCCAGGGATTCCCCTCGACGCTCAGGACCGCGTCTTCGAACGGTTTGTGCGCCTCGACACCGCTCGCTCGCGCAGCGAGACCAGTACCAGCAGTGGAGCGGGCCTCGGCCTCGCGATCGCTCGTCGCATCGCGGAGGTCCATGGCGGGACGCTGGCGATCGCCACCTCGCAACCGGGGCGCACCGTCTTTGCGGTGCAACTCCCGGTTGCGATGGAGGATAGCGAGCCCGTTACCGGCCGCGGCTGACGCTGAAACTCACCAGCACGCTCCGCGGCATCCCCGGTTCGAATACGAGCGGGACGCCGTTGACCACATCGGGATTCAGGAAGGCGCTGCCGACCCAGCGCCGATCGAGCAGGTTGGAGACGGTGACGAAGCCCCGCACGGTGGTCCCCCCAAGTTGGAGGAGCCGATCGGCACGGACACTGAGCCCCACGATGTGAGACTCTGGCACCCGGACCGCGTTCGCGTCGTCGGCGAAGTACCGGCCCGTGCCCTGCAGGTTGGTCTCGACCGACAAACCGACGGGGGCGCTCGTCGGCGCCCACAGCAGGCTGGTCGTGTAGAAATAGTCGGGCACCCCAACCACCCGGTTGCCGCTGTAGTCGGCAAACGCGCCCGCCTTTCCATAGTGCACGGAATCGACGCGATAGCTGGCATACGTATTGCGCGACAGCGTCACCGCTTGGCGCAGCCGCAGACCGTGGGCGGCTTCCAGATCGAGCCCCAACTCGCCACCCAGTCGATGCGCGGCACCGGCGGTGAAGTAGAAGCGTCCCCCACGATAGGGCACGATCTCATTGGTCACGTTCGTGAAGTACGCGGCGACATCCGTGCGGATGGTGCGCAGGAGCCCCGTGCCGAGGGTCCACGTCTGTCGTGCGCCGAGCTCGTAGGTGGTGGAGCGAATCGGCTCGAGCAAGGGATTAATGCTGGTGACGGTGTCCTGCCCATAGGTGCCCGCCGGATCGGTTTCGTTACCGGCCGGGGCCTCCACGCCACCACCGATGTTGGCATAGAGCGTCTGTGTCGGCGACAGCCGCCACGACGCCCCCAGCTTCGGCGTGATGCGGGCAAACCGCTTGCTCGCGTTGATCTTCGGATTGATGAAATTCTGGTTGTAGTAGCTGATCGCGTCGGCCCGAGCGCCCACCGTCACGGCGACGGCGTCGGTCACGCCCAGTTCATCCTCCACAAACACGCCGGCGTTGTACGCGCCCTCTTTTTTGTTATCGCGCAGATCCGTCGCGCGCGTCCCTGCGGTGGTCAGTCCGTAGAACAGGATCGCTCCATCCTGGTAGGCCTGATCGACCCCGGCGGTGAACCGATTCGCCTTGCCGCCAAGTGATTCCACGCGGTTGTACTGCACGTTGCCGCCGACATGGTAGCGGGTGAAGTCCCGGAAGGTGCCCCGCTCCGAGCGCTGCAAGAACTTCGGATTCACATACGCCATCGAGGAAATCGATGACTGCGCATCGATTTGGTGTTCGATGGCCACCCCCAGCCGCCCCAACCGATTGTAGCGCCGTTCGTCGCGCGTGTCGTACGTGGCATTGGCCTGTGCGGGATTCGCCGCATACTGCGCCGCCGACAACGGGCCCGGGATGTGCATGAGATTGTTGGTGCCCGTCAGATGCACCCGCAGCAGTGTCTGCGCGCCAATCGGTGCCGCCACCCCGGCGTTGATGAGCATCCGGCGCGCGTCCGAATTGAGCCGCCAGCCGTCGAAGGTCGTGTTCACCACCGTGGCGTAGGCGACCCCACCGTTCCCCACGGGGGCACCGGCCTGGGCCATGGTGCGCTGCAGGCCGAAGCTCCCGGAGGCATACGAAACCGCGGCATAGGGGCGATCGATCGTTGGGACGGTGGAGAGATTCACCACCCCGCCGGCCGCGTTCCCCCAGAGCGCACTCGCATTCGAGCGCACCACATCGAGTCCTTCCACCGCCGCGAGGTCGATCTGATCGAACGACGTCCGGCCATCAGGCTCCGTTTCCGGCATACCGTCCAGCAGCACCCGGATCCCGCGGGAGGTCCCGGCGTTCGAGCGATCCCCCGCCCCGCGGGCGCCAAAGCCACGAATCGTGATTCGCACATCGGAGGTGCCATAGCGGGACTGCACGAGCGCCCCCGGGACCCCCAGCACGCCGTCCTGCAGCCCAACCCCAGCGGTCCCCGCAAAATCCGCCCGATCCCGATGCGTGATGGCAAGCGGGGCCGAGTTGGCCGCCTGTCCACTGCGCGTCGCCCGGACATTCACCGGCATGAGCCGTTGGGTCAGGCTGTCACGACGGGCGGCAGAATCCTGGGAAGCCCGCGACGCTTGTTGGGCAACACCAACCGCGGGGGACAACAGGGAGAGCAGGACGGCACACAGGCGCCAGGTGGTACGGCGGGGCGTCGGCAGGGGGGTTCGCATCGGGTAGGCTGAGGCGTGAAACCATGAATTTTTTATGAACTTTGCAGTCTACTCCTCAGATCCACGCCAAGCAAGACGGGAGGAGACCGGTCCGCCGGCCCCCTCCCGCTTCTGTGCCCCACGGCGTTCGCCCGCGGGACGCGCTTACGGCTTCTGCCCCTGCAGCCAGTAGCCGAACCACTGCCGCAGCCGTCCCAGGCGATCGACCAGCAGCCACGGTTCACCCGTCCGGCTCAGGTCATGGTTCGAGCGGGGATAGCGCACCATCTCCACGGGCACCCCCTGCTTCTTGAGCGCCATGAACCACATCTCGGCGTTCCCCATCGGCGTCCGGAAATCCTCTTCGCTCTGCACGATCAGCATGGGGGTCTTCACCTTGTTCACATACCGAATGGGCGAGAGCGTGTCGTACAGCTTCTGGTTGTCCCACGGCTTGCCGTAGAACTCATACTCCGTGAGCCCCTGGGCATCGCTCGCCCCATACCAGTAGGTCCACTCCGTGATTGTGCGATCGGTTTCGATCGCCTTGAAGCGGGTGGTCTTCGTCGCCAGCCAGGTGGTCATGAACCCACCGTACGAGCCGCCGGTCGCGCCCATCTTCGTGCTGTCGACATCGGGACGCGCCGCCACGATGTCCACCGCCTTCATGAGATCCTGATAGTCCTCCATCCCCCAGCGCCCGCGCGTGCTGTAGGTGAAGGGCGCGCCGTAGCCGCTCGACCCACGCGGGTTCGTAAAGAGCACGAACATCCCCTGCGCGGCGAGATTCTGGAATTCATCGAACCACCCTTCGCCGTACGCGGAGTGCGGGCCGCCATGGATGTAGATCACCATGGGATACTTCTTGCCGGGCTCATAGCCGTACGGCTTCATGAGCCAGCCTTCGATCTCCAGGTTCCCGACGCTCTTGTACGTGAAGCGATCGGCGTCGCTCCACACCACATCGGCATTGACGTCGTCATTAAAGCGCGTGAGCTGCCGCTCCCCTGAGCCGTCGGCGTTGGCCACGAACAGCTCGGTAGGCTTCGCCATCGACGTCGACACATATGCCATCGACGTGGCCGCTTCATTGAACGACATCCCCCGGAGCTGACGACGGCCATTCACGATCTCCTTCGGCGCCGCCGTCCCCTGCAGATCCGCCTCGAGAATCGCCGTCCGGCCGCCGATCTCCGCGGTGAACAGCAACCGACCCGTCGCGAGCCATTCGATGTTGGCCGGCTCAAACTGCCAGCTGCCAAGCAGATTCTTGGGCGTCCCGCCGTCCACCGCCACCGTATAGATCCGTGCCGACTGCGTCCGCGCCGGACGCCCCACGAACGCCAGCGTCCGACTGTCCGCCGACCAGGCCAGATCCGACTCGGCCCCCATCCACTCCGCCACCTTGCGCGGCGTGCCGCCCGTGGCGCTCACCACATAAATATCCGAGTCATTCCGCTCAGCTTCGTCACGCACCTTTTCGTACGGCAACTTGGCCAACGAATCCCGCTCGAGATCGACCACCGAATCCGGGCGAAGGCGGGCGTCGGCGACAAACGCGATCCATTGCCCGTCCGGCGACACCACCGGGCTCCGATGGGAGTAGGCGGTCGTCGTGAGCATGCGGCGCGCCGTATCACCAAAGGCCTGACGCCAGAGCTGCTGCGGGCGCCAGCTGCGCGCGACCGCACGCCCCGGCACAAAGCCCACGCCATTGCTCTTATACGTCATGTCGACCACGTGCCGGCCATCAAACCGCGCCGGCTCCGTCGGCCGAGTGATCGCGTCGAACGGTGGCTTGGCCATCGGCTGCATGCGCGCGAAGGGATCCGCCGCCCCAGTGGACAGTGCCGGCGTATCCTGCCGCGCGGGCCCCGTGAACACGGCGAAGGCATGCGACGACGGCATCGAGCCTTCGGGGTACCCGTCCACCTGCACCGCTTCACCGGCCGGTTCATCCAACCGAACCGCCCACGTGTTCCCGCGCCCGCCGGTGCGGGCCGACGTGAAGAGGAGGTACTTCCCGTCGGGGGACCAGCGCGGGTTGCTGCTTTCCGTGCCCGGAGCGGTCCACCGCTGCGGCGCGCCGCCCGCGGTATTCACGACCCACACCTCGCTATGGCGGCTATTACTCCCTTCCACGGCGCGCGTCACCGTCATGGCCACGCGCTTGCCATCGGGGGACATCGCCGGCGTGGAGACGGACACCACGCGGTACCAGTCCGCCAGCTGCATCGCGCGCGGTCCCTTGGGGAGGCGCGTGGGGGCGGGCGCACTCTCGCCGCCCGTGACGGTGGCGCCACCACGGCCACCACCGCGCTGCGCCAGGAGTGAGGGAGCCATCACGGCGCTGAGCGCCAGAGCACCGAGGACGCGCCCGGCGCGTGAACGGAAGGGAGCAGACATAAGCACAGGAGCCACGAGAGGACAGCAACCGCCGGGGCCACTCCCCGGCGGACGGACGGGCGAAATGTCGGTCCCGTCCCTCCCCCCCGCAATCACGCCCCCTTTGACGCCACGGCGCCGCCAGCGCACCCTTCGGCATGACTGATTCCTCGCGCATCCGCGTGGCCGTGGCCCAGACCACCCCCGCCCGCTCGTCCGGCGACGCCCTCGACGTCATTGATCGCCAGAGCGCCGATGCCGCCAGCCGCGGCGTCGAACTGCTGCTCTTCCCGGAAGCGTATGTGGGCGGCTACCCACGCGGTGCAGACTTTGGCGTGGTCGTGGGCTCCCGCACCGACGCCGGGCGTGAAGCGTTCCGCCGGTATTGGGCCGATGCGATTGCCGTCCCTGGACCGGCCGTCGATCGACTCTCAGCCATTGCGGCGCGTGATCAGCTGCATCTGGTCGTCGGCGTCATTGAACGGGACGGGAGCACGCTCTATTGCACTGTCCTCTTCTTCGCCCCCGATGGCGCGTACCTCGGGAAGCATCGCAAGCTGATGCCCACGGCCGCTGAACGGCTGATCTGGGGCTTTGGCAATGGCTCCACGATGCCCGTCTTCGATACCCCCATCGGGAAGCTCGGTGCGGTGATCTGCTGGGAGAATTACATGCCGCTGCTGCGGGCGGCGCATTATGCGAAGGGGATCGAACTGTACTGCGCGCCCACCGCCGACGCGCGAGACAGTTGGATTGCCACCATGCGCCACATCGCGTTGGAGGGGCGCTGCTTCGTCCTCTCCGCCAACCAGTTCGCGCAGCAACAGCACTATCCGGATCAGTACGACGGGAGCACCCCGGAGGCGGTGGTCTCGCGTGGCGGGAGCTGCATTGTCGATCCCTTCGGCAACCTCGTGGCAGGCCCGGCCCTTAACAGCGAAGCGCTGCTGGTCGCCGAGTTGGACCGCGACGCCATTCCCCGTGCCCGCTTCGATTTCGATCCGGTCGGGCATTACGCCCGCCCGGATGTGTTCGCGCTGCAGGTGAACGAAGCCGACACCCCGGCCGTCACCTTCAGCCAGGGGCCGCGCCCCGCGTAGGGGCGCAGCAACGTTACGGGCGCAGCGCCGTCAGGGGCGGAGCGCGCGCACCGTCTCGAGCGCGCCATCAGCGGCGCGCACAAGCGTCA
>JBAXMW010000023.1:0-41931 GCA_037134115.1 Gemmatimonadaceae bacterium | reverse complement strand
CTCCTCCGCAACGAAGAGTGGAAGCGTCCGGCCTGGCAGGATCTCAAAATGGCGCGCCGCATTTTGGACGCCGCGCGCGCGGCGGCGACGTCAGACACTCCGCGAGGATCGTGACAGCATGACGAGTCTGGTGCCAACGCCTGACGCGGCGTTGCCGGTCGGCCGTGATCCGTACAAGGAACGCCGGCCACCATGGTCAGAAGAAGCGGAACAGGCGGTGTTGGGCGCGATGCTGCTCGACACCGACGCGGTGACCCGCGCGACGGAGCATGTGGATGACACCATGTTCTATCGCGAGGGGCATCGACGGCTGTTCCGGGCGATGATTACCATCATCGGCGCCGGCGGGGCCGTCGATCCCCTTACGGCCGCCGATGAGCTCGAGCGGCGCGGGGAACTCGCGCAGGCTGGCGGTCGGGAGTATCTCGCCTTCCTGCTCGATACGGTGCCCACGGTGGCCAACGTGGAGTACCACGCGCGCATCGTCCGGGAGAAGGCACTGCTGCGGCGCCTCATCGAAGTCTCCACCGAAATTGTCGGCGAAGCCTTCGAGGGGCGCACGACGGCGGGCGATCTGCTCGATACGGCTGAGGCGCGCATCTTCGCGTTGGGCCAATCGCGGGAGCGCACCGGCTTCTCCCGCATCAAGGAGTTGCTGTGGCCCGCCATGGAAAAGCTCGAGATGCTCGCCCAGCGTGATCAGGCGATCACGGGCGTGCCCTCGGGCTTCCATGAGCTCGACCATATGACCTCCGGGTTCCAACCGGCCGATCTCGTGATCGTGGCCGCTCGTCCGTCCATGGGCAAGACCGCGTTCACGCTGAACATTGCGCAGCATGCCGCGATTACGGCCAAGACGGGCGTTGCCTTCTTCTCGTTGGAAATGAGCAAGGAATCGCTGGTGCAGCGTATGCTGGCCAGCGAGGCGCTCATTGACGCGCAAGCGCTGCGTAAAGGGGGTAGGGCGCTCGATGAATCGATGCCGCGTTTGGCACAGGCGGCAGGTATTCTCAGTCATGCCCCGATCTTCATCGACGACACGCCCGGTATCGGGCTGCTGGAAATGCGCGCGAAAGCCCGTCGGCTCAAGTCAGAGCACGACATCGGCCTCATCATGGTGGACTACCTGCAGCTCATGAGCGGCCCCGCGAACAGCGAGAACCGCCAGCAGGAAGTCTCCCAGATCTCGCGTGGGCTCAAGGCGCTGGCAAAGGAGCTCGGCGTCCCCGTGATTGCGCTCTCACAGCTGTCCCGTGCACCGGAACAGCGTTCCGGCGACGAAAAGGGTCGTCCGCAGCTGTCTGATCTGCGTGAATCCGGCGCCATTGAGCAGGACGCGGACGTGATCATGTTCATCTTCCGGCAAGAGGTCTATGCCGAGCGTGATGAAAATGGTCGCCTCAAAGATCCTACACTCGAAGGCAAGGCCGAGATCATCATCGGCAAGCAGCGGAATGGCCCCACAGGCAATGCCCGGCTGTTCTTCCACAAGCAATACACGCGCTTCGATAACTTCTCCAATCGCCAGCCTCCTCCAGACTTCGGCAGTGGGCCGAAGCTGGTCACGGGGCCGGACGACTACGCGCCGTTTTGATGGCGCGAGCCCGCACCGTGTACCGCTGCACCGAATGCGGCGCCGAGTCCCCCAAATGGTCCGGACGCTGCGACGGCTGTGCGGCGTGGAACACGCTGGCTGAGGAACCAGTGGCGGCCGTCGTCACCAGCAAGCGGACGGCGGCGCGTGCCGCCGTTGGGATCGCCGGCTCGGCGGTCGCATTGCATTCCGTCACCGGGGCGGAGACGCATCGCTGGAAGACCGGGTTGCAGGAGCTCGATTTCGTCCTCGGTGGTGGCATTGTGCCGGGGAGCATGGTGCTCGTCGGTGGCGAACCGGGCATCGGGAAGAGCACCCTGTTGCTCCAGGTGACCGCTCGGCTGGAAGAGGCTGGACACGCCACGTTGTACGTCTCGGGCGAAGAATCGGCGTTGCAGGTGAAGCTGCGTGCGGACCGGTTGGCGGAGTCGGCCGGAACCGTGGCGTTGCTCACGGAGACTTCGCTGGAGACCATTCTGGCAACGGCGGCACAGCCGCGGGCCGATGGGCGTCGCATCGATGCGTTGGTGATTGACTCGATCCAGACGGTGCACACCGAGCTCCTTGAAGGAGCCCCCGGCAACGTGGGGCAGGTGCGTGAGTGCGCCGCGCGCCTCATGCGCTTCGCGAAGGATTCTGGCACCACGGTGTTCGTGATTGGCCATGTCACAAAAGGGGGCGGGATCGCCGGTCCGAAGACCCTCGAGCACATTGTGGACACCGTGCTCTACTTCGAAGGCGACGGCACCTTGGATCATCGGGTGTTGCGGGCCACGAAGAACCGATTTGGCTCGGTGGACGAGATTGGGGTCTTTCGGATGGTCCCCACCGGACTGATCCCCGTGGAAAATCCCTCTGCGCTCTTTGTGGGCGATCGCGAAGATGTCGCGAGCGGGAGTGCCGTCTGTGCGCTGATGGAGGGGACGCGTCCCGTCTTGGTGGAGGTCCAGGCCTTGGCGGCACGCGCGGGCTTCGGTACGCCACAGCGGGTGGCCAGCGGTGTGGATGCGCGACGTCTGGCCCTGCTGCTCGCAGTGCTGGACAAGCGCGGCGGTTTTTCCTGCGCGCAGCTCGATGTGTTTTGCAACATCGTCGGGGGCATGCGGGTGCAGGAGCCGGCTGTGGACCTGGCCATCGCGGCCGCGCTCGCTTCATCGGTGGTCGATCGACCGTTGCCGGCCCGCGCCATCTTCCTCGGGGAGCTTGGACTCGGGGGCGAGGTGCGTCCCGTCTCGCAGGTGGAGCGTCGGCTCGCCGAGGCGGCCAAACTCGGCATGACGCAGGTCTTTCTCTCGGAGCGGGCCGTACCACGCCGTGTACCCGGTGGGATGCAGGTCGTTGGCGTGCGCACGCTGCGGGAGGTCCTGCAACGCACGGTGGGTGCCGAGGCCGCCACATGAACGAGGAACGCACGATGTCGGATGATGCCGGACTGTCCCGTCCCCGTCGGGACGTGCCACTCCCAACCCCTTCGCGATCACGGGCAGACAGTCCCGAACACGCGGCAGTCCGTCGCGATGTCGGCGTGGTGATCGTGGCCGGCGGCTCGGGCTCACGCGTCGGTACCGGGGAGCTCAAGCAATTTCGGTGGGTCGCGGGCAAGCCCGTGCTGCTGCACAGCGTGCAGGCATTTATGGCCCGCCCGGATGTTGCCGTGGTGGTCGTGGTGCTTCCGCGAACGCATGCGGCGGATCCACCACCGTGGCTTTTTCAATGCGACGTCGATCGCTTGCTCGTCAGCACCGGGGGATCGGAGCGGCACGAGAGTGTAATCAATGGGCTCGAAGATCTCCCCGAGGAGGTCGACATTGCCGTTGTGCACGATGCGGCCCGTCCCTTGGTGACCGACGAAACCATCGAGCGGGTGATCGCGGAAGCGCGGAAGGGGCATGGCGCGATCGCCGCGATCCCGGTGGTGGACACGTTGAAGGAAGTGGACGCTGCCGGGCAGATCGTCCGGACGGTCGATCGCACCCATCTGTGGCGCGCGCAGACGCCACAGGCCTTTCCACGCCGTCTGTTGGAGCAGGCGCACATGGAGGCCCGTCGCGTGCATGTCGGCGCCACCGACGACGCTGCGCTGTTTGAGCGCCTCGGTTGGCCCGTGGTGGTGGTGCCCGGGAGTGAACGCGGGATGAAGATCACCACCGAAGCCGACTTCGCGCGGGCCGACGCCATGCAGGCACTGCCAGAGTGAGCCGCTGATGCACCGTGGGACGTTGACCGTACCGTTCTGGTCGCCCGCTGAGGTTGAAGCGGCGATCCGGGGTGCGATCACGCATCTCGAGAATCGTGGCGTGCTCGCGTATCCCACGGAGACCGTGTACGGCTTTGGCACGGCGGTGGACCATGACTCGATGGAAGCGCTTGTGCGACTCAAGAGTCGGCCACCGGGGAAGCCATTCCTGTTACTGATTGGCGATCCAGCGCAGGTGGCACGCCTGGATCTGCATCTGCCGACCTATGCCTCGCATCTCGCTGCCCGCTTCTGGCCCGGCCCGCTCACCCTCGTGCTCCGCGGTGGTGACAGTCGCGTCCCGGCTCGGCTCCGCGGACCGGAAGGGGGCGTCGCGGTGCGATTAACGCCCCACGCCGGCCTGCGTCGGTTGCTGCAGGCGTACGGGGAGCCCATTACGAGCACCAGCGCGAATCGTCCCGGTGTGCCGCCCGCGCAGCAGGCGGCAGAAATTGTCGCACAGTGGCCCGACGCGATTCATCGTGGCGTGCTGCATGTGCTCGATGGTGGCCGGTTGCCGCCGTCATCGGCGTCCACCGTGGTCGATTGTACGGGTCGGCGTCCCAGGGTCATCCGCCCCGGGGTGTTGTCGGCCTCTCAGCTCCGGGCGTGTGTCCCGGACCTCGTCGGAGATACCTGAGTCCATGCAGCTTCTGTTTGTGTGCACCGGGAACACCTGTCGCAGTCCGCTGGCCGAAGTCATTGCCGCTCGGCTGCTCGCGGAGCGCGGCATTACGGACATCGCCGTCGGCAGCGCGGGGATCAGCGCCTGGCCGGATGCGGCGGCCTCTGACGGCTCGCTGTTGGTCGCGTTGGAGCATGGACTGGATCTCTCGGGTCATCGCGCGCGCCAGCTGTCCCCCCAGCTCGCGTCGACCAGCGACTGGATTCTGACGATGGGCGCACAGCATAAAGAGCAGGCGGAGCTGCTGGGCGGCGCGGGACGCAGCTGGTTGCTCTCCGCCTTTGCCGAGGGCGAAGCGACGGGACGCCCGGTGAGCGATCCCTTTGGCGGGGACCTCGACGTCTATCGCGCGACATATGCGGAGCTGCAGACCTTGATCACGCGGGCAATCGATCGACTGCTCCTCGAGCGCGCCGCCGCGGAGCGCTGAGGTGGCGTCGGCCGATGCCGCTTTACCGTCGCGGCTGATCCTCATCGGGCATCCGGTGTCGCATTCGTTATCGCCGGCGTTTCAGAATGCCGCGCTCGAAGAGTGTGCGCTGCCGTTGCGGTACGACGCCGTCGACGTCCCGCCTGACCAATTGGCCGCGACCCTCGCGACGTTCGCCCGCGACGGGGTGGCCGGCAATGTGACCATTCCGCACAAGGTGGCGGTCGCGCAGCTGGCGCGGTGCACCCCGCTCGCCCAACGCGTCGGCGCGGTGAACACCTTCTGGCATGAGCACGGCGTCTTGTGCGGTGATAACACCGATGTCGCCGGCGCGATCGCGGCGATGCGACGGGTCCAACCCGATGCCAGCTGGCCGGCGCACCGGTGCGTGGTGCTTGGGGCTGGGGGATCGGCCGCCGCCGTCTTGGTGGCACTCGATCAATTGGGATGCCGCGAGATTCGGGTGGCGGCACGTGATGCCTCGCAGGCCAGCGCGTTGTTGCAGCGTGTGGGCGTGACCGGAGCAGTCGTCTCCTTTGCCGCTGACGCGGTGGCGGAAGCCGTCGCCGACGCGGCGCTGGTGATCAACGCGACGTCGATTGGCCTGACCGATGAGACCGAGCCTGTGCCTGTTGCGGCGCTGGCGGCCGGTGCCGGCGTGCTTGACCTCGTGTACCGACCGGGGGAGACCGCGTGGGTCCGCCACGCGCGCGCGGCGGGCCATCCAGCGGCTGACGGACGGATCATGTTGTTGGAGCAGGGCGCGGCTGCCTTCACCGTCTGGTTCCAGCGCCCCGCGCCGTATGCGGTGATGCAGGCGGCCCTCGATCGCGCCTGTGCGCAGGCGCTCGCGCGAACAACGGAGGAGGCGGTTGCCAGCGGCCCGTGATCGGGGACGGCACGACTTGTCGCAGGTGGCGGTGCAGGCTGGCCGGCGACTCTGGCAGGGGCTGCAGACGGTGGTCTTTCCTCCAGCCTGTGCCGTCTGCCGTGAACCGCACCCGCCCTCATCGGGGCAGGGCATTGTCTGCCCCCTCTGCGTGGCGCGCTTGATGCCGCTCGGCGATCCGCAGTGCCCCCGCTGCGGCCACCCCTTCCCCATGTTCGGGGCCTGGCCGACCGACCCCTCCGGCACGGTGCCGCTCGTGTGCCGATGGTGCCCCCGACTCCCGCCGTACGTGCGGGCGGCACGGTCCGCGGTGCGCATGGACGTGGGCACAGGGGCCTCGATGGTGTACGCCCTCAAATACAACGGCTGGCCCCGCGTCGCGAGCGCCATGGCGCCGCTGATGGCCCGGCTGGCGTTTCCTCCGGATGTGGTGGCCGAGCGCACCGCCTTGGTGCCCCTGCCGCTCTCGTCGGTGCGGCAACGGGAACGCGGCTTCAATCAGGCGGAAGCGCTCGCCCGGGCGCTCGCCCCCTGGTGGCAGCTGCCGGTCTGGTCCGATGTCCTCCGTCGGCACCGGCACACCGCGTCCCAAGTCCGGTTGACACCATCCCAGCGAATAGGGAATGTTTCCCGGGCGTTCGCGACGGGTCCGGCGGATCGGGACCGTCTCGCTGGATCGCATCTGATCCTCGTGGATGATGTCATGACCACGGCCGCGACGTTGAATGCCGCCGCACACGCGTTGTTCGATGGCGGTGCCCGTATCATCAGCTATGTCACCTTTGGACGCGCGCCGGAACCAGGCGATCGCGCCGATTCGGTTTTCGACCTCGACCCCGTTTGACTCTCATGGCTCTTCGCATTGGCATCAACGGCTTCGGCCGCATTGGTCGGCAGGTGTTGCGCGCCGCCCTCCAGCAAGAAGTCGCCGACCTCGAATTTGTGGCGATCAACGACCTCACCGACACCAAGACGCTCGCGCATCTGTTCGAGTACGACTCGGTGCACGGGCGCTATGACGGTCAGGTGAGCGCCGATGCCGACAGCATCAGCATCGACGGCACGCGGATCCGCATTCTGGCGGAGCGTGATCCGGCGAAGCTGCCGTGGGGCGAATTGGGCGTGGATATCGTCCTCGAATCGACGGGCCGGTTCACGGCGCGTGCGGATGCGGCGAAGCATCTGGAAGCGGGCGCGAAGAAGGTGATCATTTCCGCTCCGGCGACCAATGAAGACATCACGATCGTGATGGGCGTGAACAGCGAGAAGTACGATCCCGCCCATCACCACGTCATTTCCAACGCGTCGTGCACGACCAACTGTCTGGCGCCGATGGTGAAGGTGTTGCGCGACACGTTCGGCTTTGTGCATGGCCAGATGGTGACGATCCACAGCTACACGAACGATCAGTCCATTCTCGATCTGCCGCACAAGGATCTGCGTCGGGCGCGTGCCGCGGCGGTGTCCATGATCCCGACGACGACGGGCGCCGCCAAGGCCACGTCGCTGGTGATTCCGGAAGTGAAGGGGAAGATCGACGGCATCGCGATTCGCGTGCCGACGCCTGATGTGTCGCTCACCGATTTGACGTGTGTGGTGGAACGCGCGGTGACGAAGGACGAGATCAATGCGGCGTTCAAGGCCGCTGCGGATGGCCCGTTGGCCGGCATCCTTGGCTACAGCGAAGTGCCCCTTGTCTCGGTGGACTACATCGGCAACCCGCATTCCTGCACGCTGGATGCCCTCAGCACCAACGTCGTCAACGGCACGCTCGTGAAGGTGTCCGGCTGGTATGACAACGAATGGGGTTACTCGTCGCGGTGCGTGGATCTCATGCGCTTCATCGGCGCTCGGCTGTAATCCGCTCACCTTACTGCCACACATACACGGGCCCCGGTACAGCTGTGCCGGGGCTCGTGCACAGAGACCCATGACGACACGAACGCTGCGTGATCTGACGCCCAGTGACCTGCACGGAAAGCGGGCCTTGGTGCGCGTCGACTTCAATGTTCCCCTCGATGCAGCGGGACAGGTGGCGGATGACACCCGCATCACCGCTGCCCTGCCCACACTGCATTGGCTCTTGGATGCCGGCGCTCGCGTGGTGCTGCTCGCGCACTTTGGACGGCCGAAGGGCGCTCCCGATCCGAAGTATTCGCTGGCACCGGTGGCCGAGCGGGTGCGTACGCTGTTGGGCCGACCCGTTGCATTTCTTCCCGAGACGATTGGTCCGGCGGCAGTGGCCGCCACGCAGGCGCTCGCGCCGGGCGAGACGCTGTTGCTGGAGAACACCCGCTTTCTCGCGGGTGAGGAACAGAACGACGACGCGTTGTCGCAGCAGCTCGCGCAGTTGGGCGACCTGTATGTGAACGATGCCTTCGGGGCCGCACATCGGGCTCACAGCAGCACCGCCGGTGTCGCGCACTATTGTCGGCCGGCCGTCGCGGGCCTCTTGATGGAACGGGAACTCGCCTACCTTGGCACTGCACTGGCCGCACCGGTGCGGCCGTTCGTCGCCATTCTCGGTGGCAGCAAGATCTCCGGGAAGATCGACGTGGTGGAGGCACTGCTGCCGAAGGTCGATTATCTCCTGATCGGTGGCGCGATGGCCTGCACCTTCTTCCGGGCGATGGGGCTGGAGACCGGTACTTCGTTGGTGGAACCGGACCGTCTCGACATGGCGCGGGATCTGCTGGCGCGTGCCGGCGACAAGCTGGTGCTGCCGACCGATGCGCAGGTCGCCCCCGCGATGGATCAGGGTGCGGCGGCGCATGCCGTGGCGCGTGATGGGATTCCTGCCACGGAAGCGATGTTCGACATTGGACCCGCCAGCGCTGCGCACTACCGGTCGCTCATTACCGCCGCCAAGACGGTGCTCTGGAACGGACCGATGGGCGTCTTCGAAAAGCCGCCGTTTGACGCGGGCACCCGTGCCGTCGCCGAAGCCATGGCCGACGCCACGGCCTTGGGGGCCACGACGATTATCGGTGGCGGTGACTCTGCGGCGGCGGTGGCTGAAGCCGGGCTTGAGGCCCGGATGTCCCATGTCTCCACCGGCGGAGGGGCGTCGCTGGAGTTCTTGGAAGGGAAGGCGCTGCCGGGCGTCACCGCCCTGGATCTGGTTTGAACGTTCCCAGCTGATCTGCCCACTTTCGGTCTGTCACGTGTGAGCCACACACTCGCACCATTTCACCTTCGGTTCCCTATGCACGTCAAGCCGGTCTTCGCGGCGAACTGGAAGCTCAATCACACGCCCACCGATGCCCGGGCGTTTGTGCAGCGTTTTCTGGCACTCACCCCGCGGCAGCAGGATCGCACGATCATCCTCATCCCGTCGGCCCT
Organism: Gemmatimonadaceae bacterium; assembly: GCA_037134115.1. GTDB lineage: Bacteria > Gemmatimonadota > Gemmatimonadetes > Gemmatimonadales > Gemmatimonadaceae > Gemmatimonas. The sequence goes on along the minus strand of JBAXMW010000023.1, from coordinate 32,755 downwards.
CACCGTCTCCACGGTCATCGAGGGGCTCACCGATCGCCCGGACATTCAGGTGGGGGTCCAGCAGGTGCACGGGGAGGCCCAAGGTGCCTTCACCGGCGAGAATTCCGTGCTCATGGTGCGGGATCTCGGCGCACGCGTCGTGCTGGTGGGGCACTCCGAACGGCGTCAGCTCTTTGGCGAAACCGACGAGCAAACGACCAAGAAGTGCGCCCTGATCGCCCAGGCCCGACTGACCCCGATTCTGTGTGTGGGGGAGACGCTCGACGAGCGTGAGGCCGGTATCACCGCCGCCGTGGTGGAGCGGCAGCTTGCCGCGGGGATCGCCGGCATGGACGACACGCAGGTCGCCGCGATGATGTTGGCGTATGAGCCCGTCTGGGCCATCGGGACTGGGCGGACCGCCACCCCGGAAGACGCCAGTGCCATTCACGGCGTGCTGCGGGCGGCGCTGACCGCACGCCTTGGGGAGAAGGCCGCCGCGAGCGTCCCCATTCTCTACGGCGGCTCCGCCAACCGGGGCAACGCGGCGGCGCTCTTGGCGGCGCCGGACATCGACGGCCTTCTGGTGGGCGGGGCCTCACTTGATCCCGATGGGTGGAGCGGAATCGTCCGCAGCTGATTCGCAAATTCCCGCCGGCGAGTGCCACGAAGCCCTTGAATCGGGGTGGCCAGCCGGTGATTTTACAAGGCTATTCTCACGCGGCCTATCCCGCTCTATCTCCGTGCCATGTACACGACGCTTCTTGTTCTCCTGATCCTCGACGCCATCGTCCTCGGCGCCGCCATCCTGCTCCAGGCAGGGAAGGGCAGCGGCCTGGCCGCGAATTTTGGCGGTGCCAGCTCGTCGTCTGATTCCGTGATCGGCACGCGTCAAGCCGGGAACCTGCTGACCAAGGCCAGCTGGTGGTGTGGCGGCATTTTCCTCGTGCTCGCGTTCATCCTGCAGCTGATGTCGTCGCGGAGCGCGACGCCGAAGTCGGTGCTCGACAAGATCGCTGCACCGCCGGCCGCCCCCTCGGCGCCCTCCACCAGCGGCTCGGGCGCAGCCCCGGCGCCGTCGCCGTTGACGTCGCAGCCGGCCGCTCCGGCGGCGCCGGCCAAGAAGTAAGGCGTGGACGCGTTCGGAGCCAAAGGGTTCCTCCTCCTCGAGGACGGAACCCTTTTTCTCGGCCGGCTGGTGGGACCGCAGCTTCCCACCGTGGCGGAGGTCGTGTTCACCACAAACATGACCGGGTATCAGGAAGTCTTCACCGACCCGTCCTACCAGGGGCAGATCGTCGTGATGACAGCGCCGCAGATCGGCAACTATGGCATCAATGTCAGCGATGAAGAGTCGGGACGTGGCCAGGTGGCGGGCATCGTGGTGCGTGAGCTGTCGCCGACCTTTTCCAACTGGCGGGCGTCCGGCGGGCTGACCGAATGGTTGGCGACGAATGGGATTCCGGCGCTGACTGAAGTGGACACGCGCCGGCTGACGCGCCATCTCCGCTCCGTTGGCGTCATGCGGGGGGTCATCGGTGCGGGCGAGGCCCCGACCCGGGAGGCCCTGGCCGTGCTGGAAGCCTGCCCGAGCATGGAAGGGCTGGATCTGGCGACCGTGGTCTCCACCCGCGAGGCCTATCAGTGGGGATCCGGGAGCGCACCGTACCACGTGGTGGCGTATGACTTCGGCATCAAGCGCAACATTCTGCGGCTGTTAGAGTCGCACGGGTGCCGCGTGACCGTCGTCCCGTCGGATACCCCAGCGGAATCTGTGCTGGCCATGGCCCCCGATGGCGTCTTTCTCTCGAACGGCCCCGGGGATCCGGCTGCGGTCACCTATGCGCCGGCCGCCATTCGCGCCATCGCCGCCGCGGGAATCCCGATGTTTGGGATTTGCCTCGGTCACCAGCTGCTGGGGCTGACGTTTGGCGGGCATACCAAGAAGATGCCTTTTGGGCACCGGGGCGGAAATCAGCCGGTGCTCGATATCGAGACGGGACGCGTCCTCATCACCTCCCAGAACCATGGATTTGCCGTGGCCGGAAACGCGGACGGAGTCGATGGCGCCCCGGATCTGATGGTGACGCACGTCAACCTGAACGACCAGACGGTGGAAGGGCTCCGTCATCGGACCCTGCCGATCTTTGCGGTCCAGTACCACCCAGAGGCCGCTCCGGGGCCCCACGACGCCGTCCCGCTCTTTGACCGTTTTCTGGCAGCAATGGCGGCGGCGCGGGTCACAAGTGGGCCAACCGCTTGACTGATAAGCACTAAGGTCATACGTTCGGACCTTCGGTACGTGGCGTCGCGACCCCCGCAGACGCACGGGAACCCTAGGCAGAACCCATGACGAAAGCCGATCTGGTGGAGAACGTCACGGCGCGTATTGCGCAGACCGCCGGTCCGACGATCTCCAAGAAGGACTGTGCCCGGGTGGTCGATGCATTCCTCGACGCCATCAAGGACTCCCTGCAGGAACAAAAGAACATTGAAGTGCGGGGGTTCGGCACGTTCAAGATCCGGCAGCGGAAGACCCGGATGGCGCGGAACCCGCGCACCGGGTCGCCGGTCGAGGTGTCCGCGCGTCCTGTCCCGGTGTTCAAGCCGTCCAAGGAACTGCGTGCCATGGTGGCGGGCATCGACATCGAACATCTGGACGACGACGACCTCGACTGAGTCGTCCCACGCCGTGCCCCTGTACCCAGACGCTCCGTGTGGCTGTCCGCACGGAGCGTTGTTCTTTTCAGCACTGGAACATCTCGCCGACGTGGTTCCCGTACTATTTTCCGCCTCTATGAGCATTCCTGTGCTGCTGTTCGCATCCTACGCCGACGCCTTTGGCGGGCGACGGATCGACGTGCCGGTGGACAGCCCGTGTGCGGTCGCTGACCTCATCAGCGCCATGCGGATGTTGCCCGGGGGGCATGTGCTCCCCAAGGAGCCGCTCGTGGCACTCAATCAGGCCTGGGTGACCAGCAGCCACCCGATCTCGGTCGGTGATGAAGTGGCGGTCATCCCACCGGTCGCAGGGGGCTGAACAGGTGCCAGGCGCTGCAGTGACTCCCGGCCCGCATGGGATCGAGGCACCCCACACGCCCTATGTGGCCATCGTGGAGTCTCCGATTGATATCCCGGCGCTGATGGCGCGCGTCGAATCGTCCGGCGTCGGGGCAATCTCCCTGTTCGTGGGCACCGTGCGCGACCTGAACGATGGCCAGGCGGTTACCGGGATCGACTACGAGGCGTACCAGCCTATGGCGGAGCTGGAGCTCGGTCGCATTGCCCGCGAGGCCGCCACGGAGATCACCGGGATCCGGGTGGCCATCGAGCATCGGGTGGGCACGCTGCGGGTCGGAGAAGCCAGCATCGTGATCGTGGCGGGACATGCCCGGCGCGCACCGGCGATGGCCGCTACGCAACGGATAATCGAAGTGCTCAAGCAGCGCGTGCCCATCTGGAAGCGCGAGCATTACGTCTCCGGCGAGCGGCACTGGGTGGATCCCACCGCATGCTGACCGACCAGTTCGGGCGCTCCATTGAATATCTGCGGATCTCGGTCACCGACCGGTGCAATTTTCGGTGCCAGTACTGCATGCCGTTGGAGGGACTGCCGTGGCTCCCCAAGGCCGAGATCCTGCGCTACGAAGAGATCGTTGAGGTCGTGCGGCAACTGGCGCCGCTCGGGCTGCGGCGGCTCCGGATTACGGGTGGTGAGCCAACCATTCGCCCGGATCTCGTCGCGCTGATCCGACAGTTGCGCGCGGTGCCGGGGGTCGAGGACATCGCCCTCTCCACCAACGGCGTGCTGCTCCCCTCGCTGGCGGCCCCGTTGCGCGAGGCGGGGCTCGACCGCGTGAACATCAGCGCCGATTCCCTCCGCCCGGAACGCGTTGTCGCGATTGCCCGTCGGGATCTGGGGTTCGACATCGTCCATTCCGCGCAGGCCGCCGAAGCCGCCGGCCTGGCCCCGATCAAGATCAATGTGGTGGTCATGCGGGGGATCAACGATGATGAAATCGAAGCGTTCGCGGCCCTCACGCGCGAACACCCGTGGCATGTGCGGTTCATTGAGCTCATGCCCGTGGGAGATCTCCGGGAATTGACCTGGGACCACGTCGTTCCCTCCGCGGAGATTCTCGACCGGCTCCGGGCGACCGGCACGCTGGCTCCGGACGCTGGCCCGTCGCTCGGCAATGGCCCTGCGACGTATTGGCGCTTCTCGGACGCACCAGGAACCGTCGGCGTCATCACCCCGATGACGCACACGTATTGCGAACGCTGCAACCGGGTGCGCTTGACCGCCGATGGTCGTCTGCGGACCTGCCTGTTTGGAGACCATGAAGTGCTGCTGCGAGACGCCCTGCGCCGGGGTGAACCGCTCGAGCCGCTCTTTCGCACGGCGCTGGCCAATAAGCCGCGCGCCCATGAGTTGCTCCAGATGCAGGTTGGCGGTCTGCGAGCCCTGAGTCAGGTCGGCGGCTGACTGAACCGATCGGACGCGCGCCTCCCACGACACGGGGGCGCCTCCAACGACGTGCCATGTGCTGTTCGGACCGGGTGGTCCGCATGAAAAACCGTTCGGTTGCTCGCCTGTGTGCACCGATCTATGTTGCGACGGCCAGCGGTTTTATCCGTTGGCAGAACGCGTATCGCGCCGCCGTGCATCCGCCGGTTGTTTGCGCGCACGTGTGCTTCGACAGTCCATCTGACACGCATGCGTGTCCGGAGAATCGACACAACTATGGTCAACAAGATCACGGTCGTCGGCGCTGGCAATGTCGGCGCCACCACGGCTCAGCGCATCGCCGAGAAGTCCCTTGGCCGCACCGTCGTCATGGTCGACGTCGCCGAGGGGATCCCACAGGGGAAGGGGCTCGACCAGTGGGAATCCGCGCCGATCGAAGGGTTTGACTCGCGCGTGATCGGCACGAATGGCTACGAGGAGACCGCTGGATCCGACATCGTCGTGATCACGGCGGGCATCGCCCGCAAGCCCGGCATGACCCGCGACGATCTGTTGAACACCAACGCTGGGATCGTGAAGTCGGTCTCGGAGCAGGTGAAGGCCACGTCGCCGAATGCGATCGTGATCGTGGTTTCGAACCCGCTCGACGTGATGTGCTACGTGGCCAAGCAGGTCACTGGGTTCCCACGGCACCGGGTGATCGGGATGGCCGGCGTCCTGGATACGGCGCGCTATCGCTCGTTCCTCGCCGAGGCGCTCGACGTGTCGGTGCGTGACATTCAGGCGATGGTACTGGGCGGCCATGGTGACACGATGGTCCCGCTCATTTCCTACACGACGGTCAGTGGCATTCCGGTGACGCAGCTCATGGAACGGGCCACGCTCGACGCCATCGTGCAGCGCGCCCGTGACGGCGGCGCAGAAATCGTGAAGTATCTCAAGACGGGCTCCGCGTACTACGCGCCCTCGGCAGGCGCGGTGGAGATGGTTGAAGCCATCGTCCACGACCGCAAGCGCATTCTCCCCTGCGCGGCGTGGCTGGAAGGCGAGTATGGCATGTCCGGCTTGTATCTCGGCGTGCCGTGCAAGCTCGGCCGTAATGGTTTGGAGCAGGTGCTCGAGATTGAACTCACGGCTGATGAGCGGGCCGCGCTGGAGCGCTCCGCCCAGGCCGTGCGGGAACCGATGTCCGTGCTCTCCATCTGATCGCAGTGCGGCGGCGGCATCCTGCGGGATGACGCCGCCGAGGCCTTTCCCCTCAGGATCATGTCTGGACTTTCGCACTTCTGGAACAGCACGATCGGCAAGAAGATCGTGATGGCGGTCACCGGGATCATCGGGATCCTGTTCGTCATCGGACACATGTCCGGCAACCTGCTCATGTTTAAGGGGCCGGAGGCGATGCACCATTACGCGGAGCTGCTGCGGACCAGCATGCCTCTGCTGTACGTGGTGCGTGGCGTGTTGCTCGCCTCGGTCATCCTGCATGCGGTGTCGGCATATCAGCTCACGATGCGTGCGCGCGCGGCGCGTCCGCAGGATTATGCCGTGCGTCGGCCGCAGGTGACCACGCTGGCCGCCCGCACGATCCGGTACGGTGGCGTCCTGCTGCTGGTGTTCATCGTGTTTCACCTGCTGCAGCTGACGCTGGGCACGATTCATCCGCAGTTCACGCATCTGGATCCGTACAACAATGTGCGGATCGCACTGAGCCATCCGGCGGTGGCGGCCTTCTATCTGCTCGCGATGGCGGCGTTGGCGCTGCACCTCTATCACGGCACGTGGGCCGCGGTGCGCACGCTGGGCGCCGCGCCGGCCTCGGCTACGCCCCTCAAGCGCCGACTGGCGCTGGTGCTCGCCCTTGTCGTGGCGGGCGGCTTCATGATCATCCCCATTGCGACCATGATGGGGGCCTTCCAGGAGGCACCACCGGTGCAGGAATCGATGGACCATACCGCTCTGAAGGCGCCCGCGGCGGCGTCCGTTGGTCTGGCCGGGGAGGGACGCTGAGATGGAACTGAACTCGAAGATCCCCGCAGGCCCGCTCGATGCGAAGTGGGACCAGCACAAGTTTGGGATGAAGCTGGTCAATCCGGCGAACAAGCGTCGGCATTCGGTGATCGTGGTGGGCGCGGGCCTCGCAGGCGCCTCCGCCTCGGCGACCATGGCGGAGCTCGGTTACAAGGTGTCGTGCTTCGTCTATCACGACTCGCCGCGCCGAGCGCACTCAATTGCCGCGCAGGGCGGGATCAACGCAGCCAAGAATTACCAGAACGACGGCGACAGCGTTCGGCGCCTGTTCTATGACACCATCAAGGGCGGCGACTTCCGCGCCCGCGAAGCCAATGTGTACCGCCTCGCGCAGGTGTCGGTGAATATCATCGACCAGTGCGTGGCGCAGGGGGTGCCGTTCGCCCGCGATTACGGTGGACTCCTGGCGAACCGGTCCTTCGGCGGCGCGCAGGTCTCGCGGACCTTCTATGCGCGCGGCCAGACCGGTCAGCAGCTGCTCCTGGGCGCCTATCAGGCGCTCGAGCGACAGATCGGGAAGGGGACCGTCGCGATGCACACCTTCGAGGAAATGCTCGACCTCGTGGTGGTGGATGGCCATGCCCGCGGGATCGTCACGCGCAACTTGCTGACGGGGAAGATCACCTCCCATGCGGCGGATGCGGTGGTGCTCGCCACGGGTGGCTATGGCAACGTGTTCTACCTGAGCACGAACGCCAAGTATTCCAATACCAGTGCGATCTGGCGCGCCCATAAGAAGGGCGCGGCGTTCGCCAATCCGTGTTATACGCAGATCCACCCCACCTGCATCCCGGTGAGCGGCGACCATCAGTCGAAGCTGACGTTGATGTCGGAATCGTTGCGGAATGACGGGCGGGTTTGGGTCCCGAAGCAGCAGGGGGATCACCGCGCGCCAGGAGCCATTCCCGAGTCCGAGCGGGATTACTTCCTGGAACGTAAATATCCGAGCTTCGGCAACCTCGCGCCGCGCGATATCGCGTCACGAGCCGCCAAGGAAGCCTGCGACGATGGCCGTGGCGTTGGCCCCGGTGGCCTCGGCGTCTATCTCGATTTCGCCGACGCCATCAAGCGGTTGGGGAAGAACACGATCGCCGAGCGCTACGGGAATCTCTTCGAGATGTATCAGCGCATCACCGATGAGAATCCGTATGAAGTGCCGATGCGCATCTACCCGGCCGTCCACTACACCATGGGCGGACTTTGGGTCGACTACAATCTCATGAGCTCCATCCCGGGGCTGCACGTGGCCGGTGAAGCCAACTTCTCCGACCATGGTGCCAACCGACTGGGGGCGTCCGCGCTGATGCAGGGGCTCGCCGACGGCTACTTCGTGTTGCCGTACACGATTGGCGACTATATCGCGAGCACGAAGTTGGCCCCGGTGGATACCTCGCATGCCGCGTTCACATCGGCGGAGGCCTCGGTGCGTCAGCAGCAGGAACAACTGCTGGCCATTCGCGGCACGCGCACCGTCGATTCCTTCCACAAGGAACTCGGCAAGATCATGTGGGATCACTGTGGCATGGCCCGCTCCCGCGAGGGGCTGACGGGCGCCATTGCACAGATTCAGGCGCTGCGCGATGAGTTCTGGCGCAACGTGAACGTACCGGGAAGCGGCAATTCGCTGAACCAGTCGCTCGAAAAGGCTGGTCGGGTCGCGGACTTCCTCGAACTCGGCGAACTCATGTGCCGGGATGCGCTGCATCGTGAGGAGTCGTGCGGTGGTCATTTCCGCGTCGAGTATCAGGACGAGGGCGAAGCCAAGCGCAACGACGACGAGTTTGCTTACGTGGCGGCGTGGGAATACGCCGGTCTGAACCAGCCCCCCGTCCTCAACAAAGAACCGCTCGTGTACGAGAACGTGCACCTCTCCACGCGGAGCTACAAGTAATGAAGCTCACCTTGAACGTCTGGCGGCAACCCGCGGCCCAGGCGCCCGGCAAGCTCGAGACCTATACGCTCGACGGCGTCAGCGCCGACATGTCGTTCCTCGAGATGTTCGACATGCTCAACGAGCAGCTCACGCAGCAGGGGAAGGAACCCATCGCCTTTGCGCATGATTGCCGCGAAGGGATCTGTGGGTCCTGCTCGATGATGATCAATGGGCAGGCGCATGGTCCGTGGAATGGAACAGCCACCTGCCAGCTGCACATGCGCGCCTTCAAGGATGGCGACATCATCACGGTGGAACCGTGGCGGGCGTCGCCGTTCCCGATCGTGAAGGACCTCGTGGTCAACCGGGGATCGCTGGACCGGATCATTGCCGCCGGCGGCTTCATTTCGGCCAGCACGGGCGGTGCCCGTGATGCCAATTCGATCCTGATTGGCAAGGAGGTCATGGACGAGGCCATGGATGCCGCCGCCTGTATCGGCTGCGGTGCCTGTGTCGCGGCCTGCCCGAATGCCTCCGCGTCACTCTTTACGGGCGCGAAGATCACGCACTTGGGGTTGTTGCCACAGGGGCAGCCGGAACGGGATGCGCGGGCGCTGGCCATGGTCGAGCAGATGGACTTGGAAGGCTTTGGCCATTGCACCCTGGCGGGGGAATGTCAGGAGGCCTGCCCGAAGGGGATCAACATCGATGTGATCAAGCACATGAACCGCGATTACCTGATGGCGAGTGCGCGGCGTCGTGAGCCGCGGGCCGTCGCGGGTTCAGGCTGATCGCAGGAGCTCGGCGCACATGCCGCATTGCGGAGTGTTTGGCCGCCGTCGGACGACCTTGATAGCCGCGGGGATCCTCCTGAGCAGTGGAGCGATCCCCGTTGGTCTGTGCGCGCAACCTTCCGCGAAGGACCCAACCGCAACGGTGGCGGGGAATCCTGTTCGCGGGAAAGCACTCATGAATGCGTTCCGGGATTCCTTGCCCGCCTACAGTGGCAACCGGCTGCGCTGCACCAGCTGCCATCTCGAGGATGGGACGCGGTCCACGGCGATGCCGTGGCTTGCGACGGCAGCCCGCTACCCCCGTGTCCGTGCCCGGCGGGGGAGCGAGGAAACGCTCGCCCAGCGGGTGAACGAATGCGTGGCGCGGAGTTTGGCCGGCCGCATGCTCCCCGAAGAGGGAAGCGCCATGCGCGACATGCTGGCCTATTTGGAAACACTGCGGACGGCACCGCGCCCGGCTGGCGTGGATACGGTGCGGCTGACCGGTGAGCCGGCAGCCGGACGCCGTGGCTTCACGGGGGTCTGTGCGCGCTGTCATGGGGCACAGGGGGAGGGCACGCCGCTCGCCCCGGCTGTTTGGGGCCGGAACAGCTACAGCGTCGGGGCGGGGCTCGCCCGACAGACCGTCTTGGCCACGTTCCTGCGGCAGAACATGCCCGTGGATCATGCGGTGACCTTGTCCGATCAACAGGCGGCGGACATCGCCGCCTTCGTCCTCTCCAAGCCGCGTCAGGACCATCCCGGGAAGGAACGGGACTGGCCACACGGCGATGCCCCAGCCGACGTCGCCTACGCCACCACGGCCGCCCGGGCGCGTGGTCAGTCGCTGCCGGCCCCGCGCCCACTCCTGCCGCGGCGTGTACCTCCTCTCGCTGCTTCCCCTGCCTCCCGAGCCGTCCCATGAACCATGCCGAGACGCCGTCCCCCCGTCGTTCCTTCCTGACCCGCCTCGCGGCCGCGGTGGGCGCCTTCGGCGTCGGCGCGGCGGTACCCACCGCGGTGCTGGCGGAGCCCGGACCGGGAGTGCTGGCGCAGGACGAGCCGTGGATGAAGCGGCTCACTGCGGCACAGCGGGTGATTTTTCACTCGCACGAGCCAACGAACGGGCAGGCGCTCACGTGGGCGCGGACCTACCTGGAGGCCCAGAAGACCGCGTACGGCAAGCGGGACGACGAAAGCAACGTGCTGGTCGGGCTCAACGGAAAGTCCATTGGCCTCGTCTTCAACGACGCGCTGTGGGCGAAGTATCCAATCGCGCAGACTTTAGGGATGAGCGGGACCAGCAATCCGAATGGTCCGGCTGGGTCGAACGCGGTGGCCCAGTTACAGAGCCGCGGCGTGATCATTCTGGTCTGTCAGAATTCCCTGCGGGCGTCGGGGCAGCGGTTCCTGCCCGAGCCGCAGCGCAATGACGCCACGGCCCGGACCGCCTTCGCCGACGAAGCCCGGGCCAACCTGCTCCCGGGCATCGAAATCGTTCCCGCCATGGTGGCGACCCTGCAAATGGCGCAGGATCGCGGCTGCCGGTACATCTACGCCGGCGGTTAAATCCGGGGGAGGGTCACCCCATGCTGGCCCTGATACTTCCCCTTCTTGTCGCCATAGCTCACTTCGGGCTCTTCGTCCCCGGTGAAGAAGACGACCTGCGCAATCCCTTCATTGGCGTAGATCTTCGCTGGGAGGGGGGTGGTGTTGGAGATCTCCAGCGTCACATAGCCTTCCCATTCCGGCTCAAACGGCGTGACGTTGGTGATGATGCCGCATCGCGCATAGGTGCTTTTGCCCACCGTCAGCGTCAGGACATTGCGCGGAATCCGGAAGTACTCCACGGAGCGGGCCAGCGCGAAGGAATTGGGCGGCACGATGCAGACATCGCCCTCGAACTCGACAAAGCTCTTCGGATCGAAGGCCTTCGGATCAACGATCGAGTTCAGGACATTCGTGAAGATCCGGAACTCACGCGCCACGCGCATGTCGTAGCCGTACGAGCTGACGCCATACGAGATCACGCCCTGACGGACCTGACGGTCCTCGAACGGTTCGATCATGCCATGTTCGCGCGCCATGCGCGTAATCCAGCGATCTGAGCAAAGCCCCATGGGTCGGCAGAACAAGGAGTGAGAGTTGGACCACCCGGTCCGATTTCGTAACGACTCGGACGGCTGGAAACGGTTGCGGTGGCGCTGCGGAGGAATTCTACCGGAGTGAGCCGAAAACAGCCACCGGAAAAGCGATCGCCATGGGGTGGGGCTGTTGAGAGGCTGTGGTCCAATCACTACCTTCCCGCGAGCCATGTGAATTCTTTCACGAGGGCCCAGCCCCGAGTGCATCCGGGTCGGTCGCCCGCCATTTGCACGTTTCCCGCATCCACGTCCGCTCGACGATGTTGCGCTCGTATTTACCCGTCTTACTGCTGCTCGGCTTTGTCATCCTGAACGCGGTCCTGATCCTTGGACTCGCGCATCTGACCGTTCGTCCACAGCCGACGGCGGTGAAGTCCCAGCCGTATGAGTCGGGCATTGCCCCGCTGGGTGATGCCCGGGAGCGTTTCTCCGTCAAGTTCTATCTCGTCGCGATGTTGTTCATCGTCTTCGACATCGAAACGGTGTTCATGATCCCCTGGGGCGTGCACTTCCGCCAGCTCTCCTGCGCCGTGCCCATGTTGAATGACGTCTGTCCGGCTGGACAGCTTTCCTTCGCGGGACTCGGCGAGATGATCATGTTCGCGACGATTTTGATCGTTGGGTTCGTCTACGTTTGGAAGAAGGGAGCCCTCACATGGGACTGACCCCCGCGCGCGCACTCAGCACCACCACGGTGGATCCGAGCGCGCAGGACAGCTGGGTGACCTCCCGGCTCGACTTCCTTGTCAACTGGGCCCGCACCGGATCGCTCTGGCCCATGCCCTTCGGCACGGCCTGCTGCGCGATTGAATTCATGTCCACCGCGGCGAGCCGATTTGATCTGGCGCGCTTTGGCATGGAACGGTTGAGCTATTCCCCGCGCCAAGCGGATGTGTTGATCTGTGCGGGACGCGTGCCGCTCAAGCTGGCCCCCGTGCTGCGTCGCATTTATCAGCAGATGCCGCAGCCCAAGTGGGTCATCTCCATGGGCGCCTGTGCCTCCACCGGCGGCATGTTCGACAACTACGCGGTGGTGCAAGGCATCGATACGATCATTCCGGTGGATGTGTATGTGCCAGGGTGCCCGCCGCGCCCGGAAGCGCTCATGCACGCCATTCTCATGCTCCAGCAGAAGGTGCGGCAGGATCGCCTGCGCGACCGCACGCAGCATGTGGAGATCGTCCCCGATCCCACCAGCCAACTGTACATCCCGGCGTCGCGGATTGATGAGTTGTCGGAGCCCTTCGGAAACGCCGTCAATCAGACGCGGTCGGCACCGTGACCCATCCTGCGACCTCCGCCATCGCCTCCGACGCAAACGGATCGCCGATCACGCCGCGCGGCGTGCCGCATCACGATGGGGCCGTCAATCCGTCGATTGCCGCGCTCCGGGCGCACTTTGGTGAGGCCATTGGCCGCCATGCCGTCGTGTGGGGCGAAACGACGGTGTATGTCGATCGCGCGGCGCTGTTCGCCGTGATTCAGTGGCTCCATGACGAACCGTCGCAACGGTACGACTACTTGGTCGACGTCACCGCAGTGGAATATCGCGATGCCGTCCGCCCGCTCGAAGTCGTCTGGCATCTCCGGGCCCTCGGACACCGCCAGTTCCTGCGGATCAAGGTGGAACTGGATCGACAGGGCCCACTCGTGGTGCCCTCCATCATGGCGATCTACACCGGCGCCGATTGGCTCGAACGCGAATGTTTCGACATGTTCGGCATTCGCTTTGAGGGGCATCCGGATTTGCGTCGGCTGCTGATGTGGGACAGCTATGCCGAAGGGCACCCGCTCCGGAAGGACTTCCCGTTGCGCGGGCGTTTCTCGCGCGCCGAACAACTGAAGCAGGCGCTCGCCGCCAACCCGGAAGCCCGCTATTCGATGAACGAGCTGACCATCGCCGAAGCCTTCGACGTGCTTCCCGAAGACATGAAGCAGCGGCTGGCGGACGAACGCGTGGCGCGGCATGGCTTGGAGGGCGGGGAATGACGACGCACCGCACGTTGGAGGTCGCCCTCGGCACCAGCGGGCTCGACGCCATGGGGCGCCCGATCCGCGCGCCGTTGACGGTGCAGGGGCAGCATGCCGTCGAACGCCCAACGCTGACAGAGGAGCCGGAGCTCGCGGGCGATCACATGCTCATCAACATCGGTCCGCAGCACCCCGCAACGCATGGTGTCTTGCGGCTGGTGCTCGAACTCGATGGCGAGACGGTGGTGCGCTGCATCCCGCACATCGGCTACTTGCATTGCGGGTTCGAAAAAATCGGGGAGTACCGCCAGTACAATCAGATCATCCCCTGGACGGATCGCGAAGACTATCTCAACTCCCCCGGTAACAACGTGGCGTTCGCGCTCGGCGCGGAGCGGTTGTTCGGTGTGGAGTGCACGCCGCGGGCGACCGTGCTGCGCGTCATGCTGATGGAGCTGTCCCGGATCATGTCGCATGTGGTGTGGCTCGGGACGACCTCGGTGGACATTGGCGCCTTCACGCCGTTTCTCTGGTTGTATCAGGAACGGGAGAACATCTACAACCTCCTCGAAGGGTGGGTTGGCGCGCGGTTGACCACGACGGCAACGCGTGTCGGCGGCATGGCGGCCGACTTGCCCTCGGGCTGGCTCGATGGATTGCGTGCGTTCCTCCGTGGATTCTCCAAGACGCTCGATGAATCGGTGCGGATGCTGGAGACGAACGGCATCTGGGCGGGGCGCACGGTGGGACTCGGCGCGATCAGCGCGGAAGATGCCGTCAATGCCGGCCTCTCGGGACCGATGCTGCGCGCCTCGGGTGTCGCCTATGATGTCCGCAAGGACTTCCCATATCTCGATTACGAGACCTACGACTTTGATGTCCCGGTTGGCACCACCGGCGACGTCTATGATCGGTTCCTGGTGCGTGTCGAGGAGATGCGGCAGAGCATCCGCATTTTGGAGCAGGCGGTGCAACGGCTGCCGGATGGTCCCATCAACGTGGACGATCCGCGCCTGATCTTGCCCCCCAAGCATAAGGCCACGAGCGAGATGGAATCGATGATCCATCATTTCAAGCTCGTCATGGAAGGCCCGCGCCCCCCGGTGGGTGAGTGCTACGTGGCCGTCGAAAGTCCCAAGGGGGAGAAGGGCTACTACTTCGTCAGTGATGGGACGGCGAAGCCCGTCCGCTGGCGCATTCGTCCGCCCTCCTTTGTGAATCTGTCCGCTATTCCTAAACTGGTTGAGGGGCATCTGCTGTCTGACGTCATCGCTATCAATGCGAGCATCGACATTGTGATGGGGGAGATCGACCGATGAGTCATGGTCCCTCTGCGAGCGGCGGCGCCATCGTGGCCGCGCCGCCGACCGACGCGCATCATGATGTTCCGTACGAACCGGTCTTTGTCGGGACGGCACGCGCGGAACTCGACACGATTCTGTCGCGCTATCCCACCAAGCAGGCGGCGCTGCTGCCGGCGCTGTGGATGATTCAAGATGCCCGCGGCTGGATCAGCCCGGCGGCCATGGAAGAGGTCGCGTCGGTGCTGGCGATCACGCCGGCCTATGTGAAGGGCGTCGTCTCGTTCTACACGATGTATCATCAGCATCCGGTGGGACGCCATTTCATTCAGGTCTGCACCACCACGCCCTGCAACGTGTGTGGCGCCGAGGACGTCGTGAAGGCGTTTCTGGAGCACACTGGCTGTGCGGACCTTGGTCTGACCAGCGCCGATGGACGTTTCACCGTCATTGAGGTGGAGTGCCTCGGGGCCTGCGGCTTCGCGACCCCGGTGATGATCAACAACGCCTTTGTGGACGCGGTGACCCCCGACGCCGTCCCGCGTATCGTGTCGGAGCTCGCGTAATGGGCTATCCACACCCTTCCCATCCGCGCGAAACGCCGGTCCTGTCGCGCTACTTTGGTGATCCGGGCGCCCGGACGCTGGACGGCTGGCGTCAACGCGGCGGCTACGAAGCGCTGCAGCAGGCGCTGGCCACGGATCCGCAAGAGCTTCAGACGATCGTGAAGGACTCCGGGCTCCGTGGCCGTGGTGGCGCCGGATTCCCCACCGGGATGAAGTGGTCGTTCATGAAGCCCGATGGGAAGACGCACTATCTCTGCTGCAACGCTGACGAGTCGGAACCGGGCACGTTCAAGGATCGCGAGATCATGCGGTGGACGCCCCATGGGCTGGTGGAGGGCGTCGCCCTCGCGGCGCATGCGATCTATGCGGAGACTGCGTACATCTACATCCGCGGGGAGTTCACCGAGCCGTACGCCTATGTCACGCGCGCCGTCGAAGACGCCTACGCCGCGGGCATCCTCGGAGCGAATGCGATGGGCTCCGGCCGACGCGTCGATGTGCATGTGCATCGGGGCGCCGGCGCGTACATCTGCGGCGAAGAGACCGCGTTGATGAACTCGCTGGAGGGGCGGCGCGGCAATCCGCGCATCAAGCCGCCGTTCCCTGCGGTGGCAGGGCTCTTCGGAAAGCCCACCACGATCAACAACGTCGAGACGCTCACCACCGTCCCGTACATCATCAAGAACGGCGCCGACTGGTACAAGCAGTTCGGCCGGCCAGACAATCCCAAGAGCATCGGCACCAAGTTGTTCTCCGTCTGCGGCAACATCAGTCGCCCCGGGAACTACGAAGTGGCGCTGGGCTTCCCCATGGGAGAGTTCCTGAATGAGCTCTGTGGGGGTCCGCTGCCGGGCCGCGAAATCAAAGCGGTCATTCCGGGTGGGTCCTCGGTGCCGATCCTGACGCGCGAAGAGGCGGAAGCGGCCATCATGGATTACGAAGGCATGGTGGCCGCCGGCACCATGCTGGGGTCCGGCGGCGTCATTGTCTTTGATGACCGCCAGGACATGGTCCGGCAGATTGCCCGGCTCACGCGCTTCTACGCGCACGAGAGCTGTGCGCAATGCAGCCAGTGCCGGGAAGGCACGGCGTGGACCACCCGCATCATGGAACGCATCCGCGACGGCGAAGGCACGGCGGAGGATCTCGATACGCTCCTCGCCATTGCAGAGAACATGAGCGGCAAGACGATCTGCGTGCTGAGCGATTCCTGCGCCACCCCCGTGGTGTCGGGGCTACGGAAGTTCCGGCACGAATTCGAAGCCCGCATCGCGGCCAACCGCAGTATGGTCACGGTCCCTGGGGCGTCGCGCGCCCCGGCGGCGTGAGGACGGCATGACAGAGAAGAAGATGGTGTCGCTGACGATTGAAGGGCGCCCCGTGTCGGTGCCGGAAGGCATGTCGATTCTGGAAGCCGCCAAGATGGCCGGCGTGCTGGTGCCGCATTACTGCTACCACCCGGGGCTCCCGGTGGCCGGCGTCTGTCGCATGTGCCTCGTCGACGTCGAAAAGATGCCCAAGCTCGCCCCTGCCTGCGCGACCTCCGTCGCGGAAGGGCAGGTGGTGCATGTGCACACGCCGAAGGTCTTGGAAGCCCGGAAGGGCGTGCTGGAGTTTCTGCTGATTAACCACCCGCTCGATTGCCCGATCTGCGATCAGGCAGGGGAGTGTGAGCTGCAGGATTACACGTTCGCGGAAGGGCGAGCCGACTCCCGCTACCGTGAACCCAAGCGCTTTAATCCGGTCGAGGATTTTGGCGGCGATGTGTTGTATGTGCCGAACCGGTGCATTCTGTGCACGCGGTGCGTCCGCTTCATGTCCGAGGTCGCGCAGGATCCCGTGCTCAATGTGTCCGAACGCGGAGATCGCGCCTTCATCGGCAAGGCAGAAGGTCATGATTTGACCGATCCGTGGGCCGGCAATGTCGTGGATCTTTGCCCCGTCGGCGCCTTGTTGTCCAAGGATTTCCTCAACAAAGCCCGTGCGTGGGAGCTGGATCGCGCCCCCACGATCTGCACGGGATGCAGTCAGGGTTGCAATGCCGTGGCGGAAACGCGCGACAATGTCGTCGTGCGCATCCGTCCGCGCCCCAACGATCAGGTCAATCAGTATTTCCTGTGCGACACGGGACGTATGGGCTACCGCGAGTTCAATCGGCGTGATCGGTTGGAGCAGCCACTCGTGCAGGCCGGTCATGCGCTGGAGGTCACGGACTGGGCCGGCGCCATCGCGGCCGCCTCGCGCGCGCTGGCGGGACGACGGCTGACGACACTGGTCTCGCCCAACCTGTCCAACGAAGCCTTGTTCCTGGTGAACCGCTTGTGTGCGGTGGCCGAGGGGCAGGGGCTCTTCCGGGTCACCATGGGCTCGGTCGCGCCGCTTCCGGGCGCGCACGATCTTGCGCTCCGGGCGGAGCGCGCGGCTAACGCGACCGGCGCTCGTTTGCTCGGCTTCTCGGACACGGCGAACCTCGCCGATACCGTCCAACTGGGTGACGCGCTGCTGATCGTCGGCGACAACCTCGACGGTATCGATCCGACAGTCTTCGATCGAGCCGACGCTATCGTCTATATCGGCACAGCGCTCCCCGATGTGCTTTCGGCGCGGGTCCAAGTGGCCCTTCCGGTGACGAACACGCTGGAAGAAGACGGGACGCTCACCAACCTGCGGGGCCGCGTGCAGCGCTATTTCCAGGCGAAAGCGGCACCGGGGGTCGCACGGCCCACTTGGTACGTCCTCGCGGACCTGCTCACCGCCTGCGGTGGTGCCGGCGCCTATTACACCGCCCCGGAGGTCTTCGCGGCGCTCACCGCGGCCCATGCACCGTTCGCGGCGTTACGCTACGAGAGCCTCGGCCTCACCGGTGGCTGCATCACGCAGGCCGGGGCCGCGGACACCCACGCCGGGGCAGGGCAATGACCGCCTGGAGTGACCTGTTTCCGCGCGCGAATCCGCAGCTGCCGCCGGAGGCCATCGGTACGGTGGTGGCCGCCAGTGTCATCAAGATTCTCGTGGTCTTCGGTGTCTACCTGGTCGGCGTCGCGGGTTTGACGCTCGCCGAGCGCAAGCTGGCCGCCTGGTTTCAGGACCGCCGTGGTCCCAACCGGACGGGACCCGGTGGGATCCTGCAGCCGGTGGCGGACGGCATCAAGAATTTCATGAAGGAAGAGACGAACCCGGCCCTCGCCGATCGCTGGTTGTTCATCTTGGCGCCAGCGTTGGCCTTCATTCCGGCCATGTTGACGTGGGCGGTGCTGCCGCTGGCCGCGCCGCTCCCGACACCATGGGGGTTGATCGACATGACCGTCGCGCCACTCCCCGTGGGCTATCTGTTCACGCTCGCGATCTCGTCGCTGGGCGTGTATGGCATTGTCCTCGCCGGGTGGTCCTCGAACAACAAGTACGCGCTGCTCGGCGGGCTGCGATCCAGCGCCCAGATGATTTCGTACGAGATCGCGATGGGGATGTCGACGATCCCCGTCCTGCTGTTGGCGGGCAATGTCTCGCTGAGCGCGATCGTGCAACAGCAGGCAACCATGGGATGGAATGTCCTCTCGTTGACCGTCGCGTGGTTCACGTTCCTCGTCGCCGCTTTTGCGGAAACGAATCGGCTCCCCTTCGACTTACCCGAGGCGGAATCGGAACTGGTGGCGGGCTACCACACCGAGTACTCCGGCATGAAGTTCTCTATGTTCTTCATTGCCGAGTACGCCAACATGGCCACGGTCAGCGCGTTAACCGCCACCATGTTCTTTGGTGGGTGGGACATCCCGTTTACGCAGTGGGACAATCTGCCGCCGTTCACCATCGTGAAGACACTGCTGACGCTGGTGGCGCTCGTCACCAAGGTCGGTGGGTTCCTGTTCCTTTTCATGTGGATTCGGTGGACGCTACCGCGCTTCCGGTATGACCAATTGATGTCGCTGGGGTGGAGCGTGATGCTCCCGGTCGCGCTCGGCTACATCCTGCTCATCGCGGCCGCGACGCTGGGACTCGACGCCCTTGGGGTCGCCCGCGGGGTGCCGTTCTCCCTCGCGCTGTTGGTCCTCAATATCGTGCTCCTGATCGCGCTCTTTGGGTGGCTGGATCGTGGACGCCTGATCAGTCCCTCAAGCGCCCGGGTTGGCCCCGCCGATCTGGAACGCCTGCGTGCGCGCGGGCTGGATCTGAACCGTCGGCGCTTGGCGTCGGCGCAGCACTGGACGCTCGACAACGGTAGCGCGTCGGCCGCAGACGATGCCGCCGCCATCACGGCGGGCACCGGAGGAACTGACTGATGGCCATTGGCGTCAAAGTCCTGCATCGACCGCTGGAGCGGGTGAGCTACGTGCGCGCCACCCTCAAGGGGATGGCCGTCACCTTCAAGCATCTCGTCGATCCGCACAAGGTCACCATGCAGTATCCGGAGACGAAGTGGGAGCTGTCGCCGCGCTGGCGCGGCACGCACCGGATGCTCACGACGGAGACCGGGGCGGCCAAGTGTGTCGCCTGCGGCCTGTGCCCCTCGGTCTGTCCGGCGAACTGCATCAAGTTGGTGCCCGGTACCGATGAGCTGGGAAATCGCTATCCGCTGGTGTTCGAGATCGACGAATTCCGCTGCATCTTCTGTGGCTATTGCCAAGAGGTGTGCCCGGAAGAGGCCATCCACGTCGGGCGCCACTACGAGAACGCCGAGTTCAATCGGGCGGCGTTCGTCTATGATCTCGAACGGCTGACCGCGCAGACCCATCCGGTGAGCGAGTTGTGGGATCCCGCCGACCCCAAGGGTGAGTGATCCGGCGATGACCTCCTTTTTTGAATTTCAGTTCCTGCTGTTTTCTGTGCTGGCGATCGTGTCAGCGCTGCTGTTTGTCACGCGTCGGAACCCGGTCCCCGCGGCGCTCTGGCTGGTCAATGTCATGTTCGCGCTCAGCGGGCTCTATGTGATGCTCGATGCGCCCTTTGTTGGTGCCGTCCAGATCTTGGTGTATGCCGGCGCGATCATGGTGGTCTTCGTCTTCGTGGTCATGTTGCTGAATCTGGGGCGGAGCGGCATCACCGACCTGCGGGCGCTTGGCGCGCGATTAGGGGCCGGACTGGTCGGGGTCTGCCTGCTGACCATGCTCCTGATGTCGCAGCGGCAGCGCCTGCCGCAGATGCCCTCGGCGCCGGCGATCCCCAACGTGGTCACGCCAGTCGCTACCTCGCTCTTTTCGGATTATCTCGTGGCGTTTGAACTCACCAGCGTCGTCCTGCTCGTCGCCGTCATCGGGGCCGTGCTGCTGGCCAAGAAGCGGGTGCGCGCATGATCACTGAAGCCTTGATCGTTTCGGCGATTCTCTTTGTCATTGGTGTGGTCGGGGTGCTGACCCGACGGAATGCCATTATCCTGTTCATGTGCGTGGAGCTGATGCTCAACGCCGTGAATCTCTCCTTCGTGGCGCTGTCGAAGCTGCACGGCGTGACGGGGCAGGTCTTCGTGGTGATGGTTATGACGATCGCTGCGGCGGAAGCGGCAGTCGGTCTGGCCATTGTGATCTCGGTGTTCCGACATGCCGGCACGGTGGATCTGTCCTCGCTCAAGCTCCTTCGCGGCTGATGTCCATCGTGTCTGCTCTCGAATTGGCCACTGGAGCCCAGGCCCCCGCGCACGTGCTGTCCACGACCGTGGCGCAGTACATGTGGCTCCTCCCGGTGCTGCCGCTCCTCGGCGCCATGGGCAATGGCATGATCGCACTCGGGGTTGGACGGGCGCGTGGCGAGCAGGTGGACGCCACCACCGCACGCCATCCGCTGGTGACCCTCATGGGTCCTGGGGTGCTGCTCGCCAGTTTCGCGCTGGCCATCGCCATCTTTGTCGCGATGCTTGGCGCCGGGATGTCCGCGTCCGCTGGGCTGGCGACCCCATTCATTCTGCGTCTGGGGAGTTGGATCCCGGCAGGTGCCTTGGTGATCGATTGGGCGTTTCAGCTGGACCAGTTGTCGATGCTGATGGTTCTGGTCATCACCGGGGTGGGGACGCTCATCCACATCTTCTCCGTGGGGTACATGCGGGATGATGCGGGATATGCCCGGTACTTTGCGTATCTGAACCTGTTTGTCGCCTTCATGCTGGTGCTGGTCCTTGGCGCGAGCTATCCCGTGCTGTTTATCGGCTGGGAAGGCGTCGGGCTCTGCTCGTATCTCTTGATCAGCTTCTGGTTCCGGGATGCGGCGAATGTCGCGGCGGGCACCAAGGCGTTCGTGGTGAACCGGATCGGCGATGCCGGGTTCCTGGTGGCGATGTTCCTGATGTGGCGCACGACCCAACATCTCGATTTCGCTGGCGCGCACGCGGCGCTGCTCAGCCAGGCTGGCACGCCAGCGGTGGTCGCCATTGCCCTGTTCTTGTTCATCGGCTGCACCGGCAAGAGCGCACAGCTGCCGCTGTATGTCTGGCTCCCGGATGCCATGGCCGGCCCGACGCCCGTCTCGGCGCTGATCCATGCGGCGACCATGGTGACGGCCGGGGTGTATCTGGTGGCGCGCGCCGCGCCGGTCTTCTCCGGCGCCCCCGCGATCTCGTTATTGGTCACTGTCGTGGGCGCCCTCACGGCACTCTTCGCGGCCACGATCGCCCTTCGCCAGTGGGACATTAAGAAGGTGCTCGCGTACTCCACTGTCTCGCAGCTGGGGTACATGTTCATGGCGGTCGGCAGCGGCGCGTATACGGCTGGGGTGTTTCACCTCGTGACACACGCGTTCTTCAAGGCGCTGCTCTTCCTCGGCGCGGGCTCGGTCATTCACGCGATGCACGCCGCCTATCACGCGACCCACCGCCATGACGATCCGCAGGATCTGCGCAACATGGGCGGATTGCGCCGCGTCATGCCGGTGACCGCCGTCACGATGGGGCTGGCCACCCTCGCGATCGCTGGGGTTCCGCCGCTCGCGGGCTTCTTCTCGAAGGATGCGATCCTTTCGGCCGTCTTTGCGCGCGCCTCGGGATCGCCCCTCGCCCAAGCCTCGCTGCTCGGCCTGTCAGGGCAGACCATTCTGTTGGGCGTGTACGCGGTCGGAATGGTGACGGCCCTGTTCACGGCGGTCTACATGGGCCGTCTGCTGCTGCTGGCCTTCTTCGGGGAGAATCGCACCGGGAGTGATGCCGCGGCAGCGCTGCACGAAGCTCCCGGCGTGATGACGATTCCCGTGGTGCTGTTGGCGATCCTGACGGTGGCCGGTGGCTGGTTGAATCTGCCGGAGCTGATGCCGCTTGGGCGTCCGGAGCTGTTGGAACATTGGCTCGCGCCAGTGACCGGGGCCAGTGCCGCGCGGCTCGCCGGAACGGTGCCGCTCGCCCATGGCACCGAACAGGGATTGATTCTGGCGGCCGTGGTCACCGCGATGCTCGGTTTGGGTATCGCGTTCATTGCTGCCCGTCGACCCATCACCGACAAAGCCCATGCGGCGCCGGACACCGGCGTGTCCGCGTTGTTGGCGAACGCGTACCATGTGGATGCCGGCGTTGATGCCGTGCTGGTGCGCCCGACACAGGCCTTGGCGTCGGTGGCGCTCGCGCGCGGCGTGGAGCCCGGCATTGATGGGCTCTTCAGCGCCGTGGGCAATGGCCTGACGGCCGTGGCCGCACTGGTGGGCCGTCGCGTACAGGACGGTGATGTTGGCAAGTATGCCTGGGTGATCGCCGCCGGTGCCGTGCTCATGCTGGCCGCCCTTTCGCTCCGCTAACCGATGCGTGACTTCCTTCTTTCGATCGGTGCGGCGGCGTGGGTATTGCCGGCCCTGATTCTGTGGCCGATCATGGCGGCGCCACTCGTGCGGTGGATTGGTCGTGATACGGTAACCGATGACGCAGCAGACGGGCTCGATGCGCGCGTGCTGACCTGCGGCGTCCTTGCCGTGGAAGCGCTCCTTGGGTTGGTGCTGCTGGGTGTGTACGACAGCGGAGCGGCAGGATGGCAGGCACGCTTCGATGTGCCCTGGTTGCCGGAGCTCGGTGCGTCGCTCAGCCTGGGGGTGGATGCACTTTCGCTCCCCATGGTGGTACTGATCACCGTGCTGATGCCCCTCACGCTCCTCGGGGCGTGGAACAATGTCCGGGTGCGCACGCCATCCTTTGGCGCACTACTGCTGCTGTTGACGGCCGGGCTCGTCGGGGTGCTGGTGTCGCTGGACCTGCTGCTCTTCTATCTCGCGTGGGAGTTGATGCTGATCCCCACGTATTTCTTGATTGGCATCTGGGGTACCGGGCAGGCCTCGCGGGCCACCGTGCGCTATGTCCTCTTCACGCTCGTCGGGTCGCTCTTGATGCTGGTGGCGATTCTGGCGCTGTGGAATGGTGGAGGGGCGTCCTCGTTCCATCTGGACCATCTCCTGCGTGTCCGCCTCACACCGCAGACGCAGCTGTACATGTTTGGCGCCTTCTTCCTGGCGTTTGCGGTGAAGTCCGCGCTTGTGCCGTTTCACACCTGGCTGCCCGACGCTCAGGGGAGCGCGCCAACGGTTGCCGCGGTCACGCTGGGTGTGAAGGTCGGGATCTATGGGATCCTGCGTTTCGCCATTCCGCTCTTCCCGGCGGCCGCCATGCATGATGCCGTCCGCATGACCATTTTGGTGCTCGCGGTGATCGCCGTGCTGTATGGGGCACTCATGGCGATGGTGCAGGAGGATCTCAAGCGGTGGATCGCCTATGCGTCCATCAGCCACTTGGGCATGCTCATGCTCGGCATCTTTGTGCTGACCCCGCTGGCGGTGCAGGGGGCCACGTTGCTCATGATCAATCATGGGATCACGACCAGCGCGCTCTTTCTTCTGGTCGGGATGCTGGCCGACCGGCGCGGCAGCACGTTAATGGCCGACTTCGGGGGACTGGCCCGGCAAGCGCCCGTCCTCAGTGCCATCCTGGTGCTCGCGATCCTGTCGACGATCGCCCTGCCAGGGACCAATGGCTTTGTCGGCGAACTGCTGGTGTTGCTTGGCGCCTTCAGCGAACAGCCTGTCTTGACCGGGATCGCGACGCTTGGCGTGATCGCCGCCGCCCTGTATGGGTTGCGGGCCGTGCAGCGCGTGCTTTTCGGTGATGCCCCCATCACGGCGCCCGCCATCGCGGACCTGTCGTGGCGTGAAGGGGTGGTGATGGGGACGTTCGCCCTTGCCATGCTCTGGTTGGGCGTCGCGCCTGGCCCGGTGCTGCGCCCGCTCGATGGCGTGGCACGATCGGTTGTTGAGGCGGCGCACTTCGGTCCGAATGCGCCAATGGGTCCCACGTCGACCCGCACCACCCCATGACCATGGCTGACCTGCCGATGTCTGGTTCGTTGATGCGCGCGCTCGTTCCCGAACTGCTTCTTGTCACGGGCGCGCTGGGGCTCTTGCTTGCCACGGTCTGGCAGCCGCAGGGGCAGGCGGCCGCCGCCGCCGAAGGGGCCGAACGGACCTCGCTCATTGCACGCTTTGCGATGCTGCTCTGTGGCCTCACCGGGATCGCCGTGATCATCGCGTGGGGGGACGCGGCCGCGGGAACGGCCGATGGTCGCATCGCCGGAGACGGCTTCCGCTGGGCGGTGGATCTCGTGATCCTGGGGGGCACGGGGTTGGTACTCGCGCTGCTCGATGCCGATCATGAGCGCAGTCAGGCGTTCAGCCCGGAAGTGCCCGTGCTGTTGCTGCTCTCGGCCTCAGGCATGATGGTGCTCGCCGCCGCCCGCGATCTCATGATCGTCTTCCTTGGCATCGAACTGATGTCGCTCGCGGTGTATGTGCTTGCCGGCGTCAATCGCCGGAGTGCGCGTGGGGCGGAATCGGCCGTGAAGTATTTCCTGCTCGGCGCATTTTCCACGGGGTTTCTGCTCTATGGCATGGCGCTGGTCTTTGGGGCCACGGGCAGCACGCGTTACGCCGACATTGCGACGTGGATCGCACAGCATCCGGCTCTCTCTCCCATGCTGCGGATCGGGATGGGGCTGTTGCTCGTAGGCTTTGCGTTTAAGGTGGCCGCCGCGCCCTTTCACGTGTGGACGCCAGACGTCTATGATGGCGCACCGCTTCCCGTCACCGCCTTCATGGCCGCGGTCGTGAAAACCGCGGCCTTCGCGGCGTTTCTCCGGTTGATGACCGATGCCTTCGTTGGACCAGTCGCCGAATGGCACGCGGTGCTCTGGTGGCTGGCGGTCCTGACCATGGTGTTGGGGAACGTGTTCGCGCTGTCGCAGACGAACCTGGTGCGGATGCTGGGGTACTCCAGCATTGCCCATGCCGGCTATCTCCTCGTGACGATCATTGCCCACTCTGCCGGGGGCGTCTCCGCGCTGCTGTTTTATGCCGTGACCTATACTTTGGCGACGATGGCCGCCTTTGGTGTGTTGATCACGGTGAGTGGCGGGCGCGATCAGGCGCCGACGTTGGCCGATGTCACCGGCCTCTGGTCCACCCGCCCCGGACTCGCGGTGGCCATGGCGGTCTCGTTGCTGGCACTGCTCGGTATGCCGTTGGCCGGTGGCATGGGCTTTTTCGCCAAGTGGTATCTGCTACAGGCCGCCTGGCAGGCCGCCGCGCCGCAGGCCGTGCTGGCCATTGTGTTGGTGCTGAGCAGCGTGGTGTCCGCCGGCTACTATCTAAAGGTGATCGCCGCCATGTTCATGCGCCCCGCTGCCACGAATGGATCGGTCGCGGAGCCCGTGCCGATGGCGCACGGCGTGTTGGTCCTGTGCACGGTGGCGTTGCTCGTGCTGGGGCTGGTGCCAACACCGGTCTCGCGACTGGCTGGCCGAGCCCACCTCGCCACCGGGGCGGAGTCGCAACGCACCGTCCCGCCGGCGCCGATCACGACGCCATTGTCCACTGCCAGTCTGACCCGCTGAATTACCTTCGACTGCTTCCTTCCATGAGCATCAGCCCGACCATTTTTCGGCAGTATGATGTGCGCGGTATTGTGGGGACCGACCTCACCGCCGACGTGGCGTATGGACTGGGGCGTGGGTATGCCGCCATTCTCGCCGCCCGTGGCATTCAGGGCGCGGTCGCGGTCGGACGGGACAATCGCCCCAGTGGCACGATGTTGCGCGATGCCCTCGTCCGTGGCCTCACGGAGTGCGGCATCGATGTGATTGATGTGGGCGTCGTGCCGACGCCGCTGCTCTACTGGGCGTTGCACCACGAGCCGGTGGTCGGCGGCATTCAAATCACGGGGTCGCACAATCCGCCCGAGTACAACGGCTTCAAGATGTGCGTGGGCACCGGCTCGCTGCACGGCGACGCGATTCAGGCGCTCTATCAGGCCATTGTTGCTGGCGTGTTTCCGCAGGGCACCGGCACCGTGACCCACGTGGAAGTGATCGACCGCTACGTGGCGGACATTGTTGCCCGCGTGGGTCCGATTCGCACGCCGTCCGGTCGTCGCCTGCGCGTCGTCTACGATTGTGGCAACGGGGCAGGGGCGTTGGTCGCGCCGCAACTCATGCAGGCGCTGGAGGTGGATGGCATTGGGCTCTTCACCGAAAGCGATGGCACCTTCCCCAATCATCACCCGGATCCCACGGTGCCGGAGAATCTGGTCGATTGCATCGCCGCCGTGCAGAGCGCGCATGCAGAGATTGGGATCGCCTTTGATGGCGATGCCGACCGGATCGGCGTGGTAGACCAGGACGGACGCATTATTTGGGGCGACCAGATTTTGATCGTGTATGCGCGTGATGTGCTCGCGCGCACCGGTCGCGGCCAGCCCATCATCTTTGACGTGAAGTGTTCGCAGTCACTCCCCGACGAGATCACGCGCGCTGGCGGTGAGCCCATCATGTGGAAGACGGGGCACTCGCTGATCAAAGACAAGATGAAAGCCACGCATGCCCCAATCGCCGGGGAAATGTCGGGGCACATGTTCTTCACCGAAGGGTTCTATGGGCACGACGACGCGCTGTATGCCGCCGCTCGCCTCCTGCGGATTCTCGCCGATGCGGACCAGCGGATCGACGAAATGCTCAGCGATGTCCCGACCTTCGTCGCGACCCCCGAGTTGCGCATCGACACCGATGAAGCGTCGAAGTTTGCGATCGTGGAACGGGCGGCCGCCCATTTCAAGGCCACGCATGACGTCATCGACGTGGACGGGGTGCGCGTCCTCTTCGGCGATGGCTGGGGGCTCCTGCGGGCGTCGAATACGCAACCCGTGATTGTCGCCCGCTTCGAGGCCCGCACGGAGGCGCGTCTGGCAGAGATCCGCGGCGAAATGGAAGGCTGGCTGCGGACGCAAGGCGTGACCCTCTGACGCGCACGGTCTAAGAGACGGCGATGGAACGCCGGCACTGGGTGATCCGAGTCGGGCTGGCCACGGCGCTGCTGCTGATCGCCGGCCGGGCCGTGTCAGTGCTGGTGGTGGAGTCCGCCTGGTACGAGGCCCTTGGGCTCTCGGAGCTCTTTCGTGAGATCGTCCTCGACCGCGTGATGCTGCAAGGTGGGGCGTGGCTCCTCGGGGCGGCCTTCGCGTGGGCGAACCTGCGCGTCGTCCGTCGCACCATTCGGGCGGTGGCCGTCCCGGCCCGCGTGGCCAATCTCGAAGTCACGGCGATTCTCCCCGAGCAGCGGCTCGATGGGATCATCCTCGCGCTGGCGCTGCTCATCGGGGTCTGTCTGGCGTGGCCGCTGGACAATTGGACGTCGGTGGATCTCCTCCGCCACGGCGTACCCTTCGGCGAAATCGAGGGGATTCTGGGCCGGGATCTCGGCTTCTATGTGTATCAGCTGCCCCTCGAGGAAGCCGCGTATCTGTGGGCCGTCTCGACGGTGCTCGTGGTCGCGCTCGTGGTCTTTGTGCTCTATGCCATGACCCGGAGCCTGCGGTTGAGTGGACGTCGCGTGGTGATGACCACCCATGCACGCCGCCATTTCAGCGTGCTGGGCGCCCTCTTGCTGCTCGTGCTGGCCTGGAGCTTCCGGCTCGACGGGTTTGATCTGCTCTTTGCGGGGAGTGGACACGATGGGCTGTTCACCCGGGTCGACCATGCGGTGGCGCTCCCGATGGACCGGATCCTGGTAATGCTTTGTGTGGTGGCGGCCCCGATCTGCCTCCGCGCCGGGTGGCTCGGGAATGTGCGCGTGGCCTTTGCCATGGTCTCTGGGCTCCTGCTGACGGCCGTCGGCGGTCGCCAGCTGATTCCAGCCCTCGTCGCCCGCAGTGGATGGCTGGGGTCGATGGCGGCGGATGCCCGTGCCTATGAAACCACGCGCGCGCTGCACAGCCGGCGCGCGTACAACGCGGATGGTATCCGGCTGCAACGCGCGACGCTGGACACGGGGGCGTTGGCACAATCCTCCCGGCTGACGCCCGAGGAACTCGGCCGCTCCGTGAGCCTCTGGGATGTGCCAGTCACGGTGGCTGGTACCACCACCACGGTCGACGAAGCTGCCGCCCCGACCTTCACCGGCACCGGACGCACCGCCGATGGCCACCTGGCCGCGCTGACCGTAAGGCACGTTGCACCCGTGACCGCGACCGCGACCACGCCTGCAGGCGGACGCTGGACGCTGACGCTGACCGATCTTACCCAACCCGTCTCCACCGAACAGCCGATCCCGTGGCCAACGGCCAGCGCCGGCGCGATGTCGGGGGGCGATCCGGTGTTGGTGGGACCTGGGGTCCTCGGTCATCGGTTAACCACCGAGACCGACAGCGCGGGCGGGGTGCCCCTCACGCCGATCTGGCGTCGGATCGCCTTCGCCTGGGCGCTGCGCGATGCCGCGCTCGTCACGCTCGACGCGGAGGCCGTGTCGCGCGCGCGACTGGTCTTTGTCCGCGATGTCCGCGAACGGCTGGAACGCATCGCCCCAATCTTTGCCCAGAGCGAAGCGATCACCCCCGTGCTGCACGCGGGACGTCTCACCTGGGTGGTCCAGCTGTACAGTAGCTCGGACCGCTATCCACTCAGTCAGCATCTGCTCCTGGCCGGCGCGGAACGCAGCTACTTCCGGCTCGCCGCCACCGCCTTCGTCGACGCCGCGACGGGACAGATTCGCATCCTGCCGGTCCCTCGGCCCGATGCCATTGCCCGGAGTTGGTTGCCACGACTCCGGCCCTTGCTTGTGCGGACCCAGGAGCTGCCCCCCGCGCTCCTTCAGCAGCTCCCTCCCGCCACGGATGGCGCGCTTGCCCAAGTAGTGACCCTCGTGCAGTACGGCACGCGGCACGCGAGCATGCGCGGTCGACAAGTGTTAGAAGGCACGTTGGCCGGCGGTGCACCGCCGCCCCATCTGATGCCCACCCGTGGCGGACTGGTCCCCGCCTGGAGCCTGCCGCTCATGGACGGTGATGGGCAACTGGCGGGGGTCCTCACGGCACTGGGCGGTGCCGAGCGGGTCACCCTGTGGGATTCCACGCAGACGCCACGGTCCCGGTGGAGCGCGCTGACGGATCGGTTGCGCGACGCACTGCAGGCGATGCCCGCCCGCGACCTCGCCGTGGATCCCGCTGAGGATCTCGGGCTCGACACCATCCCCGCCGCGACCGCGCAACTGGGACACGTGCATATCGTGCCCGGCGAGCAGGGGCCGGTGCTCTGGCAAACACGCGTCGGGCCTCGCCGTACGGGCGGGACGATGATCCGTGCGGTGGCGGTGGTGGATGGCACCGAAACGCGTGCGGGCACCACGCTGCAGGCGCTGTATCCCAGCACGACCAGCACGGGCCGTCCCACGACGGGCATGGACCGCGCGCACGGTGGTGCAGGGGAGGCCGGTGCGGCGATCGGCCGATGGTATGACGCCATGCGGACGGCGTTGCAACGTGGCGATTGGGGGCGATTCGGCGCCGCCTTCGATAGCCTTGGGCGACACCTCGGGCGGACACCACCACCCCGCCGATAACACCACCACCGGAAGCAGGCTCCGCGGCGCACCGGTGGCACAGAGCTGTACCGCGGCGTAGCATTGATCGTCGTTGATTCCCTCGATTCGGAGAGCGCGTGAACCTACACGAGTATCAAGCAAAAGACCTGTTGCGGGCGGCCGGGGTGCCGATTCCGGCAGGGGAAATCGCCACCACGCCGGAGCAGGCAGAAGCCATCGCACAGCGGTACGGCACCGCCGTGATGGTGAAGGCGCAGGTGCATGCCGGTGGGCGCGGGAAGGCCGGCGGTGTGAAGTTTTGCAAGACGCCGGCGGACGCCCGCGAGAAGGCCACCGCCATTTTGGGCATGACCATCAAGGATCTGACCGTCGAGAAGGTGCTCGTCACCGTCGCGGCGGATATCGGCTCCGAAGCCTATGTCGGGATCATCGTGGATCGCGCCACCAAGAAGCCG
The DNA here is from genome assembly GCA_037134115.1 of Gemmatimonadaceae bacterium. Lineage (GTDB taxonomy): Bacteria > Gemmatimonadota > Gemmatimonadetes > Gemmatimonadales > Gemmatimonadaceae > Gemmatimonas. The sequence goes on along the minus strand of JBAXMW010000023.1, from coordinate 2,383 downwards.
GTCTTCATGGTCAGCGCCGCCGGTGGCATCGACATTGAAGAAGTGGCCGCGACGACCCCGGAGAAGATTCTCTATTACCCGGTCGACACGCGCTACGGGTTGCTGCCCTTTGAGGCCATGCGCATGGGCTTCTTCCTGTACAAGGATGTGAAGCTCGCGCGGCAAGCCGCCAAGATCATGCAGCAGCTGTACACCGCGTTCATGAACGCCGGCTGCTCGCTCGCGGAAATCAATCCGCTGGTGATGACCCCCACGGGCGAATTGGTCGCGGTCGATGGCAAGATGGTGATCGACGACAACGAGCTCGATCGCCGGCCAGAGATCGCCGCACTGCGCGATGAGTCGTCGGAAGCGCCCAGCGAAGTCGACGCCCGGCATGCCAACCTCACGTTCATCAAGCTGGATGGCAACGTGGGCTGCGTCGTGAACGGCGCCGGGCTCGCGATGGCCACCATGGATCTCGTGAAGTACTACGGGGGCGATCCGGCCAACTTCCTGGACATCGGCGGCTCGTCGAATCCGGAGAAGGTGGTGAACGCCCTGCGCATCATCACGTCGGATCCGAACGTGAAGTGCATCCTGTTCAATATTTTCGGGGGCATTACCCGCACCGATGACGTTGCCAATGGCATCGTGACGGCCACCAAGGCGAATCCGCTGCAGGTGCCCATTGTTATCCGCCTCACGGGCACCAACGAGGAGATCGCCGTGAAGATTCTGCAGGACAACGGCTTCTCCGCGTCGAACGACATGGATGCCGCTGTGCAGCGCGCTGTCGCGCTCGCCACGGGAGGTGCCGCGTGAGCATCTTCATCGACAACGGCACCAAGCTGCTGGTGCAGGGGATCACGGGCCGCGACGGTTCGTTCCACGCCAAGCAGATGATCGAGTATGGCACGCAGGTCGTGGCCGGTGTGACCCCCGGCAAGGGCGGTCAGCATTTCGAGGGCACGGTGCCGATCTATGACACCGTGTACGATGCGGTGCAGGCCACCGGCGCCAACACGTCGGTCATCTACGTCCCGCCCATGTTCGCCGCGGATGCGATGATGGAAGCGGCGGCCGCCGGGGTGAAGCTGATCGTGTGCATCACCGAAGGCGTGCCGGTGCTCGACATGACGCGCGTGTACCCCTACATCCGGGAACATGGCGCGCGACTGATTGGCCCCAACTGCCCGGGCCTCATCACCCCCGGTCAGTCGAAGGTCGGCATCATTCCGGGACGGATCTGCACCCCAGGCAACGTCGGCGTGGTCAGCCGCTCCGGCACGCTCACGTACGAAGTCGTCAATCAGCTGACCCGCGCTGGCATCGGGCAGAGCAGCTGCGTCGGCATCGGTGGCGATCCGATCAACGGTACCAACTTCATCGATTGCCTCGCGGCCTTTGAAGCCGATCCGCACACCAAGGCCGTGGCCATGATGGGCGAAATCGGCGGGACCGATGAACAGGAAGCGGCCCAGTTCGTGAAGGAGCACATGACCAAGCCGGTCGTTGGCTTCATCGCCGGTCAGACGGCACCGCCGGGGCGCCGCATGGGCCACGCGGGCGCGATCATCTCGGGCTCCGCGGGCACCGCTGCCGAAAAGATCGAGGCCTTCAAGGCCGCCGGCATGGGCGTCGCCCAGCGTCCGGTGGACTTTGTGGAGCTGATCCAAGCGCGGTTGCGCTAAACCGCGATCAGGCCCACGGCATCGCCAGAGGCCCACCGCACCGCGGCGGGCACTTGGCATCCGTCCTGTGCGTTGATCCCCCACGGGGGCGTCGGCAGACCGCCGGCGCCCCCGTGTCTCGTTTGAGAACCCATGCCGCCAGCCCCACTCCCCCTCGCCGCCTTACTCCAGCCGGACCACGTCCGCGTCCCGCTCGCCGCGCGGACGCTGGCCGATGCCGTGCTGCAGTTGGTGGGGGCGCTGGCAGCCACGGGGGCGGTGCGGGACCCGGACCGCTTGCGGGAGCGCGTCGAGGAGGCGCGGGCGGAAGATCTCGTGGGGCTCGCCGATCGCGCCTTCATCCTCCATTACCGCGACGAATCGATTCGGGAGCTGGTGATGGCCCTCGGCGTCACCGCCGAACCGCTCCGCCGTGCGCTCGATGACGCCGAATCCCAAGCGGCCCGGATCGTCGCGGTGGTCGTTGCGCCACCGCGACTGGTCGCTCGGCATTTGCAGGTCGTCCGCACGCTCACCCGCAGTCTGGCACGCCCCGCCGCGGTCGACGCCGTGCTGGCCGCCGACACCCCGGAGGCCGTCTGCGCGGCGGCGGCCTTGCAGGCCACCGTGCCCGCCCAGCTCACCGTGCGCGATCTCATGACCGAGCGGCCGCGGACCGTGGGGCCCGACACCTCGCTCCGCAGTGCGGTGCTGGATATGCGTCGGGCCGG
>JBAXMW010000022.1:0-43461 GCA_037134115.1 Gemmatimonadaceae bacterium | reverse complement strand
GAGCGAATGAGCGGCCCTTCCAGGATCCGCGTCACCACCGTGAGCACCTGTCGCGGCGTGACCGGCTTCACCAGATAATCGCGGATGTTGGCGCCGATGGCCTCCTTGAGCGTGGCATCCTCCTCGCTCTTGGTGACCATCACCACCGGCATCGCGGGGGCCAGCTCACGGATGTCCTTGTAGGCATCGAGCCCGCGGGTCCCGGGCATCTGCTCGTCCAGCAGCACCAGATCGTACGGCTGGCGACGGAGCAGCTCGAGGGCGTCATCGGCATTGGTCGCCCAAGCGACCTGATAGCCTTTGTCGCCCAGCAGCAACCGGTGCGGCTCCAGCAGCTCCGCCTCGTCATCCACCCAAAGAATGGTTTTCGCCGGTTGCGCCATAGTCCTGAAAGGTACGCGATTTCCGTCCCCGGCGCCCTGTCCGATGGAGCGCGGACGGGTAAATTCGGGCTGTGCTCGACGAACCCCTCCCCTTTCGCGTTGACCGGCTGGCGTTCCGCTACCCGGCGCTCGCCGCTTTGGCCGGCCGCTTGCCACTTGGTGGTGGGCGTGAGGTGGCCTTGGCGACGTTGCTGACCGCCCGTCTCGCCGCCGGCGTGGATCCGGCTGATCCGATCAGCACCCCGGATCGGGTGGCCCGCGCCTCCTCGGCCAAAGTCTGGCTGGCCTCGCTGGCGCTCCCGGCGTCCACCCGCGTGCCGCTGGTCCGCTGCGTGGAATCGACCGCTGGCGGCGCCGGTCAAGTCAGCACCGCGCTCCGCGCCGTGATCGCCGCCGTCTCGGCGCACCTCGATGCGCCGGCGCTGCTGGAGCTGGAACAGCTGGCCGGCCAGCTGACCGACTGACCCCTGGGGACGGCCGCGGGCCGTCCTGCACGTCTTGGTTGCGCGTCCTGGCGCCCCCGGCCTACACCCCTCCGCCGCCGTCCGCCATATTTCGCGCGAACTCCGAACGAGGATCGCATGGCTGGCCACAGTAAATGGAAAAACATCCGGAACGCGAAAGCGGCCGTCGATAAGAAGCGCGGGGTGCTCTTCACCCGGCTCATTCGCGAAGTCACGATGGCCGCGAAGCTGGGCGGGAGTGATCCGAGTGGTAACCCGCGTCTCCGCACCGCGATCGACAACGCCAAAGCGGTCTCGATGCCCAAGGACAACATCGAACGCGCCATCAAGAAGGGCGCGGGCGAATCCGAGGGCGACGACTACACCGAAGTGTTGTACGAGGCGTACGGTCCGGGTGGCGTGGCGATCATGATCGCCGCCGTCACCGACAACCCGACGCGCACCGTGGCCGACGTGCGGCACAAGCTGTCGCGCAACAACGGCAACATGGGCTCGGCCAATTCGGTGGCCTACCTCTTCGACCGCAAGGGGCAGATGACCGTATCGGCGGCGGGCGTCTCCGAGGATGCGTTGATGGAAGCGGCCCTCGAGGCTGGCGCCGAGGATGTGGTGCGCGACGATGAGCTCTTTGTGATCACCACTGAGCCCGCCGCGCTCCACAGCACCAAGGAAGGGCTTGAAGCCCTCAAGTACACGGTCGCCGATGCCGAACTCGCGTGGGTGCCCAAGAGCACGGTCCGCGTGGAAGGGACGGCGGCGGAGCAGCTGCTCAAGCTGCTCGAAGCGCTGGAAGAGTTGGATGATGTGCAGAAGGTGGACGCGAACTTTGAGATGGACGCGGACGCCATGGAACAGGGCTGACCGGATGCCGGTGCGGGGGCCGTCGTCGATCACGTCGGTGATCGCCCCGTCGCGCCCCCGGTGTGTCCTCGGGATCGATCCCGGGACCGCCGTGACCGGCTACGGCGTCGTGCAACATGATGGGCGGACCGCCACGCTCCTCGAGTGTGGCGTCATTCGGACCGCGGCGAAGGAGCCGCTGCCCGTGCGGCTCGAAGCAATCTTCGCCGGCATTACCGAGGTCATTACCCGGCATCGTCCCGACACCGCCGCCGTGGAGTCGATCTTTTACGCCCGCAACGCGCGCACCACCATTGTGCTGGGACACGCCCGCGGCGTCTTGCTGTTGGCGGCGCAGCAGGCCGGGCTCACGATCGCCGAATTTCCTCCCACGGAAATCAAGAAAGCCATCACCGGCACCGGTGCCGCGACCAAGGCACAGGTGCAGTTCATGGTCGCACGACTGCTCCGCCTCAAGCATGCCCCTGAACCGGCCGACGCCGCCGATGGTGTCGCCGCCGCCCTCACTGCCTGTCTCTCGGCCGCGATCTCCGTGCGCCCATCGACCGCGCGTGAGTCGTCACTTCCCCGTCGTGGTCCTCTGGAGTCGGCATGATTGCCCGGATCGTTGGCACCCTGATCGCGCGTGACCTGGATCGCGTGGAACTGCTCACCGCCGGTGGCGTGGCGTACGAGTGCCACATCCCCTTGTCGGTCTACGAGACGCTCCCCGGGGACGGCGAGTCGGTGACCCTCTTCACGCACCTCGCCGTGCGCGAGGATGCCTGGCAGCTCTACGGCTTTTCCTCTGGCTACGAGCGGGGCGTCTTTCAGCGACTGCTCGCCGCCAAGGGCGTGGGTCCGGCGCTGGCGCTGGGGATTCTGTCGTCGCTCTCTGCCGATAGGGTGGTTCGTGCGCTGCGGGAAAAGGACATCACCACGCTCATGCGGGTGCCGCGTGTCGGCCGAAAGAAGGCGGAACAGATCATTCTGGATCTCGCGGATGCGATGGCGAACGTGGGGGCGCCGCCGGCCGCTGATGGCACGGTCTCGAGCCCGGTGGCGGATGATGCCACGCGTGCGCTGATCGCCCTCGGCTACAACATGGCCGATGCCGATCGGGCCGTGCGGGCGGTGCTTGATGAGACGCGCGGCGCCGATGTCAGTGTCGTCGTGCGGGCCGCGCTGGCGCGGCTGACCACCGGTCGCTGAGGGCTCCGGGTATATTTCCGGGACCCTGTCGCTCCTGTCCTCCGTCTGCCCCATGAGCCGCGCTGAGATCACCACGCCGGAAGTGCTGTCTGAGGAGAGCGCGGTCGAGCTGTCGCTGCGACCGCAGCGCCTCGCCGAGTTCATCGGGCAGCAGAAGGTGAAGGAAAGCCTGGCGATCGCCATCGATGCGGCGCGCGCCCGGCGCGAGCCGCTCGACCATACGCTGTTCTTTGGGCCGCCCGGGCTGGGAAAGACCACGCTCGCCGATCTCATCGCGCGGGAACTCGGGGTGAACGTCACCATGACGTCGGGGCCGGCGCTGGAGAAGCCGGGGGATCTGGTGGGACCGCTCACCAACCTGCGTGAAGGGGACGTGCTTTTCATCGATGAGATTCACCGCCTGCGGCCGGTGATCGAAGAGTTCCTCTATCCGGCGATGGAGGACTTCCGCATTGATATCCGGCTCGCGGAAGGCCCCAAGGCGCAAACGGTCACGATGAACATCGAGCGGTTCACGCTCGTCGGTGCGACCACCCGGTTAGGGATGCTCACGGCACCGCTGCGCGCCCGGTTTGGCTTGCTGCATCAGCTGGCGTATTACCCGGAAGCGGAGCTCGAAATCATCGTGCGCCGCACCGCCGAGGTGCTGCAAGTGGCGATTGAAGCCGAAGGCGCGCGGGAGATTGCGAAGCGGTCGCGGGGGACGCCACGCGTCGCCAATCGGCTGCTGCGTCGGGTGCGCGATTACGCGCAGGTGCGCGCTGACGGGCGGATCACCTTGCCGGTCGCGCAGGCCGCGTTGCAGCTCCTCGATGTCGATCACTTCGGGCTCGACGACATGGACACGCGCCTGCTGCGCGCAATCATCGAAAAGTTCGACGGCGGTCCCGTGGGACTTGGCACCATCGCGGCCGCCATCGGGGAAGATGCTGGCACGATTGAGGACGTCTACGAACCGTTCCTCGTACAGCAAGGCTTTCTGCAGCGAACCCCGCGTGGCCGTATGGCGACCGCGCATGCGTATCGGCACCTCGGCTTTGTTCCGCCGCTGGGCGTCTCTGACCAACCGGGGCTGTTTTAACGATGGACATGGCCTTGCCACGCAATGGCGCCCCGGATGGTTCGCGCACCACGGACTATGACTTCCATCTGCCAGACGCGCTGATTGCACAGCGACCGGTGGAACCGCGCGACGCCAGTCGGTTACTGGTGGTCGATCGCGCCACCGGCACATTGCAGCATCGGACCTTTCGCGATCTGGCGGAGTTGATCCCAGCCGGCGACGCCCTCGTGGTCAACACCACGCGCGTCTTTCGCGCGCGGTTGCTGGGGCAGCGTGCGAGTGGCGGGCCGGCGGAGATCCTGCTGCTGCGGCCCATCGATGCAACGCACTACGAAGCGATGATCCATCCGGGCGGCAAGTTGCGCCCAGGGCGCATCGTCACGATTGCTCCGGATTTTCAGGTGGAGATCGTCGACAGCACCCCGAAGCACACGCGGATTGTCCGCCTGCGTACGGAGGGCGATCCGCAGGCCGCGATCGAACGGTATGGGCATGTGCCGCTGCCGCCGTACATCACGCGGAGCGATGAACCGGTCGATGTGGCTCGGTACCAGACCGTATATGCCGAGCAGGCCGGCTCTGTCGCGGCTCCCACAGCGGGGTTGCACTTCACGCCGGAGCTGCTCGATCGGCTGGCCGCGCGGGGCGTGGAGCGGCACCAAGTGCTGTTGCATGTCGGGGCTGGCACCTTCCGGCCCATTCAGGATGACGATCCGTCGCAGCATGTCATGCATGAGGAATGGTGCCAGGTGGAGGCGGAGACGGCGGCGCGCCTCAATGCGGTGCGCGCGCGTGGCGGCCGGCTCTGGTCGGTTGGTACCACGACAGTGCGCACGCTCGAAAGTGCGGCCGACGCCACGGGTCAGATCCAGCCATGGGCGCAGGACACCAACATCTTCCTGCGTCCCCCGTACCAGTTTCGCGGCGTCGATCGGTTGATCACGAATTTCCATCTGCCGACCTCGACGCTGATCATGCTAGTGGCCGCCTTTGCCGGCTATGACCTCACCATGCACGCGTACCAGACCGCCGTGGCCGAGGGCTACCGGTTCTATTCGTACGGCGATGCGATGGTGATTCTCTAGTCCGACCCTTGTGACTTTTTCCGTCGAACACCGCGAGGGCTCGGCCCGCGCGGGGACCTTGGTGACCCCCCATGGCGTCGTCGAGACGCCGCAGTTCATGCCGGTGGGAACGCTGGCCTCCGTGAAGTCACTGGACCCGGAGGATCTCACCCGGCTGGGCGCGACGATGATCCTCGCCAACGCCTATCACCTGCATCTGCGCCCGGGCGCCGAGACGGTGCGCGCCATGGGCGGGCTGCACCGGTTCATGCACTGGGACGGCCCCATCCTGACCGACTCCGGTGGCTTTCAGGTGTTCTCGCTGGAGGGGCTGCGGACGATCACCGAGGACGGGGTGGCCTTCAAGAGCCATCTCGACGGCTCCACGCATCAGTTCACCCCCGAGTCCGTCATGCGGCTGGAGCGGGACCTGGGGGCCGACATCATCATGCAGTTCGACCATGTCGTCCCTGGGCAATCGGAGGCGGCGCTGGCGCGCGAGGGGATGGAACGGAGCATCCGCTGGCTGGCCCGCTGCCGCACGGAGTTTCAACGGCTGCAGCACGATGACCCGGACGCCCCGACACCGCATCAGGCGCTCTTCCCGATTGTGCAAGGCGGGATCCACGCCGCGCTCCGACAGGCGTCCGTGCAGGCGATCAGGGACCTCGACGATTGGGTCGGCTACGGGATAGGCGGGTTGTCGGTGGGGGAAGCCAAACCCGACATGTACGCCATGCTGGACGTCGTGGATGCGGCCCTGCCCCGCGACCGCCCCCGGTATCTCATGGGGGTCGGATTCCCGGAGGATCTGCTGGAAGGGGTCGCCCGTGGGGTGGACCTGTTCGACTGTGTGGCCCCCACGCGGATGGGGCGCACCGGGGCCTTTTTCACCCGGGACGGCCGACGCAGCATCAAGAACGCCGCCTTCCGGCGGGACCCTGGGCCTTTGGACCCCGAATGCGGCTGCGCGACCTGCACCCGCTTCAGCCGCGCCTATGTCCGCCACCTCTTTGTCACCGAAGAGCTCCTCGGCCTCCGCCTCCTGTCGCTGCACAATGTACATTTCCTCTGTGCGCTGATGCGCGAGGCCCGTACGGCGCTCGCCGCCGGCACCTTTACGGGATGGCACCGGGCGTGGCTCGACCGCTACCTGGCGCCCGCTCCGACTTTGACCGATCCGACGACCCCATGACCGTTCCTGTCTTTGCCAACCTGGTGATGCTGCAGTCCCCCGCCGGCGGGATTGCCCAGATGATGTTCATGTACGGCGCGATCTTCGCCATTTTCTACTTCATCCTCATCCGCCCGCAGCAGAAGCAGCGCAAGCAGCATGAGGCGCTGATTCAGCAGGTCAAGAAGGGCGATGAAATCGTGACCGCTGGCGGTCTCGTTGGCGAAGTCGTGCACGTGGCGCAGCAGATGAAGGACGGCGCGGCCGTCACCGCGATGGATGACCGGATCACGATCAAGTCGGGCGAGTCGCGCCTGATCGTGGAGCGCGGCCGTATCGCGCGCGTGATCACCGGCACCACCACCGCCTGAGTCGGTCATGGCGCTGCTCGACATCCACGTGCTCGGCTCCCCGATTCTCCGACAGGAGACGGTGCGCGTGGACACCATTACGCCAGAACTGCGGCGCCTGACCGATGCCATGTTCGACACCATGCACGCGGCGAAGGGGATCGGGCTCGCCGCGCCGCAGGTCGGCCGACGGGAACGGTTGGCCATCGTGGAAGTCGATGACACGCGTCTGGTACTGATCAACCCGGAAATCGTGGTGCAGGAAGGGACGCTGCGCTGGGAAGAAGGGTGCCTCAGCCTCCCAGAGATCTACGCGGATGTGACCCGCGCGGCGCGGGTGACCGTTCGCGCGCAGGATATCGACGGCCGATGGTTTGAAGTGGAGGCCGGTGACCTGCTCGGCCGGTGCATTCTGCATGAAATCGACCATCTGCATGGCCGGATGTTCATCGATCGTCTCAGCCTCCTGAAGCGCCGCTCGGCGCTCAAGGCGTGGGACGACGAAAAGGATCAGTATCCGAAGCTGCTGCGCGTTTTGCCGGTGGGCGATCTGCCGCCGGAGCGCGAGGCGGCAGCCCCTGCGCCGGGCGACGCCGCCCCTCCTGCGGCCGGCTGACGCCGGTCGCTCGTCGTTTCCCGGGTCCTTCCATGCGCATTCTGTTCTGGGGCACGCCGGACTTTGCGGTGCCACCGCTGCGCGCATTGCTCGGCGAAGGGCATGACGTCGTTGGCGTCGTCACGCAACCGGATCGCCCCCGTGGCCGATCCCGGTCGCAGCTGGATCCGTCACCAGTGAAGGTCGTGGCGCTGGAGGAAGGCATCCCCGTCCTGCAGCCCGAGAAGCCCCGCGGTCCCGAATTCGAGGCGGCGGTCCGCGCGCTCGAGCCCGACATCTCCGTCGTGGTCGCGTATGGCTGTCTGCTCCCGAAAGCGGTGATTGACCTGCCGCCGCAGGGGACGCTCAACATTCACGGCTCGATTCTGCCGGCGCTTCGCGGGGCTGGCCCAATTCAGGCGGCGATCCTGCAGGGGTTTCCAGAGACCGGGATCACCATCATGCAGATGGTCCCCGCCCTCGATGCCGGCCCGATGCTCCACGTGCTTCGCACCGATATCCTCGATGACGAAACGTCGGGCGAATTGCATGACCGGCTCTCGGAGTTGGGGGCGCTCGCCATTGTGCAGGCACTCGCGCTCCTCGACGCCGGCGTGTCACATGCGGTGCCGCAGGACGATGCACGCGCGACCTATGCCCCGAAGATCGACCGGGCGATGACGCGGGTGGACTGGTCCGCCGAGGCGGTCCAGGTGGCCCGCGTGGTGCGGGCCTTTGATCCGCGTCCCGGGGCGTTCACCACGTTGCGCGAGGCGGACGTCAAAATCTTTGGCGCCCGCGTCGTTGGCGACGGCACCGATGCGGCGCTCGACGAGGCGACTCGCGCGGCCCCGCCCGGCACCATTCGATCGGCCGACGCGACGGGTCTGCTGGTGCGCTGCGGCACGGGGGCACTGTGGCTCGGCACCGTGCAGCCCAGTGGCAAGCCGCGGTTGAGCGCCGGGGATTGGGTGCGTGGCCGTGGGGCGCAGGTGGGAGAGCAGTTCGCGTGAGTGCTCGCGTGAGCGCTCGCGTGGGGTCGTCACCGCGGGTCCGGGTCACCGCCGCGCGTGTGGCGGCGGCGGAGATCCTGACCGATCTGCGTGGCGGCACGTTGCTCGATGCGGCCTTCGATCGCCGGACGAGCGGACTCGACGCGCGCGATCGCCGGTGGGTGCAGGAGCTGGTGTGGGGACTGCTTCGTCGCCGCAATCAGCTCGATGCCCTGCTCGCCCCGCGCATCACGGGTGGCTTCGCGATTCTGCATGATGATGTGCTGGATCTGTTACGCCTCGGCGTGGCCCAGCTGCAGTACATGGGGAGCGTGCCCGTCTACGCGGCCATCGCGCAGACCGTGGAGCTCGTGAAGCAACGGCATGGCATTGGCGCGAGCAAACTCGCGAATGCCGTGCTCCGCCGGATCGCGCGGGAATCTGCGGCGGCCCCGTTGCCCGAGGATGCTCTCGCCGATCCGCTCGACGCGTTGGCGCTGCACCATTCGCACCCGCGATGGATTGTGGGGCGGTGGGTGGCGCGCTTTGGGGTGGCAGACGCCGAGGCGTTGCTCGCGGCCAACAACGCGCCGGCGCCGATCGTGGTGCGCCCGTATGGCGTTGCCTCGCCGGCGCTCGCCGCGATGCTGGCGGTCGCGGGGGTCGGCACGCATGAGGTTTCGCTGGTTCCCGATTCCCTCGCGCTCGACAGCGGCGTGCTGCTCACGGAGCTCGCCGCCTTTCAGAGCGGGCAATTCTTCGTGCAAGATCCGGCGGCGACGTTGGTGGCGCGGTATGCCGATATCCCCTTGGGGGCGCTGGTCGCGGACCTGTGCGCTGCCCCAGGTGGCAAGGCGTTGGAGTTGGCGCGGCGGGCATCGTTGGTGGTGGCCTGTGACCGCAGTGTGGCGCGGGCCGATCGGATGCTCACCGGGATGGGACGGGTGAACGCACCGAATGTGCAAACCGTCGTCGCGGACGCCACGGCGCCGGCAATCACCGCGGCCGATGTCGTGCTCGTGGATGTGCCGTGCACCGGCACCGGGACCTACCGGCGCCACCCGGACGCCCGCTGGCGGCTGAAAATCTCCGACTTCGCCGTGCTGGGGATGACGCAGCGAGCGATCCTGCAGGCGGCGGCCACGGTGGTCGTCCCGGGTGGTCTGTTGATTTACAGCACCTGCTCGCTGGAACCTGAGGAGAACGACGACGTCGTGGACGCCTTCCTGCGGACCCATCCGGATTTTGTGCTCGAACCACCGGCCCCCGGTGCCGTCCCCGAGGCGGTGCTCGATGCTGGCCGGTTGCGCGTGCTCCCGCAGCGACACGGGACCGACGGCGCCTTTGCCGCGCGGATGCGTCGGCGCGGTGCGGGCGACACGGTGCCGACGGACAGCGGCACCCCCGCGGAGGCGATCGCCTAATGGCCCGAAAAGGACGCAGCGGCCCCTCTGGCACGACGTTCGTCATCCGCCTCCTGACGGCGCTGCTGCTGGGCGCGGGCCTCGGTGGCGCAGTGGGCGTGGCCGGCGTGCGTCGGCTGGAGCCCGGTCGCCCAGGGCAGCCGGACTCCCTCCAGTCGATGTTGGACAGCCTTCGGAAACAGCAGGCGGCCGACCCCCGCACGGCCCGCCGCGCCGCGGACAGTGCCGATGCGGACCGTCGGGCACGGCGCACCGCGGACAGTGTGGCGCTCGCCAACGACACGACCGCGCCCATCATTCCGGAGGTCGCGCATCTCGAAGAAGGGGCGGCCCGGAACGTCCTGGAAACTGGCGGGTTGAGCATTGGGACGGTCGAGTTCAAAGCCTCGACCGACCTGGCCGGCACCGTCTTGGGCACTGTCCCCGCCGCCGGCCTCCGGGTCCGCCCGGGCACCAGCATTACCCTTATCGTCAGCAACGGCCGGCCGCCGTCTGAGACCGCCCCGACTCCCCGCACGCCATGACTGTTCGCATCGCTCCCTCGATCCTCAGCGCCGACTTCACCCGACTGGGCACCGACATCGCCATGTGCGATGCCGGCGGTGCCGATTGGATTCATGTCGACGTCATGGACGGCCGTTTCGTCCCCAACCTCTCGTTCGGGGTCAAAGTCATTGAAGCAGCTCGCCGGGCCTCGCAGCGCGTCATCGATGTCCACCTCATGGTCGTGGAGCCGGAGCGGTATTTCGACGACTATGTGAAGGCGGGGGCCGATATCCTCACGATCCATGTGGAAGCCGCGCCGCATCTCGACCGGCAGCTCATGCGCATCAAGGAGCTTGGCTGCAAAGCCGGTGTGGCGCTCAACCCGGGCACCCCGCTGACGGCCATCGAAGAAGTCGTCCATCTCCTGGATCTCGTGCTCATCATGAGCGTGAATCCGGGCTACGGCGGGCAGAAGTTCATCGACTATTCCGTCGATAAGATCGAGCGCACGCGCTTTCTGCTGGATCAGGCCGAAAGCACGGCCGCGCTCGAAGTGGACGGCGGCATCAGCCGCGAGACCATTGTGCGCTGCTGGGAAGCGGGCGCCGATACCTTCGTGGCGGGGAACGCCGTCTTCTCAGCCCCGGATCCGCAGGCTGAGATTGGTATCCTGCGCAATCTGTGCACCACCTCCGTTTGAGGATCGCGTCATGACGGCCAAGCAGCAGTGGATGATCGTCGGCGCCATTGTGGCGCTGCTGGGGGGCGGGGCGTTTGCCGCCACGCACTTTCTGAAAGACGAGCTCACCACGGTCGCGATTGGATCGACGGCGCCGGATTTTTCCGCGAAGACGCTCGATCTCACGCCCAAGGTGAAGACGCTCGCGGACTACAAGGGCCAGGTGGTGGTCCTCAACATCTGGGCCACCTATTGCATTCCCTGCCGCACGGAGATGCCGAGCATTGAGTCGGTCTATCAGGATCTGGGGCGGAAGGGGCTGAAGGTGGTGGCGGTCAGCGTCGATCAGTCGAACTACGAGCAGCAGATCCGCGATTTCGCCAAGGAATACAAACTGTCCTTTGAGATCCTGTACGATGAGAGCGGCGCGATTCAGTCGCTCTATCGCACGACGGGCGTGCCGGAAACGTTTGTCATCGGCCGAGATGGCGTGATCCACAAGAAGTGGATTGGGGCTGAAGACTGGAACTCCGCCGGCAATCGTCGGCTGCTGGAACAGCTGCTGGCTGAGCCCGCGCCGTGATTGCCCGCGCGGTCGCCGCGCTGTTGCTGGCGGTCGCGCTCTGGTTCATTGTGAGCGCGGAGGAACCGTCGGCCGCGTGGGTGCCGGTCCGGGTGCGCGTGACCCTCGACCGCGCCGTCCGGCTGCGTGAACCGCTCCCGCCGGTGCGCGCCTTTGTATCGGGGCGCCGCCGGGATGTATTGCGTCTCGTGCAATCCCCACCGGTGTTGCAGCGCGCCATCACCGAGGATACGCCCGACAGCGTCCGCCTCGAGCTGCGCGAGCAGGATCTCGATTTCCCCCCGGGCGTGGATGTACGCGTGCGGGATCTGCGTCCGCGGCTCATGACGGTGCGCCTCAAGCCGGCCACCCGATGAGCGTGACGGGTGACCGGCCGCTGCACATCCTGGGCATCGAGACGTCGTGCGATGAAACGTCGGCGGCGGTGGTGAGTGGCACCGCGGAGCGACCGGAGCTCCGCTCGTTGGTGATTCTCTCGCAGGATGTCCATCGCCTGTTTGGCGGGGTGGTCCCCGAAATCGCGAGTCGGCAGCATCTGACGGGTATTGTCCCCGCCGTGCGCACCGCGCTCGTCGACGCCGGGCTCACGATGGCCGATCTCGATGCCATCGCGGTGACGTATGCACCGGGGCTCGTGGGCGCGCTGCTGGTGGGGACCAGCTACGCCAAGGCGTTGGGGCTGGCGAACGACCGCCCGGTCGTGCCGGTGCATCACCTGGAAGGGCACCTCTTTGCCACGCTGCTGGAAGATGCCGCCGCCGCGCCGCCCTTCACGGCGCTGCTGGTGAGCGGCGGACACACTTTGTTGCTCGATGTCCCGGCGTGGGGGTGCTACCGGCTCCTCGGACAGACGCGCGATGATGCGGCCGGCGAAGCGTTCGACAAAGTCGCCAAACTGCTCGGGCTCCCCTATCCCGGCGGGCGGCACATTGAGGCGCTGGCGGCCACGGTGGCAACGCCCACGGTGCGTTTCGCCAAACCGATGGTGCGAGCCAGCGCCGTCCCGGGCGACGACGACTACTACGATCTCTCCTTCTCCGGCCTCAAAACCGCGGTGCTCCGGGCCGTCCGTGAGGCGGAGGCCTCCGGGACCCTCGAGGCGCAGCGCGCGCCGCTCGCGCGCGGGTTCCAGGACGCGGTGGTGGGAACCCTCGAGGAGAAGGTTGAGCGCGCGGTGCGCACCTATCGGCGGCAGCGCGTGGTGATCGGTGGCGGCGTGGCCTGCAATGGGGCGCTGCAGGCGGCGCTCCGGGAGCGGCTCACGCGTCGTGGGGTGACCGTCTATGCCCCGTCGCCGCGACTGGCCACCGACAATGCGGCCATGATCGCGGCGGCCGGGTTATTCCGCTTTACCGCCGGGGAACGGGCGGATGCCCGGATGTCGGCGCAGGCGTCGTTGCCGCTCCCCGGTCTGGTCTCCACCCTGTAGCTTCGTTCTGCATGAACCCGAACGGCATTCTGCATCATCCGACCGTCCTGCATCTGGGGCCCCTCGAACTCACGGGCTTCGGACTGGCCGTCTTGGCCGCCTTTGCGATCGCCCAGATCGTGAGCCAGCGCGAGTTAACGCGCCGCGGGCATCTGGTGGAAGCGGAGGCGATGCCGGATGTCGTGATGGCTGCGCTGATCGGGACACTGATTGGGGCGAAGACGTACTACGTGATCCTCACCGGGGATCCGAGCGCCTTCCTGAGCCGCGGCGGCTTTGTCTTCTGGGGCGGGTTCATTGGCGCCGTCGCACTCTGCTGGGGCACCATCCGCTATAAGAAGCTGTCGTTTTTGCGCTTCGCCGATGTGTGCGGCATTGCCATTGCCGCCGGGTATGCCGTCGGACGTACCGGCTGCTGGGCCGTCGGCGACGATTATGGCCGTCCGTGGAGTGGCCCGTTCGCCGTGCGCTTCCCCGAGGGCGCCCCGCCCTCGACGGCCGCGATCATGCAGTCGCAGTTCGGGGTGCAGTTCCCTGCGGGAACCCCGGGCGACACCCTGATTGCGGTGCATCCCACGCAGCTGTACGAGACGGCGATGGGGTTCCTGATGTTTCTCGTCCTCTGGCGCTTCCGGGGACACCAGCAGCGCGAGGGGTGGCTCTTTGGCCTCTATTGCGTGCTGGCGGGCGCGGAACGGTTCATCGTGGAATTCTTCCGCGCCAAGGACGATCGCTTTGTGGCGGGGCTCACGGCGGCCCAGGTCATCGCCCTGACGATCTCCCTCGTTGGCGTGGCGTTGCTCGCCGCTCGGCGGCGTCCCGCCGGGGCCGCCGTCACCGCCTGACGGCTCGGCGGTCGACCGGCCTGTCAGCGTTTCCCTGACAGGCCGTCAGGGCTTTCCCGAGCGAGCCACTCCCTATTCCGTAAGCTGCCGACGTCGTGTATACTCAGAGAAGACAGCTGAGAACCATTCTCATTTAGCATCGTGCCCACGCCGCTTCCGACCCTCGACCAGCAACCAGAGCCCTCGCCGCGCCGGACCTGCGCGCTGGCGACCTGTGCCGCTGGCGTCCGGGCCACGATCGTCGACATCGAGTGCTCCGCCGATGAAGCGTGCCGACTCCGGGCCCTCGGCCTCTGTGAAGGCACCGACGTGAGTGTCATTGATGCGCGGCACGCCATGCTGCTGGATGTCCGCGGCACCCGACTCGCGCTGGGGTCCACCCTCACGGCCGGAATCACCGTCCAGCCCCTGCCGCCGCGCGACTGACGTGGCACGGGCGTGAACAGGCCGTGAACGCCACAGGCAGCACGGCCCCCCGCGACACCTTGCGGGTCGCCGTCATCGGGAATCCCAACACCGGCAAGACCACGCTCTTCAATGCGCTCACCGGCCTCCGGCAGCGCGTGGGGAATTTTGCTGGGGTCACGGTCGAACGGGTCGAAGGGAGCTTCCGCACCACGGACGGCCAGCGCATCGCGCTCCTCGATCTCCCGGGCAGCTATTCGCTGTCCGCCGGCTCTCCCGACGAGCGCATCGCCCTCGAAGTGCTCTTGGGGCGCGATCCAGACCGGTGGCGCCCCGATGTGGTGCTCGTGGTCGTCGACGCGGCCCATCTGGAGCGCAATCTCTTTCTCGCCAGTCAGGTGCTCGAGCTCGGGCTCCCGGTGGTGATCGCGCTCAATCAGGTGGATGTCGCCGAGTCCGAAGGGATTCGCATCGACATTCCCGCGCTGACGCATGAACTGGGCGTACAGGTCATTCCCACCGTGGCGATGCGTGGCGAAGGCCTGGATCCGCTCGCACGCGCCCTCTGCCTCGCCATCACGCTCCCCGCGCCGACGCGCCGCTTCCAGCTCTCCGCCGCGGCGACGGCGGCGCTCGCCCCCGTCGCGGCGGCGCTCACCGCCGACGGACTGCCGCCGGTCGCCGCGCACATGGAGGCGCTGCGCCTGCTCGGCCTGGATCAGCCCGAGGCGCACTTGGCGCAGGTCCCCGGGATCGCAGCCGCCCTGCGCGATGCGCAGGTGGCGCTGCAGGCCGCCGGCATTGTGCCGTCACGGTTCGAAGCAGAACGCCGCTATGGCTGGATCGCCGAACTCTTGGCGCGCACGGTGACCCGACGGGCGCCGCTCACGCACACCGTGAGCGATCGCATCGATGCCGTGGCGCTGCATCGGTTCTGGGGCCCGCTGGTCTTTCTCGGCCTCATGGCGCTCGTCTTCCAAGCCGTCTTCTCGTGGGCCACGCCACTGATGGACGGCATTCAAGCCGTCATCGGCGCCGTCGGTCACACGATCGGCAGTTGGCTGCCCGAGGGCGACCTCCGCAGCTTGGTCGTCAGTGGCATCTTCGACGGCGTCGGTTCCGTGTTGGTGTTCCTGCCACAAATCGCGATGCTCTTTGCCTTCATCGGCCTCTTGGAGCATTCGGGGTACATGGCGCGCGCCGCGTATCTCATGGATCGCGTGATGCGTCGCGTGGGGCTGCATGGGAAGAGCTTCATTCCCATGCTCTCGGGCTATGCCTGCGCGGTGCCCGGGATCATGGCCACCCGCACCATTGAAGATCCGAAGGATCGGCTCGCCGCCATCATGGTCGTGCCCCTCATGAGCTGTTCGGCGCGCCTGCCGGTCTACACGCTGCTCATTGGCGCTTTTGTCCCCGCCACCTCGGTGGGGCTTGGCCTGACGCTGCAGGGCGTGACGATGCTGGCGATGTATCTGCTCGGCACCGTGATGGCGCTCGTGATGGCCGCCGTCTTCAAGCGGACGCTGCTCAAGGGGCCGGTGCGGCCGATGATTCTCGAGCTGCCCCCGTATCGGTGGCCCAGTCTGCGCTCGCTGATGGTGTCCGTCACCCAGCGGTGCCAGATGTTTATCCGGCGCGCGGGGACGGTGATTCTGTCGCTGTCGATTGTATTGTGGGCGCTGGCCACCTATCCCAAGACCACGGTCGATCCCACGCGCTCGCCGGCGCAGCAACAGGAAGCACGTCTCGCGCACTCCGCGCTCGGGCGGATGGGGCAGGCGATTGCCCCCGTGGTGCGTCCGCTGGGGTACGACTGGAAGATCGGCGTGGCGATTGTGTCGAGCTTCGCCGCGCGCGAGGTCTTTGTCTCCACGATGAGTACGCTCTACGGCGTCAGTGATGTGTCGGTCGAGGCGGATCACGAGCAGGCGCTGCAGCAGCGACTGGTGCAGGCCCGGCATCCTGAAACGGGCGCGCCAGCGTACTCGCCGCTGATGGCGGTGGGGTTGATGGTGTTCTACGTCTTCGCGCTGATGTGCATGAGCACCATCGCGGTCACGGTGCGGGAAGCCGGTGGTGGCCGCCTTGGGTGGCGGTGGGCCGGTATTCAATTTGCCTACATGCTCGTGTTGGCCTACGGCTCCGCCTGGCTGGTCTATGCTGGTGGCCGAGCGCTTGGATGGGGAGGCGCCTGAACATGACAACACCGATAACGATCGATCAGTGGGGCGTCGTGGTGGTGCTGGCCGTCGCGCTGGGATTTCTGGTGCGTCGTGCGGTACGCGCACTGCGCGGTGCGCAGGCGTCGACAGGGGGCTGTGACCACTGCGCGCCGGGCGGTGGGCGCGCACCGGTCCCACCCGTCGCGCGTCGCGTTCCGATTACGCCGCCGCAATAACCCGCGCCGCGGGCTCCCACGCGGCATCCAGGGCCACGAAGGCCGCCTGCAGCGTCTCGACCCACCGACGCCAGTCCAACAACCGCGTGTCGGACGCCGAGCCCTGCAGCGCATCGGCCGCGAGCCCCATCCGGTCGAGAGCCGCGAAGACCGGCTCCGCCGCCTCTTCGAGCATTGCTTCAATCGCGCGGCGCGTGGCCTGCGCCTCCGCGCTGCCACCGGGGGCGCGAATCACTGCCAGCTCTGCAATCACATCGGCGACGCCATCGGCCAGACGCTGCGCATCGAGCAGCGTGAGCTGACGCAACGGATCCCGCACCCCATGCGCCGCGCGACGCGCGGATAAAAAGGGCGCAAACCATGCGTCCTGCGCCGCCTCCGGCGCCACTGGTTGTTCCGCAGCAGCGCGTGATCGCCCCCGTGGCGATCCCAGCGCCGTCAACCCGCGCGTGAGCTCGGGCAACGTACAGGCGCGGTCCATCAACTGTGCGCCGAGGAGACGCACGCCGCGGTCGCCGGACAGTTCGAGCAGATCGCCCCCGGAGAAATACAGCGTGAGCCGTGGCGTGTCGGCATCGGCGCTGATCGCGACACCATCAAGATGATCGAGCGCCACCTCCCATGGAGCGCCCTGCACCCACCGGAGCACCACCGCGGTGTCGGTCAGCTGGACCTGCGCCATCGCGTCGAGTGACTGCCCCGCGACCAGCCCCACGATCCGCACGGGGGTGCGCTCCGGAACTCCGGACCCGTTCATTCCGCGAGAATCGCCGCCACGACGGCGTCGGTATCGGTCAGGTTTTCAAAGACGGCGGCTGGCGCATGCTGCGCAAGCTCATCGACCGAATAGCGCCCGGTGGCCACCCCAATCGCGCGCACGCCGAGCGAGCGACCGCAGTGAATGTCCGCTGGCGTATCGCCAATGATGACCATGCGGTCGCCGGCCATCGGCCGTCCGAAATACGCCGCGGCGCGCTGCTGGGCCACGGCCGGGAGTTCCGGGCGTTCTTCATGGTCACTGCCAAAGGCATTCACGCGAAAGCGCTCGAAGGCAATGCCAACGGCATCCAGTTTGCGCCGCGCACCGAGTTCGATGTTCCCCGTCAGCAAACCCATGGTGGCCTGCGCATGTTGATCGACCGCATCGAGCAAGGCTGGGACCCCATCGCACAACCGCGCGGCATCGGGGGTAGCCGCCAGGTTCCGCGCGAGCCCTTCGGCATAGTGATGCAACAGGTCGTGCATGCACGCGGTGATCCGGGCATCATCGACGCCGGCGTGCCGCATCTGCTCGCGCGCGATCTGCCGGTCGGTCTTCCCATCGTAGCGGTAGGCGGGATCACCCATGTGGCCAAAGACCGTCTGCAACGCATCCTCCATGGCGCGGCGTCCAGCGCCATCCGTCCACAACAGGGTGCCATCAATGTCGAAGAGGACGAGTTTCATACGGTGGTGGTGGTGGATGTCGAGGACGAATCGGCGACGGCACGTGGGCGGTTGCCGGTGAAGCGCGAGAGGAGCAACCCCGCCATGATGCAGGAGGCCCCGATCAGCTGCCAGCCGGAGGGTTGTTCGTGCAAGGCGATCCAGGCAACGGCGAGGGCGATCACCGGCTGCAAGTTGCTGTACATCGCGGTGCGCGTGGGTCCCAGCTGTTGCACGCCGCGGTAGAACAGCAAATAGGCGATGACGAGGGCCCCGAGCCCAGCATAGAGCACGGCGCCCCATTCCACGGGACGCACGGCGTGCAAGTCGAGGGTGCGGAGCGTCGGCGCCGCGAGGAGCAGCAGAAAGCTGGCGCCGCTCGCCATCGTGATCGCCGAGAGGTGAATGGGGTGGGCCCGCTCGGTGTACGGCCGCAGGAGCACACTGAAGAGCGCCCAGAGAATGCTGCCGCAGGCAATGAGCACCGTGCCCACCAAGGCCGATTCGCCCCCCTCGAGGGCGTGCGTGCTGCGAACCACGCACGCGACGCCGAGGAGCTGCAGGGCGATCGCCAGCCATCCGGTGCGGGTGGTGCGGTCACGGCCCAACAGCTGCGAGATGATCGCGATGTAGGCGGGGCCCGCGGCGGTGACCAGCGCGGCAATGCCGGCCCGCGTTCGGGCCAGCCCCAGGATGAAGCACATCTGATACAGGCCGTTCCCGATCAGCCCCAGCAGCAGCAGATGGATCACATCCCGACGGACCGGCCATCGGTCGCGCCGGAGCCAGAACGACAGCAGGGAAAGCACCGTGGCGGCGAGCAGCATTCGCAAGCCGTTGAAGGCCAGCGGCGGAATCGCCTGCAGCCCCACTTTGACGACGCTGTAGTTGATGCCCCAGATGAGTGCCATGACCAGCAGGCCGACATCGGTGGCGCCAAAGCCATGACGGGAAGACATCCTGAAAAGTAGGCGTTCCGGGGGAACCCGTGTACCTTCTCCGCATGCATGTGTCCTTTGCGCTCTTCGCCGACGCGGCGAATCTGTCCCAGGAAGGGAAGCTCAATATCCTGGGCGTCTTTGATGCCGTGCAGGTCCCCCAGTTTCCGGCGATGCATCCCCGGGCCACGATTGTGGTGCGCCTGAAGGGCTCTGCGGCCGATGTTGGCACGCACCCGATGACCCTCCGGTGGCAGAACCCCAAGGGGGTCGAGCTCTGGAGCTCCTCCGCGGAGCTCGCGATTCAGGCGCCCCCGTCTCCCACGGGGGAGATGGACCTGCCCGTGATCGTGCAGGTGGATCTCCCGCTCGACATGACCGGGGCGTATCGCCTGGTGGTCGAACTGGACGGCGACCCGTGTGGCGGCGCGTTGTTACACGTGCACAGCGATCACCCGGCAGCCCCCATCAGCTTCCCAACGGCCGCCTCCCCACTGATGTCCTGAGGGCGACGCCTGGCCAGGTCCGCAGGGACCTTGGCCAGCGGTCACCGCAGGATCAAGCGGCGGAGGCCTGCGCGATGAGCCGATGCATCGCGGTCACGTCATCGAAGGTGACAATGCACCCGCCGTCCGGATGCGGCGAAACGACGCACTCGAAGAGGCGATCGTCGGTCGGATCGCGCACGACATCACGGACCGGCTCGGCCATGTTCAGAGAGCGTTGCACCAGCCCTTCGAGCTCGGCGCGGGAGGTCGGACTGTGCCCGAAGAGGGAGGCACTCAGACTCGTGTCCAGCAAGCTCGGGATCGTGAGGTTGCACAACTCCGCCGCCCGGGCATTACAGCGCCGCACGCGCAACATGTCGTCGAGCACCGCCATGCCGGTGGCGATCGCATCGAAGGCGACCTTCCACTCGCGCGTCGCCCGCTCGACTTCTTCGAACAGACGGGCGTTCACGACGGCGACGGCCACCTGATCGGCGAGCCGCTGCAGAATGCGCGTATCGTCGTCGGTGAAAGGCTGGGCCCGATTGAGGACACAGAGCGCCCCGATCGTGCCCTTGGCAGTCATGAGCGGCGCCACCGCCGTTCGCTGAATCTGCGTCATCTGCCGAATGGTACGCGAGACGCGGGGATCGTCGCGGAGATTGTTGCTGACCACCGCGGCTTCCTCCAACACGGCGGCCCCCATGATGCTCGACCCAATGGGGAGATGCACCCCCGCGAGCACATCGGCCGCCCCATGCGCGGCGACGATATGCAGATACTCGTCTTTGCGCAGCGCCAGACAGGCCCCTTCGGCATGCAGCAGGGCCACGGTGTGCCGCAGAATCAGCCGCAGCACTTCCCCAAGCCGCAGCGATTCACCGACCGCCCGCGCGACATCCGCCAGCGCTTCGGACTGCCGAGCTTCGCGCTCACTCTCGGCATAGCGTCGAGCATTGGCCACGGCCGTCGCCGCCTGAGAGGCCATGGTCGCGAGGACTTCCTCATCTTCGGCACTAAAGACTTCGGCCGCCGCGGCGTGCACGGCCAGCACCCCCAGCAACTGAATGCCAGAGAGGAGCGGCACCACCAGCACCGAGGCCGCTGGGCCATACTCGCCGACGACATCGAGCACCGAGGCGAACGGTGGACGCCCCGCCTTCTCGCGCTCCCGATCGGCCACGCGGTCGCCGATCCGGACGGGCATCCCCATACGGACCGCCTCGGCGACGATCCCCTGCCCCAGTCGGACAGACCCCCGTGGCCGTTCGCTGCCGCGGAGCAGCCGGATCGTGATGTCGAGTCGATCTGCTTCAAGATCCGGCACGCCAATCACCACGCCTTCGGCACCGGTCGCGCGGAATGCCTGCCGGGCGAGTTCGCGGAGAATCGCGGTTTCGTCGAGGGAGCGCGCCATCGCGGCCCCCGCTTCTTGCAGCCGTTGCAACCGCTCGGCGCGACGCTGCGCCAGATGATGCAACCCATCGAAGGCCAGGCGCGCCGCCAGATGACGCAGCAGCACCGTAATCTCCGCCTGCCGCGCCTCCGTGGGGCGACGTCCATCCGTGGGCCCCGCCAGCTCCACGATCCCTAACAGCTCCTGGGACGCGCCGCGGAGGAGCCCCACAATCAGGTCCGTCGACCGCCAAGCGGCGAGATCATCCGAGTCCACCGGATCGGCGGCAAAGAACTCACGCGCGACCCACGCCTCCCCGCCATCAAGGCAGTGCAGATCCGCCGCGCCGGTCTTTTCCAACTGGGCGAGTCGGCGACGCCACACCGCCCCGGGCATCGCTTGGAGTGCGGCCCCGTCCATACCGTCCCCGACCGTGACCACCGCCCCATCGGAGCGGCCAACGGCCAGCGTGACATTCAGTGAGGGGTCCCGGAGCGTGACCAAGATCTGCGCGTACCCCAGCGCCTGCAGCATCTCCACCGTCGCTTCGACACGCGCTGCCGCGGACCCTGCGTGATCAATCACGTCGAGGGCCTGCATCATCATCCGGCAGTCAGGGGTCGCAGGCATCACGCATTCATTGGTGGATGTACCAACCTAGACGATTGGCGCGTCGGGCGCGCAACGCCGCCGCAGGGTCAGAACGTCCAAATCCGAAAGAAGTCGATGCCGATTTGCGGGGGCGTTTGCTGGAAGGTGCGCGAGAGCCCGAGACGGCCGCACGATTGGGCACTCGACCCCGGTTCCAGTCCGACCGCGACCGAGACGCCCCGCTCGAATCGCCGTTCCACTTTCACGCCGAGCCCCTGCGCGAAGAGCGACAGGGCGTCGCCCCCCCCGGAGGTCTGCGGGGCCAGCCCACACAACCCGGTGGAGAAGGTGAAATACGTGTTCCGCGCCACCTGACCGCCCACACCGACACGCGTCGAGGCGAGAATCCCCAGCCCGTTTTCCCGGAGATTGGCCGCTTCGCCGGGGGCCAGCGCGGTGGGCTCGACCTGCACCACATCGAACCGCCCCCCGGCGAGACGACTGGACAGGTAGCTCCCCGCCAGCCGCAAGGCGAGCGTCGCCCCCTGATCGGCGTAGGTCGTGCCGAGGAGTGCGTAGGCTGGCTCTCCGGTCACGAGATAGCTGAGCATATCGCTTTCCGGCAGCGGCGGATTGTCCGCACTCGCCAGCGTGAGCGACGGACGATCCAGCGTTCCCCCAATGCCCACGCGAATCCGGACATCCTGCCGGTTGGAATTCGGCCGCAACTCCCGCACGGTGTGCAACGCGGTGATGTCGAGGGCTGGCTCGAGATCCGGATCCCCAAAAAAGCGGACGACCCCACGTTCGACGGCAAAGCTTGGGCGCGCGATCCCCAAATTCAGCTGGTAGGTCCCGCGCTCCACCACGAGCGAATCCGACAGCGCGAGCCGCGCCCGGGCGCCATCGCGCCCCAAGGCGCGCGTGACCTGCAGCGAGCCCCCGAGCTTGAGATTGGCTTCCGGCGAGCGCAGCCAGACATCATCGCCGATGTTCACGCGCACATTGTCCAGGACGAGATTTTGCACCAGCGCATTCGGCGCCGACGGAAGCAGGCCATTCACACTCTGCCCGACCGAATCCGCGCCGTCCCCACTGTCGTTGAGATCGAGCCCGCGTTGCTGCGCGAGGGCCCGGATGTAGACGCGCCCCCGGTCAATGCGCACGGCACCACGAATGCGCGGCGCATCACGGGTTCCGGTGAGGGTGAGTGGTGTGGTGGTGGTCAACACGAGCGATGCGGTCCGCGATTTATCGACGGCCTGAAAGGCGTTCGCCACGAGCTGCAGATCAAACGCTGGGCGCTGCGGATCGGTGAGGCGGATCACGCCCTGCAGATTCACGGAGTCCGTGCGGGCTCCGCTCGTGGCCCCAACGCGGCGCACGAGGATCGAATCGTCGGCGAGCGCCACGTCGGCGGCGAGATGATCGAGGCGGATGCCGAGCGGCGCGAGGGAGAGCGACGCACTGTCCATGTGCAACTGACCGCGGAGCCGGGGCTGCTCCCAGCTCCCCGTCAGGGCGATGCGCGTGGAGAGCTGACCACCGGCGGTGGTGACCGCCGGGAAGAGCGACTCCACGAGCGACAAGTCGGCGCGTTCGGTCACGAGTTGTCCGCGCAACGGCGCATCAAGCCGTCGAGGGCGACCTGAGACCAGCGCCAGATCCAACGGCAGCGAAGCGGTCGCCGTGAGGGCCGTTTGCCCACGGACCGCGAGTGCCGCATCGAGTTCGAGCCGTTGCGCCGCATATTGGGCCTGCACATCCAGCGCCGCGAGCCGGATGGGGCCCGCGATGGCGTCACGGAGGCGCAACGTCCCGGCGATCTGCGGACGCTCGCGGGTTCCGGCGAGGGTGAACGCCGCCGTGGCGGTGCCGGCGCGCAACCCCGGTGCTTGGACGAGTCGACCGACATCGACGAGGGGCAACCGATCCAACGCAAGGCCGCCCTGGACCTGCCCGGCGGCGCCCATCGCGCCGCGCAGCGCGATGCGCCCCGTATCGGTGTGCACGAGCACGAGTGAGTCGAGCACTTTCGTGCCGCCGGAAGCGACGCGAAGGACCGCAGGGCCCTGCAACTGGAAGCCGCGCGGTACCGCCGCACCACTATCCACACGGATCGTCAGCGTATCCAGTCGGAGCGTCGTCTCCTCGCCCTGACGCGACACCCCGCCCGCTGCCGTCACGCGGGCATCGGATGGCGTACGCAGCGCGATGCCGAAGCGTTCGGCGAGACCATGCCACACGGTGGACCGGCCAATCACCGACGCAATGCGCACCCCCAGCAGTTCGGCGGAATCCAGCGCCACATCGACCACACCATCACCGCCGTGCAGGATATCCTGCACCTGTACGGTGAGCGCGCCGCGCCCCGCACGCGTCGCGCCAATGGCCATTTCGCTCACGGTGGCCTCCGCCCGCAGCGCGAGCCCCGCGGGATCGAGGGTATCCACCGATCCCGACAGCTGTCCACGCATTTCCATGGTGCCACGGAGCGTATCGACCGGCAACGCGAGCGCCTCGGTGAGTTCCCGCCCCTGCAACCAGGGGCGCAGCCCACCCAACGAATCGACCGCCATCACAAAGCGCAACGAATCGCTGCGGCCGGCGCGGAGACCGATCCCGCCGCGCGCCGACAGCCGCATCGCCGAGCTCTCCAGCATCGCCGAGTCGACCACCATCACCCCATTGGCAAACCGCGCATCGAATTGGCCGCCAAAGACGCGCGCATCCGCGAGGCGCGAATACTGATCCACCAGGGCATGCACACGGCCGTCGAGCGACGCGAACGAGGTGCCGCGCACCGCCACATCCCCCGACAGGGCCAACGTCGACGTCGGCACGCGCGACTCGCCGAAGAGCGCTTGCAGATTCCCGCCGCGCATCGTGAATTGCCCCGTGCCGCCGAGGATGGAATCCCGCGCCTCGGCGCGACCGGCAAAAGTGAGTTCGCCGCCTTCACCGGCGAGCGTGAGCTGCAAGGCAAAATCTTCAGCAACACCGGTGGCACGAATCGGACCCACCGCGGTCCCACGCAACGGCATGTCGGGATACGACCGGGAGAGCGTCGTGTACGCCAACGGCTCGGCCTGCAGATCGAGATCGAACCAGACGCCACGTTCCTGCAGGGTGTAGTGGCCGGACCCCGTGAGATGCGACGGCGCGCCCGGGCCATCGACATGATACAGATCCGCATTCGTGAACCGGGCGTCCCGCCAGAGCGAATCCAAGCGCAGGCGTCCGCGCACGAGGCCATTCACCCGAGGGAATGCGGGATTCACAAACCGTGGCGTCCGCAGATCGAGTGCGTCCAGCTGCAGATCGACCCCAAGCAGCACGGCCTGCGCAGGCCGCAGCAGATTCAGCCGCCCAGACGCCACTCCGCGCGACTGGGCCCCCGGCACGTGGGCATCATCATACGTGAGCGCCGCGCGATCCAACTGAAATGCCGTGACGGGACCACCGGCGGCGTCCACTCGACCAGACAACGTGCCCTGCCAGTCGTACGGCAGCGGTCCACCATTGAAATGCTGCAGCAGGGCGGTATGCGCCGGTCGCAGGTCGAGCCCGAGATCGGTCATGCGCAGCACGGGCCCGCCAACGCCAAAGGTCATGCGCCCCAGCAGATGGGACTGCAGCGTGCGCACATCCATGTCGCGCACGCCGTATTCCATCACGGAGAGATCGGCGGGGTTGTTGCGCATGGTGAACTGCAGGCGGCCACCGCCCGTGCGCGGCACCGATTCATGGATCCACGCGAGATCCGCGAGCGCGACGGTGTCGCCCTGCAACCGGATATCATAGCGCACGGGTTGGGTGCCACCCCACGCGGCAATCGCGCTCCCGTGGGCCGCTGAGTTCGACAACCGGAAGCGCGCCCCATCGACCCACAAGCTGTCATTGCGAATCCGCAAGTCACCACTGAGATCGTGGAACCAGAAGGGGGGAAAGACCCAGACCACATCGAGCTTGCGAATCGCGAAGCGCTGCCCAGCCGTATCCGGATCGGCGAGACGCGTGCGCCCCAGATTGATGTTCACCCGCGCAAAGCGCATGACCCGGACGATCCGGCCATCCTCCTGCCGGAACTCTTCGTCGAGACGCCGCAATTGAAAACGGATGGCACTGTCGGCGCGGGCGCCGCGCAGCGAATCCGGCGGCGTCCACGCCTGATGCAGCAGCACCGTCGCTTCATGCACGATCGCCGTATCGATCGTGATGTACCGCCCGAACGCGCCGCGTCCCGCCGCCGTGGGTGGTCCCCCCCGCTGGAAGGCTCGACGCCAGTTCCAATCGTTGCGGCCATAGTCGACCAACGTGACAATCGGATGGCTGACTTCGAGTGACTTCAGAACGATCCGACGATCGAGCAGATCGCGAAGATCATACGTGACATGAATCGGCCCGGACTGTACAAAGGGACGGCCACTCGGATCACGGATATCGAGCGAATCGATCGAGAGACCCGTGACCAGCGACCCATGCAGCGGTCCGACATACAGCCGGCCGGGGATCAGCGCATCGAGTGTTGGGACGACTGCCCGCAGCAAGAGCGCGCGCCCGGGATCCGTTTGGGTGAGCGCCGCCGCAGCACCAAGTCCAGCGACCGCCACCCCGAGGAGCGCGGCCGCAGTCGCGAAGACAAAGGTGCGACGACGCCAGGCCATCAGAATGCCTGACCGATCCAAATGCTGGGATTCAGGCGCCGCAGGAAGCTGTCGCTGCGCCCGGGGCGGAAGCTCGACGGGCAACTGCCCGCCGCCTGCACGGGCGGCGCCCCCGCCGTGGCGCCAGCCTGCACCGGCAACTGATTGTCTGGGCTCACGCAGTACAGCGGCGCACTCCCGCCCTGCAACGGCGCGTTGTAGTACGCCGCGCCATTCGGCAGGCGATACGGATTGTAGCCCAGATCAATGCGAATCGCGCCGAACGGTGAGACGATGCGGACACCGAACCCCGGCGTGATCTTGATCAGCGGACCATCGTCCGTGGTGAGCGGCGCGGCGCCACGGGATCCGCGATCCCAGAGACGACCCGCGTCGGTGAACAACGCCCACTGCAGCAGCCGTGGCGCGAAGGGACTCGGGCCCTGCAGTTCAAGGTTCGCCACCACGAGCGAATTCCCACCCGCCGGCACCACCCGTTCCGTCACGACGGTGCTATCCGCGCGGAAATAGGTAGTGCCGCGATCGATGACGGTCTTGTAGCCGCTGACGATGTACACCGCCGGTCCCAATTCATTCTGCCGGAAGCCGCGCACCGTCGTGGGACCGCCGGCGTACAACCGCTCCTGCGGGGGCACGAAGCGGCGCAGCGTGGGCGAGGTCGAGCCACCGAGCACCAACCCACCGCGCAGATGCGCGGTGACCGTGAGCCCGCGCCCCACGAGGCGCGTCCACGTGGCGTCACCGGTGGCGCGGTTGAATTGCTGGGTCGCGTCCGAGCCAATCCACGTGGAGGCATGCCGTACGTTCATCCGCACCGTCGTGCTGCTGGTGGGGCGCACGGGATCATCACTGCGGGTCCACGCGACCGCATACTCGAGGGCGGCCAGCCGGTTATTCCGCTGCAAGAAGCGGCGGGCATCGGCATCACAGGCGTTGAAGACGGCACAGAAAAACGCGGGCTCGGCCTCTGTGCGCCCCAACTCCAGCTGATACGACAACGTCCCCGGAACGCGCGTGCTGAACGGCTGCGTCCACGCCACACTGCCCCCAATGGGCGTGCGCCGCAGATACGCCTTGTATTCCGACAGCGTGGAGCTGAAGACCGTGATCGTGGGCACCCGCTGGCCGGCACGCCGCATGGACGGGCCCACCGTCATCGAGGCGTAGTAGTTCAGCGTGGCGCTGTACGGATCGGCACGCGCCTGGCCCTGACAGAGGGACGGGGCACCGTTCAGCGGCGCGCCGATGCCGATCTTGCTCACCCGCGCGGTCAACTCGAGCCGCTGCGCCATGGGGAGAAAATCCCGATCGGTCAGTGCGCCCTGCGCCCGGAAGCAATCGAGCGTGGCCCAGCCGAGACCACTACTGGCCACCCACCGATCCCCCTCCACCAGCGTCGCGACGAGATTCACGATCGAATCGCCCGGGGGCTGCACGGAATCGGGCTGCACATCGACCCGTTGAAACGCATCGGTCTGGTAGACATTGCGCTGCGCATCAATGATCGCGCGCGCCGAAAACCAGTCACCCGGCGTCAGCGCCAGCGCGCGACGGATGGTCGCATCGGTGACATGGCGCGGGCGATTGCCGCTCGTGTCGACGCGCAGCGTCACCTGGCCGAGTCGCGCCCGGGTGCCTGGCACCACCCGCACCTCAACCGCCGTCGTGCGCGCAGGGGTGTCGGTGGTGTAGGCGAGCAGCGCTTCCGCCTGTGGCCAGCCCCGATTGCGCATCCGCCGCACGAGCGAGTCGCGCCCCGCCTCGAGGGCCCCGCGATCAAACACCCCGCCCACGCGGAGCGGAAAGTCGCGTGCCAGCGCCGGCAACTCCGGGTGTGTTTCCAATCCCACGAGTGTCAGGGCAGAGACACGCACCGGCGCGCCTTCCCGAATCACGAAGGTCACCTGAATGCGCCCCGGACGCACCGTGGTGACCTGCGTATCCACCTGCACGTCGGGGAACCCGCGCCGCCGGTACAGCGTGAGCAGCCGCTGGACATCGCGGGCAAACTCCACCGGATCCAGACAGCGACGTTCCCCAACCACTGGCAGCCCGGCCACGGCGGACGGGACCGTCACCACCGTGGCGGCGAGCGTGGCGGCCGAAAACTCTTGCGCCCCAACAAATCGGACCCCACGGACCTCCCGATCGCCCCGATCACAGGTCAGATCCTGCGCCCCGAGCCGGGGCACCGCCACCGCAGCCATGGCGGCGGTCCCTGTCAGCAGCAACCGGGCAAGACGTGCGAGGGGTCGTGCCACGTGGCGATCAGTCGTCCTTCTGCCCGAAGATCGCCAGGTTCGACGAATGCCCCGGGGTGACCTTCTTATCCGGGTAGATCCAGTGCACGGCCTGATTGACGGCGACCGCCGCCTCCCCGAAGCCCGCCGCGATGAGCTTGAGCTTGCCCGGGTAGGTGGTGATGTCCCCCGCGGCATAAATGCCGGGGCGCCCCGTCTCCATCTGGCTGTTCACCAGAATCTCGTCCTTTTCGATCTGGAGCCCCCATTCCAGCAGCGCCCCCAGATCACTGACGTAGCCCAGCATCGGGAGAACGACATCGGCCGGCAGCTCGCGCGTCTCTTTCGTCTTGACGTCCTTGAGGCGGATCCCCGTGATCCGATCCTCGCCCATGATGGCATCGAGCTCGTGGAACGTATGGATCGCCACCCGTCCATCGCCCGCGGCAGCCGCGGCAGCCGCGGCGGTCACCTCGGCCACCGTCGCGGCATGGGCCCGGAAGCGGTCGCTGCGGTGCACCAGCGTGACCGACCGCGCCCGATGGCGCAGCTGCGCGCACCAGTCGAACGCCGAGTCACCCCCCCCGATGATCACCACATCCTGGTCCGTGTAGGACTCGGGGGTGGAGACGAGCGCCTGAATCCCGCGGCCATACCACGACTCGGCGAAGGGCTGCGGCAGCTTGCGTGGCCGGAAGGCACCGATCCCGGCGGCCAGCACCACGGCCTTCGTCGGGAAACGGTCCGTTTCGGTCACGAGGACAAAGTGGCCGTCGGCTTCTTCCAACCCGATCACGCGCTGCCCCAGATGGGCCGGCAGCCCCGTCTCCTGATGGAACTGGGCGGCCTGTTCGGTCAGCGAGCGGACGAGGTCCTTGGCCAGCACTTTCGGGAAGCCGGCCACGTCGAAAATGAACTTCTCGGGATACAGGGCGGTCAGCTGACCGCCGAGCTCGGGGAGCGCGTCCACGACCTGGGCCGTGGCGCCACGCATGCCGGCATAAAACAGGGCGAACAGGCCAGTCGGCCCGCCCCCGATGATGGTCAGGTCGCGGAGGGGATGGATGGTCATCCGGGAAAGATAACGTACGAGGCCAATCCCGTTATGTTCCGCGTATGAAGATCTATACCCGAACCGGCGATGAAGGCGCCACCGCGTTGTTTGGCGGTGGGCGCGTGGAAAAGGACCACCCGCGCGTTGAGGCGTACGGGGACGTGGACGAGCTGAATGCCGCCCTCGGGATGGCCCGCTCCATCGACATGATGCCGCGGATCGACGAAGTGCTGGTCCCCGTGCAGCGGGACTTGTTTGCGATCGGCGCCCTGCTGGCGACGCCGGACCATGACAAGATGCGCGAGCAGCTGAGCAAGGCACGCATTGACGAGCAGCGGATCGCGGAGCTGGAATCGGCGATCGACGCCTGCGAGCAGGAGCTGGAGCCGCTCCGCAGCTTCATCATCCCCGGCGGCACCCCGAAGGCCGCCGCGCTCCACGTCGCGCGCACGGTCTGCCGTCGGGCCGAGCGGCGCGTGGTCACGCTGGCGCATGAGATCGAGTTGCCGACGCTGGTGGTGATTTATCTCAATCGGCTCTCCGACCTGCTGTTCATGCTGGCCCGGGTGGCGAATCGGCGCGCCGGTGCCGGTGAAGTGACCTGGTAATGTCGGCCCGCGTGCCGGGTCCGCTGCCGGTCCCGCTGGAGTATCCCGTGTATTGCCACGAGGGGGCGCTGTCCGCGCTGGCCCCGATTGTGGCTGCGGTTGCCCCGGGACATCGCGTGGCGATCATCAGCGACGACACCGTGGCCCCGCTGCATGCGGCGCCGGTCCTGTCGCAGTTTCCGGCCGCCACCACCCAGCTCTTCACCATTCCGCCCGGTGAGCAGGAAAAGACCCGGGCGCAGTGGGGGGCGCTGACGGACGCCCTCTGCGAGTGGGGCGCGGGACGTGACACCACCATCATCGCACTCGGCGGTGGCGTCATTGGAGATCTCGCCGGTTTTGTGGCGGCGACCTTCATGCGCGGGATCCCGGTCGTGCAGGTGCCGACCACATTGCTGGCGATGGTCGATGCCGCCGTCGGGGGAAAGACCGCGGTCGATTCCCCGTATGGGAAGAATCTGGTGGGCGCCTTTCACAATCCGTCAGCGGTGGTGATGGACCCCGGGGTGCTGCGCACCCTGCCCACATCGCTGCGCCGCGCGGGGCTGGCGGAAATGATCAAGCATGGCGTGATCGCCGATGCCGCCTACTTCGATACCGTGTTGCAGGCGCTGCCGCGGCTGGCCGCCGAGTCGGCGTGGTCCGCGCCGACGACGGCATCGGCCGTCATCGGCGAGCTGGCCACGCTGGTGGCGGGGAGTGTCCGCATCAAGGCGGATGTCGTGGCCGAGGACACCCGGGAAGGCGGGCTGCGGCAGGTGCTCAATTTTGGGCACACGATCGCCCACGCCATCGAACGCGAGCTCCACTTCACGATGGCGCATGGCGAAGCGGTGGCGATCGGCATGGTGGTGGAAGCCCGGATCGCCGAGCAGCTCGGGCTGGCGCCTGCGGGGCTCCATCTGGCCATTGCCGAGGCGGTGCGGATGGCCGGGCTGCCGTGGACGATCCCAGCGGCGTTGACGGCGGACGGTGTGGTCGAGGCCACCCGCGGCGATAAGAAGGCCCGTGGCGGGATGGTGCGGTATGCGCTCCCGCGCGGCATTGGGGAGATGGAGACGGGGGACGGTCATTGGTCGGTGCCCGTCGCCGACGACGTGGTCCGGCAGGCCGTCCACGCCTCCTTCGGCTGAGCCCGCACGGCGGCTGGCGAGCTCAGCCATACGACCGCACGGTGGCGACAACGCGCACCGTAAGTCACGACAGCACAGAAACTTAGCGAGCTCATCCATAAGCTCGTCCGGCACGGGAATTGCCGGGTACGGTGGACAGCGTAGCAGGACAATGACTCCACCTCTCCAAGGTTTCCGACGATGAAGAAGACGTTCCGCCTGATCAGCATTCTCGCGGCCTGTGTCGTGAGTGCCACACCTGCTGTGGCGCACGCGCAAATCTGGACCTCCTGGACGTTGCCGGGCTCCTGCCCGGGCACCGTCGTCAATGGCAGCATCGGCGCAACGAGCGTGCAGCTGACTACCTCTTCCGGTCAGTACGCGGGCGTCATGAACGCCAGCGGTGCCGCCTGCGGCGGCCTGTCCCCCTATTCCACGAGCGCCCCGAACCCACCGTACAACTTCTGGTCACCGGGTGCGCCGTATGCTGGCTTGGCGCCATCCAATCCGGGGATCGTGCAGTTCGTGGGACCCCTGCGCGCGATCATCACCTTCGCCACCCCGATCGAGAATCCGGTGCTCGCGTTCAACAGTCTTGGGAACCTGACCGGACCGAACCCCGTGACGCTGACCTTCTCCGATCCCTTCAGCGTCCTCGGCGACAACACCACCAACGCCGGCTACTGGGGCACCGGCACCTACTCGGTGCTGGGCAACACGCTGACCGGCAATGAGTTCGCCGGATTGATCCGCTTCAACGGGATTTACAGCACGCTGACGTTCGAGACGACCGATGCGGAGAATTGGAGCGGCTTTACGGTGGGTCAGGACACCTCCACGGTGCCGGAACCGTCCACCTACGCGTTGATGCTCTCGGGGCTCGCCGCCATCGGCATGGTGGCGCGTCGCCGGAAGCGCCAGGGGCAGACGCCACAGTAAGGCGCTGTTCCCGCGTAGCGACCTTCGTCGCTGCGCGCAAGGGAGGAATCACCATGTTACGCTAACAGCGCCGTGCGGACCCTTGGTCTGCACGGCGTTGTGCGTTCCCCATCGGCATGTGCCGCTGCGCGACCGCGCACACGCGCCACTCGGTTCGTACATGTTGGACCAGATGGTCCAACACCAACATGTGCATCATTGTGGACAACTCGCCAATCGCACGCACAGGCCGGGCGAAGCCACATGATGTCGCAGAAAATTGCGTGGCACGGAAAAGATTTTGTTGACGGCTCCGATACTCGCACTTATCGTGTCGGTCCTACCCTTGATCAGTCTGCTCCAGATTGATCTCCCGATGCCTCCGGTACCATGACGGCGAGGGCAAGCATGCAGGCAGCAGCCGCGACCAGAACCTCTGAGGCCCGCTCACGCGGCTTCTTCCGTTCCTCCCCTTCCACGGCGTTCGACCAGTACCTCCACGACATCCAGAAGCTGCCGCTGATCACCGATGCTGCCGAAGAGCGGCGTCTGGCGCGATTGGCGCAGAAGGGTGATGAATCCGCCGCGGAACGCCTGGTCACGGCCAACCTGCGCTTTGTCATCTCGTACGTGAAGAAGTACCAAGGCCACGGTCTCGACCTGTCCGAACTCGTCGCCATCGGCAACGAAGGGCTGCTCAAGGCGGTGCGGAAGTTTGACCCGGATCAGGGGGTCAAGTTCATCTCATACGCGGTGTGGTGGGTGCGGCAGGCGGTGCTGAAGGCGCTGGCCGAGCAGACGCGGAGCGTGCGGATTCCGCTCAACCAGAATTCGCAGCTCATCCGCATGGCCCGCGCGGAGATGATCCTCAATCAGGTGCTCAACCGTGAGCCGACCGATGAGGAAATCGCCAAGCTGCTCGCCGAGCCGGTGGAGCAGGTGCACAACGCCCGGCAAATCAGCAGCACGGAAGTCTCTCTCGATGCGCCCGTCGATCGGCAGGAGCGCGATGCGTCCACCCTCGGCGAGCGGTTCGCCGGCGAAACGCACGCCGATATCGAAGACGGCACCGACTTCCGTCTCATGCGGGAGTTCATCGACCGCGTCTTCCGGAAGTACCTCACGCCCCGGGAGCGGAAGATCCTGTATCTGTACTACGGGTTGGACGATGGCGCGGAAGCGATGACGCTGGAACGGATCGGGGCGCTTATGGGCGTCACCCGCGAACGCATCCGGCAGATCCGTGAACGGGCCTTTGAAAAGCTGCGGGAATCTCCGGATGGTCGCGCCCTCGCGGGCTTCTGGGGCGCGGCATAACGCAGCGACCGGAAGCAGCCGTTGATGGACGCTCCGTCACGGAGCCGAGCGGGCACCTGCACCGGCAGATGCCCGCTCGTGTTATGTTCCGGTCCTTGCCGTTCCGTCGGGACCGCCCGACCACGGCCCGGTGATTCCTTCGCTCCAGATCGCGATGCCGCTGGCCCTTCTCATCGACGATGAACCTGGTATTCGATTCGCGCTGCGGCGCTGGTTCGAGCGGCAGGGGTACACCGTCGCGGAAGCCGCCACCGGGCCGGAGGCGTTGGAGCAGGTGGCCGCCATCACGGACGACGACGAGGTCGCCGTCATCCTGTGCGACCTGCATCTCCCAGGACTCAACGGCGATGCCATTCTGGCGCAGTTGCAGGCCACGCGCCCGACGCTCGCCGCACGGACGATCCTGACGACCGGCGATTCCGTCAGTGATGCCGCGGCGGCGAGCGTGCTGCACACGCACCCGTACGTGCTGCCGAAGCCCTTCGAACTGGCGGGGCTGCGGGCGATCGTCGAACGCGTGCGACAGGCGCGCTGACGACCGCACTGCCGACCGCGCCCGCATTCGCCATGGCCACCACCCCACTGGCATCCCGATCCGTGCCCACCGCTGGCTCGGTGCCCGCCCCGCGGGCGTTGGCGCAGCAGTTGGCCGCGATTGTAGGAGCACGCTGGGTCCGTGAACGCCCGGCGGAGCTGGCGGTCTTTGTCTCCGATGGCTTACCCGGATTGCAAGCCATGCCGCAGCTCGCCGTCTTCCCGGGGACACGCGACGAAGTCGTGGCGGTGGTGCGGCTGCTGGCCGCCGCTGGGGTCCCCTTCGTGCCGCGTGGTGCGGGCACCGGCCTCTCGGGAGGCGCGCTGGCCGACCACGTGGTCCTGATCGGCCTCAATCGGCTCACGCGTATTGTCGAGATCGATGCGGCCAATCGCGTCGCGCATGTCGAGCCCGGCGTCGTCAATGCGCGCCTCACGCGCGCGGTCGCACCGGCCGGGCTCCTCTTCGCGCCCGATCCCTCCAGCCAGACCGCCTGCACCATTGGGGGCAACGTCGCCGAGAACGCCGGTGGCCCGCACTGCCTCAAGTACGGCGTCACGCTGAACCATGTCGTGGCCCTCGAGGTCGTGCTGCCGGATGGCACCGTGCGTCGGTTCGGGGATCCCTACGGCGAGACGGAGGGGTACGATCTCCTCGGGCTGTTCATTGGGAGCGAAGGCTGCTTCGGCGTCGCGACCGATGTGTGGGTTCGCCTGCTGCCGCAACCGCAGACGATCTGCACGATCCTCGCGGACTTTCCGAGTGTCGATGCGGCGGCGCGGGCCGTCTCCGCGATCGTCGCGACGGGCATTGTCCCCGCCGCGTTGGAGATGATGGATAATCCCACCATTCGCGCGGTAGAGGCCTCGATCTATGCGGCCGGCTATCCGATCGATGCCGCGGCGGTCCTGCTCTGTGAGGTGGATGGGCTCTCCGCGGGCGTCCCCGATGACGTGGCGGCGATTACGGCCTGTTGCCACGCGGCCGGCGCACGCGAGGTGCGCACCGCCACGAGTGAGACGGAGCGCGCTCGGCTCTGGCAGGGGCGCAAGAAAGCCTTTGGCGCCATGGGCCGAATTGCACCGTCGCTGGTGGTACAGGATGCCGTGGTGCCACGCACGCAGCTCCCGGCCGTCTTGCGCACCATCGCCGAGATCAGCGCACGGCATCAGGTGCAGGTGTGCAATGTGTTTCATGCGGGTGATGGCAACCTGCATCCCAACATTCCGTACGATGCCAATGATCCGGTCGCGTCCGCACGAGTTCATGCGGCGATGAAAGAGATCATGCAGGCGTGTATCGACGCCGGTGGGTCGATCACCGGGGAACATGGAGTGGGCCTCGATAAACTGGCGTACATGCCCAGTCTGTTTGATGACGACTCCCTCGCCATGATGTGTGCGGCGCGGACGGCCTTTGATCCCGAGCAGCGCGCGAATCCCGGCAAGGTGATTCCGGTGCGCGCCTGCCGGGAATGGCATGGGAGTGCGTCGCGATGAGCGTCCCTGCCTTCGCGTCCACCTCGCTGCACGAACCGGCCGATGTCGCCGCGCTGCGTGCCATCGTGCGTGAGGCGCATGCGACGCAGACGCCGCTGCGCATTCGCGGCGCGGGCGAGTGGATGGACGCCGGGCGTCCAGTGCACGCGCACCAACAGCTAAGCACCCGTGCCCTGTCGCAGGTGCTGGAATATGTGCCGGATGATCTCGTGATCACCGTGGGCGCGGGGATGACGCTGCGAGAGCTTTCGGCCATCACCGCCGCGCATGATCAGTGGCTCGCGCTGGATCCGTGGGGTTCAAACGAGGATGGTGACGGCGGCACGATCGGGGCCACCATCGCGACCGCCTCGCATGGTCCGTTATCCCTCGGGTACGGTCGTGCCCGCGATCTCGTACTGGGCATCGGCTTCGTCACGGGCGATGGCACGCCGGTGCAGGCCGGTGGGCGTGTGGTGAAGAATGTGGCCGGCTTCGATCTCGTGCGCATGAGCACGGGCGCGTGGGGGACGCTTGGGGTGCTGACGAGTATGAGCCTGCGACTGCATGCGCGTCCGGCCGATGATGCGACGTG
Source organism: Gemmatimonadaceae bacterium (assembly GCA_037134115.1). Taxonomy (GTDB): domain Bacteria; phylum Gemmatimonadota; class Gemmatimonadetes; order Gemmatimonadales; family Gemmatimonadaceae; genus Gemmatimonas. Next base: position 7,710 of record JBAXMW010000022.1, on the reverse strand, counting down.
GGTGGTCCCTCTGGAGAGCGCGGCGTCGACGGTGCTGTCATCGTTGGTCTCGCGTCTCAACTGTGCGCCGCTCCTCCCCTACACCGCCACGCTCTCGGCCTGCCTGTTGCTCACCCACGAGGCCGCCCGTACCGTCGGTGCAGCGTCGGGGCATGCGGATGCGCCAGCGGTGTTGCTGGCCCGAGGCACCGGCAATCACGCCGCCGTCGCGGCGCAGGAAGAGGCGCTGGCAACGGTGGGTCCTGTGACGCGCGTCCCGTCCGCAATGTGGCGCACTGTCCGCGGACTCGACGCCGATCGGGCCGTGGTGCGGCAGACGCAGGCGCCACTGCAGACGGCGGCCACGATGGAGGCGTTGCACCGCTGGTGTGTCGCGCAGGGGGCGAGCGACATACAGCTCCTCGGCGACCCCCTGCGTGGCACGGTGCGGTGCAGTGCCACACTCCCGGCGCATCCAACGACACCGGCCTCCACGCCGCTCCCACCGGGGGTCATCGCGGAGCGGTTGCCGATGGCGTGGTGGGACCATGTCCCATCAGCGGTGGGCGATCCGATCTCCCAGCGACTGCAGCAGCGGTTCGATCCGGCCGGTGTGCTGAACCCCGGCATCCTGGGCCGGACGGCGTCGTCGACCTCGGCAGGAGCGCGATAACATGGCCCATACGTCAGCGGGTACGACCACCGCGTCGGGCGCCAGCGGCTGTGCCCTGCCCGGCACGCCACTCGCCGCCGCGAGTGCGGGACTGGATGCCTGCGTGCATTGTGGCTTTTGCCTGCAGGCGTGCCCCACCTATGTCACGCTGGAAGATGAGAACGACAGCCCGCGCGGGCGGCTCGTGCTGATGCGGCAACTGTTAGATGGTCACCTTCCGCTCACCGATCCCGATGTTGGGCGACATCTCGATCGCTGCCTCGGCTGTCGTGGCTGCGAAACAGCCTGTCCGTCTGGCGTGCCCTACGGCGATTTGCTCGAAGCGACGCGGGCCACGCTGTTGCCGGTGCGCGGCGTGCCGGCGGTGGCGCGGTTGGTGCTCGCCGTCTTTGCGCGGACGCGGCTGTTGCGCGTGACGTTGCTCGGGGCACGCATGTTCCGCGCGACGCGACTGCCGCAACTGTTCGCGCGCCTCTTGCCGGAGCGTCTCGCCTTTCCGATGGCGATGCTCGCCTCCACCACGCCGCAGCGGTTCCCCACGCCGTCGGCAGCGACGCGTCCGGGAGCGACGCGTCCGGGAGCGACGCGTCCGGCCGCACCGCCACCGACCGCGCGCACGACCTCTGACGCCACACCGACGACGGTGACCTGTCTGCAGGGGTGCGTGATGGATGGGCTCTTCGGTCATGTGAATGCCGCGACGGAGCGCGTCCTCACGCACAATGGGTACACCGTGCTCGCGACCGCTGCGCAGCATTGCTGTGGCGCGTTGCATGCGCACGCCGGCGATCTCGCGCAAGCGCGCGCGTTGGCGCGTCGGAACATTGCGGCCTTCGAACAGCATCCCACCGCGCGCATCGCGGTGAACTCCGCCGGGTGCGGCGCGATGCTCAAGCAATACGGACATCTGCTCGCGGATGATCCGGCGTGGGCCGCCCGGGCGACCGCCGTGGCCGCACGCACGAGCGATGTCAGCGAACTGCTGGCGGCCTGTGGTCCAGTAACGGGTGGGGCGTTGCCACTGCGCGTGACCCATGATCCGCCTTGCCACCAGATGCATGCGCAGCGCGTGGTGACACCGCCGATGGCGGTGCTCAGCGCCATTCCGGGGATGACGCTGGTCCCGCTGGTCGATGCCGATCAGTGCTGCGGGAGTGCGGGGATTTACAATCTGGTGGAACCGGACACCTCCAATGCGGTGCTCGCCCCCAAGCTGGATCGTATCGCAGAGACGGGCGCGGCGGTGGTGGCGACGGGCAATCCGGGCTGCCTGATGCAGATTGGGGCGGGGCTGATCCAGCGCGGCGTGCCCACGCGGGCGGTCCACCCGGTGGAATTGCTCGACGCGAGCTATCGCGGGAGCAGCGCCGCCGGAGATGCATCGCCCCGTGCCTGAGCCGTCTGGCGGCGTCGACGGACTGCTGGTGCATGTGGTGGCGTTTGATGGCGTGCTGGTCGACACCTTGCCCGCGCGCTGTACGGTGCTGCGCGACGCGTTGCGGGCGGTGGATCCGGCCATGCGCCAGACGCCCATCGACGCGGTGGCCGACCTGCTCCCTGGTCGCACCTTTGAGGAGGCGGCCGTCGCGTTGATGCCGCCCGATCTGCAGCGTGCCGATCCTACGCGCGTGACGCTCTGCGCCCTCCAGGCGGAATCGGCGTGGCGCACGCGCTGTGCCCAAGGGATCGCGCTGCACGCGGGTGTGGTGTCGCCGCTGCTGGCGGCACAGGCGCGGGGGGCGCGGATTGTCCTGCGCGCGGATTCTGCGCGGCGTGAGGTCGAGGGGATGCTGCGGCAGGCGGGACTCGATGCGCTGGCCGCCCTTGTGCGCTGTGCCGACGATGGCCCGCCTCGCGTGGATCCCTCCGTGGCCGCGAGCTCCACCGCGAGCTCCACCGCGAGCTCCACCGCCGCGCAGTCGTATCGCGCCATCGCCCAGCGGCTCGCCGTCTGGCCACCGATCGCCCGCACCACCATTCATGAGGCGAGTCGCTACGCGACGGCGATCGCCTCCGCTACTCTTCGCGCATGACGACCGACGCTTCCAGCACCCCTCCCGCGACCGCTCCCTTCTCGGTTCCGGTCCTCACCGCGGCCGATCACGCCGCCGCTACAGCCCGGGCGACGGGCGTCGTCTGGTGGCCGCTTGAGGGGCGCTGGTTTCAGTGTCAGGGGCCCAAGACCGTCGAAGCGCTGAACGGCCTCGTGACCAACGATGTGGTCGCACTCCCGGTGGGGCAGGCGCAGCATGCCGCCGCGCTCACGGCGAAGGGCAAAGTGGTGACCGACCTGCTCCTGGTGCGCCATGATCCGACCACGGTGCTGATCTGGGCCCCGACGGCGGGCGCCGACGCGTGGCAGGCGATGATCCGCAAATACGTCAATCCGCGGCTCTCCGTGATGACCGACGTCTCGGCGCAGTGGCATGGCGTCCTGCTGACGGGCGCTGCCGTTCCCGCGGTACGCACCGCCTTCGAGGAGGCCATGACGCCCCCCTCGGCGGAGGCGTTGGCACGGGACGGCTGGCACGTCGTCCCGGCCCCCTTCGGCCTGTCCGCCCCCTCGGCGCTGCTGCTGGTTGCGGGGGATGCGGCGAGTGCATCACTCCGCGCGGCGCTCGATGCGCCGGGGGGCCATCGGGCGAGTCCCGCACTGGCCACGGTCCTGCGAGTCGAGGCGGGATGGCCGGCACTCGGCGTGGAGATGGACAGCGAGACGCTGGCCCAGGAAGCCAACCTGGACGCGTTGGGCGCGATCTCCTTCACCAAGGGGTGCTACACCGGGCAGGAAACCGTGGCCCGCATTCACTTCCGGGGGCACGTCAACCGACAGCTGCGCGGGCTGGCTTCCGCGCGGGTGCTCGAGCCCGGCGCGACGGTGCTGGGGGCAGAAGATGCCGTCATTGGGACGGTCCGGAGCGCCGTGGACTCCCCGGCGCACGGTCCGATTGCCTTGGCCATGCTTCGCCGAGAGCTCCCCGTGGGTGGAACCGTGACGGTGATGCAGGGGTCTGACCGCATGACGGCGACGGTGGTCGCGTTACCGTTTGGGGCGCCGTAGGGGGGAACGCACAACGGGGCGCGTTCCGAAGAACGCGCCCCGTGTGGTGATGCGGGCCGAGGCCCGTATCGACTGGTCGAGCTTAGTGCTTGACCGAATCCTTGGCCGGCGCGGCAGCGGCCGGCGCAGCAGCGGAATCCTTCTTGGTCGTGTCCATGGCCGGGGCGGCAGCCGGCTCAGCGGCCGGGGCAGCGGCGGCCGAATCAGCCTTCGGGGCCTCTTCCTTGGCGGAGCAGGCGGCGAACACGAGACCAGCAACGGCGAACAGAGCGATGCGCTTCATGATAAATCTCCGAGCAATGGCGTAGGATGCGCCGTGCGTCAGGGAAGCGCACGGCCCCCCCGGTGGGACCCGACGGGGTTCAAGCACAGGCAATGTACAGACAGAAAAACAGCTGTCAAGACCGTGTTGCCCAGCTGTGACGCGAGTCAACCCCTAGCAGGACAAGCAGTTCGGCTCCGCAACCGGTTGTTGAACGCTTTGGACCGTGAGTCCTGACCGGGATTTCAGGGTTTTGGTCGTCCATCCGACGGCTCGGGAACCAGCGCGCCCCTCCATGTGCTGATCACCAGGTCGTTGCTTCCTCCAGCCCTCGAGGGTTTGTGTCCCGTCTTCCCGACACGCTTGGCGCGCTCCGCCGCTCGGCGTATGCCACCTCCCGTCCCGCCAGCGTTAAAGATGAGATTCGCCGCAACCTGATCGCGAAGCTCCGAGCCGGCGGCCCGCTCTTCCGGGGGGTCCTCGGCTACGAGGACACCGTCATGCCGCAGATCGTCAACGCGCTGCTGTCGCGGCACAACTTCATCCTCCTCGGACTCCGCGGACAGGCGAAGTCCCGGATCCTCCGCGCGCTGGTCACGCTGCTCGATGAGCAGATGCCGGTCGTGGCCGGAAGCGAAGTGAATGACAATCCCTTCGCGCCGATCTCCAAATACGCCCGGCAGCTGATCGCTGAGCAGGGCGATGAGACGCCGATTGCGTGGGTGCAACGCGACCAGCGGTATGTCGAGAAGTTGGCGACCCCTGATGCGACGATCGCCGATATCATCGGTGATGTGGACCCGATCAAGGCGGCCCGGGGCGGCCATCTGCTTGGCGATGAACTCACGATGCACTACGGCATGCTGCCGCGCGCCAACCGCGGCATCTTCGCCCTGAATGAGCTCCCGGATCTGGCCGGGAAAGTACAGGTCGGCCTCTTCAACATCATGCAGGAAGGGGATGTCCAGATTAAGGGCTATCCGGTGCGCCTCGCGCTGGATGTGCTCCTCTGCTTCACGGCGAATCCCGAGGATTACACCGCTCGCGGGAAGATCATTACGCCGCTCAAAGACCGGATTGGCAGCGAGATCATCACGCACTATCCGGAGGACGTGGCCCTCGGCGTGACGATCACGAAGCAAGAGGCCTGGACGCACCGCGATGGTGGCGTTGCGGTGCGTATTCCGGATCTGATTGAAGAGGTGGTCGAGCGGGTGGCCTTCGAAGCGCGCGACGACAAGCGGATCGATAAGCGTTCCGGCGTTTCGCAGCGCATGCCGATCACGGTGATGGAGAATGTCGTCTCCAACGCCGAACAGCGCGCGTTGCGCGCTGGTGACACGGAGGCGGTTCCGCGCATTACGGACGTGTACAGTGCCCTGCCCGCCATCACCGGCAAGATCGAACTCGAGTACGAAGGCGAGCTGGTGGGTGGCGCCACGATTGCACGCGATCTCATCCGCCGGGCCTGTGATGCGACGTTGCGGGAACGGGCGGGCGATCTCGACACCGACGAGATCGTGATCTGGTTCGACGCGGGACGCGCGCTGCAGGTGGCCGACGATGTGCCGCTGTCGCTGGTCAAGCAGGGGCTCGCGACGGTGCCAGGCCTGGTGGATATCGTCACGGCACTGGGGCTCGCCCCGCGTGGCGATGATGCCATGATCGTCGTGGCCTGTGAACTGGTCCTCGAAGCGCTGGTGGCCCGACGGAAGATTTCCCGGAACGATGCCGGGACTTATGGCCGGGCGGAGCGGGAACCGCGCCGGAAAGGCGGGGCTACGGAGTTTTAAGGGCCCGGTGGTGGCCGGGGGCGCGATCCCCTGCCACCCGTTGGTGGCGCAGTCGGGGGCCGCAGGGATCCGTTCCGGTGCGGTGGGTTACGAGGCGTGCGTTGCCTCGTCCCCACCGTGTCGGGCCGAGTGGTCCTTTTTTCGCTGAACCTGCCCTATGCACGCTGCCCAGGTCTATCTGCACCAAAACAATGCCGGATTGAGCCGCCACGCGGGCATCTTGCGCGAGGTGCTGGTCGACGCCGGGTTTCAGGTGGCGCACGAGGGTATTCCGGTTCGGCGGCGCGGCGAACGGTACCGGGCCCGGGTGCGGTCATGGTTGCCACGGCAGCAGCGCACCCGTCTCAATGTGTTCGTGGAGTCACTCGTCCCCGCCGCCTTTCACACCGCGCGGCGATCGGCGTTCATGCCGATGCAGGAGTGGTTCGAACCCACCGACTGGCCGCTGCTGCCGTTGGTGGATGTCATCCTCTGTAATTCCCGGGAAGCGGCGCGTCTCTTCGCTGACTGCGGGGCGGAGGTGCACTGGACGGGATTTACTTCGGTGGACCGGCTGGACCCGACCTGGGACGGCCCCCAGGAGGGCATCCTGCATGTGGCCGGTCGCTCGGAGTTCAAAGGGACGGCGGCGCTGATTGCCTGCTGGCGCCGCCATCCCGAGTGGCCGATGCTCACCGTGGTGGGGCGATCCGAGATGATCCCGGGCGATCTCCCGGCCAATGTCACGGCGCATCGCGGTCTGCTGACCGACGAGGCGTTGCGTGCGCTGCAGAATGACGCGTGGCTGCACCTCCAGCCATCCGAAGCCGAAGGGTTCGGCCACTGCATTGTCGAAGCCCTCAGCGTGGGGGGCGTCGTGATCAGCACCGACGCGCCGCCGATGACGGAAGTCGTCACCCCGGCCACTGGGTTTCTGGTGCCGTGGACGCACTCGTCGCCGATGGGCGTGGGCACGCGCTATTTCGTGGACGTCGACGCGCTTGAGGCCACCATTCAGCTGGTACTGGAGAGCGGGAAAGACGGGCAGGCCGCGCGCCGTCAGGCGGCGCGCCAATGGTTTGTGGACAACGATCGGCGTTTTCGGCGCGACACCGCGCAGCTCTTGCATTCTCTTTAAGCCTCTCCCTGTGACCACGTCTTCTGTCCTGCGGCGCGACGCGATCCCCCCGCGTCCTCTCCCCGCCGAGCTGTCGCTGCTGGCGCCGGTGGTGGTGCATGACCTGATCCGGGTCGGCTCACCGCGCGATGGTGGCTATGTGATTCCGGCATCGGTCTACAACGCCGCCGATGCCTTGGCGAGCTTCGGCGTGTCGATCGAGTGGTCCTTTGAGACCGCCTTTCGCGGGCGGCATCCACAGGCCCCGATCCACGCGTACGATCACACCGTGGGCGCCGTTGCGTTCGCACGCGAGATCTATCGCAGCATACGGCATCGGCTCGCGGGACGCCCGTACAAGCCGTCCATCCGCGCCCGCATCGCCATTTTGCTGCGCTACCTCGGCTTCTTCCGCGGCAACACGCAGCACTTTCAGGAGCGCATTGCCGGGGCGGCGGCGCCAGGGGCGGCGACCATCGCGACCGTCTTTGATCGGTTGCCGGGCCAGTCGGTGTTTGTGAAGTGCGACATTGAAGGCTCGGAGTATGAGGTCATTCCGGCGATCATGGCGCGGCACGCGCGCCTGTGCGGGCTCGCCATCGAGTTTCATGACACGGACACGCGCCGCGCGGAGTTTCTGGAGGCGATCGCGCAGATCACGACGGAATTTGCCATCGTGCATGTGCACGCGAACAACTACGGGGGCCTCGCTCCCGACGGGTTGCCAGCGGTGCTCGAGATCAGCTTCGCCCGCGTGCCCGTGGTCACGGCGCGTCGGGAGGTGCTGCCGATCCCCACGCTCGATGCCCCCAACTGGGACGAGGCCGCGGATTATCCCTTGGTCTT
>JBAXMW010000021.1:0-44293 GCA_037134115.1 Gemmatimonadaceae bacterium | reverse complement strand
CCGACGCCGAGCGCCGCCAGCAGGGCGCCGTAGCCGCCCGCATCGAGCGCTAACCGGTCACGGGCGAGCACGGGCATGAGCGTGATGAACGGCGAGCCGCAAATCGCGCCAATCGTCACCAGCCCCAGCAGGTCCCGGACGAGCCCTGGCTGATTCAGGTGTCGCAGCCCGTCCACGGCCGAGCGCGTGGTCTCGGCCAGTTGTCCTCGAAGGCCACCGGACGGGAGCGCGTCGCGCGTTGCGAGGCTGGTGCCGCTCGGCAGGTCGGCCGGTGCGGGGAGGCGAATCTGAAAGACCCCCCAGAGCACGGCCAGAAAGCTCACCGCGTTGAGCCCGAAGCACCACGCGATCCCCAAGCGATGAATGACCAGCCCGCCGATCGCCGGGCCAATGATGCGGGCCAGGTTGAAGCCGCTGGAATTCAGGGCGATAGCGGCCGGGAGATCCTCTCGGCCGACCAGCTGGATGATGAAGGACTGCCGAGCGGGCACCTCGATCGCACTGGCCACCCCCTGCACAAAGGCAAGGACCAGCAGGATCGGAATGGTGACATGGCCGCGCCAGGTGAGGAGCCAGAGCACGACGGCCTGGAGCAGGAAGACCACTTGGGTGATGCGCACGGTCCGCAGCCGGTCCATCCGGTCCACGAGCGCCCCGGCATGCATGGAGAGGACGACGACCGGAGCGGCCCCAATGCTGGCCACCAGTCCCACCACAAAGGCGCTGTTGGAGAGCTGCAGCGAGAGCCACCCCAGCGCCATCGTCTGCATCCAGGAGCCGATCAGCGACAGCGTCTGCCCCACCCAGAACAGGCGGAAATTCCGGTGGGCGATGAGGACCCGGAACGGATTGCGGGATCGGCTGGGTGCGTTCATGCGTATACCAATGTAGAACGCGGCTTGCTGCGGCGGCGATGGCCGGCCGCCCGGCAGGGACCGCGCCGGTGGTGGTTTCCCGATCCCAGTGGCATCCCATGCGGTTTCATACCTACACGAAGTTCAATCCGCAGCTCTCTGATGCGGTCGACCTGCAGGCGCTCCTGGATCAGCTGGCCGACTTTCTGCTGCAATCCGGCTTTGCGGGGGGCAATCAGGGCTTCTGGGGGGATCCCGGGGACGAGGCGGACCGCTCGGTGGACGCCCTGAAAGAGGCGATTCTGCAGGCGCTGATTGAATCCGGACAGATCACCCCCGAGATGTTGGAGGCGTTACGCGGCGATGGGGACGCCGTGTCGGAGGAGAAGCTGGCCGAACTGCTGGATGGGCTCGTGCAGCGGCTCGTGCAGGACGGCATGCTGACGCTGGATGCCCCGGGACAGGTGCCGGCCGGCCACCAGCCCGTCACGGGCAAGGGGTCACTCGGGCAAGCAGCGGCCCAAGCGGTGCAATTCAATCTCACCGATCGTGGCGTGGATTTTCTGGGCTACAAGACGCTGCGGCATTTGCTGGGGTCGTTCGGCAAGTCGAGCATGGGGAGCCACGACACTCCGCAGCTCGCCACCGGCATCGAGTCCGACGCCTGGAGCAAAGCCTACGAATTCGGCGATGTGCTGAATCTCGATGTGCCGGCCACGCTTGCCAACGCGCTCGCGCGGACCGGGTCACTCGATGTGCCGATCGATCTCGATTACAGCGACCTGATGGTGCGGCAGTCGGAATACCGTTCCAGCTGTGCCACGGTGCTCCTGCTGGACACCTCGCACTCGATGATCTTGTACGGCGAGGACCGGTTCACGCCAGCGAAGAAGGTCGCGCTCGCCCTCACGCATCTCATTCGCACGCAGTTCCCCGGCGACACCATTCGCGTGGTGCTCTTCCACGACTCCGCCGAGGAAATTCCGATGGCGACGCTCGCCCGGGCGCAGGTTGGGCCGTACCACACGAATACGGCGGAGGGACTCAAGCAGGCGCGGCGCATTCTGATGAGCCAGAAAAAAGACATGCGCCAGATCATCATGATCACCGACGGGAAGCCGTCTGCGCTCACCATGCCGGATGGGCAGATCTACAAGAATTCGATGGGGCTCGACGGCTATGTGATCGCGGAAACGCTGCGCGAAGTAGCGGCCTGCCGAAAGAGCGGCATTGTGATCAACACCTTCATGCTCGCGCGCGACCGGGCACTGGTCGAATTCGTCAAGCGCGTCTGCGAGATCAGCCGAGGGAAGGCCTACTTCACCAACACCATGTCCCTGGGGCAATTCGTGTTGATGGACTTTCTGCGCAGGAAGACCAAGCGCGTGGGGTGACTGGCTTACCAGCCACCCATGCGCAGGAGCATCACCGGCACCGTCCGCAGCATGATCCAGAGATCTTCCCAGAGGGACTGCCGGCGCATGTACTGCAGATCGAAGGACACCTTGCGGCGCACATCATCAATCGTGCTGTCATACGGGTTGCAGACCTGCGCGAGGCCGGTGATCCCTGGCTTGACGCGCTGACGGAGCTGGTAGTCATCCACCTGCTCGCGCAGCCGGATGAAAATGGACGGTCGCTCCGGTCGCGGCCCGACCATGTTCATGTCGCCACGCAGGACGTTCACGAGCTGGGGCAGCTCATCGATACGCGTCGCCCGGATGATGCGCCCCACCGTCGTCACGCGGCTGTCATTCTTGGTGGCCCACACCGCGACGCCATCCGCTTCCGCATCCACGCGCATGGAGCGGAACTTGTAGATCGTGAAGGGGCTCCCGCCGAGGTCTTCCCGACGCCGTTCGCGGAGGGCCCGGGTGTGCGCCCAGCGCCGATCCAGACCGATCCGTGTCTGTGAATAGAGCACGGGACCGCGCGAGGTGAGCTTAATGATCGCCGCCGTGGCCAACATGACCGGCGCGGCGATGATCAACGCCACGAGCGCGACGACGAAGTTGAAGGCACGCGAGGCGAGTTCGGAGCGCTCGTTCGGCTCGAAGTCCAGCGGGCCTTCATGAACCACCGGGAAGGTGCCACGCGGCAGCGGAGGCGCCGCCGGGGCGTACGCCCGGGCGTCCCAATAGACAGGGGCCATTAGCGGTCGCGGCTCCACACGTCGGTCAGGGCCATGATACTCCATTGCCCGCTCCGGAAGAGGTGAGATGAGGTCCTGTGCATACGCGGATCACTCCTGACGGCTGTAGTACCACTGCAGGAACTGGATGATGGCGAAGAAGACGGACGAGATGATGAAGAACACCTGAATGACCATCTGCCAGTTGATGTGCTTCTTCAGTGGGATCCGCACTTCATCCCCCGAGCGGATATCCACCTGCTCCAGTGTGGCGCCGCGGGCGATCGCGTCGCGCGACGCTTTCGCGGTGACCACCGTCCGGTTGTTGCGCATCACCTCGAGTTCCGTGAGGTTCGCCTCGTTCACGGGACCACCGGCGAGCATCACCAGTTCACTCAACGGGCGGTCTGGGGCCGCCCAGTAGAAGCCCGGCCGTCCCACGGCGCCCACCACCGAGACTTGCGTGAGGAGCACCGTCCGGAGTTGCACGTTCTTGACGTACCGGCTGACGTGCCGCAACACCGTGCTCGACAACTCCGCGCGGAGCACGCCTTTGAGCGACAGCTCCGGAAGATTCAGGATCGCGACCTGCAAGCCATCGCGGACCACGAGCGTGTCCGTCCGTGGGGCATCCACCGTCATCGTGGAGACGAAGCGATCCCCCACATGAAAATCCCCGTCCTGCAGCCGCGCGCGCAGATCGGCGAGCTCCTGCAGTTGGGCCACACGCGCCTTCGAGGCTTTCGCCGGGGGCTGCGCCTCCAGCGTCTGCAGACGCGCCGCGAGCTCGGCCCGGCTCGCCCGTTGCCAATTCGTCACGGCGGGCGTGGCGCTTTGTGCCGACAGGGCGGACCCCGCCACGGTGAGCAGGACGCCGCTGATGACGCGCGCGATGGATCGCGACAGGCGGATACCGGTCTGACGCGTGGTCATCCGATCTCCTGCGTCAGACGGGCCGCTTCCGGCTCCGGCCGCCCAAGGCGGTCGGTGGCGGGGGCATCGTGCGCGGCATACTCGTGATAGTACGAGTAGTAACGATAGGGACCCGTGAGCGCGATGCTGTTGAGCACGGCGCCCATGACCGTCACGGGCAGCGAATCCACGACTTCCAGCTTGGCACGCGCCATCTTCGTATCCGTCGCGCCCGCACGCAGCACGACCGCCAGATTGCCCGTCGCGGTGGCCAGTGCGTACGCATCAAAGCCGGCGCCCAGGGGCGGCGAATCCACCACGACCACATCGAATTCACTGGCCATCTGCACGATCAGCTGCGGCAGCCGCGGCGTCGCCAGCAACTCCGGGGCACGGCGGCGGCGAGCACCGGCTGGCATCAGCGTGAGATTCGGATGCGCGGTGACGGGATGTAGCACTTCGGCGATTAATGCGGCGCCATCCAGGAATTCCACGAGCCCAGGCCGTTCCGCCACGCCAAAGGTCCGCGCCAACTCGCCTCGGCGCAGATCGCCATCAATCAGGAGCGTCCGCGCACCGGACTCCGCGAAGGACAGCGCCAGATTGGAGGCCGCCATCGACTTGCCGTCGTTGGGACCGGGGCTGCTGATCGTCAGGGCGAACGGCCGGTTGGGATTGGCCGCGTAGCGCACATTCATGCGAATGGAGCGGAACGCTTCCACCGCCTGGGCTTCGCGCTCCATGGTGCTCCGCTTCCCCTTCACCTGGAGATCCGGGACCACACCCAGCACGAAGAGGCCGAGATCGTTGGACGCCTGCTCCGGATAGCGGAAGCGGGAGTCCACCTGATCGATAATGATGGCCAGCACCACCGCGAGACCGAGCGCCGCGATGACGGCGCCGAGGATGATGACCGGGGCCGTGTTGCGATTGGGCTTGAGTGGTGCAACGGCGGAGTCCATGACGGAGACGTCGGACAGCGCCGAGGCTTCCGCGAGGCGCGCCTTCGAGGCTTCCATGTCGAGACTGCGGTACATATCGACGGCGGCTTCGACTTGTCGCTTGAGCCGCTGTTCTTCAATGGTGCGCGCCGGGATGCCCCGCAGGTCGCGTCCACTGAGATCGATATTGCCGCGGAGCTGGTCCTCGCGCCGTTGCAGCTGCGCGAGGAATTCGCGGGTCGTCGCCGGGACCGTGACCGATCGGAGATTCGCCAGCGCTTCCCGTTCGCGAACCACCAGCGGATTTTCATCCATGAAGGTGTCGCGCAACCGGCGCAGGTTTGTCTCGCGGTCCGCCTGTTCCTTGAGGGCAGTCCGGAGATTCTCCGCGGCGGGATCGGTGGCGATGAGCGGAATGGAGAGCAAGGCTTCGCGCGTCATGCCGCCGGTATCGTTGGCTTGCGCGAGGACCCGTTGAATGGATTCGCGATCGTGCCGGTAGTTCTCGACGAGGACTTTGTCGCGGAAGAAGGCGTCGAAGGCGGGGTTGGTGGTCAGCTCGATGCCGGCGATCGCGGAGGGGCGCTCACCGGGCTCGGTCGCCGTCTTCACCTGGAACTGCTTCAGCGATTCTTCGGCGGCGGCGAGATTCTCGGCGGCGTACTGCCGGCGGCCTTCGAGAATGCGCGAGAGCGACGTGACATTCTTGGTCTTCGTGGACTTGGCCACGGCGACAAACTGCTGCACCCACGCATTGAGCGTGGCGGCGGTCCGTTCCGAGTTGGGTCCGGAGAGATTCAGGAAGATGAGCGGGCTTCCCTCGGTGGGCTGCAACCGCAGCTTCTTGCGGAGATCCGAGGAGGTTTCGCGAGGGGTCTGCACGCGAAAGGCGACACTTTTCCGGCCGGCGAGCGCCCGGACGCCGGGCTGCCACTGGAAGCCCACGGGGCGCCCAATGGAGTCGGCCACGTTCCCCGATTCCACGTCGATGCCGGCCTTCAGCGCCAGCGTGTAGCGCGCCCCCGAGATCGTGAGGACATAGTCGCCCGGCTTCATGCGCGGGGCGACCCGGAAGGACCGGAAGAGGGTGCTGTCGGCCTGGCGCGCGGGCTCGACGAAGAGTGCCAGCTGATTGACGATGGGATCGATGATGCTGTAGGAGCGGAGCATGTCCTGCCACCCCTGCGCCTTGAGCATCTCGTTGGAGAGCGTCGGCCCGCCACTGCCGTTGGCGCCGTTCCCCATCGTTTCCATCATGATGGTGGCCTGCACCTCGTATTCCGGGTCCACGAAGCGGGTGGCGACATAACCGCCGGCGCCGCCGAGGAGGACGAAGGCGGCGATCAGCCACTTGAACCGGTTCAGGGCGGCCAGGTAGCGCCCCACTTTGGCATCGGGGGGCGGGGGCGGTGGCGCCTCGCGCCCGCCGGTCCACGGCTGCACCGCGGCCCCGCCTCGATACGTATCGACGGCGGTTCCTGAGGCCAGCACGGGGTGGACGCGATCAGCGGACATTACGGATTCGGGCTAATGACGGAATCTTGTGACCCGGGGCGAGATGCTCCTCCCCGCGTGTCTCCACATGGACGCACATGACGGATTGACGCAACGATGTGCCGATGTAACACTTCCTGTGACCTTTTGTTCGATGTTGCAGTCATAAGACGATTACTGTCGTGCGGACCCAACAACCGATGGGTCTGTTTCCGCCAAAATGGCCAACTGGTGACACGTGGAACGATTTCGTGATGCCAACTGTATCGACCAACAGATGACTGTAGCGCCAATGCAGCACCGACCGTATTCCTATGGTTGGGCTCGCCTGCATGCAGGCCGCTCGTAACTGCATAGACGATTGAAACGGCGCCGTGAAACGCGGCGACCCCATTTGGCCCAACTTTTTGCTCCCTGATCCCGTGGCGCTGCCCATTTCAGACCCGCCCCACAGCGACCTGCCCACCGCCGGGGCTCTCGAGCCCGGGACTGGGCTTCGCGTCTTGGTCGTCGACGACGACCGCACTCTGCGGGATGGCTGCGCCTCCATCCTCCAAATGGATGGCCATGTCGTGACGGCCTGCGGCCGGGGCGATGAGGCGCTGGATCTGGTGCGGCGGCGACGCTTCGATGTCGTGTTTTTGGACCTCTACATGACGCCGGTGCCGGGGATGGAGATCCTCAAGGCGGCGCTCGAGGCCCACAAGGATCTGCTCGTCATCATGATGACCGGCAATCCGAGCGTGGCGTCCAGCATTGAAGCCCTCCGCGCCGGCGCGTGGGACTATCTCCCGAAGCCCTTCTCGGCGTCGCATCTGCAGGTGCTGGTGGGACGCGCAGCGCATGCGGTGGGGACCGGCAAGGAAACCCGCGCCGTCTCCGCCATCGGCGTGACATCGCCGGCCCCGACGGACGGCAGCGCGCTCCTCGGCGTCTCCCCGGCCTTCCGGAAGGCGGTGGAGCTCGCGCAGCGCGTCGCCGGCACCGATGCCTCCGTGATGATTTCCGGGGAAAGCGGCACCGGCAAAGAAATGATCGCGCAGTTCATTCATAAGCACAGCCGGCGGAGCACGCGCAAGCTCGTGCCTATCAACTGCGCGGCGCTGCCGGAAAACCTGCTGGAATCCGAGATGTTCGGCTATCGGAAGGGCGCCTTCACCGGAGCCGATCGCGACAAGGCAGGGCTCCTGGAAGTCGCCAACGGCGGCACGCTCTTCCTCGACGAATTGACGGAAATGACCATGCCGCTGCAGGCGAAGCTCCTGCGCGTGCTGCAAGACGGGGTGGTGCGCCGGCTGGGGAGCGAGACGCAGGACGCCGTGGTCGATGTGCGCTTCATTTCCGCGACCAACCGCGACCCGCAGGATGCGGTGCAGCAGGGAATCCTGCGCGAGGACCTGTTCTATCGGCTGCGCGTCGTCCCCATCAAGCTGCCCCCGTTGCGCAAGCGACTCGAGGACATTCCGCTGCTGGCCGAATTCTTCCTCGCGCGGTCCTGGGAGCGCCATCGGTCCGGCGCGCCCATCCCGCGACTGGCGGCGGAGACGATCACCTCGCTGCAGGCCCGCCCCTGGCGCGGCAATGTGCGCGAACTGCAAAACGTCATTGAGCACGTCGCCGTGATCGCCGATGCCGGCGGGACCATCGAACCGGCCGACCTGCCGATCTACGACGAACGGCCGGCGGCGAGCGAGGACAGTATGCTCCCGGATGCCATCATGAACGAGGCCTTCCATACGGCCAAGGATGGCGTCGTCGCGCACTTCGAGAAGGCCTACCTCGCGCGGTTGACCACGCGGGCCAATGGCAACATGTCGAAGGCGGCGCGTTTGGCCGCCATTGACCGGACGACCCTGTACCGGCTGATGGACAAACACGGGCTGCGCCGGGACGGCTTCGACGGCTTGAACGACTGACGTGAACCGGGACGCACCGGCAACAAACCGTGCGCCCCGGGACCAGCCGTAGCTGGCCACGCACCGCTGGCCCCGGTGCGGACAGCGGGTGGTCCCCACCGTACATTTCCGGCACCTCGCATCACCCTTCACCCGTTGCTTCCGATGACCACGCCCTCGTCTTCGCCCGCCCCCGATACGCTGGAACTGCGCGACACGCGCACCGGCACTGCCTACGCCGCGAACATCCGCACGGAGGGTCCGGAAGGCGATACGTACATGCGCGCCATGGACCTCCGCCCGGTCAAGCGCGAGGCCGGTGAGTTCGGCCTGCTGAGCTATGATCCGGCCTTCATGAACACGGCCTCCTGCAAGAGTGCCATCACGTTCATCGACGGCGACAAGGGGATCCTGCGCTATCGCGGCTACCCGATCGAACAGCTGGCCGAGAAGGCGACGTTCCTCGAAGTCGCGTACCTGCTGCGGAACGGCGAACTGCCGAACCAACAGCAGTACGACACCTGGGTGCACGACGTCACGTTCCACACGTACGTCCACGAAAACATCCGGAAGTTCCTCGAAGGCTTCCGGTATGATGCGCATCCGATGTCGATGATGTGCAGCGCCACGGCGGCGCTGTCGAGCTTCTATCCGCAGGCGCGTGACATCTATGATCCGCACCAGCGGTACATCTCGATTGTCCGGTTGATCGCCAAGCTCCCCACCATTGCGGCCTTCGCGTATCGCCATGTGAAGGGGCTCCCCTTCATCTATCCGGACAACGACCTCTCGTACACGGAAAATTTCCTCTCCATGGTGGCCCGGATGTCGGAGCCGCGCTACGAGGGGAACCCGGTGTTCACGAAGGCGCTCGAAGTGCTCTTCATCCTGCACGCCGATCACGAGCAGAACTGCTCCACCAGCGCCGTGCGCGCCGTCGGCTCGTCGCACGTGGATCCGTTCTCTGCTGTGGCCGCCGGGATCGCGGCGCTCTTTGGCCCGCTCCATGGCGGCGCCAACGAAGCGGTGCTGCGCATGATCACCGAGATCGGGGACGTGAAGAACATCCCCGCGTTCATCGAATCGGTGAAGAGTGGCAAGGGCGAGCACCGGCTCATGGGCTTCGGCCATCGGGTCTACAAGAGCTATGATCCGCGGGCGCGCATCGTGAAGAAGCTGGCCGACGAAGTGTTCGCGCAGGTCGGCATGGACAAGGATCTCGAAATCGCGCTCGAACTCGAACGGATCGCGCTCTCCGACGATTACTTCATTGCCCGCAAGCTCTACCCGAACGTCGACTTCTACACCGGGCTGATCTACCGCTCGATGGCGTTCCCCACGGACTTCTTTACCGTCCTCTTCGCCGTCGCGCGCGTGGCCGGCTGGGCGGCGCAGTGGGAAGAGATGGTCCTCGACAAGGAGCAGAAGATCGCGCGGCCGCGGCAGATTTATGTGGGCGCCGGTGAGCGCGACTACGCGGACGAGCTGAGCGGGAAGTTTCCCCGTGCCCGCAAGGACAGCATCCGGAAGTAAGCCATGACGCCGAGCGGAGCGACTGGCATGACGCGCGTCTTGCTCGTGGTGCCCAGTCTCGGCCGCGGTGGCATGGAGCATGTGGTGATCGCCCTGGGCCGCGCACTGCGCGCCCAGGGCGTTGCTGTTCGTCTGGCCGTCTTGCAGCCGGCGGGCGCCCTGCAGCCCCTCGCGGAAGCGGCGGGACTCGAGGTCCAGGCCCCGTCGGCGCCGACCACCCTCCGGCAGGCGGTGGCGTTTCTCCGGCAGGCTGCGGGAGCCTTTGACGCCACCGTGCTGCACAGCCACACTGGTGCGTGGCTTCCCGCCGCGATCGCGAGCCGTCGGCTGCGCGGCGTGCCGCACATCCACACGCGGCATGGCTTCGTTGAGGGCGCGCGTGCCGTCGATCGGCTGAGCGAATGGCTCGCGGCCCGCGCGACGGATACCGTGGCCTGTGTCTCTGGTGAATTGCTGGAGGCCACGCGTCGGCGGCTGCGGGTGCCGTCAGGGCGCAGCCTGTGCATCCCCAATGGCGTGGATGCGGACACGGTCACGGAGGCGCAGCGGACGGCGCCCGCCCCGGCCGATGCCATTCCGCTGGCGATGGTGTGCCGGCTGACGGCGGTCAAAAATCTGCCGCTCGCGCTCGATGCCCTGCACCGGGCGTTGCCGGCCGTGCCGACGCTGCAGCTGCATGTGGTCGGTGATGGACCGGAGCTCGCCGCCGGTCAGGCCCAGGCCCGCGCGCTGGGCGTCGCCGAGCGTGTGGTGTGGCACGGCGCGCAGGGGTCGCCGTGGTCGGTCGTCCCGACGGGAAGCATCTACCTGCAGTCCTCCGATTCCGAAGGGCTTTCGCTCTCGCTCCTGGAGGCGTTGATCGCCGGCTGTCGCGTTGTCGCGACCGACGTCGGTCACACGCGCACGTTTTGCCGGTCGTTGCGTGGCGTGCAGCTCATCGCCCCCCGTGATGCGGCCGCACTCGCGGCGGGGATCGTCACGTTCGCTCGGCAAGAGCCCGCCATTGCCCAGAATCTTGGCGCAATCAACGCGGCCTACGGGGTGAAGTACGGCAGCCTCACCCGCATGGTGGCCGCCTATCGCGCCCTGTACGGGGCGGTGACGGTCACGCGGTGAGCATGCGCATCGCGGTGGTGATTCCGGCGCACAATGCGGCGCCGTGGATCGACGCGACGCTCGAAACCGTCGCAGCGCAGACACATCCACCCGATGCGGTGCTCGTGGTGGATGATGGGTCGCAGGACGACACCGTCGGGCGGCTGGCGGCCTGGCATACGCGTCTCCCGATGTTGCAGATCGTGCGCCATGCGACGGCTCACGGGCCTTCGGCCGCCCGCAACACCGGCTGGCGCGCGGCCGATACGGAGTGGATCGCCTTTGTCGATGCGGATGATCTGTGGCATCCGGAGCATCTGGCGCAGCTCGCCGCCGCGATGGCACGCACCGGCGCCGATGTGGTCTGCAGCCGCCGTCTCCTCTTCGAATCGACCCCCGACGCGCCAGCGCCGCCGCCATTTCCCGTGCTCCCGGCAGATCCGACGATCACGCTGCTCCCGTCGGCGGCGCGAGCGCTCTTCCAGAGCAATCTGGTGCCGCAATCCGGCGTGATGGTCACACGGGCCGCATTGGCCCGGATCGGCGGCTACGACGAAGGGCGTCGCCTCAACGAAGATTACGACGTGTGGTGCCGACTGGCGGCGTTCGCCCGCTTCGCCGTGGTGGAGGCCACCACCCTCGCCTACCGCCTGCATGGCGCGCAGGCGAGTCGGGCCCGCCGCTTGGAATTTGAAGCCTCCCGCTGGCCCGTGCGGCTGCCGCTCCGGGCGCTGGATCGCGTCACACCCGACGACGAGCGCGCCTGGTGCGCGGTCGAAGCGGACGTGGCGGCGCTGGAGCTTGCCAGTGCCTGGCGCGTCCGCAGTCGCGCCATGCTGACGCAGGTCTGGGAGCTCACCGCGAGCTGGCCGGGCGCCGTGGCGGTGCGTCAGCAGTGGGGGCGACGACTGTGGCTCTATTGGCCGTATCGCGCCGTGCAGGCGCTGTATGATGCGCTGCCCGCCGCGCTGCGCGCGCCAGTGGCCGCCCGTCGGGCCCAACCGATCCGCTAAGCGGATCCGCGTAGCCGCTCCGCTACGCGGAGCCGCTACGCGGAGCCGCTACGCCACGCGCGTCTTATCGCGGGTGTGGGCGGGTCCGATAGCCGCCGCCTCGATAACGGATCGCGCGACCCGTCGGCATCGCCGCAGGATCGGCCCCGGGCATCGGGATCGCCATGCTCGCAGGCGTGGGACCAACCCAGCCACGCCTGGTCTGCTGCCGCACCGTCCATCGCTCGCGCTGGGCCAACATCGCAATCGCGGCCACGAACGCCAGCATCTCGGAATACGCCATACTCAGGAACAGCCCGGTCGTGACAAAGGAGGCCAACGCCCCGAGGGCTTCTGGATACGCGGGCGGACCATCCCGACTACTCCACACGGATCCTGCCGCTTTGAAGGCACTGGCCAACAGGAACAGCATCAACAGGAGCCCAGGCACGCCGAGTTCGGCACCGATCTGCACGAACATATTGTGGGCGTTGTACCACAGCCCACGCTTCCCGATAGCGGCGAGCGCCTGCCCTTCCGCTTCGGAGTAGTTGCTGATGCCGACACCGGTAATGGGATGATCGCGCAGATAGCTCAAGCCACGGGTCCAGATGGCCTTCCGGCCCCCGTACGCGCTGGTGTTGTAGTCTTCGTTCAGGGAGCCGATGGACTGCACGCGCTCTTTGAAAGTGGGTGGCGCGACAGCCCAGCCGCCGGCTGCCGCCAGCAATACGAGCAACAGCCCCGGGAGAATCCACACGCGGGGCAACGCCAGCACAAAGAGCGCGAGCACCACCGCGATCCCAATGGCGCCCCCGCGGGAACCGGTGCGCAGCACAATGAGCGTGGCGATCACCGCCGCGGCGAGGCCAATCACCCGCGGCAGAAAACCGCGGCTCCGCACACTTCCCAACGCGAAGGCCAACGAGAGCGAACAGAGCGCCGCCAGCTCGTTGGGGTCATAGCTGCTGATCCCGGACAACCGACCCGCCTCTGCACTCTGCACCCCTTTCACGAGCACCAGCGTCCCGTAGCCGATGAACGCGAGGAGATACCAGCGCAACAGCGTGCGCGTCGTGCCACCCGCCACGGGCATGGCCGCCATCAGCGCCACCAGCAGCACCATGACGATCAACTTCTGCAGCGTCGGAATCCCAATGGCCCGATAGATCGCAAAGGGCAGCGTGAGCATCGCCCAGCCGAGCAACGCCGCATACCGTTTGGTCAGCACGTCCTGCATGGCGTTGTGCCATGGCGTCTGGGTCAGCAGCACCCATCCGCCAAAGAGCATCATCAGAATCACCGGGCGGATGAGGGCCAGCCCCGGGACCAACTCATGCGGGCGCAGCACCATCACCACACTCATGATGAGTGCGGTCACCAAGGCGAGGCGACTCGTGGGATAGGGGCGGGCGACGGCCGGGGTCATCGCCCGCCTCCGTGCATGACCTGCCGCAGCGCCTGCTCTGTCGTGGTCGTGAGCGCCGCCACACTGAACTGATCCACCATGCGGCGCCGCGCCGCGAGGGACCGTTCGGCCCGTTCGGCCGGTGACCAGGCCAGCTGCGTCAGCCAGCCGTTGGCCAGCGCGTCATGATCACGCACCGGAGCCACAATCCCCACGTCGCCCAGCACCTCGGCGCTGTCGCCGGAGGCCGTGGCCACGCAGGGGACGCCGCAGGCCATCGCTTCGCCGAGCACGTTGGGAAACCCCTCACCGTACGCGGAGGTCAGCGTGACGAGGGTGGCGGCATTGTAGACGGCGCGCACCTCCCGGTCGGCCGGGAGCCATCGCACCTGATCGGACAGTTGCCGGTCGGCGATGGCGGCGGCCAGCGCGGCCTGCGCCGGCGCGTCGCCATTGCCAATCGCGAGAAAGCGGACCTCGGGACGGGCATCACGGACGCGTGCGGCGGCCGCGAGGAAGGTCTCATGGTCCTTCATGGGATCCAATCGCGCCGGGAGCACAATCAGTGGTGTGTCCAGCGCGATCCCCTGCTGCTGACGCCAGCGTGCGCCGGCGTCGGCATCGGGGGTGAATCGGTCGGTGTCGATGCCATTCGGGATCACGATGGTCCGCGCCGCCGGATAACCATACGCCACATGATGCCGACGTCCCGCCGAGGAATTGGCGATGATCAGATCGGCCCGGTGGGAGAGCCGGCACCCGATCTGGAAGATCCGCTGCCGAAACCGGGAGTAGTCGGTGAAGGGCTGATCGGAGACGCGAACGCCCCAGACCACGCGTCCGCCATGGCGCACCGCGAGCGCCATGGCGATTTCATTCGCGCCGGCCATGTAGCCGTGCAGAATGTCGGGACGAAAGGCGGCCACCGCCGCCGAGGCGGCGCGCCCAAAGCGCAGGAGATCCCAGCGGCCGGCTTTGTGCAGGGGGAAGTGCGTGACCCCGGGGGCGAGCTGGGCTTCCAGCGCGCCACCATCGTACATCGTGGCGATGGCCACCGCATGGCCACGCGCCGCGAGCTCCCGGCTCAGGGTCACCAGCTGCCGCTCGGCCCCGCCGGTATCGAGCGACCGGATGATAAAGAAGACGCGCAGGCGATAAGATTCAGCCATTCGTGCCAGCTCCTGCCATCCCGGGGTCCGCGAGCGTCCCCGGCGTTGGCACGTCGCCCACCGCCCATTGCCCCGGTTCATGTTGCCTTTGTCCCAGATCGCCGCCCGTGTGCGCCGTCGCTGGCAGCACGCGCGATTCGAGCGTGTGGCCCGTGGCGTGCTGGAGACGCCGCCCCTCGTGAGCGATGCCCCGATCGCGACGATCGTCTCGATGGTCTCGCATCAGGACGTGGCGGCGTACCTGTGTGCGATCAAGTCGCTCCGGCGCTTCGTGCCGGCACGCGTGGTGGTGCTCGACGACGGGACGCTCACCGCGGCCGACGGGGCCACGCTCACCGCGCATCTTGGCGATGTCCAGATCCGCCGCTTTTCGAGCGTGCCGACGGGGCGCTGTCAGCGGGGCGGCTGCTGGGAGCGGCTCTGTTTGATCGCGGAGTTGTGTGCCGACGGCTATGTGATGCAGATGGATTCGGACACCGTCACGCTGCACGATCCGCGTGAAGTCCGTGACGCGATCGCCGCCGGTCGGGCCTTCACCTTGTCCGGCGATTTCCCAACGAGTCCGATTCTCACCTTGGAGGAGACGGCGGCGGGTGCGCATGCCGATCCGTCCCCCCACATGCAGCGGGTCGCGGAGCGCGCCTTGCCGCGCATTGGCACCGCCACCCGCACGCACTTCGTGCGCGGCTGTGCGGCCTTCGCGGGCTTCCCGCAGGGGTGTACGTCGCTCGCCGAGGTCGAGGCGATTGATCTCGCGATGCGGGCGGAGCTGGGGGATCGCTGGAGTGAGTGGGGGAGTGAGCAGGTGGCGTCCAATCTGGTGCTCGCCAATGTGCCCGGCGCGATGGTCCTCCCCGTCCCGGCGTACGCCTCCTATTTCCCGGACGGCCTCGCCGCCGACGCCCATGTGACCGCCACCTTCCTGCACTTCCTGGGCTCGCACCGGTACGACCGCGGGGCGTATCAGGCGGCCGTCGGCACGCTGATTCACGCCCTCCGATCCGGGGGACGCTGACGCGACGCAGCACCGGGAGCCTGTCGGCCCCCGGTGCTGCGTGCGATCGACCATAACTGGTCGCGTCAGCCGGCCCATGCCCCGCGCATCATTTGCGGTACCAGAGCCACTGATGGGAGTCGTAGTACTGCTGGTTGAATTGCTTGGACCCATCGAGCCAGGAGCTGGTCATCGCGCCACTGGCGATGGAATCGGCGGTGGCGATGTAACTCCGCTGGCCCGTCTTGGCCCCCGTGAAGGCATAACCCGTCACGATCAGCATGTTCAGGTCGAACATCGGGGACATGTCGTCGGTGGGCAGACAGGGAATGTCCATGTACGAGAAGCCCTGCTGCAGCGGACGCCAGGCGACCTGCGACATGTAGTCCACCGATTTCCGGATCGTCGTGATGATGGCGGGATCCGCCTGTATCCGTTCGTAATACTTGATCATCGCGTCGTTTTGCATGCCGACCATGAAGTTGGCCTGATGCCCACACCAGTTGGGCCAGGCATAGCTCCCATCGGCGCGCTGCAGCGTGATCATGTTGTTCTTGTAGGCCGTGGTCAGCGCCTTCCAATCCTGGCCCGTGTCACCGAGCTCCCACGCCAGCAGGCTGCCGATCATCATGCGGGCCTGAATGCGCCCCTCGATGTAGGCGTAATTCGGATCCGCCATGTTGGTGGGCGTGAACCCCTGCCAGACGCGGGCAATGGACTTGATGACGGCGGTGCGGGAGAGCGTGTCACCGGTGAGCCAGTAATGCGCGGCGAGTCCCTCGAGCAGCATCCAGTGGGGCGACGGCCCGTAGGCGTTCGCCTCGATGTACTGCGTGCGGTAATTCAACGCGAGCGCCACCGCCCGTTGCCAGTACAGGAGATTCCCCGAGCGCATCCAGTAGGTGAAGTGACTGAGCGCGCGATCGTAGTAGTTCGCCTGATCCCACTGGGCGCCTTCCGCGAGCCAGTGTTTATCGGAGAACGTCTGGAACTGCGACTCGTAGGTCGCCCCGGGATTCTCGGCCACGGTGATCGTCGGCCCAACTAGCTGGGTGCTGACGAGAAAGGCGGGCGACGCAGGATACGCCACCGCCTGCGGCAGCGGGCTCGGAATGGGCCACGGCGCCGGATCCGCGAGCGAGTGCGTGGTCCCGATGTTGAGCTGGAGCGCGGTCTTGGTGGGATCCGCCCGGAACTGCAAGAGGACGGCCCGCAGACTCCCATCCGCATAGCGACCGGCCAGCGGCGTCAGGACGCGCGCGATCTCCTGCGTCCCATCGGTGAGCGCCACGCTGGGGAGATCGCGTTCAAACAGGTAGCCAGCGGGAAGCGGGATCCCATTGGACGCGACCGGGGTGGCGACCGACCGATCCAGCCACTGCAGCGTGAGCGGCAGCTGCTTGGCCGTCGTTGGCGGCGGCGTGGGGACCACGACGGGCGGCTTGTCCGCCACCGTCACGGGCACGCTGTTGGAGCAGCTGGCGGCGGTCGCCATGAGGATGGCCGCACCCGCGCGGACCCCACGGGCGTACCGCCCAACAATCCTGACCACCGAGGTATCGCTGGAGCTCCAGGTTACGGCGGTGCTGGTGCTGGATTTGCCACTGCGCTTCGTCGTCAGCACGGTGGCACTCAGGTACGCGCTGTCCCCGACGAACAGCGAACTGTCCGATGCGGAAACCAGCATGCAGGATGTGGACGTGACATTCGTCGTCGCAGTGAGGTCGGGGTCTTGAGGGAGCGTGACGCCAGTCACGGCGTCGGTACAAGCGGTAACGATCAGGGTGAACAACAGAGTGGTGGCGATCCCGATGTGGCGCCACCCGGACGCGAACGCGCGGGCCATGATCCGAGGAGTTGGCGGCAGCCCGACTGGCGTGGCGGGTCCCGGCATCGGGGAGCCCACGGTAGCCTCGTGGCTTTGCGTCCCACGCTTTCACGTGGTTTGCCTTGTGCAGCCGGAGGGGGCCGCCTCGCGGGGGGCCCCGCATGGGGTCCCCGCTCTGCTGCCTCCCTCCTTCCCTCCGACGGATGTGCCCGGGTTTTGGTCACGGATTGTGCCGCCGCCCGGGCGATCTCGCTACCGCGGGACCACCCTCCCTTCCCTACGGGCAGCGCCCGATCTGCCGACAGCGATCATCGGCGATACCAGAGCCATTGGAATGAATCGTAAAAGAACTGATTGAACTGCTTGGAACCTGGCAAAAATGCGCCCGCCATCGCGCCGTCGGCAATCGAATCGGACATCGCGATGTAGGTGGGCGCCCCGGTTCGGGCGCCGGTGAAGGCGAAGCCATTGATGATCAGCATGTTCAGGTCCGGTGACGGATCCGACCCCTCAGGAATACAGCCGTGGACATCCATATAGGTGAAGGTCCGGAGTGACGGGATCCAGGAGCTGGCGTAGATATGATCCACCGATTTCTTGATCGCCGCGACGATTGCCGGGTCGCGCGTGTGGCGCTCGTAGTATTTGACCAAGGCGTCGTTGGCCATCCCCACCATGTAGTTGCCCTGATGCCCACACCAGTTGGGCCAGGCATACGAGCCATCGGCCTGCTGGAGCGTCAGCAGATCGTTTTTGTAGGCGGTCGTTTTCGCCTTCCAGTCCTGTGTGCTGTCCCCCAGCTCCCACGTGAGCAGACTGCCCAACAGCATCCGCGCCCCGATCCGCCCCTCGATGTACGGATACGTGGGGTTCCCCATGTTCTCGGGGGTAAATCCCGCCGTGACGCGAATGGTGGAATTGATCACCGCGCGGCGCGAGAGCGTGTCCCCTGTCATCCAGTAATGGGCGGCGAGTCCCTCCAGCAGCATCCAGTGTGGCGACGGCCCATATCCACTGGGTTCGATGTACTGCGTGCGGAAGTTGAGCGCCATCAGCATGGAGCGCTTCCAAAACTGCACATTCCCCGAGCGCGCCCAATAGGCGGCGTGATTCAGCACGCGGTCGTAGTAGTTGGCAAACTCCCACTGGGCGCCGTCGTCGGTCCAATGCTGCTCGGCAAAAAACTGATAGAGCGCTTCGTATTCCGGTTTCGGACTGGCGATGACCGGCACCGTCGGCCCGAAGAATGCACTGTTGATCGTAAACGAGATCGACTCGGGCACCGCGATTGCCTGTGGCAGCGGCGAGGGGATGGGCCACGGCGTGGGATCGATAACGCTGTGCGTGGACCCCACGACCAACTGCACCGAGGGCATGGGGGGGATGATCTTGAATTGCAACAGCACCGCACGCAGGCTGCCATCCGGATAGCGGCCAGCCAGAGGCAGGAGCACTCGGGCGACTTCTTTTTTGCCATCCGATAGCGCCACCGCCTTCAGGTCGCGCTCGAAAAGATAGCCCTGCGGCAGCAGAATCCCATTCGACGCCAGGGGCGTCGTGGTCGTCGAATCAAATCGGGTGACGGCAAGCCGCAGCTCCTTCGTGCCCGTGGGACGTGGCACCACCTCAACAACGAGATTGAGCGTGCCGGAGCAATTGGAGGCGGTTCCGGTGATCACCGCCGTCCCGGCGCCGACCCCATACGCATACCGACCGGCAATCGTGACGACGGCTGGGTTGCTGGACGTCCAGAGGACGTTCTTCGATTCCACCACGCCACCACGCGGCTTGGTACGGACTGCATAGCCCGAGAGATAGACGCGATCGCCAACGTAAAGCGAACTGTCGGACGAGGTCACCAACAAACAGGCGGTCGCCAAAGGGGCGGCTGTTGCCGCCATCCGCGCAGAGCCTGACGGATCCAGCAGATCTGCTGGCGCGGTATGGCACGCGGCGAGGACACTCACACACAGGAGGCCACCGCCATACCCGAGACTGCGAACGGCGTATTTCATGATGCGAACCTCTTTAATCACGCGACACCCCGGTGACGCCCGACTTCGGGCATCGCGGCAGGGCGGCTCGCGGTCCGCGCGTTCAGCTTCCCGGCGCGGCGGGCATCACCTTGTCCACCGCCGGCCGCAGCTCAGCCGCCACCCGCACGGCAATGGCATCGGCCGCCTTCACCTCGGCGTCATTGAGTCCCGGCACCTGACTGGACGCGCGGGGTGAAGCCACCGGTACGACAATGCGGACCAGCGACTCCTCGGTCCGCCCGTAGAGCACCGCGTCATGCAGCAGATTCCACTTCACGGTGTACTCATTGGCTTCACTCCGGCCACGCCCTTGGTACCAGTAGTACACGAGCGCGCGGGTTCGACGGTTCGCGAGGAGCACCCGATTCACCGAACCGGTCGCCGGATCGCCTGGCATTGGCAAACGACTGGCGGTGAGAATTTCCCACCCGGCACCGGGCAAGCAATTGCGCGGCGAATGGATCGTGCGCCCCTGCACCTGCCGATCGTAGTAGCCGACGTACACGGTAAATAACGGCGCCGCTTCCGCGCCAAATTGGCGCAGGGAGTAATCGGACATCGCCGCCACTCGGCGTTCTTCCGCCGGCACTTCGAGCGACTTGCCGGGGAGTCCATCAAAGGTGGAGGGAATGGTGTTCATCGGCGCCACCGGTGGCGTGGCGAACTGCTCCCGCATCCCGGAAATCAACAGCACCCCGGCGCCCAGCAAGATGGCCGGAACGAATGTGGTTGCGCGGCTCACAGGACGGGCTCCGCCAGCGGGGCGCGGAGCGGAGCGACCCGACGTTCGACAGCGCCGAGGGCCCAGGCCGTCCCGGCGATCAGCACGAACGCCGCGCCGAACATGACCATCCCCTCACTGGTGTGCATGAAGCCCTGTCCCATTTCGGGGCTCACGAAAAAGACGAGGAACCCGGTGAGAAAGACGCGGACGCCATTGATCAGAATGGCGATCGGCACCGTCAACGCGAGCAACAGCCCGCGACTCACCCAGCGGTCGAGAAAGAGCCCGCCCAGCAGCACGCCAAGACTGAGGAGCGCGGTGAGTGAGCGCAGACCGCTACAGGCTTCCGCCACGAACAGTTCCTGGCCGGGAATCCGAATGACATTGCCCGACAGGCGCACCGGAATCTCCCGCCACTCGAGCAACCCTGCGCCAATCTTCGACGCGGTGAATTGCAGCGGCAGCGCCACCGAATTCAGCACCACTTCAGGGATGGGAATCGAGAGCGCCACCAGCGCAAAGGGAAGCCACCAATGCTGGACCTGCTTGATCCCCGCATACCAGACCACTAAACCGACCAGCGCCAGCACCATCGAGCCGCGCATGATGAACAACTCGGCGGCCAAATCGGAGGCGTAGCGAAGGACCACGGCCAGCGCGATGATGAGGGCGCCCAAGAGCCGTCGTGGGATCGTTCCCTCCGCCGGCCCCGACTTGTAGGCCAGCCAGACGGCAAGCGGCGCCAAGAGCAGACCATGCCCTGAATTCGGATCGGTCCACCACGCATTGGCCAACAGCCGCATGGGCTTGGCAAAGAGCAGCGCAAAGGCCACGCCGGTCAACGCCAGCGCAATGCGCGCATCCGTTGGCATCGCGCGAACGGACACAAGGCCGCTCCGATATGGCGGCAGACTGGTGGCAGTGGGAGCAGTCACAGATCAGGATTGCGGGAGGTGACGTCGAAGGCAGTGGGATTCGCCGTCTGTACCCCCGGACATAAAGAATGAGCCACTCGAAGGACGAGTGGCTCAGTCACGATGTCACATTGTCAGCAGCCTCAAGCGCCCGGTTGCGTCCCCACCCCGAAGTATCGGCTCTCCGGGCGCCAGAAATACCAGCCGCTCACACTTGCGCCCGGTATCATGGCATAGGTCTCCGTGAGGTGCATGCCGGCGCGCTCGACCGCTTCGGTCAGGTCAAACAACGGCCCCTTCGCGGTATGATCGGGACAGGCGGGATACCCCGGGGCCGGCCGGATCCCCTGATAGCCTTCGCGAATGAGCGTGGCATTGTCCAGCGCCTCATCGGGGGCATAGCCCCAGAACTCCGTGCGCACCCGTTCGTGCAACCGCTCCGCAAAGGCCTCGGCGAGCCGGTCCGCGAGCGCCTTCGCCAGAATGGCGTTGTAGTCGTCGTGCACCGCCTCAAACTCGGCAACGAGGGCATCAATGCCGTGGCCGGTCGTCACCGCAAAGGCGCCGACATAGTCGATGATGTCACTCCCCTTCGGCGCCACAAAATCGGCGAGACAATAGTTCGGCCGCCCGGTGCCGCGCTTGTCCATGCGCTGCCGCGCCATGGGGATGGACGCCACCACGGTACTCCGCGTGGTATCCGCATAGAGCTCGATCGTTTCATCCACTGCGTTCGCGGGCCAGAAGCCGAAGGCCGCGCGCGCTTCCAGTCGGCGTTCCGCGACGATCCGCGTGAGCAGCGCCTGCGCATCGGCGAAGAGACTGCGCGCCGTGGCCCCCACGATGGGGTCCTCAAGAATTGCCGGGTAATGGCCGGCCAGTTCCCAGGTCTGAAAGAAGGGCGTCCAATCAATCCGCGGAACCAGATCCTCCAACGGATACTCGGCGAGCGTCCGCGGCCCCGTGAAGGTCGGCACCGGCACCGGCACCGTGAGATCAATCGGGACGCGATTGGCCCGCGCCTCTTCCGGCGTCAACAGCTGTTCCGTGCGATCCCGCCCGCCGCGCGCGATGCGGATCGCCTCATATTCCTCCTGCACTGAGGCCATGTAGGCCTCGCGCCGTTCCTCGCTGAGCAGTGCGCTGGTCACCCCCACCGCGCGGGAGGCATCAAGCACATGCACGACCGCGCCTGAATAGACCGGCGCGATACGGAGGGCGGTATGCGCCTTGCTCGTCGTGGCACCGCCAATGAGCAGCGGCACCGTGAACCCCTGCCGCTCCATCTCACTCGCGACAAAGGTCATTTCTTCGAGCGACGGCGTAATGAGCCCGGACAGACCAATGACATCGGCGCCAACCTCGCGGGCCTTGTCCAAAATCGCGGCACAGGGCTGCATCACGCCGAGGTCCACGACCTCATAGCCGTTACACTGCAGCACCACGCCCACGATGTTCTTGCCGATGTCATGCACATCGCCCTTCACCGTGGCCATGAGCACGCGCCCCGCACTGCGTGACGTCGCCGTCTTCAGGGCTTCGATGAACGGCACCAAGTGCGCCACCGCCTTCTTCATCACGCGGGCGCTCTTCACGACCTGCGGCAGGAAGAGCTTGCCGGCGCCGAAGAGATCGCCGACCGTGTTCATCCCCTGCATGAGCGGGCCTTCAATCACTTCGATCGGATGGGATGCCGACTGCCGCGCCTCTTCGGCGTCCTCCACCACCCAGGTATCAATGCCGTGAATGAGCGCGTGGGCGAGACGCGCGGCCACCGGCTGCTCGCGCCAGCCGAGGTCATCGGCCACCTTGGCGGCGCGCCCCTTCACCTGGTCGGCGACCTCCAGAAGTCGCTCGGTGGAATCGGCACGCCGGGCGAGCACCACATCTTCGACGCGTTCGCGGAGATCGGCCGGGATATCGTCGTACGGGATGAGCTGCCCCGCGTTGACGATCCCCATATCCATACCGGCGCGCACCGCATGATACAGGAAGACGGCATGGATCGCTTCGCGAAGCGGCGTATTGCCGCGGAACGAGAAGGAGACGTTGCTGACGCCGCCGGAGATCTTCACGTAGGGCAGCGTACGCTTCAGCTCGCGCGTCGCCTCGAAGTAGGCGATGGCATAGCCGGCATGCTCTTCGATCCCGGTGCCAATGGCAAAGATGTTCGGATCGAAGATGATGTCCTGCGGCGGGAAGCCGACGGTTTCGGTGAGCAGCCGATAGGCGCGCGTGCAAATCTCGATTTTGCGCGCCGTCGTGTCCGCCTGACCGGCCTCATCAAAGGCCATCACGATCACGGCGGCCCCATAACGACGCACCAATCGCGCCTGGCGCAGGAACTCCGCCTCCCCCTCCTTCAGGGAAATGGAGTTCACCACGCCCTTCCCCTGCAGGCACTTGAGCCCCGCTTCCAGCACACTCCACTTACTGGAATCGACCATGATCGGCACGCGGGCGATGTCTGGCTCCGAGGCCACAAGATTCAGGAACGTGACCATCGCATGCTCGGCGTCGAGCAGCCCTTCGTCCATGTTCACGTCGATGACCTGCGCCCCCTGCTCCACCTGCTGCCGCGCCACGGCCAGCGCCTCCCCGTACTGTCCGTCCAGAATCAACTTCGCGAAGCGCGCAGAGCCGGTGACGTTGGTCCGCTCCCCGACATTCACGAAGTTGGTGTCCGGCCCCACCACCATGGGCTCGAGCCCCGAGAGCCGGAGCTGGGGTGGCACCGTGGGAATGCGCCGCGGCGTGACGCCACGAACGGCCTCGGCGATGGCGCGAATGTGCGCGGGGCCGGTGCCGCAGCAACCGCCCACAATGTTGATCAATCCGCTCCGCGCCCACTCGCCAATGTGCGCCGCCATCATCTCCGGCGTTTCATCGTAGCCACCGAAGGCGTTCGGCAACCCGGCGTTCGGATGGGCACTGATGTGCGTATCGGCGAGTCGCGACAGCTCCTGCACGTAGCCGCGCAGCTGTCCCGCCCCAAGGGCACAGTTCAGGCCAATGGAGAGCGGCGCCATGTGCGCCATGGAGGTCCAGAAGGCCTCGGTGGTCTGCCCGGAGAGCGTCCGGCCACTCGCGTCGGTGATCGTGCCGGAAATCATCACCGGCACCTGCACGTGATGCGTTTCGAAGAACTGCGCGATGGCGAAGAGCGCCGCCTTCGCATTCAGCGTGTCGAAAATCGTTTCGACGAGCAGCAGATCCGCGCCCCCGTCGAGCAGCCCCTGAATGGCCGTCGTATAGGCGGCGACGAGGGCATCGAAGGTGACATTGCGGGCGCCGGGATTCTCAACCTCGGGGGAAATCGAGGCCGTGCGATTGGTCGGGCCAAGGACCCCCGCCACGTACCGCGGCCGGGAGGGATCGCGCGCCTCGATCTCATCGGCCACACGCCGCGCGAGCGACGCCGCGGCCACGTTGAGTTCATACGCCAGCGACTCCATGCCGTAGTCGGCCAGCGAGATGCTGTTGGCGTTGAAGGTGTTCGTCTCGAGGATGTCGGTACCGGCCTCGAGGTATTCGCGATGGATCGCGCTCACCACCTCCGGCCGGGTGATGGCGAGGAGATCGTTGTTCCCCTTCAGGTCGGATGGCCAATCGGCGAACCGGGTCCCCCGATAGTCCGCTTCCCCAAGCCGATAGGTTTGCAGCATCGTGCCCATGCCGCCGTCGAGGAGCAGGATACGCTCCGCCAACAGCGAGGGGAGCCGCGACAACCGGGACGCGCGATTAAGATTCGTAGCCATGGACAAATGGGGAAACCGTCGGGTGGGCACGGCGGCCGCGGTGAATTGGACCCTCTCTGGGAAAGATAGGCATGACCACAGGCAGTGAGCAGCTGATCCCCCCATCCAACGCGGATGGCGCCACCGGAGTGCCCGTTGAGCGCCCGCGTGCGGCGCTGTTGGCGAGGCTGCTCGATCCCGCACAGGTGATCCTGTTCGACGGGGCCATGGGGACCATGCTCTACGCCCGGGGGGTGTTCATCAACCAGTGCTACGATGAGCTGGTGCTGCGGGCCCCCGATCTGGTCCGGGAGGTGCACGCGGAATACGCCAAGGCGGGCGCCGAGGTGCTCGAGACCAACACCTTCGGGGCCAATCGCGCCAAGCTGACGACCTTCGGGCTCGACAGCCAAGTCAGCACGATCAACCGGCGGGCCGCCGAACTGGCGCGCGATGCCGCCGGTCCGGACCGGCTGGTCGCCGGTGCCGTGGGCCCCCTCGGGGTGCGGCTCGAGCCCTATGGCGCGCTGGGGCGCGCCGAGGCGCGGGCCATGTTCCATGAGCAGATCACGGCGCTGCAGGCGGGCGGGGCCGATTGCATCCTGCTCGAGACTTTCTCGGATCTCGATGAGCTGGAGCAGGCCATTCTCGCGTCCCGCGAGGTGGACCCGGGGATGCCGGTCATTGCCCAGGCGACGGTGGGTCCGGATCTTCGGACCACCTACGGGGCGAGCCCCGAAGACATCGCCCGGGCGCTCGACCGCTGGGGGGTGGATGTCATCGGCCTGAATTGCTCCGTCGGCCCCCAGACGATCCTGGAGGCGATCGAGCGCATGGCGGCGGTCACGACCCGGAAGCTGTCCGCGCAGCCGAATGCCGGCATGCCGCGTGAGGTGGGCGGACGGTCGATGTACATGGCCAGCCCGGAGTACATGGCCACCTATGCCCGCCATCTGATTCAGGCCGGGGCCAAAATCGTTGGCGGGTGCTGCGGGACCACCCCGGAACACATCAAGGCCATGCTGGAGGGGATCCGGCCTTTGGCGCCGCGGAGCCGCGTGGTGGTCACCACCGACAACCGGTCCACGCCCACCGAGGCGCCCGCCGGGCATCCCCCCGTGCCACTCGCGTCCCGTTCCAAGTTTGGCGCGAAGATCGCTGCGGGGACCTTCGTCACCTCTGTGGAGATCGTGCCGCCGCGCGGCGTGGAGACGGCGCGCCTCTCCCGCGATGCCGCGGCGCTCCATCGCGCCGGCGTCGACGCCATCAATGTCCCCGACGGTCCGCGGGCACAAAGCCGCATGGGGGCCATCGCCACCAGTTTGCTCATCGAGCGCGAAGGCATCGAGGCGGTCACGCACTACTGCTGCCGCGATCGCAATCTCCTCGGCATGCTCAGCGATCTCTTGGGGGCGTCGGCGCTGGGGCTGCGGAACCTGTTGCTCATCACTGGCGATCCGCCAAAGATGGGCCCGTATCCCGACGCGACCGCGGTCTTTGACATCGATGCCATCGGGCTCACCAACCTCGTGGCCTCGCTCAACAAGGGGCTCGATCCGGGGGGCAACCCCATCGGGGAACCCACGCAGTTTGTCATTGGCGTGGGGGTGAATCCGGCCGCCATTGATCCGGCACACGAGTTGCGGCGCTTTCACTGGAAGGTGGAGGCCGGCGCCGAGTATGCGATCACGCAGCCGGTCTTTGATCCGGCACAGCTGGAAACCTTCTTGACCTCGATCGACGACGTGCGCATTCCGGTCATCGCCGGTATCTGGCCGCTCGTCTCGGCGCGGAACGCGGAATTTCTCGCCAATGAGGTGCCTGGTGTCACGGTGCCCGCCGAGGTGCTGACGCGGATGCGGCGCGCGAGCGAACAGAGCAAGGAGCATGCGCTGGCCGAAGGCATTGCCATTGCCCGTGAAATGCTGGCACGGGTCAAGGGGAGCGTGCAGGGGGTGCAGGTGAGCGCGCCGTTTGGCAAAGTGGAGCTCGCCCTTGAGGTGTTTGGTGATCTGCTGGCGTGATGCCGTGACCGGCGGGTCCTCGCCGTTGGGAGCGCGCTGAGATGTGCGGAATCGCGGGCACCATCCGCTTTCGCGGCGATCTGGATCTCGATCTGCTGACGCGGCAACGCGATACGATGGTGCATCGCGGTCCGGACAGTCATGGTCTCTGGTGCTCGGTCGATGGGCGGGTGGGGCTCGCCCACCGGCGCCTGTCGATCATTGACCTCACGCCGGGTGGGCATCAGCCCATGCTCGACCGGGAGCGGGGCAATGCCATCACCTTCAACGGTGAGATCTACAACTATGTCGAATTGCGCGACCGTCTGCGCGCGGCCGGGCAAACGTTTCACACGGCATCAGACACCGAAGTAATTCTGGCCGCGTACCGCCAGTGGGGCGATGGCTGCGTGCGCGAACTGCAGGGGATGTTCGCCTTCGCGCTCTACGATCCGCACCGGCAGCGTGTTTTGCTGGCACGGGATCGGGCGGGCGAGAAGCCGCTCTTCTACCGCCACACCGCGGAGCAGTTCAGCTTTGCCAGTGAAGCCAAGGCGCTGCTCGCCGATCCCGACTGTCCGCGTCGCGTGCGCGCCGCATCGCTCAATGAGTATCTGGCGTACGGGTATGTCGCCGGGCCGCATACGATGTTCGCGGACATCCTTCGCGTAGCTCCGGGGCACACCGCCGTCATCGAGTTGGTGACCGGTCAGGTCACGCACACCGCCTACTGGCGATTGCCACATGCCGATCCCGACGCGGCCGCACAGCCCACCGACGCGCTGGTCGATGAGCTGCAGGCCTTGCTGGGGACGGCCGTCCGTCGACAGCTGGTGGCTGATGTGCCGGTGGGGGTGCTGCTGAGCGGCGGCGTGGACTCCAGCCTGATCACGGCACTCGCCGCGCGCGCGAGTGCGACGACGATCCGCACCTTCACGGTGCGCATGCCCGGGCATCAGGCACTCGACGAAGGGCCGTATGCGCGGCTGGTCGCCGAGCATCTGGAGACCGAGCACATCGAACTCGAAGCCCAACCCGCGGATATCGATTTACTGCCGCGCTTGGTGGCGCAGTTCGACGATCCGATTGCCGATGCCTCGATGATTCCCACGTGGCTCGTGTCTCAGGAAATCCGTCGCCATGCGACCGTGGCCTTGGGTGGCGATGGTGGCGATGAACTCTTTGGCGGCTACCATCGGTATCCGTCGCAGCTGCAGCAGGCCTTCCTGCGCCGCTTCACGCCGGCGTGGCTGCGGACCGCCGCTGGTGATCTGGCGACGCATGTGCCCGAGGGCGGCCGCGGACGCGGGTGGCTCACCGGGCTCGCAGGCGATGCCGGCACCAGCATTGCGAATGCGGGGCGGCTCTTTCGCGATGATGAGCGCGCTGCGTTGAGCCGCGCGCTGACCTACGTCGGGCCGACGGCGCTCCGGGCCCCGGAGCATCGGCGGGCGACCAGCCACGCGGACCAGTCGTCGCTGGTCCAGCGGGCAACGCGCGTGGATTTCGGCAGCTATCTCGTCGATGATGTGCTGGTGAAAGTCGACCGCACCAGCATGCTCGCCTCCCTCGAGGTGCGCGCCCCGTTTTTGGATCCCTCGGTGACCGAGTTTGCCTTCGGACGGGTGCCGGACGCCCTGCGGGCGACCCGCCGCGCGCGCAAAGTGCTGCTCCGAAAACTGGGCGCCCGCCTGCTGCCAAAGTCGCTCGACCTCACGCGCAAGCAGGGGTTCACCATTCCGGTCAGCGACTGGATGCGTGGCCCGTGGCGCCCTCTGCTCGATGCGCTCTCCTCCCCGGATGCCACGAGCCTCGTGTCGACACCGGCGCTTGTGCGCTATCGCGCGTTACTCGATGCAGGGCGTCCTGTGGGCGACCAGCTCTTCGCGCTGCTGGTGCTCCGCCTCTGGGAGCGTGAGTACCGGATCACCGATCTGGTGACCTGACGCGCTGGCGCTGACGCCGTTGGCGACGCTTTAGGCGACGCTTTAGGCGACGCCATTGGCGACGCCGTCGTTACACCGACGGCTTCTGCCAGACGGCCCAACGGCCACCGGCGGCATTCCGCAGGGCGCGCACGACGGCGACCTGCATCCCCAGCCCCCACATGAGCGGGCCGAGGAGACGCCGCCGGACGTGGGGAATGCCGAGGGCCAGCAGCAGAAGGGCCCCGAGCGCCAGCTGTTGCGCCGGGGACCAGGTCAGGAGCCGCGTAATGAGCCACGGGGCGCCGGCCACCACCGCCACCAGCAGCCAGGCCGGGGTCGTCAGCCGGGCGAGCTTGTGCCAGACGAAGGCCCCCCGGGCCGGATTGGCGGCGGTGAGGATCGCCGGGAGGAGCTGCACCAGCTGCAGATTCCCCGTCAGCGTTCGGGCTTTGCGCTGTTGCTCGGCGGCAAGGCCAATGACCCGGACATCGCGCGCGATCGCGGCGTAGGTGAAGCCCACCCGCCACCCCTGCAGGACGAGCGCCATCGGCACGTAGACATCGTCCAGGATCGTGCCGGCTGGGATCACCGGCCAGAGCGCCCGACGCGTGGCATACACGGCGCCCGTCACGCCAATGCTCGCGTGCCGTCGGGCTTCGTGGAAGCGAAGCCACTTCTCCAGCGTCCAGTAGGCGCGGACCGGTGAGAAGCGCCCCGTGCCGGGGCCCAGGTCGAGGGCGCCGGAAACGGCACCGGCCCGGGGGTCAGCCAATTCGGCGACCAGCGCGGGAATAGTGGTGGGCTCGAAGCGCTGGGCGACGTCGGCAAGCACCAGCACCTCCCCCGTCGCCGCGCGCACCCCGGCATTGAGCGTCGCGGCTTTTCCGCCAGGGGCGTCACCCGCCACCACCCGCACCCGAGGATCCGCGACGGTCAGCTGTGCCGGCGTTGACTGGGCGCCGTCGGCATCGATGGCGATGACCACCTCCAGCAACGCCCCGGGGTAGTCCGTTGCCAGCAGGTTGTGGACGCGCGCGTCGATGGCCGAGGCGTGATCCCGGGTGGCGAGCACGACGGAGACCGTTGGTCGCCACTGTGGGTCGGCACGCAACGGCTGTCCGGCGACGCGACTGCGCAGCCAAACGACCGTCGGATATCCGAGCCAGATCAGCCCGACCGCACCAAGCGCGGCCGCGGCAATTCCACCGAAAACAAGCATGTCTCAAGACTACTGTCCCGAGGCGTGGGCAACATCGGGCGTTCCCCGGCGTGGGCCGTCTCACCGGGTCGTGGTCGGCCTGTTACCTTGGCGGAGTCCACGGTGTCGCCATTGCACCTGTTCACTCCCCGTTCCTCAACCGTCCGGCCCCATGACTGCCAGTGCCGAGCTGTCCCGTCCGCCGCTCACCATCTTGTCCGAGGAAGAGGCGTTCTTCCGCACCGCCGTGCTGGAGCTGGCGGAGACAGAGGTGCGCCCCCGTGTGCGCGCCATGGAAGAGGCGGGGAAGCTGGATCCGGCGCTGACGGCCAAGTTCGTCGAGCTTGGGCTGATGGGCATTGAGGTCCCCGAGGATTTTGGTGGCGCGGGCGGATCGCTCATGATGGTGACGCTGGCCGTGGAAGCGCTGAGCACGGTGGACGCGTCGGCGGCCATTCAGGTGGATGTGCAAAACACGCTCGTGAACTATCCGATCACGCGCTACGGCAACGCGGAGCAGCATGCGCGCTTTTTGACGCGGCTGACCTCCGGCACCATTGGTGCCTATGCGCTGTCGGAACCGGGCAGTGGGTCCGACGCCTTCGGCCTCGCCACCCGCGCGGATGCCGACGGTGATCACTGGGTGCTGAACGGCTCGAAGGCGTGGATCACCAACGGTGGGGAAGCCGACCTGTTCGTGGTCTTCGCCAACGCGAATCCGTCCGCCGGCTACAAAGGCATCACGGCGTTCGTCGTCGAACGCGGCATGCCAGGGTTCAGCGTGGGACGCAAGGAAGACAAGATGGGGATCCGCGCGTCAAGCACGACCGCCCTCCACTTCGACACTGTGCGTGTCCCCGCCGCCAACGTGCTCGGCGACGTCGGCAGTGGCTACAAGATCGCGATTGAAACGTTGAACGAAGGGCGCATTGGGATTGGCGCGCAGATGATCGGCGTCGCGCAGGGCGCGTTGGATGCCGCCGTGGCGCATCTCAAGGAGCGTAAGCAGTTCGGCAAGGCGCTCGCGGAATTTCAGGGGATCCAGTTCCAGGTCGCGCAGGCCGCGACGGAACTCGAAGCCGCGCGCTTGATGGTGTACAACGCCGCCCGTCTCAAGGATGCCGGCCATGACATCGCCCGGCAGGGGGCGATGGCCAAGCTGTATGCGTCGCAGATGTGCGAGCGCGTGACCTCGGTGTGCCTCGAACTCTTTGGGGGCTACGGCTACACGCGCGAGTATCCGGCGGAGAAGTTCTATCGCGACGCGAAGATCGGCACGATCTACGAAGGGACGAGCAACATGCAGTTGCAGACCATCGCGAAGGCTGTGCTCCGCTAAGCGGATTCTGTCCCGTGCGCCTCGCCGCGATTCTGCCGATTCGCAACAAGGCCGATCTCCTGGAGACCTGCCTGGCGTCGGTGACGGCGGCCGCGCAGGTGCACGGGGACACGCAGGTCGTGCTGGTGGACAACGGGTCCACCGACGGGTCGCTGGCGATTCAAGCGCGGTATGCGGACCGCTGTACCCTCGTGACCTCAACAGCCCCGCGCGTGGGCGGCGTGCGCAACGATGGCGCGCGCGTGGTGCCCGACGCCGACGCCTTGGTGTTCATCGACTGCGATTGCGACGTCCCCGCCACGTTCTTTCACGACGTGGTGGAGGTCTTCGCGACCTCCGGTGCGGCGGCGGTGGGCTGTGAGGTGTACTCCCCGGCCCAGGGCCATTGGAGCGAGCGCGTCTGGGATCGTTTGCACCGCCCGGGTGGCGATGGCCCGCGGCATTACATCAACAGTGCCTGCTTTGCGATTCGCGCGGACTGGTTTCGCCGCATCGCGGGCTTTGATGCCACCAAGTCGAGCAGCGAAGATGTCGATATCTGCCGCCGCCTGACGGCCGCGGGTGGCACCCTCTGGCAATCTGAGCGGCTGGCCATTCTGCACCTTGGCAATCCGCAGACCGTGGCGGGGTTGTATCGTCGCCTGCGCTGGCATGGCGAGGGCATCTGGGAGCCTGGCGCGCCGGTGCAATGGTCGGTCTCCACCATCTGCCTGGTGCTCTTCCCCTGCGTGACGGTCGCCGGGGTGGTGATCGGCGTCCACGGGCTGGCGACCCATCCGGTATGGGCGATGCTCTGCCTGCTGACGGCGCCCCTGGTGGTACCGCTGCTCTTCGTGATGGGGCGGGCGGCACAGTTCCGCCGACGCGTACCCATCGTGGGTGGCGTGGCGCTGATGCTGATCACCTTCGTGGCCCGACTGCACGGCGTCATTCGCGCCGTCCGCCGGCGAACGGGGTACTTTTGAGCATGCTTGGTTCAATCATCCGTCTCCTCAATGTGTCGCTCGCCCTGTTGCGCCCCGCCGTCTTTCTCGCGGGAGCGCTAACGGCGATCGTCGCGGCCGCGTCGTATGCAGTGCGCACTCGGCGGCTCTCCCCGTTCTCTCCGCTCGCCCGGCTGCTGCGCACGCGCGTCGATCCGTGGCTCATCGTCCCCATGGAGCGCCGCATTGTGCGGGCCGGCGGCACCCCGGCCGCCGCGCCGTGGTGGACGCTGGCGGCCGTGGTGATTGGCGGGCTCCTGCTCCTGTCGGCCATCGAGTTCGTGCGCGATCAGCTGACGCAAATGGTCTTCGCGTCGGTCACGGGCTCGCTGTTGGGACTGATCATTCGCTGGACCTTTGGGCTGCTGCAGCTCGCCCTCTTTGCCCGCGTGGTGGCGAGCTGGGTGGGCGGCTCGCCGTACTCCAAATGGTGGCGCTGGGCCTTTCAGCTGACGGAGCCCATCCTCGCGCCATTGCGGCAGGTCATTCCCCCCTTTGGCATGCTCGACGTCACCGTGCTGATCGCCTATTTCGGCCTGCAGTTCCTCGAACGGATGCTGCTCAGCGTCGTCTGACCGACGTCGGTTCGACTTCCTCTTCCTCGTCTCAGCCCCATGCGTCAGTCTTGTGGTTCCGTGCGCCTTTGGGGCGCGGCGCGCGCCTTCGGGCACGGCCTGAGTGCCTCCGCGCTCACGCTCGTGTTCACCGCGACCGCGCTCGGTGCGCAACCCAGCGCCGGCCCTCGGACGAATCCACTGCCCGGCAGCGCCTCCACGCCCGCCATCGCCACGCTGCGCATTGGGGTGAGCGAATACGCCGAGCGGCGGGCGGCGGTGGCCGCGAGCATGCCGGATGGGGTCATTCTGGCGCTGGGGGCGCATGAGCCCCGCGAAGACTACGTCGCCTTCTATCAGGCGCCGCACTTCCAGTATCTGACCGGGGTTCGCGAACCCGACGCCGCCCTCGTTGGGGTGAAAAGCGGGGGGCAGCTCACCTGGACGCTCTTTGTGCCGCCTCGCGATCCGGCGCGCGAAGTGTGGACCGGACGCCGCGTGGGACCGCAGGCGGCACCCTCGGAGTGGGGGCTGCCAGGACGACCGGCCGCCGAGCTGCAGGCCGTGCTGGACTCCTTGCTGGCCACACCACGGCCCCTCGCCGTGATCGCCGATCTGGGGACCGCAGCCCGACCCACCGCCGATGATCAGATCGTGGCGCGGCTCAAAGCCACGCACCCCGGCGTGACCGTCACCAATGTCACCGCGACGGTCACGCAACGTCGTGGCACCAAGAGCGATGCGGAGCTGGCCCTCATTAAGCGGGCCACGGAACTGACGGTGCAGGCGCACCGCGAGGCGGCACGGGCGGTGCGGGCGAATGGCTTTGAGTACGAAGTGCAGGCGGATCTGGAGCGCGTCTTCCGTCGCGGCGGGGCCGATCGCCCGTCGTTTGCGTCGATCGTCGGCTCTGGCCCGAACGCCACGACGCTGCATTACAACGCGAATGATCGCCAGATGCGCGCCGGGGAGATGGTG
Source organism: Gemmatimonadaceae bacterium (assembly GCA_037134115.1). Taxonomy (GTDB): domain Bacteria; phylum Gemmatimonadota; class Gemmatimonadetes; order Gemmatimonadales; family Gemmatimonadaceae; genus Gemmatimonas. The sequence goes on along the minus strand of JBAXMW010000021.1, from coordinate 10,653 downwards.
GTGATCGACATTGGCGCCAGCTTCAACGGATACGCCGCCGACATGACGCGGGCCTATCCCGTGAACGGCACCTTCACTCCCGCGCAGCGCGCGATCTATCAGCTCGTGCGCGATGCCCAGCGGGCCGGCGAACGGCAGGCGACGCCAGGGACCCCGATGCGTCGCATGAACGATTCGGCCAGTGCGGTGCTCGCTGCCGGGCTCACGCGGCTCGGGCTGATTGACGCCCCCGACGCGACATATGATTGCGGTCCCGAGGGCAAGAACAGCTGCTCGCAACTCTCGCTGTTCTACATGCACGGCCTGAGCCACGGCATTGGTCTCGAGGTGCACGATCCCGATCAGTACGATTTCGGCGCGCGTACGATCCAAGTCGGCTCCGTGTTCACGATTGAACCGGGACTCTACGTCCGCGAGAATCTGCTGGAGATCCTTCCCAAGACCGCGCGCAACGCGGAGTGGATCGCTCGGCGCGGCGCGACCGTCGCCCGCTACCGGAACATTGGGGTGCGGATTGAGGATGACTACCTCGTGACCCCCACCGGTCTGGACTGGCTGACCAAGGGCCCTCGGGAACCGGCAGAAATCGAACAGGCGATGAAGCGCCTGCGCATGTAACGGTACGGAGACACTTGGGAGGCAGGGTGAAACCCCGGGAACCGAACCGGGGTATACGCCCTTAGTCCATCGGCGCCGTCCCGCGCGCCATGATGGATCTGGACCTCTCATTCTGTGGAGTTATTCGATGCGTAAGCTGTCAATGCTGGTCGCTGGTGCGGCCATGCTGGTCTTCTCGGCGCCGCGCGCCGCGCAGGCGCAGGACAAGGATATCGTGGAAACGGCGGTCGCCGCCGGTTCCTTCAAGACGCTCGCCAAGCTGCTCGGCGACGCGGGCCTTGTGGAAACGCTGAAGGGCCCGGGCCCGTTCACGGTCTTCGCGCCGACGGATGCCGCGTTCGCGAAGCTCCCCGCTGCCACGCTGGAAGCGCTGGCCAAGGACAAGGCGAAGCTCAAGCAGGTGCTGCTGTACCACGTGGTGTCGGGCAAGGTCATGGCGGCGGACGTCGTGAAGCTCAACGGCAAGAGCGCGAAGACGGTGGAAGGCGCCGATGCGGCCGTGATGCTCATGGGCCAGACGGTCATGATCGGCAACGCGCATGTCACCAAGACGGACATCGTGGCGAAGAATGGCGTGATTCACGTCATCGACACCGTGATGCTGCCGCCGGCCGGGAAGTAACACGAACACCCCCCGGTCCGGCTTCGGCCGGCACCGGGGACGCCTTGCCGCAGGGGGCGAACAGACGCAGAATCCGGGATCCTCTTTCCCGAATCTCATGCGCGCTGTTCGCCCCCTGTCGTTTCCCCGCCTTGCGATCGCGTTGGCTGCGATCACCTCCGCTGCCCTCGCGCCCCGTCTGACACTGGCGCAACGGTCGGCTCCTGCCGCGTCGGCCAGTGCGGCCAAGGCGCCGCCCGCCGACCTCATCGTCACCAATGCCCGCATTTACACCGCCGATGAGGCGCGGCCGCTGGTGGAGGCCTTTGCCGTCCGCGGCGGGCGCATCGCCTTCGTCGGCTCCCGCCGGGAAGCCGACGCCCTCAAGGGCCCGGCCACGACCATCGTTGATGCGGGCGGCAAGACGGTCATTCCCGGCATGGTGGATGCGCATGCGCATTTCACGGGCCTGGCGCAGGCGCTCCGTTCCGTCGACCTCACCGGCGCGCACAGCTACGAGGAAGTGATCGCCCGCGTCGCGCAGAAGGCCAAATCCGTCCCCAAAGGGAGCTGGATTCTGGGCCGTGGCTGGGATCAGAACGATTGGGGCGACACCCGATTCCCCACGCATGACAAGCTGACCGCCGCGGTTCCCGATCATCCGGTGCTGCTGACCCGTGTCGACGGCCATGCTGGGCTCGTGAACATGGCGGCGATGCGCATCGCCAATCTCAGCGCGGCCACCAAGGATCCCGACGGCGGACGCCTGTTGCGCGATGCCCTGGGCGCGCCGGCTGGCGTCCTGGTGGACCACGCGCAGGCGCTCGTGAGCAGCAAGGTCCCGGAGCTCACCACCGCAGAACTGCGGAGTGCCCTCACCGATGCCATGGCCGTGATGCATCGCGTGGGACTGACCGGCATGCATGATGCCGGGGCGTCGCGCCGTACCATTGATCTCTACGAGCAGATGGCGCAGGGGAACGCGCTCCCGCTGCGTCTGTATGTCATGATCGGTGATGACTCCGCGGCCCTCCAGCATTACCTGCAGGTCGGCCCGCGGTCGGCGCTCTACGACGGCCACCTGTGGGTGCGCGCGATCAAGCTCTACGCCGATGGCGCGATGGGCTCCCGTGGCGCGGCGCTGCTCGAACCGTACAGCGATGACCCAAACAACAGTGGCCTGCTCCTGAGCGCCCCGACGCACATTCGCGAGGTGGCCGAGCGCGCGCTGCGCGCAGGCTTTCAGGTGAACACGCATGCGATCGGGGATCGCGGCAATCGCGTCGTACTCGATGCGTATGAACAGGCGCTGGCCACCGTGCCTACCGCGAACCACCGGTTCCGCGTCGAGCATGCGCAGATTCTCAACTACGATGACATCCCGCGCTTCGCCGAGCTGGGGGTGATTCCCTCCATGCAGGCGAGTCATCAAACGAGCGATATGTACTGGGTGGGGAAGCGACTCGGGCCCACACGCCTGCCGGGCGCCTATGCCTGGCGTTCGCTGCTCAATTCCGGCGTGGTGATTCCCAACGGCAGTGACTTCCCCGTCGAGCAGGTCAACCCGCTCATTTCGTTCCATGCCGCCATCGCTCGGCAGGATGGCAACGACTGGCCGGTGGGCGGCTGGTACCCCGAGCAGCGCATGACGCGCGAGGAAGCGCTCCGCAGCATGACGCTCTGGCCGGCGTACGCGGCGTTTCAGGAGCAGGACATGGGCTCGATCACCGCGGGCAAGTTTGCCGACTTTGTGATTTTGGATCAGGACATCATGCGCGTGCCGGCGGAGTTGGTGCTGCGCACCGAAGTGCTCGCCACCTATGTGGGCGGTCGCGCGGTGTATCAGCGCGCCGCGAGCCAGCGGTAGGCGCGACCATGCGCATCGTGTCGCTGCTCCCGGCCGCCACGGAGATCGTGGCCTTCTTGGGTGCCACCGAGCATCTCGTGGGGATCACGCACGAATGCGATTACCCGGACATTGTCGGGTCGCGCGCGCGCGTGACGAGCAGCAGCATCCCGCACCATCAGGATCCCGCCGCGATCGATGCGTCGGTGCGAGAGCAGACCGCCGCCGGTCAGGCACTCTTTGCGCTCGACGCCACGCGCATTCGGGCGCTGCATCCGGATCTGCTGCTGACGCAGGCGCTGTGCGACGTCTGCGCCGTCAGCGAAACGGATGTGCGGGCGCTTGCGGCGCAGCTCGCCCCCGTCCCGCCCATCGTGACGCTCGGCGGCACCTCCCTCGACGGCATCTACGCCGACATCCAGCGGGTCGCCGACGCGCTGTCCGCTGAGAGTGAGGCCGAGGAGCTGTTGGCGGGGCTTCGTGATCGCGTGCGGCATGTGCACGAAACGCTGAAAGCCGCCCGGGCCCCGCGCCCGCGTGTCGCGCTGATTGAATGGACGTCGCCCGTCTTTCTCGCGGGGCATTGGGGACCGGAGCAGATCGCGCGCGCCGGTGGCATCGATGTGCTGGGGGTCGCCGGCGCGCACTCCGGCCCGGTGGCGATGGACGCGCTCGCGACGTCGGCGCCTGATCTCGTCTGTATTGCCCCCTGTGGCTACAGCTTGGCGGCTGCGGCCGACGAGGCCCGTCGGTTGCTCGACGATCCCGCGTGGCACTGGATGCGCGGCCTGCCGGTGTGGGCGCTGGACGCGAACGGTCTCATCAGTCGTCCCGGCCCGCGCGTGGTGGATGGCATCGAAACGCTGGCGCGGATCATGCACCCCACGCTGTTCACCCCGCTCGATCCGCACCACGCGACGCGGATCGCCTGAACGGATCGCGTACGCGACGCGCCTGAGCGACGCGGTCAGCTCATCCAGAGTTTGACGGCCATGTAGACCATCAACACGGCGAAGCCGCGCTTCAGCAGCGTGGCATCGACATGGGCGCCGATCTGGGATCCAATCGCCGCACCAACCGCCATGCCGACGGCGATCAGCATGGCCGCCTTGATGTCGAGGTGGCCGGCCCGGTAGTAGGTGAAGGCACCAATCGCGGCACTGACGGGGATGGTGAGCGCGGCGAGTGAGGTGCCGGCGGCCTGCTGCGCCGGCATTTTCGCCAGGAAGATGAGCGCGGGCACAATCACAATGCCGCCGCCGATGCCAAACAGGCCGGAGAGCACGCCCGCGCCAAGGCCGATGGCCAGAATCAGGAGGGTCATACGCACAAGGTGTGCCCCGAGCGCGTTCGACGCCAGCGACGGGTGGTGCTAAGTTCCAGACATGATTGCTGAGACCTCCATGGCCTTCCTGCGGACGCTGCTCGACACCCCCGGCCCGTCGAGCTTTGAAGGGGCGCCCGCCCGCGTCTGGCGTACTGAAGCGTCCACCTTCGCCACCGTCAGTGCCGACGTTGTGGGGAACAGCTACGCCACGGTCGAAGGGGGCGGCGGTCCCACGATCCTGCTCGCCGGCCATATCGACGAAATCGGGTTGATCATCACCTGGGTCGATGAGCAGGGGTTCATCTACGTCGAGCCGATTGGCGGATGGGATCCGCAGGTGCTGGTCGCGCAACGCATCCGCTTCCTCGGCCGCCATGGCGATGTGCTCGGGGTGATTGGCAAGAAGCCCATTCACCTCATGAAGACCGAAGATCGCGACAAGGCGTCGAAGATCACTGATCTTTGGGTGGACATTGGGGCCACCTCGCGCGCGGAAGCCCTGGAGCGCGTCGCCATCGGCGATGCCGGGGTAATCGACAGCCGCATTTTGGAGCTCCCGAACGGCCGCATTGTCTCACGCGCCATCGATGACCGGATCGGCGCTTTCGTGGTGTTGGAGGCGCTGCGTCGCTACGCCGCCGAACCGGGTGCGGCGCGCGTGGTCGCTGCGGCGACGGCGCAGGAAGAGATTGGCTACTCCGGTGGCGGCGCGCGCGTGGCGGCGCATCTGCATGAGGCCGTAATGGCGATCGCCGTGGACGTCACCTTTGCCACCGATCATCCGGGGCTCGAGAAGAAGGAACTCGGCGAGCACAACATCGGTGGTGGCCCCGTCTTCACGCGCGGGTCGGTGGTGAGCCCGGTCGTTTTCGGATTGCTGCGCGATCAGGCGGAGCGGCTGACGATTCCGTACAGCGTGCATGCGGCGGGGCGGTTCACGAGCACCGATGCCGACGCGATGCATCTCACGCGCAATGGGGTGGCGACGGGTCTCGTCTCGATCCCCAATCGGTACATGCACTCGCCGAACGAGATGGTGTCGCTCGAGGATCTCGATCGCGCCGCGGACGTGATCGCGGCGGTCTGTCGCGCGGTGACCCACGCCACGGACTTCACGGCGCGGTAAGCGCGTGTCGACGGTGCCGATCGTCAGAATCGGCACCGTCACTCTCCATCGCTCCCCGTCGCTACTCCGGCAGCGCGGAGCGATGCGCCTTGGCGGCCGCCACAACGGCGAGATCGGCGTCAGCTTCCAAGGTCTTGATGACCGACCGCGCCTGCCCGCCCCGCGCGCGGATCAGTCCGTCCAACGCCGTAATGCGGAGGACAGGATCGCGACTATCGGTCGATCCCGGCGCGGCGAGCGCCAGTCGCATCAACCGCTGAATCGCATCGGAGCTGGCGATCCGTCCAAGGGCCAGCACCAACTCGAGCCGGACATCCGCATCGGTCTCGAGATCCAACGCGGCGAGGAAGGGGACCGCCGACGGGCGCGCGACACCACTGCCGGCCGCCGCCGCACTTGCCGCGGCCAACGCGGCTAAGCGACGGCACTCCAGCGCGGCATCGTTCACCAGCAGCTGTACCGCGGCCAACGACGCGCCGGTTTGCATCCGCACCAAGCCACCAACCACCGCCAGTCGGACCGATGGATCGTCGTGCTTCACCAGGCCAAGCAGCGGGAGCTCCGCCCCAGGCCCCCCCAACTCAGCGATTAATCCGATCGCCGTCCGCATCGCCTCGGGACGAGGGTCCTGCAGCGCGGCCGCCAGCTCATCCGGCACCACGCGCGTCGCGACCAACGCATCCACGTAGGCCCGCCGGGTGTCGGGGTCCTCGCTGCCGATCGCCGCGCGCATCAGCGTAGCCGCCCCGACCTTGCCAGCGCGCGAAAAGTAGGCGCAGAGCGCGTCGAGATTGCGCGTCATCGGCACCCGCTGCGCCACCAGACCAATCACCGACGGATGCAGCAGCGCCCGCAGCACCGCCTCCAACCCCAGCCGGCCAGCCCCCGTGCCGCGCCGCGCCGCAGCCAGCACCGTTTGCACCACGAGCGTCTCGAGGGCCACCGCATCCTGCTGGGCCACCGCCGCCGTGATATCCGCCCGGAGCGACGCCACGGCGGACTCGGCAGGCCCTGAGCCTCGCACCTCCTGCAACTTCGCGGCGATCGACGGGTCCGGTTCGTATGGGGGGCGGGTGGGCAACAGAGCCAGACTCCAGGTGCGGAGCAACCCGTCGTCGACCGCCATCGTCTCGCGCCCCCCAGGCTGCAGCGCCCGGGAGAGAATGGATTCGAGCGGCGTGCCAATGTCCCCGACGAGCAGCGCCGCGAAGTCCACGGGCCCCGGCGGCTGCGCGAGGTACCGGGCCAACAGCAGCAGCTCACCAGCGGACACGCCATAGCGGATCTGCAGGCTGGCGGCCCCCACCGCCCGCAACCGCGCCACCAGCGTGGTCAGCGGCCGCACGGTGGCGATGGCGGTCTCTGGGACGACGCGCTGGTCGATCGCCACGGTCCCATCGGCCAGGCGGCAGTCGAAATCCACCTCGCGAACGGCCGCGACGGCCTGTCGGAGCGTCAGCCGCAGCGCGCCAATGGCCGGCGTGGCGGGATCCACCCCGTCCAGCCCCCCAATAACGCCACGACGGTCCGGGCCCATGACGAGCAGCTGCTCAATCATGGTCCCCAGCGCCTGTGCGATCTGCCGAGACACGCGACGCTCGGCCTTGTGAACCACCACCCCTGTCTCCGGACCCGCCACCCGCGACCTCCACAAAGTGACCCTGCGTCCCCCTGACACACGCCCGACCTGACGTGGCGCCGAAAAGTACCGCACACCCGGCCCCTGCCGGGCATGGTGCAGACGATTTTCTTTCCAGAATGCCACAGCCGCTGCCAACTGCCGACCGTGAGGGGTTCACCACCACCACCCCGATCCCCCTCTACTGGCGGGAAGATGGGCCGATCGACGCCCCGTCCCTCGTGCTGCTGCATGGGGGACCGGGGGCGCACCATGAGTATCTGTACCCCCAAATGCTCGCCCTCAGCGCCACCCACCGCCTGCTCACCTACGATCAACGGGGGGGCGGACGTTCCCGCACCGACGAGCCCACGCCCATCACCTGGGAGACGCAGGTCGCCGACCTCGCGACCGTCCTCGCGGAGCGCGCCCCTTCGGCCCCGGTCCTCGTGGGCTATTCCTGGGGCGGATTGCTCGCGCTGCTCTATCTCCTCACGCGCCCCCAGCACCCCCACTGGCCCGCACCGGCCCGCGTCGTGGTGATCGCCCCGGCACCCATCACCCGCCGCTGGCGCGCGCAGTTCGAAAGCACGCTCGCCGAGCGGCAGCGGGGGCCGGTGATCCAGGCGCTCCGTGAGGCGCTTGCCGTCTCCGGGCTCCGCGAACGGGACCCCGACGCCTACCGGCAACGCAGCTTCGAGCTCAGCGTCGCCGGCTATTTCGCCGACCCGGATCGTGCCACCGATCTCACCCCCTTCCGCGTCACCGGCAAAGTGCAGCAATCGGTCTGGGACAGCCTCGGGGATTTCGATCTGCGGGACGCGCTCGGCGCGGTGGCCGCCACCCCAGGCGCGCCGCCTGTGCTCGTCGTACACGGGCGGCAGGATCCGATTCCCCTCGCGTCCGCCGAGGCCGTGGCGACCGCCCTGCACGGGTCGCTCGTGGTGCTCGAGGACTGTGGCCATGTCCCGTATGTGGAGCAACCGGCGGCGCTCTTCGCCGCGCTGCAAGCGTTCATCGGCTGACCGGCTTACGTTACGCGCATGGATTGTCGAAGCGCCGCCCTGGCCCTGTCGCAGATCGCCACGCTCCTCGAGTTGCACGGGGACGACAGTACCATGGTGCGGGCCATGCAAGCCGGCGCCCGTCTCGCGGCCACTGGGGGTGACCGCCCGCTGCACGACGCGCGCCGTGATGGACCGCTCACGGACGACGCCGTCGATCCGGCGGTGTGCGCCGTGCTGACGGAGCTCGACGACACGCACAGCGCGTCGCTCCTCGAGCGCCTCCAAGAGGAAACCCCTGAGGGGCTCCTCGAGATGTTGCGCATCCCCGGACTCGGCCCCTCACGCATCCGCCAGATTCACCTCGGCTTGCAGCTCGAGACGGTGCACGAGCTCGAGCAGGCCGCACGCGACGGACGACTCGCCGCACTCCCGCGCTTCGGTGAGACGACCGCAAAAAAAATCCTGCAGGGGATCGCCGACCTGCATGCGACTGGCGCGGCGTTGCTCTGGCAGCATGGCCACGCCGAAGCCGAGCGACTGCGCGAGGCGATCGCAGCCCATCCCGATGTGCTGCAGGTCGCAATCGCCGGATCGATCCGACGGCAGTGCGAGCTGGTGCGCGATCTCGATCTGGTCGCCGCCGTGCGCAGTGCCCCATCGACGGTGAGCGCGGCGCTCGCGCAGCTGCCGGGGGTCACCTCAGTGGTGGGGGGCGGTGGACGGTCACTCCGCCTGCGCTTTGACACGGGGCTCTCCGCCGATCTGTGGTGCGTGCGCCCCGAACACTTTGCGGTCGCGCTCTGGCGCGCCACCGGCAGCCGTGCGCATGTCGAGGCCGTGATCGCGCGCATCGCGACGCACGGCCTCATCGTCACGGGTGACGAGCTCCGACGGGGTGACGGGTCGGTGGTGGAGGTCCCCGATGAGACCACGCTGTATCGGCTCGCTGGGTTGGCGTACTGTGCCCCCGAGGTGCGCGAGGACGCCGACGATCTCGCGCGCGCCGCGCAGGGGGCCACAAACGGCGCGGCACCGGTGCTGGTCACGGAGGCCGATCTCGTCGGCGCGCTGCACTGCCACTCGCAGGCGAGCGATGGCACCGCCACAATCGCGGACATGGCACAGGCGGCCATCGATCGGGGGCTGCGCTACCTCGGCATCAGCGATCACTCCCAGTCGAACCTGTACGCCGGTGGTCTCACGCGCGACGCGATCGACGCGCAGCATGCGACGATTGATGCGCTCAACGCCGAGTATCAGCGTGACGGGCGCGACTTCCGTCTGCTCAAGGGGATCGAGGCCGACATCCTGCCGTGCGGTCGCCTCGATTACGATCCCGCGCTGCTCGCGCGCTTCGACTTCGTCATCGGATCGATTCACACGCGCTACGGCATGAATGCGCGACAGATGACCGACCGCGTCCTCCGTGCCCTCGAGAATCCGCATCTCACCATCCTCGGCCATCCCACCGGTCGGTTGTTGCTCACGCGCGAGCCGTATGCCATTGATCTCGATGCGGTCCTCGAGCGCGCGGCGGCCGTCGGCGTGGCGGTGGAGCTCAATGCCGATCCGCATCGACTCGACCTCAACTGGCAGGGCTGCCGACGCGCGGCGCATTTTGGCACGATGATTTCGATCGGACCTGATGCCCATGCGCCGCAGGGGCTTGATCATCTCACCCAAGGGGTCGCAACGGCGCGCAAAGGGTGGCTGGGGCCGGCGCAGATCCTCAACAGTCGCAGCGCCGACGACGTGTTGGCCTTTGCGCGGGCTCGGCGGTCGGCATGACCCGCCGTCAGATCAAATCGGTGGGACAGAAGCCGTCGCAGAAAGCGCCGCCAGCCGCGCGCGCGCCACGCACGAAAGCGGCGAAGCTGGCGGTGGCCACGGCCGTGCTCGAACGACTGCTGGCCGAGTACCCAGACGCACACTGTGAGCTCGACTATCGGAACCCCTTCGAATTGCTGGCAGCGACGATTCTGAGCGCCCAGTGCACCGACGTGCGGGTCAACCAGGTGACGCGGGTGCTCTTCGCGCACTATCCGAACGCGGCGGCACTGGCGGTGGCCGAGCCATCGGCGGTGGAGGCCATTGTTCGGTCCACCGGCTTTTTTCGCGCCAAGGCCAAGAATCTGATTGGGATGGCCCAGCGGCTCGTGGCCGAGCATGGCGGGGAGGTGCCCCCGCAGATGGAGGCGCTCGTGCCGCTCCCCGGGGTGGGGCGCAAGACGGCCAACGTCGTGCTGGGGAATGCCTTCGGCATCAACGAGGGGATCGTGGTGGATACGCATGTCCAGCGGTTGGCGCGCCGGTTGGGGCTCACCCGCGAACCCGATCCGCTGCGCATCGAGCAGGCGCTCATGCCGCTGTTTCCACGCGAGCACTGGACGATCCTGAGCCATCTGCTGATCTGGCATGGACGGCGGGTCTGTGGCGCGCGGGCCCCGCAGTGTGACGGCTGCCTGCTCCGGGACCTCTGCCCGACGGCGCCGGTCGAGGCGGCGGCGGAC
>JBAXMW010000020.1:0-48387 GCA_037134115.1 Gemmatimonadaceae bacterium | reverse complement strand
GGCGAAGGACGATTAGCGGGTCAGCGCCTGCGCCCGCGCGATGTAGGCATCGCGCAGCTGCAGCGTGAGGGGGCCCGGCATCCCGGAGCCCACCACGACGTCGTCAATACGGGTGATCGGGGTCACGAAACTCGTGGCACTGGTGATGAAACACTCATCGGCCTGCCGAACCCTATCTACCGTGAAGGGCTCATCGCGCACCGGAATGCCGCACTGCGCCGCCAGCTCGTGCGCCACACTGCGGGTGATCCCCGGCAGAATGGCCTGCGACAGCGGCCGAGTCGTGGCGATCCCCTGCTCCACGATCCAGACGTTGCTTGAGCCGCCCTCGGTCACCACGCCATCCATGTGCATGATGGCTTCCTGCGCCCCGGCCGCCTTAGCCGCCTGCTTGGCCAGTACCTGCGCCAGCATGGCCACGCTCTTGATGTCGCGACGGGCCCACCGCAGATCTTCCACGACATGGGCCGTGATGCCGACCGCCTGCGGCGCCGCCAGCACCTTGGGGCGCGCAAAAGCAAAACAGGTCGGCGCCACCGTGGACGGGAAGGCAAAGTCCCGCTCGGCCGCGCCACGGGTCACCTGCAGATAAACCAACCCTTCCTGCACGCCGTTCTGCGTGGCCAACGATTGCATCACGTCGGCCCACTCCGCTTCCGAGAGCGGCATGTCCATCTGAATCGCCGCCAGTGACCGCCGCAGCCGAGCCAGATGCAGATCCGCGTCCAGTAATCGGCCGTTGAAGACGGCGGCGACTTCGTAAATGCCGTCGCCGAACAATAGCCCCCGATCGAAGATCGACACCTGGGCCTGTTCTTCCGGAAGGAAACGGCCGTTCAGCCAGCACGTGGCCATCATCAAGAGCTCACGGGTAAAAGGGGGCCAAGCGTGTCACCACGCGACGCGATTCTTGGCAAGATAGCCCACCCCCGCGGCAAAGAAATGCTCCTCGGCTCGGCATTTCGGTGATGGAGGCGGTCGGCCGGGCCCACATCTTGGCCGCCATGCTCACCCTTCGCGCTGCCGCCCGCCTGCTGGAAGAGGCGACCTCACTCCAGGCCCTGCGTCCACTCGCCGCCGCCCTCGGGCATTCCGCCCCGCAGCCGGTGCCGCCGTCCATGCTCCGGACGCTCGGGATCCACGACCTCGTGGGACAAGCCGAATTGGCCAGCGGCCCCGACGCGATGTGCTGTCTCACCGCACAGCTGCATCCGCATCCGAGCGCGTCGCCCACGACCGCCCTGCGCGAACGGCTCCAGCGACTCGCCACGACCCTCGCCCTCAGAGCCCCCACCCGGGACTGGAGTGTGGTCGCCTTGGATGCCGACGCCCAGCATGTCGCACTCGCGGCGATCGCCCCGCACCCGAGTGGCCCACGCATCGCCGCCCTGCGCGTCGAGCGCGCACACATCGTCGATTCGGACGCCGAAACGCTCCGCTCCCTCGCCAGCATCGATGAACCCGACGGCCCGCTCCACCACGCGCGCCTGCTGGACATTCTGGGGCGCGACGCGCTGTCCACCCGGTTTTATCGGGCCCTCGAACGCACCGTGAGCCATCTCGCCGACAGCGCGACGGGGACCAGGTCCGGGTCCGGATCGGGGACCGCGTCGGGGGCAACGGTCGCGACGCATCAGGAACGCCGCGAACTCGCGATCCTCTGCGCGTCACGCTGCCTCTTCCTCGCCTTTCTCGAAGCCAAGGGCTGGCTCAATCAGGACCGCCAATTTCTCCTCCGGCAGGTCACTGACACGCTGCAGCGCGGCGGCCGCCTGCAGACACGACTCCTCCGCCCCCTCTTCTTCGGCACCCTCAACACGCCGCTCCGCGATCGCGCCCCCGCCGCACAGCGCTTCGGCGCCGTCCCCTTTCTCAACGGCGGACTCTTCGCCCCCACGCCACTCGAACGCGCCCGTCGTTCTCTGCACTTCACCGACGACGCCATCGCCTCCCTCATCGGCGATCTCCTCGACCGATACCGCTTCACCGCCCACGAGGATTCCTCGGCCTGGTCGGAAGCGGCCGTCGATCCGGAAATGCTGGGCCGCGCCTTCGAATCGCTCATGGCACACACCGAACGACGCCAAAGCGGCACGTTTTTCACGCCGCCCACCCTCGTGGAAACGGCCGTCCGCGAGGCTCTCGCCACCGCCCTTCCATCGCTCCCCACACACATCGCCCTCGGCGCCCCACTCGGCACCGACGCCACGCCGCTCCCGGCGCACTTGCTGGCGCCCATCCGCGCCCTCCGCGTGCTGGACCCGGCCTGTGGCTCTGGCGCCTTCCTCGTCCAGATGCTCGACGCACTCACCACGCTCGCGCACCGCTGCGGGGATCCCCGCCCCCTCGATCAACTCCGGCGAGATGTCCTCGTGCGACAGATCTTCGGCGTCGATCGAAACCCGATGGCCGTCTGGCTCTGCGAACTGCGCCTCTGGCTCGCCATCGTCATCGATTGTCCCATCACCCGCATCGCCGACATTCCACCACTCCCCAATCTCGACCACCATATCCGCGTCGGCGATACACTGGCCGGTGGCGACTTCCGCCATGCCCCACCCTCCGCACGCCGCCTGACTCGCCTCCGCGACAGCTACACGCGCGCCGCCGGTCGACGGAAACGGCATCTGGCCACCGCCCTCGATCGCGAAGAACGCCGACGTGCCGACGAGACCGTGCAACAGCTGCGCGAGGCGATCCGGCGGGAACGCCGCGATACGGTCCGGCGGCTGCGCACCCCCGATCTCTTCGGCCAGCGACCGCCACGGTCCCGCAGCGACACGCAACGCTTGATGCAGCTCCGACAACACGCGCGCGAACTCACCGCCGAATCGCAACGCATCACCCGCGGCGGCGCCCTCCCCTTCCGCTTCGCAGCGCAATTCGCCGACGTCGCGGCCGCTGGCGGCTTCCACCTCGTGATCGGGAACCCCCCATGGGTCCGCCCCCATGCGCTCCCCGTCCATGAACGCATGCGCTTGCGTCAGGATTTTCTCTGCATGCGCCAGGCCCCATGGCACGCCGGAGCCGCGCGCGCCGGCGCAGGCGCAGGCTTCAGTGCGCAAGCCGATCTCGCCGCCGCCTTCGTGGAACGGAGCCTGCAACTCACCGCCCCCGGCGGCATCTCCGCCCTCCTCCTCCCCGCCAAACTCTGGCGGACACTCGCCGGTGGCGGCATCCGCGCCTGGCTCCACGACCAGGCCCACGTCCGCACCCTGCAGGATTGGAGTCTGGCCCCCGCCCTCTTCGACGCCGCCGTCTATCCGTCCCTGCTGGTCGCCGAACGCCGCAGCACACCCACCGTCGACCATCCGGTGCGCATCGCCGTCACCCACGGGCGCACCGCCCGTCGCTTCGTCCTGCGATCCCACCCACTACCCCTCGCCGGCGAAGCCGCCGCCCCCTGGCTCCTCCTCCCCGATGACGCCCGCTCGGCCCTCGAGGCGCTCCGCACCGCCGGCCCCGCACTGGGCGACGCCGCCCGACAGACCGCCCCCTTCAGCCGACCACTCCTCGGCGTGAAATGCGGCTGCAACGACGCGTTCCTCGTGGAGCTTCTCCACGAAACCGATGACTGGGCCACCATCACCGCCCACGGTCGAGAGGCCCGCATCGAACGGGAACGCTTACGACCCATCGCACGCGGCGAATCCGCCCACTCAGCCGCTGATTCCATGGAACGGATTGTCTGGACGCATGACCACACGGATGCCCCGCTCCGAAGACTCCCAACCGCCACGGCGCGATGGCTCGCCCCCTTTCAGAGCCAACTCGAACGCCGACAGGACGCCCGAGGACGCACCGCCTGGTGGACGCTCTTCCGCACCGAAGCCGCTCGCCACGACTGCCCCCGTCTGATCTGGGCCGACCTCGGCAGACAGCTGCGTCCCCGCATTCTCGAGGCGGGCGATCCCACCGTCCCACTTAACAGCTGCTACCTGTTGCGCACCCCCGCGCTCGATGATGCGTGGGCGCTCGATATCCTCCTCTCCTCCCCCATCGCCGCAGCCTGGTTCGCGGCCCTCGCTGAACCCGCACGCGGTGGCTTCAAACGCTTCCTCGGCTGGACCGTCGCGTCCCTGCCACTCCCCGCACACTGGGAGCACGCGCGCCGCTCCCTCGTAGCTTTTCGCAAAGACCTGCGACGACGCGGCCTGCGCGCCCCCGCCGACTGCCCCGAAGAACACACGGCAGTGGTCGCCGCCGCCTATGGGATCCCACTCCGCACCCTCTCGCCCCTGCTGCAGTGGAGCACGCCATGAGCCGACCGTACCGCACGCATGCCACCGTCGTCCGCCAACGCATCGCCCGCAGCCTGCTGGCGCAGTCACCACACGGCTCGGCACCAGCGCCCGCTGACGACGGCCCATCGCTCGGGACCATCACGCTCCTCCCCCACCAGCGCGACGCCGTGCAGCAACTGCACACCATGCTCGCGGCCATGCATGTGGCCCTGCTCGCCGATGATGTCGGCATGGGCAAAACGTTCGTAGCCCTCGCTGTCGCCCAGCGCTACCCACGATGCCTCGTCATTGCCCCCGCCGGACTCCGATATGCGTGGCGCGACGCGATGGAACGCGCCGCCTGCGCCACTGGGACCATCTGGTCGCTGCATCAATGTTCGCACACCGAGATCCCGCCTGAATTGGTGACCCCGGGGACCCTCGTGATCATCGACGAGGCGCATCATCTCCGCAGCCCCAATACGCGACGCTACCAGACGATCGCCTCGGCGGTGGCGGGCGCCGATCTGCTCCTGCTCTCCGCGACCCCGCTCCACAATCGTGCCGATGATCTTCGCGCCGTCCTCGGGCTCCGACTCGGTGGACGACGCGATTTGCTCTCATCGGCCATGCTGACACGACTGGTCGTCCGGCGCACACTCCCGGACCGACGCCCCGTCGTTCGGCAAGAACCCGCGGTCAGCATTCCGCATGACCCACGCATTCTCGACGCGCTGTTGGCACTCCCCGCGCCACTGCCGGCGAAGGATGGTGCCATTGCCGGCGCCCTCATTCGCTTGGGCCTGCTCCGCTCCTGGTGCTCGAGCGACGCCGCCCTCGTCGCCGCACTCAAAAAACGCCTCCTCCGCAGTGAGGCGATGCAAGACGCGTTAGCCGCTGGACGTCATCCCACGCGCATCGAACTGCGCAGCTGGATCGTTGGTGACGGGGAGATGCAACTCGCGTTCCCGGAATTGATGGCCAGTGCGCCACCCGCCGATGGGCCACTCCGCGATGTCCTCACGCGACACATCGCAGCCCTGCGCGCGCTGCTCGCTCTGATGGTCCCACCACACACCGCCGATCTCCAACGTGGCGATCTGCTGCGTCGCCTCGTCGCCGAACATCCCACCACGCCCATCGTAGCCTTCTCGCAGTACCGCGAGACGATCCGATCGCTCGCCCGTGCGCTCACGGATATCGCCGGCGTCGGCGCCCTCACCAGTCATCGTGCCTGGATCGCCAGCGGGCCCCTCCCCCGACAAGAATTGCTCGCGGCATTCGCCCCGCGCGGACAAGGACGCCCCCCACCGCCGCCCCATCAGCGCGTGCGCCTGCTCCTCTGCACCGACCTGCTCGCGGAAGGGGTGAACCTGCAAGACGCCGGGATCGTGGTCCATCTCGATCTCCCGTGGACGGACGCGCTCCGGGCCCAACGGATCGGTCGGTGTGTGCGACTGGGCTCCCCGCACTCCACCGTCTCGGTCGTCACCCTGCAAATCCCCGCCGCCACCGAAGCAGTCGTGCAGCTGACGGCTCGGCTCACCACCAAAGCCCAACTCGCCACGCGGCTGGTTGGTCGCAGCGGCATGGGGGAGGCGCGCAGCGCCGTCGATATCGCCCAAGATCTCCGCGACCAGCTCAGCGCGTGGTGCCGAGACGAGGCAGCGATCGGCCCAGGTGCCGCCGCGGTGCCGCCGATCGATCCGGGCGAAAAGGAGACCTCACGGATCGCACCGATGGTCGCCTGTATCGCCGCGACACAGCGTGGCGTTCTCGCCATGATCCGACATGCCGAGGCGGATCGGGTCCAGCTCATCGGAGGAGTCGTGCAGCGCGCGCCGCACGGGCGGCGGGCTCGGCTCCGAGTGATGACAACGCCGACCGCGCTGCTGGCGCTGATGCAGACCCTGTCGCCAGCAACCGGCGGATCGGATGAGTGCCTCGCGAGGGAGCGGGTCGCGTTACCGTCGCCGTTACCGTCGCCGTCGCCGTCGCCGTCGCCGTCGCAGCTCAGGTGGTGGCGGTATGCGGAGCGGGCGACCGCTGCCTTCGTGCGGCGACAGCAGCTGCGGGCGCAGTTCGGGTCGCGTGCCGAGGCCGAACCGGCGACGGTGCGGCAGGCGCGTCGGCTGGTGCAGCAGGGGATTCGCGGGGCGTCGCCAACGCAGCGGGGCGTTGTGTATGCCGCGAGTCGCGAGGCGCTGGAGATGCTGCGGGTGGCGCGGGGTGCGGCGGTGGACGAAGCGCTGCGGGCGTGGATGATGACGGCGGCGGCGCGACCGTTTGTGGAGTGGGTGGGGGCGTGGCGATCGTCTGCGGTGCTGGTGCGCAGTGCGGCGGGTGGCGATGGCCCCCGTTCCGTCGCGGCGAGTTCGGGGGCGTGGCACGTGGAGGCGCTGTTGCTCATGTGCCCGCATGCGTCAACGGACCCTGATAGCTTTGGGGGATGTCCTCATGCGCGTTGCTCTTCGATCTCGATGGCACCCTGATTGATTCCATCGAACTGTTACTCCGGTGTATGGAGTTCGCCTTTGCCGATCGGTCCGATGGGCCCACGCGGGCGCAGTGGACGGCGGGGATTGGCACGCCGTTGCGCACGCAGCTCGCAGAGTGGTGCCGCTCGCCGGAGGACGTCGATGCGATGGTGGATCGGTATCGGCAGTATCAGGATGCACATCTGGAGTCGCTGACGACCGTCTTTCCGGGGGTGATGGACACCCTCGCGTGGGCGCGGGCGGCGGGCCATCGCACCGGGATTGTCACTAGTAAGGGGCGGATCATGACGGGGCGCTCGCTCCGGCATGTGGGGTTGGCGGACGCCTTCGACACCATTGTGACCTACGAGGAGACCGCGCGGCACAAGCCGATGCCGGATCCCGTCCATCTGGCACTGGAGCGGTTGGGGATCCCCGCCGAGCGGGGGTGGTTTGTGGGGGATTCGCCGCATGACATGGCGGCGGGGCTCGCGGCGGGGGTGCGCACGGCGGCGGCGACCTGGGGGCCCTTTGGCCGAGAGGAGCTCGCGCCGTTGAATCCTACGCACTGGTTGACCCGTATGGACGATTTGCCGGCGGTGGTGATCGCCGCGACCGGCGCCCACTGACCTCTCGTTCGTCCCGCGGAGTCTGCCATGTCTGTCCGTGCCAGCGTCACCTTGCCGACTGGGCGCCCGCGTGGGCGTCGTTCC
Organism: Gemmatimonadaceae bacterium; assembly: GCA_037134115.1. Taxonomy (GTDB): domain Bacteria; phylum Gemmatimonadota; class Gemmatimonadetes; order Gemmatimonadales; family Gemmatimonadaceae; genus Gemmatimonas. The sequence goes on along the minus strand of JBAXMW010000020.1, from coordinate 40,974 downwards.
CTGTTCCCGCGCGTCCTGCTGGGGCTGACGATCGCGGGGGTGGCGGCACTGCCGGTGCGATCGGCGGGGGCGCAGCGTGGGGAGCAGCGGGACAGCAGCTTCACCTGGTCCGGGAGCATTCCGGCGGGGCGTTCGCTGGTGTTGCGGAATGTGAACGGCGGGATTGAGGTGGCGCGCAGCACGTCGGGGCGGGTGGAAGTGATGGCCGAGAAGCGGTGGCAGCGCGGCGACCCGGCGTGGGTGCGGGTGGTGCAGCAGCGCGCGGGTGACGATGTGATCATTTGCGCGCTCTGGGGGCCAGACTCGTCCTGCGATGCGCAGGGGATGCGTGGCGGCAAGGAGCAGAAATCCTGGACGGACCGTAACGATGTGAGTGTCCGCTTTGTCGTGCGGATTCCGGACGGGGTGCGCGTGGATGCCAACAGCGTGAACGGCGGCGTCACCGTGGCGGACGTGGGCGGCGCGGTGCGGGCGCGGAGCGTGAATGGCAGCATCACCGTGCGCACGGCGGGGGGGCCGGTGGATGCCGAGTCGGTGAATGGCAGCATCACCGTGGCCATGGGATCGATCGGGACCGCCTCGGCGCTGCGCCATGAGACCGTGAATGGCAGCATCACGCTGACGATGCCCAACACGCTGGGCGCGCGCGTGGATCTGGAGACGGTGAACGGCCGCGTGGAATCGGGCTTCCCGATCCTGATCACCGGGACTCCCGATCGGCGGCGGCTGCGTGGCAGCATCGGCAACGGGACGGTGTCCCTGCAGGCGCGGAGCGTGAATGGCAGCGTGACGCTGCAGCCGGCCACCGCCGTCGCCCCCGCGCACTAACCGGCCGGAGCGCGCCGGCGCAGGCCGTCGTGCGCACGCCCCCGGGCGGGATACCGGCGCTCAGGAGGTCAGCAGCGCGTCGATCGCGGCGGCGAGTTCCAGATCCTTGGTGGTGATCCCACCGGCGTCGTGCGTCGTGAGCACGAACTGGAGCCGCGTGTAGCGGATATCGATATCCGGGTGGTGCTGCATCGCTTCCGCGACGGTGGCGACCTGCGCAACAAAGGCGATCCCCGCCGGGAAGGTGGGGAACTGCATCCGCTTCACGAGGGTGGCGCCCTTCCGGACCCAGCCGGAGAGGCGCCCCAGCGCCCGTTGGATTTCGATATCGGACAGCGTGGCCATCTGTAGACGTTAGGGCGTTTCGCCCCGCGGGACAATCCGTCCGCCCCAGCCCGACTGCCGATCCCACCAGCCGCGCCGAGACCCGCCCCGGCCCCAAAACTTCCCCTTGTGCTTCGGGATTTATTCGGTATTCTATTCCCCCCCGGCCTCTCCGCCGGGCAATGGCCGCCGCCCGACGATGGGCCCGCTGGCATCTCCTGGTCCTGTGTCCCCGCGCTCTGTCCTCTGCCATGTCTGCCGCCCATGCCCTCGTCCAACCACTGCCCCCCCTGACCGGGGTGCAGGCCTTACGGGCGCAACTGGAGCAGGTGGTGGCCGCAGGGCGGCCGGCGGGGGCGCCCTGCCCGACAGGAGTCTCGGCGCTCGACCGCGTGCTCCGGGGTGGCGTCCCGCGGGGGCGGATCACGGAAGTGCTGGGGGGCCGAGGGGCGGGCAAGACCGCGCTTCTCGCGCAGGTGGCGGCGCGGGTGCTGCGGGCCGGGGGGTGGGTGGCGTGGATTGATGCCCGGCGGACGCTCACGCCGGCGGCGTTGGCGACGCTGGGGGCCCGGTTGGTGGTCGTCCGCCCGCGCGATCCGGGGCGGAGTGCCTGGAGTGCGGATCTGCTGCTCCGCAGTGGCGTCTTCACGCTGGTGATCCTCGACGGGGCCCCGGCGCTGACCCGGAGCCATGGCGTGCGGCTCGCGCAGCTGGCCCGCGACCGGGACGCCGCCTGTGTCGTGCTCCACGATGATCCCCGGGCGCGGGCGGGGCATGGCACGATGCGCCTGCGGTTGACGCCAGCGCTGGAAGCGCGACGACGAGGGGGGATCGCCCGGGGATTTGCCGTGGTGGTGGAGACAGGGAGCGCGCGCGGAACCATTCGACCGATTGAGGTGAGCAGTGACATCGTGGCGTGTCGCCTGTGTACGGATTCCGAGATTCCCGATCGCCGCGGCGTGGCACCACGCCCCGCCAGCGGGGAGCTCCCGGCGTCCCCCGATCGCCATCCAGTTAGCGCTCGCCCTGGAGAGCCTGTCGGGAGCCCCGTCGCCGACCGCGGCATCCGGGATCCCCGCACCGTCGGTGGGACCGAGCATCCCGACGGCGGGAGCGTCCGCAGTCTCCCCAACCGTCCCCTCACCCGGGGGCGGCAACGGGCCGCAGACCCGCGGTATGGCCGCACCGGCCAGCGGGAGCGTGTCCGGGAGCGTGCCCGGGAGCGTGCCCGGGAGCGCGCGCGGGAACCGGTCGGTGCCGGCGGTGCCGGCGGCGGCGGGGGCGTCCCGGGGGCGTGGACGCGAGGGGATGCCACCGTGGGACGGGAGCGCGTGCGCACTGGCGGATGACACGGTCCTCCGTGTGGTCTCGCTGGCGGCGGGACAGATGGGGATCCGTGTCGGGATGACCATTGCGGAGGCGCAGGCGCGCTGTGCGACGCTGGACGTCCGGCCATGGGATGCGCGGGTCATCTCGGCGGGGATTCTGGAGGTGACCACGGCGCTGCTGGCGGCGAGTCCGCAGGTGACCCCGCTGCATGGGGCGCCGGGGGTGTGGTGGGTGGGGGCCAGTGGCTTTACGGCGCTCGGCGGGGAGCGGGCGCTGGCGGAGGGGTTGCTGGCGATTGCACAGCGGTGGCATCCGGCGGCGCGGGTGGCGATTGCGGACTCGTGTGTCGCGGCCCGGGCGGCGACGTGGACCTCTCCGCCCCCGTCAACGGAGCCGTCGGGGATCACGGTGATCCCGGCGGGGCATTGCGCGGCGTATCTCGCACCCGCGCCGTTGGGGTTGGTCCCTATGCCAGAGGAGTTGCGAGCAGCCCTGACGGCCCTTGGGATGCGGACGGTGGGGGCGTTGGCCGCGCTGGCCCCGGGGGATGTGGAGCAGCGCTGGGGACGAGAGGGGCTGACGGCGTGGCGCCTGGCGCGGGGTGAGGATCCTCGGCGTCCCGGTCTGGTCCGCGGCGAGGCGGTCCGGCAGACCAGCGTGGAGTTGCCGAGCCCGGTCGAGAGCACCGGGCCACTGTTGTTCGTGATGCGGGCGCAGCTGGAGCGGCTGGTGCGCGCGTTGGTGGAGGAGGGGCGATCCGCGGCGGCGGTGGCGATCACGCTGGTGCTGGACGCGGGGCGGCAGTGGCCGGTGGAGACGGATCCGGCCGACGGTGAGGCGAGCGGGCACTGGAGCGAGGGGAGTCTCGCGCGCGGTGCCCCGCCGACGGCGGAGGCGTTACTGGGGGTGCCACAGCGCACGATCACCCGGGAGGTACGCCCGGCGCGGCCGTTGGCGCGACTGGAGCCGCTCTTTGAGCAGTGCCGGAGCTTGTTGGAACGGTGGACGATCCCGGCGCCGATCATTGGCGTGACGATCACCATTCCGGCGACGGCGCCACTGGCGGCGGATCAGGGGGATCTGCTGATGCCGTCGTGGCGCGATGCGGCGATCAACGCGGAGGCGGTGGTGGCCCGACTGCACGCCGTGCTCGATCCGGACGCGCGTGGCGATATCGTGGTGCGTCCCATGGCGGCCGACAGTCATCGGCCAGAGGCCAGTGGTCGGTGGGCGCCCGTCGATCTCATGGCGCAGGGGGGCGCCCCGCTCCCGGAGACGCCGCAGGGGACCGGGGCGGACGCCGCAGCCCCGGCGGTCCTGCGGTTGCTGGAGGTGCCGGATCCGGTGGAGGTGGAAACGCCGCACGGCGCACCGGAGGCGGTCTGGTGGCGTGGGCGACGACTGACGATCACGCAGGCAGAGGGCCCGGAGCGGCTCTCTGGCGACTGGTGGCGTCCGGAGACGTTTGCGCGCGACTACTGGCGCTGCGATGCGGCAGACGACGGCACAGTCCTGCTCTATCGCGATCCGACGGCCTGGTATCTGCAGGGGTGGTACGACTGACCACCGGGTATGGCGGTTGCAGTTTCCGATCGGGGGCGTTCGTTTCTCCCCATCCGCCGTCGTGCCTGTGGTCGGCCGCTATTGCCCCTTTCCCCGTTGTCACCCGTGGTCACTATGCCTGTCTTCCGCACCCTCTCCCTCCGGGTCGCGAGCCTGTCGCTCCTCGCCACCATCACCGCGACGGCCCAACAACCACCGGCCGGACAGCCACCCGCGGGACAGCCCCCGGCCGGACGTATGGGCGGCGGCTTTCGAGGCGCCACCACGATCAAGCCGGGCGAAAGCTGCCCGCCTGGCACCACGGAAATCCGGCCGCGCAGCTGCATGGCACCGGAAGGGACCGCCCCCAGCATTCTCGACTACCGGCCGAAATCCACGCTCGTGGCCCCGGTGCACATGACGCGCACCGCGAAATATCCGGCCATCGATTTCCACGGACATCCCGCCGGTCTCCTCAGCAACGCCAGCGGGATCGCGCAACTGGGCGCCGCCCTCGATTCGCTGAACGTCCGCATGATGATCGCCGCCGATAACATGTCCGGCGAACGGCTCACCAGTGCTATGGCGGTGATCCAACAGTCGGCCACCATGAAAGACCGCGTGCGCGTCCTCGCCGGCATCAACTTCAGCAATGTCGGCCCCGGCTGGGCCGCCAAGGCCGTCGCACAACTCGAGGCTGATGTCGCTGCAGGTGCCGTGGGCGTCGGTGAGATCCCCAAGAGCCTCGGCCTCACCATTCGCAAGCCCGACGGCAGCCGCCTGCACATTGATGATCCGGAGCTCGATCCAATCTGGGACGCCTGCGCGCGCCTCAAGCTCCCCGTCTTCATTCACACCGCCGATCCGCAGGAATTTTTCAAGCCGATCGACACCAGCAACGAACGGTGGCTTGAGCTCTCCCTCTTCCCCGATCGGCGCTATCCGCAGGACAAGTTCCCCAGCTTTGAAACGCTCGTCGCCGAACGCAACAATCTCTTCAAGCGGCATCCGAAGACGACGTTCGTCACCGCGCACTTGGGATGGCATGCGAATGATCTCGGCCAGCTGGCGACCGTGCTCACCAGCTATCCGAACGTCTACACCGAGGTCGGTGCCGTGTTGTACGACATCGGACGCCAGCCGCGCGCTGCGCACGATTTCTTCGTGCGCTTTCAGGATCGGATCCTCTTCGGCAAAGATTCCTTCCAACCCGACGAGTATCCCTACTACTGGCGCGTCTTCGAAACGCGTGACGATTACTTCGACTACTACCGCGGCTATCACGCGTTCTGGAAACTCTACGGCATCGACCTCCCCGATGCGGTCCTGAAAAAGGTCTACTACCAGAACGCGCTGAAGCTCATGCCTGCCGTGCCGCAGTCGGGGTGGCCGAAGTAAGCGCGACGGCCCGCGGCACAGCGCCCCGGTCTCCGTGCGTTACGGGGTACCGGTGGCGCGTTGCCAGGCGGCCATGCCACCCACGACGGGCAGCGCGAGCCGCGTCGCCGCGAGATCGAGGGTGAGCCGAGTGCCCGCGGGAGGCCAGAGCGTGAACTCGCGATCGCTCGACATGACCAGGACGCCCAACTGCTTGCCGGCGGGAATGATCTGATCGTCCGGCTGCAGATCAAAGGTGAGCGACACGAACTGTCCCGGTACGAGCGGCGTGCCGGGGAGCATCGAGGCGAAGTTGCCCCCCTGTGTGAGCGCCGCATGATTTTGCGGATCGGCCCAGCCGCGCGTGATCACGCCGACATGTCCTTCGGAGCCCGTGCGCGCACTGTCATAGGGCAACTGCACCAGCCACACCGAGAGATTCGCGGCCGCTGCGCTCGAGGCCAGTCGCACGGTGACGGTCGTGGTGCCGGAGAGATGCACCGGCGCCTGCAGCACCGGCGTCGCATACAGCAGCCGGTTCGGTGAGGCCGGCGTCGCCGCGAGCGCTGAACCACTGAAGCGCACATCATCAAGCAGCGAATCGCGCCCGCTGGACAGCGCACGCAACGCGAGCCCACCCACCTGAGCGCCACGTCCCTGCGGATAGACCGTCACGGCCGCAGCGAGCGGATTCGGATAGTCCGCGTACGGCGTGGGAGTACTGCCGCGCGGGGCGCCTTCCCGCATCACGAACAAGCGCGGATCACGCTCCACCCCATTGCTGACGCCATAGAGGTAGTGACTGAACCACTTGTTCTGCATATCGAGCGGCGGCGGCCCACCGTGGCCGCCCTGATGCAGATAGAGCTGTGTCGGCGTCCCCTGTGCCTTGAGGGCGGCATAGATCCGCATGCTGTGCTCGGGCACGACATTGAAATCGTTCAGCCCGTGCGCGAGCAGCGTCGCGGCCTTCACGCCGCGAATTTTCGTGAGCAGATCGCGCGACGCCCAGAACGCGTTGTAATCGCCATGTGTGCGGTCCGACTGGGCCGCAAAGAGCCCATCGCGATAGCGCGCATTGCAGCGCGCGCGTGCCGCCGGCGTACCGGTATGGATGAAGTCATAGAGCACATCCACATCTTCGCCCAGGTAGCCACCCGGGCTGCGCACGAGGCCATTACTGCGATAGTAGTGGTAATACGACGTGTTCGGCGCGATGGGGATGATCGCCGCCAACCCCTCCACGCCGGTCACTGCGGCGGCGAGTGGAATGGTGCCGTTGTACGACGTCCCAATCATCCCGACCTTCCCCGTGGCCCACGCGGCCGATACCCGCGTCCCCCCCTGCACGCTCGTGTACCCTGTGGCGCGTCCGTTCAGCCAATCGATCACCGCCTTGGGTGCGAGCTGCTCCGGGGCATCGCCCACCGTGGGGCACCCCGTGGACAGCCCAGTCCCCAGCGCTTCGGAATGCACCACGGCAAACCCGCGCGGCACCCACGTATTCACTTCACTTCGAGCGATCCGTGGCCGCACCGGCGCGAATGGCAACTCCGGTTGTGGCACGCGCGGCGCCGGGGCAACCCCGAGCGGCTGGTTCACATTCCAGAAGGTGCCGAGATCACCGGCCGTCCCCGCGAAGTAGGGGGAGGATTCGTAGATCGTGGCGACGCGCAGGCCATCCGTCTCCGTCTGGCGCTGGCGGGTGACGTCGACGTGAACGCGATCCATCACGCCATCCTGATCGGAGTCGACGCCGGTCTCGACCCACAGCTCCTGCCGGATCCACTGCGCCGTGTCCTGAAAGGCAGGCACGATCTGCGCCTGTCCATTGAGGAACACGGGGGCGGCCGCCCCCGGGCGTGCCGGGGGATCGGCGGGACCACTCCGGCTCTGCACGGTACCGGCTGGGGCGCAGGCGCTCATCGCCGAGAGCGTCGCCGAAAGCGTCCCTCCGAGCATGCCGACGCGAAGCAGGCGTCGCGGTGTTGCGAACGACGACCAGGAAGTGAATGAGGGCATCGCGACCATCCGGATCAGTGTCCGTTGCGCGTGGAGTCCACCGCCGCGCGAATCGCCGCGATGGAGGCCTCACCGGTCAACCGGTGAGAGCCGATGAGCAGCTGGAGCACACCGCCAACGCCGTTCGCGTCGGCCCAGCGAATATCCTGATGAATCTGTCGGAGCAACCGTCCGCTCTGCACGCACTCGCGAAAGGCAAACGATTCCACGCCCACGGTCGCGACCACCGAATCGATCTGGGCCTTCGCGGCATCGGCCAGCGCCGGCTGCGTTTGGGCTGCCGCATCGGTGAGCGTCCCCCACTGGGCCTGCGCGGCGAAGAGCTGCGTACTGGCTTCCCAGAACTTGCCCTGCACGCCGGCGCACAGGGCGGCACTCGCCGCGCGGACCGCCAGCGGATGTTCACGCATCGGGTAGTGCACAAGCGTGAGTCGGGCCACGCCAGCGTCCACAAGCGCCGCGCGCACCGCCGGCAGCGTGCCGGTGAACCACCGTTGGCAGGTGGGGCACTGGTAGTCGCTCACGACCATGATCGACACGGGGGCGGTGGCCAGCCCTAACACGCGGGATCGGTCGGCCGCCTGCACCATGACGTCGGGGAGCGACTTTTTCCGCTCCGGCGGCAGGCGACGCACATCGACATCCGGGACGTCGGCGGCCGCGCTCTTGGGGGCCGAGGAACAGGCGGTCAGCAGCAGCAGTGCGGCGACGATCGGCGTCACCCCCGACCACGGGCGACGCGCCAGACGATGCTGGGTACGCGGGCGTTGGGACGGTGCACACCAACGCGTCGGGGAAAACATTGCGGGAAGGGTCACAGCGCGTAATCTATGATCAATGTCCTCCGCCTGCGCCACATGCCTGCGATCTCTCTGATGCGCCCGACCACACGCGGGCGCTTGCGCCATGGCGTCACCCTGCTGGCCGCCCTCGTACTCGGCGGGTGCCAGCAGGCCCCCAACGCCGCCGATCCGCAGCTCGTGGCGCAATGGATGCGCAGCGCCCTTGCGCTCGTCCGCAGTGAACGGCTCGGGCCCCCTGTCGCATCACGTCTCTCGGCGTACGGTGCCCTCGCGCTCTACGAGGGGTATGCCGCCGATTCCCACAGTACGCTGCAGTCACTCGCGGGCCAGTTGAACGGCCTCCCCGCGCTCCCCGCCACTGCGGACCGCGACCTGCTCGACGGCGCGACCGTCGCCGCCGCCGCGGAACAGGTCGTGATGGACTCCCTGCTGCGGGATGGCATGCCCGGCACACGCCGCACCATCGATTCGCTCGCCGCCGCACAAATCGCGGCACGGAGCGCTGCGGGCGTCCGCGCGGCCGCACGCGATGCCTCGGTGACGTACGGCCGCACCATTGGTCAGGCGATTCTGGCGTGGGCCGCCGTGGACAGCTTCTACGCCACCCGCGGCCGGCCATGGGCGCCCTCGGGCGCTCGTGGAGCGTGGACCAACACCGCCAATGTGGCACAGTTCATTCCGCAAACGCTGTCGGGTCACTCAGATCTCGTGCAGTTTGCGAATCCGAATGTGCGACTGGACGCTGAGCAGGCAACGAATCGCAGCACCTTCACGAATCGTCCGAAGGCTGACGGTCCCACGACCCTGCCGGCATTCAATCCAACCAAACCGACCGAGCCGTATTGGGGCGTGCTGCGTCCCTTCGTGCTGGCCAACGGTGATGAATGCGCCCCGCCGGCGCCTCCGCCGTACTCCGAAGTGCCGGGGTCGCCGTTCTGGAAGATGGGGCGCGAGTTTCTCGATACGGTCCGCGCGCTCACGCCGGCACAAACGCAGACCGCGCTCTTCTGGGCGGATAATCCCGTGGCGACCGGCACGCCGGGCTTTCACTGGATCAGCGTGGTGAATCTCATGGTGGCGCGTCGTCAGCTCACCGCCGATGCCGCCGTCGAACTGTATGCCCTGACGTCCCTCGCAATCGCCGACGCCTTCATTGGCTGCTGGCGTGAGAAGTATCGTTCGAATGTGGTCCGTCCGGTGACGTACGTGCAGCGCGTCTTCGATCCCCGCTTCACGACGGTGATCCCGACCCCGCCCTTCCCCGAATATCCGTCGGGGCACTCGGTGCAATCCGGCGCGGCCGTCGATGTGCTGATCAGTCGACTGGGGGACACGATCCCGTTTATTGATTCGACGCAGGTGGATATCGGTCAGCCCCCGCGCCGTTTCGCGTCGTTCTCTGCGGCCCGTGCCGACGTCGCCATCTCGCGCGTCTACGCCGGGGTGCACTACTTCCCCGCGGTCGTGGATGGGCTCACGCAGGGGCAGTGCATTGGCCGGCGCATTGCCGCACTGCGTACGCGACGCGCCGTCTCCTCCGCCGCACGCACGACACCGTGATGCCGCACCTTGCGATGGACGCTCGCCCCTCGGCATGGCCGTCGTGGGGTCACAGCCTGCGTACCGCTATCGCCTCGTTGGCGATGCTCGCCTGCAGCGCACCGCCCGTGGACACCTCGTGGCATACAGAGAATGGCGTTCGCTGGCGGGCCCTCGCGGTGCCGCGCCGAGGCCAGGCGGGATTCACGGTGCTGGGGGCGTCACGCACTGGGCTCACCCATGTGAATAGCGTGGATGTGGAGCACGGTTTGGCGAATCGCGGGCTGCTGGATGGGGCGGGCGTCGCAATTGGCGACGTAAACGGGGATGGTCGCCCGGATGTCGTGCTCGCCTCGGTGGAGCAGCCGGCGGCGTTGTATCGGAATGACGGGGAGCTGCGCTTCACCGACGTGACGACCGCGAGTGGCCTCGATTTTCGCGGACTCGCGACGACCAGCATGGTGCTGGCGGATCTTGATGGCGATCGCGATCTCGATCTTGTCGTGGGCACTTTGGGCGGTCCGCTGAAATGCTACCAGAACGACGGCACGGGGCATTTCACCGATATCACCGCCACGAGTGGGCTGGTGGGCGGCTTCAACGCCACCACGATGACGCTGGCGGATATCGATGGCAACGGCTCGCTCGATCTGTATGTGGCGACCTACAAGACGCACAATGCGCTGGATGTGTATACGCCGCAGCAACGCGCGTTCGACCAGGTCCTGAAAAAGATCGGCGACTCCGTGGTCGTGGTGGATGCGTGGCAGAAGGAATTCCGGGTGGAATCGCGCCCGGATCTGGGTGGGTATCTGCGGTCACAGCGGGCCGAGCCCGATTTGTTTTTTCTGAATGACGGTCGCGGGCACTTTACGCGAACCCCTATTACGGGACCGCGCTTTCGCGATGAACAGGGCGCACCGCTCACGGTGGATCCGGATTACTTCACCCTCGCCGCGCGCTTCTACGATGTGAATGGTGACGGGGCGCCGGATCTCTATGCCTGCAACGACCTCGAAGATCCCGATCTCTTCTGGCTCAATGATGGGCGTGGGAACTTTCGCTTGGCCCCCACGACGGCCCTCCGCGTCACGAGCAACACCTGCATGTCGGTGGATTTCGCCGACGTGAATCGCGATGGCCATGTCGATCTCTTCACGACAGATATGCTCGCGCCCACGCTGGCGGGCCAGCAGCGCGGCATCCCGACACACACGCCGCAGCAGAAACCCGTGGGGCTGTCTCCGGAACGCACGCAGTGGATGCGGAACATGCTGCAGCTGTCACGGGGCGATGGCACGTGGGCCCAGATTGGGGATATTGCGGGGGTAAGCGCGACCGACTGGACGTGGGGATCAGCGTTTCTGGATGTGGATCTTGATGGCTACGACGATCTGCTGGCCGCAACCGGTCATCGCTACGATGTGCGGGAGGCGGACCCGTATGATCGCATTCGCAACAGTTTCCCCCGCGTCGCGTGGAATCGGGAGTCGGCGGAATTTCCTCCGCTCCGCACGCACAATGTGGCGTATCGGAATCGTGGGGATCTGACCTTTCAGAATGTGAGCGACGCCTGGGGCTTCGCGGGCGAGGCGGGGATTTCGCACGGGATCGCCTTGGGCGATCTCGATGGTGATGGGGCCCTCGATGTCCTCGTCACGCGGCTCGATGCACCGCCCGTGCTGTACCACAACACCACTGCGGCACCGCGGTTGCAGGTGCAGTTGCGAGGAGCCAACGGGAATAGTCAGGGGATCGGCGCCGTGGTCACCGTGCGCTCCGGGCGGCTGCCGGTACAATCACGTGAAATGACGTCGGGCGGCTACTACCTCTCCGGCAGCGCGGCACAGCTCACCTTTGCGGCCGATCCGGACAGCGTCGCCACGATTGAGGTACGCTGGCGGAGCGGCATGGTGTCGCGGGTCACGACAGCGCGCGCCAATCGGCTGTATGAAATTGACGAGCAGTCGGCGCAATCAGCAGCCCCCGTGACGTCACCGGCGGCAACGCCCCTGTTCGCCAATGCCACGGCGCAGTTGCACGGCGCCGCCCATGTCGACTCGCTCTATGCCGATTTCCGACGCCAGCCGCTGCTGCCGTCGCGCCTGAGTCAGCTCGGCCCCGGCGTCAGCTGGATCGATATCGATCGCGATGGGCGGGACGATCTGGTCTTCGGCAGCGGACGTGGCGGACGGCTTACCGTGCTCCGCAACACGGCGACGGGTTTTGTGGCCATGCCAGTACCAGGCCCGGTGCAGGCCGTCGATCTCACGATGGTGTTGCCGTGGCCTCAGGGGAACGGCCTGTCGCTCCTCGTGGGGCAGTCGAATTACGAAACGGCGTCGGCGGCGGAGGCGCTGGCGGTGGCCCCGGTGTTGCAGTGGCCGCTGCCATTCCGCGCGGCAAACGCCAACGCGATGGTCCCCGGTGACACGGCGGGCGTCGGGGCCCTCGCCATTGCGGATGTGAATGGGGACGGTTTTCTCGATCTCTTTGTGGGGACGCGCGTCATTCCCGGCGCGTGGCCACTTCCGGCGCGCTCGCGGCTCTGGCTTGGATCGGCCACCGGTGCGCTCACGGAAGATCGGGGGAATGCGGCCGCGTTGGGCGCACTCGGACTCGTGGCGTCGGCACTCTTCACCGATCTCGATAACGATGGCGCACCGGAGCTGGTCGTCGCGTCGGAGTTCGGCCCGCTCCGCGTGCTGCACAACGAGCGGGGGACGCTGCGCGACATGACGGCGTCGCTGGGCCTTCGGGAGCGCACGAGCCGATGGAATGGGGTGACGGCAGCCGACGTCGACGGCGATGGCCGGCTTGATCTGATCGCGACGAGCTGGGGGCGGAACATTGCCTGGCACGCGACCGCAGATCGCCCGTGGGAAATGGTTGTCGCGCGACTCGCCGATGACCGGCTGGGGCTGATTGCCGCGCGGACGGATTCCGTTACCCATCGGGAGATGCCACAGGATGGGCTCGCACGGCTGGGGGCCGCCATTCCGGCCATCAAGGCCCGCTTTGCGACGTATGCGGACTTTGCGACCGCCGATGTCGATGCGGTGCTGGGCCCCGATGCCCGTCAGGCCGTTCGCATTGGCGCCACGACCTTTGATCACACGGTGTTTCTGAACCGCGGGACGAGCTTCGTCGCACAGTCACTGCCAACGATGGCGCAGCTGGCCCCCGCCTTTGGCGTGGTCCCCGCCGACTTCGATGGGGATGGCCATCTGGATCTCTTCCTCGCGCAGAACTTCTTCCCCACCGAGATCAACACCATGCGCTTCGACGGCGGCGCGGGGCTGCTGCTGCTCGGTGATGGTCGTGGGGGGTGGGCGCCGCAGTCGGTCGCGGCGAGCGGTCTGTCGATCCTCGGCGATCAGCGCGGTGCGGCGGCGGCGGACTATGACGGTGATGGCCGCATGGATTTGGCGGTGTCGCAGAACGGTGCGCCGATGACCCTCTGGCACAATGTGCGCGGGACGCCGGGACTCCGGGTCACGTTGCGCGGACCAGCATCCAATCCATTGGCGATTGGTGCGCATCTCCAGCTGATCGCCGGCGGGACCCGGGGGCCGGTGCAGGAGATTCGTGCGGGGAGCGGCTATTGGTCGATGGACGCCGCCACCGTCGTGCTGACGACGCGCACGCGGCCCACGGCGCTCTGGGTGCGGTGGCCGTCCGGCGCGGAGCAAACGGTGCCGGTGGATGCAAGCGCGCGCGCGCTGACGCTGATAGCCCCGCGATAACGCCATCGGGATCGCCCCCGCCGGTCGCGACGCGACTCGACGGGACGCGACTCGGCGCGACGCGCTAGAGCTTCTTGCGTCGCGGGGGGCCGGACTTGGTCCAGATCACCACCACGCCGCAGCCGGCGTTCCGCCCGGCGTACTCGCCGGGGACGTCTGAGGCCCCGGTGTAAAACTCGAGCGCTTCGATGTCGCGCACCGCGACACTCGGTCCGAATTCGTTATCGACGTTGTCGTCGACGATGTATTCGGGCTTACAGCGCATCGGGGCGCGGGTCATCTGGATCTGGCATCCCAGGCCGCCGCTGCACGACACCGTCACCCCGCGCAGGGTGCGGGCGATATCCTGGAGCGAGTTGAACCCGCCTTTTTCGATCTCCTCGGCCACGACATACTGACCGCTCCCCGTCCGACGACGCCGCTCAAAGTTGGCATAGCGGGGACCGCGACTGGCCTCGGCGGCCACGGCGACCGTGGGGAGCGCCTGGGCGCCGGCAGCGGCGTTCCCCGTTGGGGCGCCGGCAGCGGCGTTCCCCGTCGGGGCGCCAGCAGATGACGCCCGCGGTGTGGCAGACGCGGCGGCGGCGGCGGCACTGGAGTCCAGCTCCACGCGGCGTTCCATCGCCTCCCCTTTGGCGAAGGGGAGCATCAGTCCGGCGGAGGGGAACCCTTTCGCGCGGACCAAGAAGCGCAGCACCCCCATGGGGAGCCGTTCGATGCGGAAGGCCCCGGCGGAGTCCGTCGTGACCGATCGGCCGTCGCCGAGGAAGACGACGGTGGCCTCGGCGATGGGGGCCCCGGTGCTGCGGTCATGGACCGCCCCCGTGAGACGCCCCGTGCTCTGGGCGGCGAGGGGCGTCCCTAAGACGCATCCGGCCGCGAGGACGACGGCGAGGCGCCTGGCCAGGTCGCCGATCCGGGGAGGGGCCCAACGGTCCGAACGGGGAGGGGTCAGGCGAGCTGTCGACAGGCGGCGCTCAGGCATGACCCGAAGGTTGCGCCGGGGTGGCGCGGGGTCAAGGCAGGGCGGCGATGGCGGCCTCAGCCAAACCGGGATGCCGCGTGGGCGGCGAAATGTGACGGATTTGTTGCCGACGCAACTTATAAAGCGCATGTTAGGAGCACTCAGGGATGTCACCGGACTCGGCGACGTCCCGCTTGCAGTTGCGGCGGCCACCTCCCACCTCGCCCCCGCACGACCCGCGCCACTGTAGTTGCGTGCTGTCCCACCCCTCCACAGACCGAGGTAACGAAATGGATGGTGTCTTGACCCGAAGGGGGTTGCGCCTGGGCGTGGCATTGGCGGCTGTTGCCGTCTGCTCCGCCTCCGCGCAGGCCCAAACGCAGGTGTTTGCCGGTAAAGTGACCACCGCCGGCCAGCCCCTGGGCGGCGTAAACGTTGGGATCCCGGAGATTGGCGCCGGCGCCATCACCTCCGTCGATGGCAAGTACACCTTCTCGGTCGATGCCGGGAAGTACAAGGGCCGCTCCGTCACGGTGGTGGTCCGCTTCATTGGCTACAAGCCGCAGCGGTCGACGGTCGTGCTCAACGGCGGTCGTAGCGAGAAGGATTACGACCTCGAAAAGGACGTCCTCAACCTCGAGCAGGTCGTGACGACGGGCGTCTCCGACGCCACGTCGCAGAAGAAGACGGCCTTTGCCGTCGCCGTCGTCGATGCCACCGCCATCAAGGATGCCCCGGCGCTCTCGCCGATCGGCAGCCTCGCGGGCAAGGTGGCAGGTGCCTCCGTCGCCACGACCTCGGGCTCCCCGGGTGCGGAACCGGCGATTCGGCTGCGCTCCGCGACGTCGCTGGCCGGCACACAGGATCCCCTCGTCATTGTCGACGGAACGATCACGCGCCTCGGCCTCGCGGACATCAACTCGCAGGACATCGATCGGGTGGAAGTCATCAAGGGCGCCGCGGCGAGCTCGCTCTACGGCTCCGATGCCGCCAACGGCGTCATCCAGATCTTCACCAAGCGTGGCGCCAACCTCGCGGAAGGGCAGACGAACTTCACCTTCCGCACGGAATACGGGCAGAACTATCTGCCGAAGAAGGTGGGGCTCAACACGTCGACGGCCTTCCAACTGGATCCGGCGAACACCTCCGGCCTGTCGAAGGGCTTCAAGCTCGACGCCAACGGCCAGCGTATCTCGGAAGCCGACGACATCTCGGACAACGCGTATCCGTTCGTCTATGACGCCCTCGGTGCCGTCTTCAAGCCAGGCGCGTCGATGAGCAACTACCTGTCCGTCGGACAGCGTCGGGGCGCGACGAACTACAACGTGTCGTTCCAGAACGTGCAGGAAACCGGCGTGCTGACCATGCTCAAGGGCTACAGCCGCCAGAACTTCCGCATGAACGTTGACCACGCGATCACGGACAACCTGAATGTGTCCACGGGCATGTTCTACGGGCGGTCGCATGCGGACCAGACGGACGAAGGCGGCCTGTTCTTCGGCATCCGCTTCCTGGAGCCGAACATCGACATCACGGCGAATGGCGCCGATGGCACGCCGTACAACCCGGTGATCCGCCAGCCCCCCTCGTCGGGCAACCTGTCGAACCCGCTCTATCGCCTCGCCAACCAGAAGGTCAGCAATGACCGCGACCGGTTCACGGGGACGGTGAAGCTGAACTACCGCCCGTTCGAATGGCTGACGGCCGAAGGGAATTTCAACTACGACCAGTCGTCGACGAACTTCAAGCAGTTCACGCCGATCGGCTACACCGGCTCCACCGGTGGCAAGGGCACGGGCGGGCTGTATCAGGGGCTCGGCAGCAACCGGTCGTTCAACACCGGCGCCACGCTGACCGCCACGAAGCAGTTCTTTGATTGGCTGAACAACACCACCAAGCTGGCGATGGTCTACGAAGACCAGACCGGCAATTCGGTGGGGATGCAGGCGACCAAGCTGACCGTGACGGGCGTCACGGAATTCGGCGCGGCCGCACAGGATCCGAGCTACCCGAACTTCCCGAGCTCGAGCACGATCACGATCCGGAATCGCAATCTCTTTGCGATCACGACCTTCGACATCAAGGATCGCTACATCGTCGACGGGCTGGTCCGTCAGGACGAATCGTCGCTGTTCGGTGCCAAGGAACGGAAGGCGCTCTACACGCGCGCCTCGCTGGCCTACCGCTTCACCGAAGACTTCAAGATCCCGGGGATCGACGAAGGCAAGGTGCGTATCTCCTACGGGACCGCCGGTCTGCGCCCGCCGTTTGAAGCGCAGTACGAAGTCTTCTCGGTGGCCGGCGGCAGCCCGTCCAAGGTGACGCTCGGCAACCCGAACCTGAAGCCGGCCTTCTCGAAGGAAACGGAAGCCGGGTTCAACCTGAACTTCCTCAAGAAGTACACCTTCGAGTACAGCTTCTCGGATAAGGTCACGAGCGACCAGATCATGCAGGTTCCGATGTCCTCGGCGTCGGGCTACCGCAACACCTGGACGAACGCGGCGACGCTCGCGGGGACGACGCACGAATTCGCCTTTGGCGCGGTGCTGGCGTCGACGAAGGACCTCTTCTGGCGCCTGAACATCACCGGCGACCGGACGCGCTCCAAGATCACTGCCCTGAACGTCGGTCCGTATCTGACCGGCCCGAGCGGTGGCGGCGGCAACACGGCGATCTTCCGCGTGGCGCCGAACCAGACCTTTGGCGTGATCTACGGCTCGACCTGGATTCGCACGGCGGAACAGCTCGCCACGAACATCACCAACGGCAAGCTCACCGGCACGGCGGCTGACTACAAAGTCAACGAGCTGGGCTACTACGTCGCGAACTCGGCGTACGGCACGAAGCTGGAGCGGCCGCTCAAGTACTACGACAAGGACGGCAACGCCCTCATGGCGATCGGTGATGTGAACCCCGACTTCACCCTCGGGCTCAACAACACGATCCAGTGGAAGGGACTGTCGCTGACGACGGTCTTCACCTGGCAGAACGGTGGTGACATTTACAACTACACCCGCCAGTGGCCGTACAACGAACTGCGTGACGTGGACTTTGACCAGCGCAATGTCCCCGCCGCGCAGCGGAAGCCGCAGGGCTTCTTCCAGGCGTTCTACAACAACTTCGATCCGAACAGCAAGTTCGTCGAAGATGGCAGCTTCATCCGCCTGCGCGAACTGGCGCTCAACTACCAGCTCCCGAAGTCGGTGGTCAAGGCCGCACAGCTCGCCGGGTTCGAAACGGCGCGCCTCGGTATCGTTGGTCGCAATCTGTGGACGAGCACGAAGTACACGGGCTACGACCCGGACGTGGCAGGACCCGGCGGCAATCCCTTCGGGTATCGGGTGGACTACTTCACCTACCCCGCGTACCGCACGTTCACCGTGATGCTTGAACTCGGCTACTGACCACTCGCCACCACAGGAACCTCTCTGATGCAGATGACTCGATTGATGCGAGCGGCGAGCGTGCTGGCGGCCTTGGCCGTCGCAGGCTGCAACTCGCTGGATGTAACGAACCCGAACTCGCCCGACGCCAAGCGGGCGCTGTCGGACCCGGCCGCACTGGAAGCGGTGGCGGGCGGCACGATGCGTACCTGGTTCAATGCCTATGACGGCTGCGAAGGCAACTGCGTCCTGGTGACGCAGGCGCAGACGTTCTCAGCGTCGTGGAACAACTGGAACATGAACTTCTATTCCAGCATCGACGCCGACGGCAAGCGCCTGACGCGTGGATGGCAGAATGACCCGGCTGCAGCTGGCCGGACCTCCATCGAAGTGCCATGGAGCGGGATGTACTCCTCCATGTCCTCCGCGGTGGACGTCCTCAAGGCGATCCGGGTGGAGAAGAAGGTCATTAACAACGCTTCCGACACGAAGCGCGCCGAGACGGTCTCGGAGTTCATGTTGGGTGCCGGGTTGATGTATATCGCCCTCAATTATGACAAGGGCTATATCGTTGACGAAACAACGGATCTGAGCAAGCTCGGGTACTCCAACCGGAAGCAGATCCGTGATGCCGCGGTGGCGAAGCTGGCCTCAGCGGCGACGCTCGCGAACGCCAATACGTTCACGACGCCAGCCGGCTGGACCAACGGCGTGACCTACAGCAACAAGCAGATCGCGCAGATCGCCAACACGATGGCGGCCATGGCGCTGGCGTACTATCCGCGCAGTGCAGCGGAAAATGCGACGGTGAACTGGGCGCAGGTGCTGACGCTGACGCAGGCGGGCATGTCCTCCGGCACGCCGGTGGACTTTGTCTTCAACGGCGATGGCTGCTCCTCGTTCTGCCACGAAATGCTCGTCTGGTTTGACGGTATCGACGGCGGTCGTGTCTCCACGCGGGTGGCCAACCTCATGGACCCGGTCACGCAGAAGCATCCGTATCCGGATGGCGGCAACAAGGTTCCGAACTCCCCCGACAAGCGTTTGGGCGACGGCTCGTTCGGCGATGCGTCGATCGTGGGGGGCTTCGGCACGAACCCTAAGACGGCCAAGGGCGGCACCGACTTCGCGTACTCGCGCGATGAAGTGTTCCGTCCGAGCCGTGGCATGTATCACCAGTCCAACATCGGTCACGTCCGCTATGACCTGACCGGACTGCAGGATCCCTCGGGGATCTACGGCGGCTACGGCCCGGCGCCGGTGATCTCGGCGACGCAGAACGACCTCATGCAGGCCGAAGCGCTGATCCGGACGGGCGGTGCGCTCGCCACGGCGGCCACGCTCATCAACAAGACGCGCGTGGGACGCGGCGGCCTCGCGGCTGCCACGGCCGGCGACGGGGTTGGCGGCCTGACCGATAAGCTCGGCTACGAGATGGAAGTCGAGCTGCTGGGCCTTGGCCCGGCGCCCTACTACTGGCGTCGGCGTACGGACGGTCTGCTCGCCGGCACGCCGCGCGAAATGCCCGTTCCGGCCAAGGAGCTCGGCGTGAAGGGTGAAGCGCTCTACACGTGGGGCGGCTCGGGACCGGCGAATAGCACGACGCCGTAATTTCGCGGCATGGCATCACGCGCGGGGCCGGGAGCAATGCTCCCGGCCCCGCGTTGTTTTATGGCCCAGGTGGCTGCGGCGCATGCAAGCCATCTCAGGTGTGATGGATACCGCCGAGGACAAACCCTGACAGCGATCGCGGAGAAAGCCCGACTGGTTCCCCGCTGCGCACCGCGGTAGCCTTCCCATCCCGCTGTTGGTTTGGCGGTAATGTGTACTCGAGTCGATCTGGCCGAATGCGATGTCGCACGGCGGAGCGACCTGTTGCTCGTGACATCCAGACTCGGGTGGATGTCAATGTTCCGAGGTTTCGACAATGGTGACCACCACACGGCAAGCCATCACCCGACCGCTTGCCATTCCCACGAACGGTCATGCGGCACAGGATCTGAGCGCCGCGCTGCTGTTGAACGGCACGTTTCGTCGTGGCGTCCGTCCCACCGGCGATCCCGTTCGCCTGCTCCTCGTGGATGATCAGCATCTCGTGCGTCAGGCACTGAAGGCGCTGCTCCTCAAAGACCCACGGTTCCTGCTCGTGGGCGATGCGGCCTCGGCCGACGATTGTGCCCGCATGGCCACGCAGAGTGCCGCGCAAGTGGTGCTCCTGAGTGGGACGATGCGGGATGGCGAAAGCCTGAAGGTCCTCCAGACCCTCGCGGCACAGCTGGGAGCCGCCCACGTGATTGTCCTTGGCGACGAAGACAACACGGAATTCATCCTGGATGCCTTTCGCGCGGGGGCCTACGGCTTTCTCCCACGCACCGTGTCGTTGTCAGAGCTGCATGATGCGGTCGAGGCCGTCGCGGCGGGCGGCACGTATGTCCTCCCGAGCACCGCGAAGATCCTCGCCTCCGGTCTGCGCACGCCGGCACCGGCGCGCACGGGCGGCGCGGCGCGTCAGCTCGTGGAGCAACTGAGTGCGCGCGAGCAGTCGGTCTTCCTGCTCGTCGCCCGTGGGTTCAGCGGTCCGGAGATCGCCGCACAGCTCGGCATCACGGTGAAGACGGTCGACACCTACCGCCATCGCATCAGCGAGAAAATCGGCATCCAGCACCGCAGTGAATACGTCAAGACGTCGCTGGAAGCGGGCTTGCTCGTGCGTTGACCACGCATGACGGACAGGATGGCGCGATTGCCTGACGGAACGAGGCGCATCGCCCGGGTATGCTGCTACACGCAGTCTCACCGTGTTCCGTGCTTTCGCCTCGAGAGGACCAGACCATGCTCAAGACCAACACGCAGCTCCAGAAGGACATCATCGATGAACTGCAGTGGGACCCGATGACCCGTCATTGTGAGATTGGGGTCGCCGCCAAGGATGGTGTTGTAACCCTCTCCGGCACGGTCATGAGCTTCTCGCAAAAGCTGGCCGCGGAGGCCGCTGCGGAACGGGTCGCCGGGGTGCGCGCGATTGCCGAAGACCTGACGGTTCGCATCCCGTCGACTTTTGAAAAGTCCGATGCCGATATCGCGCATGCGGCTTTGAACGCGTTGAAGTGGGATGTGGACGTCCCCGGTGATGCCCTCAAGGTCAAGGTCGAGAACGGCTTTATCACGCTGGAAGGGCATGTGAGCGCCCATCATGAGCGCATCGCGGCGGAACGCGCCTGCCGGTATCTGTCCGGCGTGAAGGGACTCATCAATCACGTCACCGTGAAGCCGTCCCATGTGCAGCCGTCGGAAGTGGATCGCAAGATCCGCGCGGCCTTGCACCGCAGCGCCGATCTCGATGCCAAGAACATCACCGTGGAAGCGCATGATGGACGCGTGACGCTCCGTGGCACCGTCCGCTCGTGGGCCGAGCGGATGGACGCAGAACGTGCCGCCTGGGCCGCGCCAGGTGTGAGTGCAATTGACGATCAACTGCTCGTCAGTCTCTGACGGCAATTCCCCACCACGACGGGTACGGGCAATGACCATGCGATTCCGAGACCGCCTTGATGCAGGCCGACAGTTGGCCGATCACCTTGCCGCCTACGCGGAGCAGCCGGATATCGTGGTGCGTGCCCTCGCGCGTGGTGGGGTACCCGTGGCGGCCATGGTGGCGGATGCGCTGCGCGCCCCACTCGATGTCAGTGTCGTCCGAAAACTGGGCGCCCCAGCACACGAGGAGTATGCGATTGGGGCCATTGGGGCCGACGGGATCCGGGTCCTGAACGACGCCGCCATTCGGGCCCTGCAGCTCTCGCAGGATGCGATCGATGCCATTACGCATCGTGCCACCCAGGAATTGCTGCGCCGTGAGCAGAGCTACCGGCATGGGCGCGCCGCCCCGGTACTCTCCGGCAAGACCGTGATTCTGGTGGATGATGGACTGGCAACTGGCTTAACCATGCACGCCGCGATCGCGGAGACGCGGGTGCATCGCCCTCAACGGATTATCGTGGCGGTCCCGGTGGGATCGTTGGATGCCGTGAATGCCATCACCCCGACCTGCGATGCCTGCATCTGTCTCCGGATTCCCGAGGCATTTGTCAGTGTGGGGGTCTGGTACGAGCAGTTCGCCGATACCGATGACGCCGAGGTGATCCGACATCTCGATGCCGCCGCCGATCGGATGAGTCGGCAGCAGGCCGGACAGGGCGCCAGCAACGGATCGGCGCCCATCGCGTCGCATCCCACTGCCGTCCTGACCGCTCCGTCGCTGGCGGTGAGCGCGACCCGTCACGCCGTGCAGGTGCTCGCCGCGGGGGCACAGTATCTCACGGAGAACCCGGATTCCCTGACACCCCTGCTCCATCGCATTGGCCACGCGCGCGTCGTGCTGATCGGCGAGGCCACCCACGGCACCCATGAGTTCTATCGGCTGCGCGCGGAGCTGACCAAACGCTTAATCACCGGCCACGGCTTCAGCGCCATTGCCGTGGAGGGGGACTGGCCGGACGCCTATCGCGTGAATCAGTTCGTCCGACGGAATGGCCCATCACACGATACGGACGCGACCCAGGCTCTGGAGGGTTTCGAGCGATTTCCGCAGTGGATGTGGCGCAACGCCGACGTGCTCGACTTCATCGGCTGGTTGCGGGACCATAATGACGCGCTCTCAGGCCCCGCGGCGCCCGTCGGCTTCTATGGGCTCGATTTGTACAGCCTGCACGCCTCCATGGCGGCGGTGATCGCGTATCTGCATACCGTTGATCCTGAGGCCGCACACGTCGCCCGGGAGCGTTACGCCTGCTTTGATCATGTCGGACTGGATCCGCTCGCCTATGGTCGCGGGGTGCGGCTCAAGCTCTCCCCCAGCTGTGAACGCGAAGCGCTGGAGCAGCTACGCGAGCTGCAGCACCGCAGTATGCGGACCATCCGCGAAGCGGCGCCCACCGATTCCGCTGCGCTCTTTGCGGCTGAGCAAAACGCACGCGTGGTGCGTCACGCAGAGCAGTACTATCGCGGCATGTTCGACGCGCAGGCCAACACCTGGAACCTGCGGGATCGCCACATGATGACCACGCTGGAGGCGCTCCGGAGCTTCTTGGACCGCCAGATGGTCACCCCGAGCAAGCTGGTGGTCTGGGCGCATAATTCGCATGTCGGGGATGCGCGCGCCACCGCCATGACCGATGCCGGCGAAGTGAATCTCGGGCAGCTCGCACGCGAGGCGTGGGGCTCCGAGGTCGCGCTTGTGGGCTTCAGCACATTCACCGGAGCGGTTACGGCGGCGACCGACTGGGACGCGCCCTGTTCCCGGATGACGGTCCGCCCGGCCCTCCCGGAGAGCCTGGAATGGCTGCTGCATGAGGTCGGAGCACCGAACAGCGCGTACCTCCCCATGCGGGGATCCGCCGTGGAAGACGCCCTGCTGCGTCCACGACTGGCGCGGGCCATCGGGGTGATCTATCGGCCGCAGACCGAACGCGAGAGTCACTACTATCGCGTCTCGGCCGCCCGGCAATTCGATGCCCTCATCCACATCGATCGGACCCGGGCCGTGGAACCGCTCGAGGCGGTTGGGTTGACGGCGACCAACGAACTACCGGACACCTATCCGACGTCGCTCTGACCGCGTGGCCCGCAGGGACGACGGCGACGCATGCACACGCCGTCCCATCGGACCAGCGCCTCAGATGGCGCGGCATCCATGGATTTCAATGAACGCGGCATAGACCCGGTCCACCTCAATGCACTGCCCATTGTCTCGCCGCAGCACCACCGCCTGTGGTGTCCGCCGTTCGCAGTACAACACATCCCCTGAGTGGACGCCAATGGTATCACAGACGCGGCGAATGACCTCAAAGACCACCGTGCCCAGCTCAACCTGTTCGCCATCTTCGGCTTCCACCAGCGAGCGGTGCCGCGACGGGTACATGGGCGAATACATGACTGCGCTCCGCATTCAATGCGATCCTGCTGATCCTCTCGGCACCGCGTCGCACCGTGGGCACGCAGTATCACGAGTGCCAACCATGCCGTCTGTCAGGCAGCGCACACCGCGCGACCGGCGTTTCCCTGACCGTTGGGCTCACGAGCGCCGCCGGGGACGCCATGCACACGGATAGCGAAGGCCAGGTGCCGCAGCGCCCGGAACCCCCACCCCGCAGCCGCCGGCTGGCGTGGCTGCTCCCACTGGTGGTCGTGCTGGCGGTGCTCATTGCGCGTCCGTGGCAGACCCCGGCCGCCACCGAAGTCCCCTACAGCACGTTCCTGACCTATCTCGACTCGGGTATCGTCACGCACGTCGATGTCACGGACCGCCTGCTGCGGGCACGCCTCCGCCCCGCGGGAACGACACCGCGCCGCGACGTCGTCACCATTCGCGTCGAACCCGGCCTTGGCGATCTGCTCCGGGCCCGCGGCGTCGCGTTTGGCGGTCACCTGCAAAGCGGGTGGACCGAAACGCTCCTCTCGTGGCTTCTCCCCACACTCGTCTTCTTCGCCGTGTGGATGTACCTCATGCGCCGGGTGCAGACGCAACAGGGCACGGGCGTCCTCGGCTTTGGGCGAAGCGGGGCAAAAGTGTACGCCGAGCGGGGGATCGCGGTGACCTTCAGCGATGTCGCGGGGGTGGATGAAGCCAAGGCAGAGCTCCGGGAGATCGTGGCGTTCCTGAAGGATCCCGTGCGCTTTGGACGGTTGGGGGCCCGGATCCCCAAGGGCATTCTGCTGGTCGGTCCACCGGGCACAGGGAAGACGCTGCTGGCCCGCGCCGTCGCCGGTGAGGCCGGCGTCCCGTTTCTCTCCATTAACGGGTCCGAATTTGTCGAGCTGTTTGTTGGGATCGGTGCCGCCCGCGTGCGCGACCTCTTCAAACAAGCGCGCCAGTGTGCCCCCTGCATCGTGTTCATCGACGAAATCGATGCCTTAGGGCGCGCCCGGTCCGGTGGCGTCATGGGCGGTGCGAACGATGAGAAAGAGCAGACGCTCAATCAACTGTTGGCGGAGATGGATGGCTTCACTCCAGACTCCCGCGTGATTTTGCTCTCCGCCACCAACCGGCCGGAGACGCTCGACCCTGCCCTCCTCCGGGCCGGCCGATTCGACCGGCAGGTCTTGGTTGATCGACCAGATCGCGGGGGGCGCGGCCAGATCCTCGCGGTGCACGTCAAACGCATTCCGCTTGATCCAGCGCTCCAGCTGGACGAGATCGCCGGACTGACGCCGGGCTTCACCGGGGCGGACCTCGCCAATCTCGTGAACGAAGCCGCGCTCACCGCCACCCGTCGCGGAAGCGATCACGTCGCGCTCGAAGACTTCACCGTCGCCGTCGAACGACTCGTTGCGGGTTTGGAAAAAAAGAGCCGCATTCTTTCGGTGCGGGAACGGGGGATCACCTCCGTCCACGAGATGGGCCACGCCCTGATCGCGCTCGCGCTCCCCGGCGTGGATCCCGTGCACAAAGTCTCCATCATTCCCCACGGCCTCGGAGCACTGGGGTTCACCCTGCAACGTCCAACCGAAGATCGCTACATCGCCACGCGCCGAGAACTGGAGGACAAGATGACGGTCTTGCTCGGTGGACGCGCCGCCGAGCTCGTGACCTTTGGCGAACTCTCCACCGGGGCCGCCGATGATCTGGTGAAAGCCACCGAGCTCGCCCGCGATATGGTCATGCGCCTCGGCATGGATGCGACGGTGGGTCATGTGGTCTACGGCGCCGCCGCTGCACCGTTCCTTGGTCCAACCGGGCTCATTGCGCCCGAATCGCGGATGTACAGTGAGGCCACCGCCCGCGATATCGAACTGGCGGTCCGTGAACTGGTGGCGCATGCCCTTGAGCAGGCCGTGGCCATTCTGCACGCGAATCGCTCAGCCCTCGATGACGGCGCCACGCGACTCCGCGAACGAGAATCCCTGATGCGCGACGAACTTCCAGTCGTCACGTGGCCTGCACCAGCCCCATCAGGTAATGCAGCCGCACCCGCACCCGCGGCGGCCTGAGCGGCATCGTCCATGACTTTCCCGACAGACAGCCAGCACGCCGTTCGCAGATTGCATGAACAGCAGGTGACGTCGTTCACTCTTGAGGTGCGGATGGGCCCCATGACAACCGATCCCAGACTGCCGCCCGGCACAATTCACCATCTGCCGCGGCACCCCAGTCGCTTTACGGTATTCGATAATGGTGTGGCGTCGGAGATGCCCGGTGTCGTCCGAACCATCCGCGCCGATCGCAGCGACGCACAGCTGGCCGCCCTCGCGAGGCGTGCCATCGACGCGGAGGCTCATCTGGCTGGCTGCCAGGTCGATGCCACCGTGGAAGACGGAACGATCACCCTGCGTGGGCGCGTGAACGCGTACTTCCAGCGCGCCGCCGCCGAGCGTGCCATGCGCTTCCTCGACGGCTGTCACGCCATCGAAAATCGGATTCTCGTCTCACCGCCGTAATGGCCCCACCGAAATCGCATCACCGCAATGGCGCCATTGACCGAGCGTTCCTGACCCGCACCTGGACCCACGCAATGCCTGTCTCAACTGACCTTCGAAACTTCCTGCGCTCGTATCGCACCGTCCCCACGTTAAGCGTCTACCTCGGCGGCGGCCTGACCGATCCCGCCGGCCAACGCGCGTGGCGTGTGGAGCTGCGTCATGCGCTGTCTGTCGCGCGCGCACAGCTCAATACGCTGACCTCGCGGGAGCGGCAGCCCTTTGAAACCTGTGTCTCACGCGTTGAGCAGCGGCTCCCGGATCCGCATGCGCTGCATCGAGCCGGCGGCTGGTTCTGCGTCTGTGCGGTGGACGGGACCATGGTGGACCTCACTCTGAACGAACGCGTGACCACGGATGCGCAGTGGCGCATAGGTCCGGTGATCCTGCCCTATGTCACCAGCCAGCAGGACGAACCGGTGTTTGTGCTGCATTTAGGGCGGGATACCGCCCGCGTGGAACGGTTGCTCGGGACGCAGCTTCATGAAATCGACCGCTATGAATCCACGTTCACGCAGGGGTCCGGCTATCACATGGGGAGTGCGCCACGTCCTGGCTTTCATCAAGGGACGATCGGCGAAACGCTCACCGACCGGGCACAACGGCGACAGCGGGATGCCCGGCAGCAGCTCGCGACCCAAGCGCATCATCGCGTGACGACGCTCCTCGAAGGACAGGGGCTCCTCGTGATTTGTGGCCCCAGCGAGGTCACGCATCACTTCGTGACCGGACTTCTCCCGGCCATAGCCCAGCGCACCATCTGTACGACAGAACTGCCGCCCGAAGCCTCGGACACGGATCGCGCCCACCATGTCCGCGAGGCGCTCGATACCCTGCGCAGTAACCGGCAACTGGCCTGGTTCATGGCGCTGCGAGAGCGGGTGTACATCGATCGGCACGCCGCGCTTGGCCTGCAAAGTGTCCGCACGGCGATCGCCATGGGTGCCGCAGACCATGTGATCCTGACCGAAGAATTCAGCCGGATGTTTCCCGTGGAAGCGGAGCGTCTCGTGCAGGATGCAGTGCTGCATGGCGCCAGCGCGTCCCTCATTGCCGAGAATGTGGCGGCGCTGGTGAATCGCGACGCGCAAGGGATCGCGGCGGAGCTCCGCTATGCAATCCCGACCGTGACCCCACCCTCGCTCGCGTCCCAGCCGCTGGCCGCCTCCATGCCTTCCTCGGGAGCCTCGCTATGACCACCGCCCTCCGCACCGCCACGGACATTCTCGCGACGTACGAACCCATCCAGCTGCCGACGGGTCCGCTGCTGGTGGCATCCGATACCTCACCGGATTCCGATGCGGCCTTCCCAGTCGCGCAAATTCTCGCGGCGCAAACACACGCCACCGTCCAGGTGGTGAGCGCCGTTCGCCCCGCCACCATGCCGATGTACGCGTTCGATGGGTGGCCGGTACCCATAGAATCGGCGACCGCCACGCGGGACACGCGCGAATCCATGATCAAGGCACAGATGGCGCGATTGGTCCCGTCGGCAACGCCGTGGCCCGTCTCTGTGCCGATCGGCGAGCCCATCCGGGAAATTTCCGATCAGGCCCTCCAGCTCAAGGCGCGGATGATTCTTGTAGGGCGGGGGCGACACGGCCCGCTGACACGGACCCTCGCGGGTGAATCGGTGCTGCGGCTGCTGCAACTCGGCGACACCCCTGTCCTCGCGGTGGAGCCGACGCTTACCGCCCTGCCGAAGCGCGTGGTCATTGCCACAGATTTCAGTGCCTTCAGTCTGTATGCCGCGCAAGTCGCCATGCAGTGTGTCGCACCAGATGCACAGATCTACCTGGCCCATGTGGCACCGCCATTTGTCGAGTCTGATCCCGTGCTCCGGGAACATGCCGTGGCCTACCGCAATCAGGTGCGTGATGCCTTCGCGCAGTTGCGCGAGCGGCTCACCCGGAAGGGACTGACGCTGTCTGACGTGATCCTGGAAGGAAATGCCACCGATCGCCTCATCGAGTTCGCAGCGAGCTCCAATGCGGACCTCATCGTGGCGGCTACCCATGGCTACGGATTTATTCGCCGGATGATTTTGGGGAGCGTCGCCGCACAGCTCGTTCGCGGCGCCCCGTGCTCCGTGCTCTGTGTGCCAGGGTCCGCCCGCACGATGGCGGCGGCGCGGGCGCACACACCGAGCGATGTGCGTACGCGCGCCTTGCCGATGGATCGCGTGGACACCGAGCTCAACACCTGCACGGAACGCAATCAGACGCGACCGTGTACCATCGAGCTCGATGAGCGCGCGCTGGGTGCACAAATTCTCGGCCATGCCCTGCCCTTCGTTGGGGCCACCTATGATTTCCATGCGCAGGCGATCTCCCTCATGTTCGGGGCGTCAGCACTGGAAGGGCAGCATTTGACCCACGTCATTTCCCATGTCAGTGCGGTGGACTTGACCACCGATCATGACGGCACAGATCGGGTGTTACGCCTCGTGTATCCTGAAGGGCAGACGCTGATCCTCTTCGAATAGCCGCGCGTCTGCTTCAAAACGTCAGCGAAACCCCGGCGGCCGGCAGTCGCGGGAGCAGTGGCTCCCAATTGCGGCGCACACTCCGATTGCCGGTGGTCCCGCTGATCGATTCATTGACGCCGCGGACATTGGTGTTATTCAGCGCATTGAAGAGATCGAGGTAGGCGCGCCCTTGGACGAGACCCATGGTAAATGTCCGCGCCACGCGCATGTCCACTCGGCGATAGACCGGCGTCCTCGCGCTAAAGAGCACCGGCCAAACGAGACGCGCCGTCTGTCCTTTGAGCTCTTGCACGACGGCATTTGACACGGGCCATCCGCTGTGCCACATCCAGCCCACCGCGATGCTCCAAGCGCCGAACACCCGCGCAAGATCCACCGCCGCGGCGTCCTGAACATCCCAGGGCCGAGGCAGTGTGATTCCGGTGGCGAGGTGATCGCGGGTAGTGGCTCGTGTGACCGATGTCTGCCACGTCAGCCCCAGCAGACGCCCGGAGGCACCCGCCTCGATGCCCCACGCCGAGCCCCCCGTGAGCGGCAAGCGCGTGCGGTCCGGCTCCAGCTCAGGCGCCGGGGTGAGACCGGCACTCGCATTGATCCAGCGCGCACCATCGCCCCGCTCGGTGCGCCGATAGAGCTCCACTTGCCAGCGCGTCGCGCCAACCGCCTGCGTCACCGACAGGCTGTGCACCGTCGCGCGGACGACGCGATTCATCGTACTGTCCCCATCACCGAGCGGTCGCCGTTCGAGCGGCATCCCAGAGCGGAGTATACCACTCGCGAGCTGCACCGTAGTACCGGTCATCGCCTGCGGCCGCCACGTGATCGCGGCACGCGGCGCGACGCCACCACCCGATGCCCACGACCACTGCTCTCCACGCACCCCGAATTCGGCGGCCACGTTGCCAGTGAGCTGTGCTGATGCCCCAAGCCAGAGCGCGCCACGTGCACCCCACCGTGCGTCACGGGGGACCGGCGGCGGCGCGGTGCCCGTGAGGTAGAGTCCCGTTTGCGCGATCGTCCGGCCGAACCACCCTTCACCACCCGCCTGCAACTGCCAGTCCGGATGCACTCGCCACACCGTCAGCCAGCGTGCCGACATCGCCCGCATGAGCCGATCCTCGAGCAACGAACTTCGGTCCATCGGTTTGGTGACCCCCTGCGCCGCCCGTTGCACACTGTTGCGCGTGAGGCCGAGGGTGAGTGTCGTGTGCCGCACCGTATTGTCATGCTCGAGCGTGGCCCATCCGGCCTTGTCATCAGACAGGCTGCGAAGCGCCGGGGCCCCGTTCGTTTTCAGCGTAAAATCGTCAGACGATGCGAGCGCATGGACCGACAGCCGCAGATTCGGTTGGAGCCATCGCGTATAACGCGCGTAGCCGTCCTGAAAGAGCGGGCGGATATCCCCATCCGCGCCGGCGGCGTGCACCGCAGCATCCACCCAGCCGCGCCGCACACTCATCAACCAAGCGGACGGTGCCTGCGGCATCACCTGCGAGAGCGTCACCCGCAACCCGGTCAGGCCGGCATTCAGGGTCGCATCGGGTAGAGTGCGTGATGGCGCGCTGGTCGGGATCCGCGCCGGCTCCAAGAGCACCATGCCACCCAGCTGATTCCCAAAGGCAATCGGCAGCGCGCCAGAGAGCAGCGTGACCCGCTCCACCAGATCCGTGGCAATGACCGACAAGCCGCCGTCGAAATCCTTCACATGATACGGATCCGTCAGCAGCATGCCATCCAGCATCACCCCGGTTTCCATCGGGGCCGCGCCACGCACGGCGACACGCGCGCTCTGATCCGCACCAACGGTACCGGGCAGGCGACCTAACGCACGAAACAGATCATCGAGTGGCTGCGGACGCAGGCGCAGCGCCGCCTGCGACAATGTCGGGGCCGTCCCCACAGTGGTCACGCCGGGAAGCCCGGGGACCACCGTGTCCGGTCGCACCACGACCGGAGCCAAGGATGCTGGCGTGCGCCGATCGGGTGGGTTCCCTCCCTGACTCCCCTGACCACCCTGCGCCCCGGACGCTCGCGCTGGCAGGCACACCAGCGCGAGCGCCCACCACCATCGGGGCGAGGGGAATAATCGGTGGCGACGGATCAGCTTATGGCCACGGCAGCGTGATCACCGGGAATCGCGGACGCGATGCCGGCGTATCGGAGCCATCCTGGAAGCGGGCGATATCATGCCGCGCCGCCACGATGTGCGCGCGCGAGGCGGCATCAACACCCGCCATACCCGCCAACTGCCCATCCAGCTGCTTCAGCTGCGCCACCGCATGCGCCCGGACATCCGGCATCGCCTTCGCGTTCTCCGCCAAATCAAGGAGTGCATCCAGCGCCGCACGCTGCGAGGCGCGCCACACCGCCCGTTCAGCGCTCGACGCCGGCGCCGCCGAGCCCCAGGTCCGCTGCACGATGGCGCGCATCACCTCGTCGAGCCCCAGCTGCTTCGCATCACGCGCTTGGAAGAGCACGAGCCGCGCGGCACGGTCCGGGTGCAGCAGATAGCCGATCACTTCCGTGGCGAGTCCACCGGCCAGCGTCACCGGATCGAACGCCGTCCCCGCGTTGCTGTCGATCCACGTCATGTCCGTATTGAACCCCGGCGGCGGCGGCGGGATCATCGCGATGACGCGATCCGGCACCGTGAGCTCCGACGGCTTGAGCGCATCCAGCGCCATCGTCAGCGCCTTCCGCTGCTCGGCCGCCGCGATCACCTGCGTGGGCACCTGTCCATCGCCCCGCATCGTGAAGGTAAAGTTCATCCCGCCGACATACTTGCTGAGCGCTTCCAGCGAATAGCGGTGATGCAGATAGACATGGGCGAAGCGCATGTTGAGCAACGCCATCGGTTCGCCGGGCTGAATCGCGCGCTCGTCAAACTTATCGATCAGGATCCGTCGCACCTTCACCGACCGTTCCACGCTCTCGAACGCGGTGCTCCCTTCCACCCAACGCGTCACGTCCGGCATGGAGCCTTCGGCATTCGCATAGGTATCGTTGATGTACTTCACGTTGCGCGCGATGCCATCAGCCATCAGTCGCGCCTGCCCCGTCTTCTCGGCGGCAGCATCCGGATACCAGGTGTAGCCCAGCTTGATCGCGAGCGTATCCCACGCCCCCGGCCCCTTCCGCCACGCATCGCTCAGCTCGAGCGTGCCATTGGCCTTGGCGGTGATCACCGGGAACGGATAGTCCATCACCGACGCACGGTTCTGCGACGAGGCGATGTAGTTGTGCTGGAGCCCCAGCGTATGCCCGATCTCATGCGCGGCATGCTGCCGGCGCCGCTGCATGGCAAAGGCTTCCGGGCTTACCGACGGACCGGCCGCGCCCGCGGCGGGAATCGCGCCCGCGTAGATGTTGTAATCAATCAACGAGCGCCACGCATCAATGCGCACAATCGCCCGCACGATTTCGCCCGTGCGCGGATCGGTATAGCTCGGTCCCACGCTCGGACCAGGACCGTTGCGATGCACCCACATCAGCATGTTATAGCGCGCATCCATCGGATCGGCCCCCGCGGGGAGGTCGAGCACACGGAAGGCATTCTTGAAGCCGGCCGCTTCAAAGACCTTCGCCCACCAATTGCCCCCCTCGCGCAGATTCTCGCGATAGGGCGCGGGGATCCCGGGATCGAGGTAGTAGATGATGGGCGTCACCGGCTCCACCAGTTCCCCGCGCTGATACGCCGCAGGATCCTTCGGAATCAGCCGCCAGCGATTGATGAACCCATCGCGATAGGTGCCATCGAACCCCTGCGACAGATCGGCGAACTGCGTGCCGCCAAAGCCATAGCGCGGATCATACGGACGCGGGCGATAGCCATTCGTGAGCGACGGCAGCACCACCAGCGAGTGGTGCTCCTCAAAGGTCATCGCGCGGGCATCGGGGGCGAGCCCGCCGCGACCGCGCGGCGCCTGATCACTCACGAAGGTGAGCACCGCATGCACTTCCGCATTGCGCGCGAAGGCCTTCGTGCGCGCGGTGTCGAGCCAGCTGCGGGTCGCATCCACGCGATAGGCGCCACCGCCCTGCCCCGTGCGCATCGCGTCGGCCACCCCGTAGGCATCGCTCAGGAAGAGCGACGTGGCGTCGACCGTCAACACGCCCTCGCGCTCGCCATCAATGGGGAACGAGGCCACCACCGAGCGCGGGAACGCTTCGCTCGCCGCCCGTTGGCCGGCGGCATCGGCATTGGGCGCCCGCACGCTCCAGTTGTCGCGCACCAACAACACGCGCGCGCCGCGGCGCTCCAGACGGACCACAACGCTCTGCCCCATCTGTCCGCGATCGAGATTCCCATTCCCAAGACCGGTCGTCAGCGTGACCTGATGCAGGAAATCCTGTCCCAGTTGCCCCGCGGGGATCTCCAGCATGGCGCGGTTTTTCGCCTCGTCCACACGGACGCGCAGGAAGGGGGCATCGCTCTGCCCCTGCACTGGCAGGGCCACGGTGGCGAGGAGTGCCGGGACGAGCAGCACAGTGCGGCGGGCGACCGACCATCCGCGCGGAATCAAAGCCAGGACAGGCATAGGGATCACGGAGAAAGAGGACCTGCGGGATGCGCGAGTTTAGCACCTCCCGCCTCGGCTTTCCAGCAGCGCGGGCCACGGGGGGAGTAGATTACAGGGCTGGAGGCCGATCCCCGTCCGGGGATCCCCATCCGGGGCCCGATCGCCCTCGGGTCGTCCTGTTCACGGAGTGGTCATGTCGCGGGTTCTCGTCATTGGCGCTGGTGCCGCTGGTACCATGGCCGCGATTCATGCCGCCACCGCCGGCGCCGAGGTCACGCTCCTTGAGCGCACCCGGGATGGCGGCCGCAAGATCCTGATCTCAGGGGGCGGGCGCTGCAATGTGCTCCCCTCGCAGCTCGACGAGTCGCGTTTTGTCACGGACTCCTCGCCGAATCTGCTGCGCAAGATGGTGCGCGCCTGGCCGCTCGCCGACCAGCGACGATTCTTCGAAGAGACGCTCGGGATCCCGCTCCAGGAAGAGACCGAATCGCGGAAGCTCTTTCCCGTCTCGCAAC
Source organism: Gemmatimonadaceae bacterium (assembly GCA_037134115.1). GTDB lineage: Bacteria > Gemmatimonadota > Gemmatimonadetes > Gemmatimonadales > Gemmatimonadaceae > Gemmatimonas. The sequence continues at coordinate 7,122 of JBAXMW010000020.1, read as the reverse complement.
GGGCCCGCGACGTCCGTGATGCGCTCATCGCGCAGGCCCGCGCCGTGGGCGTGCGGCTGCGCATGGAGACGCACGTCACGGGGATTACCCCCACCGCCACCGGCTGGACAGTGGCGCTCGCGAACGATGCGCCGCTCGAGGCCGATGCCGTCATCGTGGCCACCGGCGGCCGCTCCGTCCCCGCCACTGGCAGCGATGGCGGTGGGCTCGCGCTCCTCGAACAACTCGGCCACACCCTGCACCCGACCTATGCCGCGCTGACGCCCGTCACCGCCCCGCCGTCGCCCTTCGCCGACCTCGCGGGGATCTCCATGCGCGTGGGGCTGACGGCGCAGAGCGCCACGCGCCGAGCGGAGGCGTATGGCGGCTTTCTCTTCACGCATCAGGGGTACAGCGGCCCGGCCCTGCTCAATGTCTCCCACGTGGCCGTGCGGGCGCGGGCCGAGCAGGCCCCCGCGCGGGTGCAGGTGCAGTGGACCGCGCGCGGGGAGGCCGAGTGGCTGGCCGCGCTCGCGCCGGCGGGGGCGCGGACCGTCACCGGCGCGCTCAAGGCCGTCCTCCCCGACCGGCTGGTCGCCGTGCTCTTGGCGCAGGCCGACGTGGAACCCACCCGCGTGCTGGCGGATCTCCGTCGCGACGAGCGCCGCCGTCTGATTGACGTGCTCGTGCGCGGTGAGCTCCCGTGGCATGGCGACGAGGGGTACAAGAAAGCCGAAGTCACCGGCGGCGGCGTGGCGCTGAGCGAGGTGCATCCGCAGACGATGGAAAGCCGGCGACATCCGGGGCTCTTTTTATGCGGCGAAGTGCTCGACGCCTTCGGTCCGATCGGCGGCTACAACTTTTTGTGGGCCTGGGCGACGGGGCGGGCGGCCGGCCAAGGTGCCGCGGCCAAGTCCCCGGTCACCACCGCGATCCCGCGCGAAGCGGACGCCGGGTCGACGCCTTAGCGGATCGTTTGGACGAAGCCGCCCTGCGCCTCGACGGCGGAGGCGAGGATCCGGGCGCTGAGATCGTGGATCGTCCCGTTGGATCGGCACGCGAGGATGCTGACCACCGCGTCAAAGCCGCGCCACACCACACGGGCAATCGTCCCCGGCGGAAAGGCGACGGCGCAGGTCAGCCCGATCCCTTCGAGTGACAGATCGCGCAGCTTCACATCCACCCGCTCCGGACGGCCCGGCAGGGTGAGCACGGCCCAATCGGACTTCGCCACACGGGCCATCGAACGGCGGCCATCGCCATGCCCCGGCCCCTCCGGACGCCGCGGCGGCGTGATCGGCGCCTTGCACCGAACACAGCGGGCGTTGGGGATCGCCGTGGGGGTGAACACCGTGCCACACATCCGGCAGGGGGCCGGCGGCATCGGCGTCGCCCGATAGATCGGGGGCATCCCCCGTGACGGCGTCAACGGCGACGGCGTGAGCGGCGGGATCGCGGCCATCCCTCGCGAAGGGGTCAGCGGCGAATGCCGCATCGGCGGCACCGCGGGCATCCCCTGCGCCGGCGTACGGGACCCGATCGCGGGCATTCCGAGCGGCGTCTGACGGACCGGGCGCTCCGGCTCACTCGCCGGTGCCACCGACAGCGTGGCATCCGATTCGGCAACCGTCACACCCGCCACAGCGGCCACACCCGCCGCGGCCTCCGTCAGCGCATCGATCGCCACGGCCTCCATCGCCGCCGCTTCCATCGCCGCGGCCTCTGCCGCCTCCGCCTCGGCCACCGCCAGCCAGTGTGCCCGCTCGGCGTCGTACTGCCGGCGACGCGACGAATCGGAGAGCACGCCAAAGGCCTCGTACAGATTCGTCAGCGCCATCGGGTCCGTCGCATCCTTTGTCAGCCCCACCAACGCCCGAAAGGCCGCCCCAATCACCTCGGTCGGGGCGTCGGGCAGCACATACAACAGCTGGTAGTAGTCGGGCGTGGGTATCGACATGAAGGCAGTGGGCGGACGAGACGACACCCTACAGACGCAGTGACGCCCCCTCGGGCAAAAAGTCCGAGACGAGTACCCAGACCGTCCGGGTCCGCTTGGAGTAAATCAACCGCACCGTCACATCCCGGGGGTTTTGCTTGAACGCGAAATGGAAGCGGAAGGTGGTGTCGAGCGACTCATGGATCACCCCTTCCTTGAACCGCCCGTAAAACTCCTGCACCCGCGTACAGGGGGCAATCTCAGTGAAGAACTGCTTCCCGATCGCCTCCGCCTGCGGCAACGACGCCAGCCGCGATTCCACCGCGTTATAGGCCAACACCCGCCCGGTCGCATCCAACTGGATCATCCCGTACGGCAGATGGTCCAGTTCATCCCGCTGCAGATGCTCCACGACATCAAGCACCTCAGCGGCCGACAGCGCGGCATTCTCCCGGAACGATGGCATAGACCCGTAACGTAGCAGGGGGGCGCGATGATCCCGGGAGCCCGTCCGGCGGCCTCACCAAGGCCCGCGAGGGTCCCACCCGGGTCCCGCCGCCCCCAGACTTTCGGTATATTTTCGGGTCCATCCCCCGGACCCATGTACGCCGAACTGCACTGCCACTCCGCCCTCTCCCTCCTCGACGGGGCCTCCCTCCCGGAGGCGCTCGCCCAGCGGGCGGCTGAACTCGGGTACCCCGCCCTCGCCCTCACCGACCACGATGACCTCGGCGGCGCCGTCCGCTTCGCCACCGCCTGCCAGGCTGTGGGCCTCGAAGGGATCCTCGGCGCCGAACTCACCGTCCGCGTCCCCGACCCCACCACCCGCAGCGGCCATCGGCGCACCCACCTCGTCCTCCTCGCCGAAAGCCGCGACGGCTATCGCACGATCGCGTCGCTCATCACGCACGCCCGGATGCACACGCCGCGCGGGACCCCCATCGTCCCGTGGGAGGTGCTCACGCAGCACATCGATGCGCGCGAGCCGCAGGTCACCGCCCTCACCGGCTGCCCCAGCGGGTGGGTCCCGCAGCTCCTCGCCGCCGGTCAGGAGGCGGCCGCCTGGCAAGCCGCCTGCCAACTCCGCGAGCTCTTTGGGACCCATCTCGCCATCGAATGCTGGGACCACCGCCTCCCCGAAGAGCGGGCGCTCGTTCGACAGCTCCGCCCGCTCGCCCAGCGACTCGGGGTCCCGTGGGTTGTCACCAACAACGTGCACTACGCCCGCCCCGAAGGACGGATCGTGCACGATGTCCTCGCCGCGCTCCGCCATCAGCGCACCCTCGACGACATGGGCACGCGCCTCCGCCCCAACGCCGAGTGGGCACTCAAGGACCCGGCGCTGATCCGCAAACGGTGGCACGGAGCGGAAGAAGGGGTCACGGCCACGCTCGCGATCGCCGAACGGTGTCGCTTTCGGCTCGCGCAGCTCAAGCCGACGATGCCCGTCTTTCCGCTGCCACCGGGGGTGACGGCGAATGAATACCTCACGCGGCTCGCCGATCAGGGGGCACATGAACGGTGGGGGGCCGACTACGGCGCGGCGCAACGCAAGCAGCTCGCGCATGAACTGCGGCTGATCGCGAAGCTCAATATGGCCGGCTACTTCCTCATCGTCTGGGACATCGTGCGCTTCGCGCGCCGCGAGGGGATTCTCTGTCAGGGGCGCGGTTCCGCCGCCAACTCCGCCGTCTGCTATTGCCTCGGGATCACCGCCGTCGATCCCATTCGCATGCAGCTGCTCTTCGAACGCTTTCTCACCGAGGAGCGGCAGGAAGCGCCGGACATCGACATCGATTTTGCGCACCGCGACCGCGAGCGCGTGCTGCAATACGTCTACGAGCGCTATGGGCGGGAGCATGCAGCCATGGTATGTGAGCAGATCACGTGGCGTGGCCGCAGTGCGGTGCGCGATGCGGCGCGCGTCCTGGGCTTCAGCACCGAGCAGGCCGATGTCCTCAGTGCCGTGAGTGACCGCCACAGTGCCGCGCGTACCGCCGAGGCATTGCAGCCGGAGGTGCTGACGGCCGTGGGGCTCGATCCGGCTGACACGCGGGTGCGCGTGCTCACCGACGTCGTGCGCGGGCTGCATCAACTGCCGCGACACCGCTCGATTCATGTGGGGGGCTTTGTGCTGACGGCGGAGCCGTTGGGCTCACTCGTCCCCATTGAACCGGCGTCCATGCATGGGCGCACGGTGATTCAGTGGGAGAAGGACGATCTCGATCCAACCGGACTCGTGAAGATCGATCTCCTGGGGCTCGGCATGCTCACCGTGGTGCAGGATTGCCTGCAGTACATCCGGCACACGCGTGGCGTGAGCATTGATCTCGGCCAGCTCGACATGACCGATCAGTCGGTGTACGACATGCTCTGTGCAGCGGACACTGTGGGTGTCTTTCAGGTGGAGAGTCGCGCGCAGATGAATACACTGCCGCGACTCAAGCCGCGCTGCTTTTACGATCTCGTGGTCGAGATCGCGCTGATCCGTCCCGGCCCGATTCAGGGGGAGATGGTGCACCCCTATTTACGGCGACGGGCGGGCACAGAGGCGATCAGCTATCCGCATCCGTCGTTGGAACCGGTGCTGCGACGCACGCTTGGGATTCCGCTCTTTCAGGAGCAGGGGATGCAGGTGGCGATTGCCGCGGCGGGATTCACGCCGGCGGAGGCCGATGAGTTGCGGCGCGCGATGGGGCACAAGCGGTCGCATGAACGCATGAGTGCCATTGCGGCCAAGCTGATTGACGGCATGGCGCGGAACGGTATTCCCGAGGAGGTGGGACGGCGCATTTACAATCAGATCCACGCCTTTGCCGACTACGGATTTCCGGAGAGTCATGCGGCGAGTTTTGCGCTGATTGTGTATGCGACCGCGTATCTGCGCCGCTATTACCCGGCGGAGTACACGGCGGCGATTCTCAATGCGCAGCCGATGGGGTTCTACGCGCCGGGGACGCTGATTGAGGATGCGAAGCGGCATGGCGTGGTGGTGCATCCTATCGACCTGACGCGATCGGCGTGGGACCACACGCTGGAGCTGGCGGATGGGCGCGTGCTGGTACCCGAGGACGGCCGGGTGCGCTGGGAGCGGGCACCGGGCGCGCCGGCATCGGAGGCGGCTGCGGACGCGCCGCCGGTGGCGGTGCGCTTGGGCGTGCGGTTGGTGCGGGGGCTGGGCGCCGCGGCGCGCCGAGCGCTCGCGGACGCGCTGCGCGGGGGACCGTTCGGGAGCGTGGCGGAGGCGGTGCAGCGCGTCACGCTCGACGCCGGCGCGTGGCGGCGGCTGGCCGAGGCCGGGGCGTTCGATGCGCTGTATGCGCACGAACCCCCGGCCCGGCGCCGCCGGGCGGCGATCTGGGATGTGCTGGCGGCGACACGGACCCCGGCATTGCCCCTCGCGCCGCCCCGTGAGGCGGCCATGCCATCCATCGTCCCCACCCCCTCCCCGGTGGAGCTCACCGAGGCCGATTACCGGATGACCGGGCTGTCCCTCGCAGGACATCCGCTCACGCATCTCCGCACGCTGCTCGCGCCCAATGGCGTGCTGACGGCACGGGAGGCGCACACCGTGGGGCGCGATGGGGAGCCGGTGGCGGTGGCCGGGATGGTGATCTGCCGGCAACGCCCCGGGACCGCGAAGGGATTTGTCTTCCTGACGCTGGAAGATGAGACCGGGATGGTGAATGTCGTGCTCACGCCAGACCGGTACGAGGCGCAGCGGGCGCTGATCACGAGCGCGCCGATCCTGCTGATCCGCGGAACGCTGCAGGTGGAAGGGCAGGTGGTGAATGTGCGGGCGCGGGAGTGCCGCGCGCTGGCATTAGGGGCCGGTGAAGGGCATGCGCGGAGCCATGATTTCCGGTAAACGCGCGGCCGCAGCCCCCCGTAATACTCCCGAGCGCCTTCCCATGCGTTGCGCTCCTCGCCGCACCGGCGCAACATCCACCAGTCCGTCTGCCGTACTCCTCCCTGCCCTTCCCTATGATCCCCCTGCCATTGCTCCGGCATCTGCCGCGCGCCGGGACGCTCGCCGCGCTGGCGACGCTGGCGGCGAGCCCGCTCGCGACCACGCCGCTCGCCGCCCAGAAAACGCAGTTCCCCACCAGCGACGCTACCATCCAGCGCATCTGGCGCATCGGCATGGACAGCTCGCAGGTCTATCGCCTCGGCCAGGCGCTCCTCGACTCCGTGGGGCCGCGCCTCACCGGCAGCCCGGGGCTCCTCGCCGCCAGCAACTGGGCGATCAACCAGTACAAGAGCTGGGGGATCGACGCCAAGCGGGAGCAGTATGGCACCTGGCGCGGCTGGCGCCGTGGCGCGTCGCACATTGATCTCGTCGCCCCGCGCGTCCGCTCGCTCGAAGGGACGATGCTCGCCTGGAGCCCGGGGACCGGTGGCAAGCCGGTACGCGCGGAAGCGATCATTCTACCGAAGTTTGCCGACAGCACCGAATTCGTGAAGTGGCTGCCGAAGGCCAAGGGGAAGATCGTCCTCCTCTCCCCTGCGTTCCCCACCTGCCGTCCGTCGGAAGACTGGATGCGCTGGGCGACCGCCGAATCGAAGGCGCGCATGGATACCCTCATCGCGCAGACGCAGGCGGAGTGGGGCGTCATGACCGGTCCGAATGGCCGCCCCGACAGCACGAAGCTCTATCGCGGCACCGGCTACTCCATGGCCCTCGGCACGGGCACGCTCGGCCTCCGGCTCGAGAAGGCAGGCGTGGTGGGGATGCTCACGTCGCGGAATAAGCTGAGCGGCTTCAGCAATCCGTTCGCGCAGGCGCCCGCGGGCTTTGGTGCGGGCGGTGGACGCGGCGCCGGTGGTGGCGGTCGTGGTGGTGCACCGCAGGGCGCGAGTGATCGTGGCGGTGGCCCAGCGGCGAGCCTCGCCGCGGCCGCGGGTCGCGGCGCGGTGGGTGGTGGGGCCGGCGGCTGGGGCGTCGTGGAAATCTTCGAGACGTACAACACGAAGGCACCCGCCGTCACGCTCTCCTGCGAAGACTACGGCTTGGTCTATCGCCTGGCGGAGAACAAGCAGAAGCCGATGGTGAATCTGAATCTCGATGCCACCCCGCTCGGTGAGCAGCCGGCGTTCAACACCGTCGCGATGATCAAGGGGAGCGAGAAGCCGGACGAATACGTCCTGCTTTCCGCGCACTTCGATTCCTGGGATGGCGGTTCCGGTGCGACCGACAACGGCACCGG
>JBAXMW010000019.1:0-48722 GCA_037134115.1 Gemmatimonadaceae bacterium | reverse complement strand
TTCGAGAGCGCCGCGAAGGCCGCCTCGAGCGCCGGGAGTTCGGCGAGCGCCTCTTTGTCCGCCGACTTCGCCGCCCGCTTCACTTTGTCGAGCCGCTTCTCGACGGTGGCGAGATCGCTCAGCGCGAGCTCCAGCTCAATGATTTCCTTATCGCGCGCCGGATCAGGCGAGCCCATCACATGCGTGACGTCCGGATCCTCAAAGCACCGGATGACGTGCACGATGGCATCGGTCTCGCGAATGTTCTGCAGGAACTTGTTCCCCAGCCCTTCCCCCTGCGACGCCCCCTGCACGAGCCCGGCGATGTCCACGAACTGCACGACCGCGGGGACCGTGCGCTTGGGCTGCACGATCTCCGCCAGCTTATCGAGGCGCGGGTCCGGCACCTCCACCATGCCGACATTCGGCTCGACGGTGCAGAACGGATAATTGGCCGCTTCCGCCTTCGCGGCGGTCAGGGCATTGAACAGGGTGGACTTGCCCACGTTGGGCAGACCGACGATTCCAAGACGGAGCACGGGCGTGACGACTGGGGAACGGATCCGGAGCTGGGCGGCGTGCCCGCACCGGTAGCCCTGAAATGTAGTCGAGCCGGGGAGCAACGGGGTTGGTGGGGGACGCCTAGGGTGTCGGCTCTGGCAGCCCGTATTCGTGGGCGATGAGCTGCGCCGTCTGGGTGGCGGCTCGCCGGATCCCCTTCACCAACCGGGTACAGGTCCGATTGAACGAGAAGGTACTCTGGGTGAGCATGAAAAATTCGTTCAGCGTCGCCGCGTCCGCGGTGTGCAGCGACACGCGCCCCGCCGGACGGTCCACCCGACGGTCCAACGTCTCGGCCTCCTGATGGGTAATGTCGCGGACGATGGTGGGATCCAACAGGCGAAGGATGGGCCCGTTGCGGTAGCGCTGCGTCTGGTCTTCCTCGAGCTGCTGCATCTGCTCGACTTCATTGAGCTGCGAGCGATATCGTTGAATGGCGCGCAGCACAGTGCGGTTGGTCACGAGCTTCAGGCCGCCGCCGTCCAACTGCGCGAAGGCCCCCGAATGCGGCACAAACAGGTAGCGATTCCGCACGATCTGCGCGAAGTAGTAAAAATCGGCGGTGTGCGTCGTGGCCGTCTGCTGGCGATGCATCAGCAGCAGCGAATCGAGTTTGGCCTCTCGCCAGTCGCGCAGCGCCAGATTCGAATCCGCCGCGAGGCGATCCTCCAATAAATCTTCCAGGACCTGCTCAATCAGCACGCGTTCCTGCACCCGTTCCGCACGACTCTCGCGCAGGTTGTCTGCGAAGAAGCCGAGGGTGATGGCCAAGAACATCATGACGAACTCCCCAAGGCGGGATCGCCAGCGGGGGGCGGTGGAGGGCAGGTGGTCCGGCATACGCGGCGTCCGGGAAGGAGGGATGAACCGAGCGCCCAAACATAGAGCCGAAACGTTCCCCGCGTGCCCCAACCACCCTTCCGGCGCGGCGTTCCCGGCTCTAGCGTCCTGCGGTATGTCGATCACGCCGGGGTGCCCGAATCCGAACCGCCGCGTCCTGTTGCAGCGGGGGCTCGCCCTCGCGGCGGTCGCCGCACTGCGGCCGCGTGCGGCGGTGGCGTCGGAGCCGTACGCGGCGATCGTGCCCCCGCACCAGCCGCCGTCGGCCGGTGCGCGTCCGCCGCAGCGTTCGCCGCAGCGTCCGCGTCCCACGCCCTCGCAAGTGGCGTGGCAGCAGGACGGGGTCGCGCTCTTTGTGCACTTCGGCATCAACAGCTTCACCGATCGGGAGTGGGGCGATGGCCGGGAGTCGCCGACGCTCTTCAATCCGACCGCGCTCGAGACGCGGCAGTGGGCCCGCGCCGCGAAGGCTGCTGGGGCCAAGGCGCTCATTTTGACCGCCAAGCATCACGATGGCTTCTGTCTCTGGCCTACGGCCACCACCACGCACTCGGTGGCGTCGAGCCCGTGGCGCGGCGGCCGCGGTGATCTGGTCCGCGAATTCGTCGACGCCTGCCGCTCGGAGGGACTCAAGGCGGGGCTGTATTGCTCGCCGTGGGACCGGAATCATCCGGCCTACGGCGATTCCGCGCGCTACAACGATATCTATGCGGCGCAGCTCACCGAGCTGCTCACGCAGTATGGCGAGATCGCGGAAGTGTGGTTTGATGGCGCCAATGGCGAAGGGCCCAATGGCAAGCGGCAGGTCTATGACTGGCCGCGCACCTGGGCGCTGGTGCGTCGGCTGCAGCCACAGGCGGTGATCTTCTCCGATGCCGGGCCCGATATCCGCTGGATCGGGAACGAGCGGGGAGTCGCCGGGGAAACCCACTGGAGCACGATCCGTCCGGAGGCGGTGCCATACCCCGGTGTGGATGGGCCGGAGATCATTCGCGCGCTGCAGGAGGGACACCCCGATGGAAGCGTCTGGCGTCCCGGGGAGACCGATGTCTCGATCCGGCCGGGGTGGTTTCACCATCCGGCGGAAGACGCGCATGTGAAAAGCGTCGAACAATTGGTCGACCTCTACTTCACGAGCGTGGGGCGCAATTCCAAGCTGTTGCTCAATGTTCCGCCCACGCGGGAGGGGCGGTTTCATGCAACGGACGTCGCGCAGTTGGCGGCGATGCACGAGGCGGTGTCGGCGCTCTTCGCCTACGAGGCGAAGGCCGCGGCCTCGACGTGGCAGGTGCTTGGGGGCACCACGGCGGAGCGTCGCATCCGCTTTGCGCGACCGGAGCGGCTCCGGACGCTGGAGCTGCGGGAGGCGATCACCGACGGACAGCAGGTGATGCGCTGGACGCTGAGTGCGCTGGAGGCGCCGGCGGTGGTCCTCGCGCGCGGCACGACGATCGGCTTTCGGCAGCTCCGACGGTTACCGTCGGTCGCGGTCACGGGGCTGGTGCTTCGCGTCGAGACGCTCGACGCCCCGCGTCCAGTGGTGGTGCAGGCGTTCCGCTAAACGCGGGCCCGCACCACCACCGATGCCGGCGGTTACTGCTTGCAGCTTCCGCGCGGGTCCATCTTCATACCATCGACCACCGGTCGCTTGGCGCTGTTGCCCACCGTGAGGGCAATGTCCGCAACCAGCTTGGCGACCCGCGACATGTGCGGATAGTCGATGTACTGCGGCTCATCGGTGAGCTGATGGTATTCCGCATGCCCGCCGGTGGTGAAGAAGGTCACCGGGATGTTCCACCGCGCGTACTCATAGTGATCGCTGCGGCAGTAGATGTTCATCGGATGGCCATTGGCATCCATGCCGTAGTCGAAGGTGAACCCGTGTTTCTTGGTCGTGTTCACCCGTTCCACGAGATCACCGAGCTCGGTCGACAAGCGGCGTGAGCCGACGAGCTGCAGATAGTCGGGACCACCGAAGAGGTCCTTGCCGTCCTTGCTCTTGCCCGTCTGATCGGTCGACGCACCACGCCCCACCATGTCCAGGTTGAGCTGCGCGATGATCGATTCGCGCGGCACCGTGGGATGCTCCGTGTAATAGTGCGAGCCCCACAGCCCCTTCTCTTCGCCAACGTGCCAGACGAAGAGCGTGGAGCGCTTCGGCTTCACCTTCAGCCCGGCCATGTACTCCGCGATTTCCAGGACCGCGACAGAACCGGAGCCGTCATCATCGGCGCCATTAAAAATGGAATCGCGGCGCGACGGCGTCGTCTTGCGGAGTTCCGCCAGCTCGGCGTTGATCTTCGCGACCTGCTCCGGCGTCGCCATCTTGCCGCCGTCCTCGGCGCCGCCCGGGCGCACCAGACGATAGAAGATGCGCACCGAATCATGATCGGCGGCCCGCGTGGTGGTGCCAACATGGTCGGAGTGCGCGCCGACGGCGACGTACTCCGCCTTGAGCGTCGGGTCACTGCCCGGCAGCATCGCGACCACATTCCGCGCCGGGAAGGGGCTGTCGACCAGATTCACCGTCGCGTTGACGGTGGCATTGGCGCCCACATCCCCAATCGCCAGCTGGTCGAGCGGCTTCGTGAATGCCTTGCTCAGCGCGCCCGCGTTGACGAACAGAAAGGCGGGCTTGGGCGGACCATCAATCACGGAGATGCCGGAGCGCCCCACGAAGGCAAAGAGCTGCCGCGCGACAGGTGCGGGCATCAGGAACGCCACCCCGGCCGCTGACGACGGCGCGTAGGGGCCTTCGTCCATCAGCAGCCCGTTGATCGCTTCGTTGGTGAGGGGCACGGTCATGAGCACCAGCTTCCCCGCAGCCTGCTCGGCGGTGATGCGCTTGGCCGTATCGCCATAGGTCCCGCCGTAGACCGTCGGGACATTCGCGGCGGTGAGTGGACCGTTGCCGCCGATCGACCAGTCGGTGCCGAGGCCGAGCGAGTCGGCGCCGATCGAGAAGCGGCTGGCGGGATCGAGGGTGCGGCGCTTGAGCGGCAGCGTCTGGAAGTAGGTGCCATTCTCACCGGCCGGCACGAGCCCGAGCCGCTTCACTTCCGCGGCGATGTAGTCGGAGCCTTTCACATGCCCCTGCGTCCCCGCGTCGCGCCCCATCATGGAGTCATCGGCGAAGATGTACAGGCGCGTCATGAGGTCGGCGGTGCTGATTGGCGACGTGGTGGGCTTCCCCACGTGCTTGAGTGGCAGGGTCGTGGCCGGCGCCGGCGCAGGGGCTGAGGCGGCGGGCTGTGCCCCGGCAACCGCGGGGAGCAGCAGCAGTCCCAGCAACAAAGACGATCGGGTCATGGACGGGGAGACGAGAGAAGAGGAATCCGCGCCAGCCGTACCTCCGGCGCGGTGGAACGTGCGGCAACATCAGTCCACGCGACGGCGAGCGTGTCCTGCCAGACGGCGACGCGGGGAAAACCACTCTGGCGTGCGGCGCTCGTGGTCCCGACACGCACGGGCACGCTTTGCGCGGTCCCGGTGATTCTACGCACGAGGATGGCGGAAGTTTCCGGCGTGGTGCGCTCCATCCAGACGACGATCGGATCGCCCGCCGCGTCGAGCGCGAGGGCTACGCGCCCCAGGGGATCGCCGCCATCGACGCGCACCGGTGGGGCGAAGGTGGCGCCACCGTCGACGCTCCGCGCGACCAGGACGCGCGCGGTGTCATGCGCGGCGGTGTACCAGGCCACGACGACCGTGTCACCGCGGGCGGTGATCGCCGGCCCGTTCACCGGGCAGCCGGGATAGTGCCACCCATCCTGATGCACCGGGGTGGGGGCTGTCCAGCCGGTGGCCGTGCGACGCACGGCGACAATGTCGCGAATTTCTTCGGTCGTCCGATCACGGTACACGACGACCCGACCATTCGTGGTGGCGGTGGAGGCCACCTGACAGCAGTCGCAGCTGCGGGCGTCGAGCAGGGCTTCGTCGCGGCGCGTGCCATCGGGGGCGATCACCGCGGTGCGCACGGTCATCTCGCGGGCGCTGTCGGGCATCGCGGACTTCCGCCCGTCCAGCCACGCGAGCCCCACGCCGTCGGCGCCCTCCGCCCACAAGGCGACAAAGCCATGCTCGGCGGCGAGGCCATCGGTGTGTGGCGCGATCGGATCACTCCAGTGCCGGCCGGCGTCGGTGGAGCGCACGAAGCGAATCCCGTACGCGTACTTGCCCGTGCCATCGCGCTCGAGCCAATGCGCGCCCCAGTCGCCGTTGGGGAGCGTCACGACGGCGGGAAAATCGGCCCAGTTCGCGAAGAAGGGGCGCTGAGCGGCGATCGTGCGCGTGGAGTCCCAGTGCTCGTCACGATAGGCCGCCACGCGCACGGCGAGCGACGAGTCGGCGGCCCGCTCGGTCCACGAGAGGAGCAACGCCCCGTCGCGGTCATAGGTCAGCGACGGCGTGGTGGTACCGCTGGGGGCTGGCGTCTCGATCATCGAGGCGGCGCCCACGGCGGTGGCAGCTGGCGCGCCGTCGCGTTGACAGCCAGAGAGCAGGGCGATGGCAAGACCGCAACGCGGCAGCAGTCGGCGCATGGGACAGGCAGGGAAAAGGGAGGAACGACAGGCGTGCGGTCTAGCGGCCCATGGTGCTGACGGCTTTCTCGGTGCCGTCGGTGATCCATCGCTCGATGGCGTCGCCCATCCGTCCGAACTGGGCTTCCATGAGCTCGCGTTCATCGCGCGGCATGGTGCGCAAGACGAAGTCGGCAAGATCGCCGATCTGTCGGCGCTCATCGACGGGTTTGATGCCCATGCGCAGGCGTGGATACGCCTGGGACTTGAGATGTGCTTCCACGCTTTTGAGCCCGTTGTGGCCACCGGGGCTGCCGCTCGCGCGCAGCCGGTACTCGCCCACGGGAATGGCCACGTCATCGACCACCACGAGCAGATCATTCGCCGCCAGCCATCCCTCGCGCTTGAGGTAGGGACGGAGGACGCTGCCGCTGAGGTTCATGTACGTCTGCGGCTTTTGCAGCTTGACCTTCTGGGTCCCGACGAGTCCCGTGACGGAGAGACTCTCGCCGTCCCGCGTGAAGGGCCCGAAGTGCCAGCGACGGGCGAGGGCATCGAGCAGCCACCAGCCGACATTGTGCCGGGTGGCGTCGTACTCTGGCCCCGGATTGCCTAATCCCAGAATGACTTTCATACGGAGTGGGAGACGCGCGGGGCGCGGAATGCGCCAGCGTGGAGTGACCATGCTGAGCGAACGCCGCGCCCCGGGTGAATCCAGCGAACAGGATTACTTGTCGTCGTCCTTCGCCTTGCGGATGAGCTCCGGCTCGGCGGCGCCTTCCGCCGCCGTCGCTTCCGTGCCGCCCTTCGTCGCCTGCACGATGCAGATCGTCGTGCCGAGATCGTCGAGGATCTTCACGCCGGCGGGGAGCGTCACATCGCCCACGTGCAGCGACTTGCCCAGCTTGAGCCCCGAGACATCGATGTCGATGTGGTTCGGGATGTTCGACGGATCCACTTCGATGTGGAGCTGGTGCAGGATCTGGTCGAGCATGCCGCCTTCGAGGCGTACCCCTTCCGGCGTGCCATGGTACACGATGGGGCAGTGCACGGTGACCGTCTCACCCGCCACGAGCTCCTGGAAGTCGATGTGCAGGACGTGGCGCTTGAACGGGTGGCGCTGCACCTCACGGATGAGGGTACGGCACACCTTGCCGTCGATCGAAAGTTCAATGACCGTGGCGCCCGTCGCGATGCGCTGCAGAAGGCGCTCCGTCTCGCGGGCGTTCGTGGTCAGGGACTGCGGTTCGCGGCCGTGGCCGTAAATCACCGCAGGGATGTTGCCGGCCTGACGAATCTTGCGGGCCGCACCCGTGCCGATATCGGTACGCACGGAGGCGTTGAGAGAAACAGTTGCCATGGGACAATCCTGGTAAATGGTGGTTCGGGAGTAGCGATGGGTTGCCGTCCCGGGGACCGACTCCGGAAGACCTACTCGAACAACACGCTGACCGACTGGTCGGCGTGCGTGAATCGGATCGCCTTCGCGATCAGCTCGCCCACCGACAAAATCCGCAACGAGGGGAAGCGGCGTTCGGGGGGCAGGTTGATCGAGTCGGTGACCACGACTTCGGTGATCGGCGCGGCGGAGAGACGTTCCACCGCCGGGCCGCTGAACAGCGCATGGGACGCACAGACATAAATGTCGTTGGCCCCCAAATTCTTGAGTGCCCGCGCGGCCTCGGAGACCGTGCCGGCGGTGTCGATCATGTCATCGGGAATGAGGCAGTCGCGCCCTTCGACGTCCCCGACGACGTTCATGACTTCGGCGACGTTGGCCTTGGGGCGCCGCTTGTCGATGATGGCAAAGGTGGCGTCGAGCCGCTTCGCGAAGCCGCGCGCCATCTTCGCCGATCCGACGTCCGGGGCGACCACGCAGAGGTCCTTGAGCTCTTTCCGGCGGAAATAGTTCGTGAAGACGGGCGCGGCGTAGAGGTGATCAACGGGGACGTCGAAGAACCCCTGCAGCTGGTGCGCGTGGAGATCGAGTCCGAGGACGCGATCGGCGCCGGAGGTCTCGATGAGGTTCGCCACCAGCTTGGCGCCAATGGCCACGCGGGGCTGATCCTTGCGATCCTGCCGGGCATAGCCGAAGTACGGGATCACGGCGGTGACCCGGGCGGCGGAGGCCCGCCGGGCGGCATCGATGAGGAGCAGCAGCTCCAGCATGTTTTCCGCCGGTGGGTTGGTGGACTGAATCACGAAGACGTCGGCGCCACGAATGTTTTCGTCGATCCGGACGAAGACTTCGCCGTCGGCGAACCGCGAGCAGGTGACCTTCGTCAGTTCCGCGCCAAGCGCCGTGGCGATCTCCTGAGCGAGCGGCTCATTGGCCGTGCCGGAGAGCAGCTTGAAGCCGCGTGCCGAGGGCGGAACGATCGAAGCCGGGGCCATGCGCGTCGTCTCGAGAAAAGAGGGTCCTGAGAGCATCAACGGGGGCGGAGTGACGCCGGTACCTGATGCAGGCGCGGCGGCTCCGTCCCAATGAGTCAGTCTGGCGCCGTGGAGGGCGTCAGACGGGGGATCATAATGGCGCTGCCGGGTCACCCAACCGGGGTGCCGACCGGCAGCCCTTCAAGATAGGTCGCGCCGGCGCCTAACGGGAGGGGCGGCGGATGGCGGGGGTGCAGCATAGGCCCACTTGGAATCGAACCAAGATCTCCGGCTCCAAAGGCCGGGGTAATAACCGTTATACGATAGGCCAGCAGACAACGACCTGAATGGTATCGGGTCGGTGGTGGGCGACGCCACCCCGCCCCCCGGCGAACCAGCGCGTCAGGGGGAGTTGGCCGCCGACTGCGGGCGCCGAAAGCGGCCGCACTCGGCCCCCGCGGATTTCCGTCACCCGGCCGTGACGCAGGCGTTTCACGGCCGTCACGGCCCGGTCGGGGGGGCGTGATGGAAATTGGGTCCATTAGTAACGGGTCCCGCCCAACTCCTCCGTCCCGTTACTCCACATGCCTGAGTTTAGTGCCCGGACCCGCACGAGCTCGCCTCGTCGCGTCGTGCGCACGGCGATCCGTGCCGCGGTCGCTGTCGCCGTCGCTGTCGCTGTTGGTCTCCTTGGTGCCGCTGCGGCGGCGCACCCCGCCCTGGCCCAAGGCGCCCGTGTCACGGTGAGCGGCCGCGTTACGGACGAATCGGGTCGCCCCCTCGAAGGGGCGATCGTGACGGTGGCCGGCCAGACGACGGCAGTGCAGTCCGGCAAGGACGGCGCCTTCCGGATCGCGGCGCCCGCTGGCGCGCTGACGGTTCGGGTTCGGCTGCTGGGTTTCCGGGCTGACTCCGTGATGCTCAAGGCCAATGACCCCCGGGAAGTCCGCCTGGCGCTCTCGGCCACCCGAACCTCACTCTCGCAGGTGCGCGTGGAAGCGCAGCGCGCCGAGGGCGCCGCCGTGTCGCTCAGCCGGCAGCGGATTGCCCCGAACGTGAAGAACGTCTCCGTGGCCGAAGAAATCCGCGCGCTGCCGAACGCCAACGCGGCCGACGCGCTGAGCCGGCTGCCTGGCATCTCGCTGCAGCGCCACGAAGGCGAAGGCTCGTATGTGCAGGTGCGCGGTATCGATGGGAACCTCTCGAACATCACGATCAACGGCGCGCACATCGCCGGCAACTTCGACGATAAGGGCGGCATCGGATCGCGGGCGGCCAAGCTCGATGGGATTCCGGCGGAAATCCTCGGTGCCACGCAGGTCAGCAAGACGCTGACCCCGGATCAAGATGCCGATGCCGTTGGCGGTTCGGTCAATATTGATACGAAGACGGCCAATGACGCCCCCGGGCTGCAGATGGTGGGCTCCTACGGCCGCAGCGATTTGCAGCAGGCGCCGGCCTTCGTTGGCGCGATGTCCTACGGCACGCACCTCGGCGCTCGCAAGCAACTGGGGCTATTCATTGGTGGCAGCTACGACAAGAACGAGCGCGTGTACGACGACGTGGAGCCGACGTACGGCTATGCCACGTTCAATGGCAGTCAGGTCGTCGTGCCGCTCCTGACCAGCCGCCGAGAATACTTCACGCAGCGCCAGCGCTCCGGCCTCGCCTTCGCGACCGATTATCGGTGGGATGACCGGACGGCGATCAGCCTCAAGGGGATGTGGACGCGCTTCAATGATGCGGCGATCCGCTACCGCCAGGATCAGAGCTTCAGTCTCTCCAAAGCGTCGGTGACCAACGCGACGGAGGGGACGGCGACGGCGGGAACGATCACCAGCAACGTCCAGCAGCGCACGCCGATTGACCAGAATTACATGCTGGGGCTGAGTGGTGTGGCGGCCCCAGGACGGTTCTTGGTGGACTACGCGGCCGCGGTCACCCAGACCGAAATGGTGCGTCGGAATGCGGGGGAAGTCACCTTCCAGCAGACGGGACTCAACA
Organism: Gemmatimonadaceae bacterium; assembly: GCA_037134115.1. GTDB lineage: Bacteria > Gemmatimonadota > Gemmatimonadetes > Gemmatimonadales > Gemmatimonadaceae > Gemmatimonas. Next base: position 38,442 of record JBAXMW010000019.1, on the reverse strand, counting down.
TGGCGTGGGACCGCAATGATCCATTGCGCCCATTGATCCAGCCGATCGGGATCTATCCGTCGGACGCGACCCGCTTCAACTACAAGTCGTACGCCATCGCGAATCAGGTGCAGCGTGGACGGGACTACAGCGCCAGCATCAATGCCAAGCTGCCGCTCGATTTCACGGTGCCGATGACGCTGCAGTTTGGGGCCCGTGGGCGGCAGGAACGTCGGACGTTCGATGATAATTCGCCCGCGTACAGCCTGAACAGCGGCAAGGTCTATACGCTTAATGACGTGCTCGGGAGCTTCACCAACCCGGGGCATTACGGCGGGTTCTATCCGATGGGTATTGCCCCCAACGACAAGCTCAATGAAGCCTTCGTGAAGGCCCATCCGGAAATGTTCACTGTCACGGATGCGTCCCGGGTGACCTCGGCGCTCAACGTCTACGCCGGACAGGAACGCATTCTGGCGGGCTACGGCGCGCTTGCCATTGACGCCGGGAAGTTCCATTGGTTGGCCGGCCTGCGGGTCGAGAACACGGACGTGTCGTACACGGCCAATCAGGCGGTGACCAATCCCACCACGAAGGTCGTGACGATCACGCCGGTCAGTGGGACGGGTGGCTACACCGACCTGTTCCCCAGCGCGCAGCTGCGCTATGAAGTGACGGAGAACACCAATCTCCGCGTGGCGGCGACGACGGGGATCGCGCGTCCGCTGTATTACGATCTCGCGCCGCACACGAGCATCACGCCGGGCGCTGCGCCGACGGATCCGATGGCGGTGACCTTGGGGAACCCGGCGCTCAAGGCAGCGCACACGCAGAATCTCGATCTGCTGCTCGAGCATTTCAGCTCGTCCGTCGGCGTCGCGCAGATCGGCGCGTTCTACAAGCATGTGAATGATTTCGTCTACGCGCAGAGCTTCGTGTATGCCGATGCGCCCTACGCCGGCTACAACGCGGTCCAGCCGCGGAACGGCAAGGATGGGACGATCTGGGGGTTGGAAGCGGCGCTCGTGCAGCGTCTCGCCTTCCTGCCGGGGCTCTTGAATGGCTTGGGCGTGGATGCGAATGCGACGTACACCCAGTCGAAGAGCAACATCCCCGGTCGCGAAGGGAAGCCCTTCCCGCGGCAGGCGAACTGGAACGGCAATGCGTCGCTGACGTATGCCAAGGGGATCGTGAGCTCGCGGGTGACCTACCAGTACAACGGGCCGTACATCTTCGCGCTGGGAGATGGGAGCCGCAGCGTGGCGACCGGCGATACCTACATGCTGCAGCACGCGCAGGTGGACGCGTCGGTGAACGTCCAGGTGCATCGCAACATGCAGGTCATTCTCCAGATGCTCAATCTGAACAACTCGCACTTCGGCTACTTCTTTGGTGGGGATCCGAAGGCGATCAAGCAGAGCGAGTTTTACGGCACCACGACGTCGCTGCAGTTCCGCTACATCATGTAAAGCGAATCACCCACGGGGGCGGGCCGGTCGTCTGGCGGTCCGCCCCCGTGGGTTCATCCGTCCAGCGCGTGGTCGACCGGAAGCCGGTCCCGCGCCTGGATGCCTCGGGCGAAGGGACCAAGCAACGGGGCGATGCTGTTGGCGTAGTAGGTGATCAGGGGGCGGCCGCGGGGGAGGACGAGATAGCCGTCGCCCACGCGGGAGAGCACCTGCCGGAGTCGTAACATGCGATAGGCCCGATCGAAGGTCTCCGCGATGTCCCGGTCGGCGCGCAGCACGCGCCCGTTGAGCTCCTGCAGTACGTCACGGATTTCCGCCATGCGCGCGAGGAGCTGCCGCCTCGTCACGAAGTCGCCCTCGAGGCTCTGCAGCGCGGCACAGGCCAGTGGGACCGGCGTGACGGGAATGATGGCGCCGATCCGGCGCAGCATCCCATCGCAGAAGCGTTGCACTTCGCCGAGTCGCTCGGTGCGCGGGAGGGTGAAGAGTGGCGTCCCGGCGGCCTCGCGTTCGCGAAGCCACGCATCCACGGAGACCGGGGCGCCAATGGTCACGGCGGCGCGACCGTAACGCCGCCACCGACCGGTCAGCAGGCGCCCGAGATTGCTCAGCACAAACCCCATCACTTCACGCAACTGCCCGGGCCACGAGGTCACCGGGCGCTGCGCCTGGAGCTCGAGCTCGCGGAGCAGCGTCCGGTCTTCCAAGACGCGGTCGTAGTTGATCCCCACGGGCACCACATACATCCGCTCGCGCACCGCGGGATCGGCGGCCACCCTCAGTGCGTAATCCAACAGCCCAATCTTGGCCGGACGCAATGCCCCGTCACGCGTGAGGCCGCCCTCTGGAAAAATCCCCTGCGTCACACCATTGCGCGTGATGAGCTGCACATACGCTTGCAACACGGCGTGGTAGAGCGGTTCACGATGGCGCCGCCGGATGAAATATGACCCAAAGCTCTTGAACAGCACTTCGAGCGGAAAGGCGCGGGCCCATTCCCCCACGGCATAGGAGATGGACACCGCCCCCATCAGGACATACGTCACCAGCACGTAATCGGCATTGGAGCGGTGATTCATGAGGTAGATCACCACGGCATCCCGCGGCAGCTCCCGAAAAGGATCGGGACGCTCCTGCTCGACGCTGACTTTGTAAAACAGGCCCAGCGTGAGGCGACTCACGGTGTAGCCGAGCCGGTAATAGGCGAGGATGTTGAAGAAAGGGACGATTTCGTGCAGGTAGTGTCGCACGATCCGCCACGTCGCCTCCTCCGTGCTCCCACTGTCGGCGGCGTGCCGCGCCACGGCCGCCGCGATGGCCGGATCGGCGAGCAGCTGCTCGATGACGTAGGCCTTGCGGGTGAGCTTGTAGCGATCGATGCGCGCGCGATGGCGGCGCACCGCACGCCGGCTCCAGCGGCGCCCCATCCGCCGACCGTAGCGACGGACGGCCATGGCACTCAGCAGCCCTGCGGCCAGTGCTGCGGCGAGCAGGAACACGGTTTCCACCGTGCGCACACCAAGGCCGGTTGCGTTGGGGGGGATCATCGACCGGCGCGGCTACCGGAGCATCGAGACGAACACGACGGGGCGGATCATGGCTCTCGATCTTCGGTCTCCAACGCGCACTCGGCAAGAGGGGCAGTGGGCATGGCTGTGCTGGCTTCGATGATCCAGACCGCCTATTGTCCAGTATGCAGAATGACCCGGGGGGTACCCGACTGGAGAATGTGGACCGCGCGATTCAGGTCATGCAGGCCCGGCGCACACGCGTGTTGTGGTATGTGGCCAGTGGTGTGGTGGCCTTGCTCTTGGCGCTGGTGACCCGGTGGGTGTTTCAGCAGACCGGGCTGTACATCCTGCTCTTCTCCGGGCTCGGGTTCGTCTTCTTGGTGGCGGGGGGGGCGGGTCCCACGGCGGTCGCCACCGTGGGGGCGCTCGTGCTGGCGCATCTGCTCCCGCCCATCGGGAGCATGTGGCCCTCCGTCGACAGCGATCGATACCGCCTGTACGGCAACGCCGTCTTGATGACGATCGCCTCGGTGCTGGCCGGTCTGTATCGCCGCAGTCGTCTCGCGGCCTTACAGCGACTGGCGCGACTGGAGCTCGCCACGCGGGAGCAACAGGAGGTGCTGGAAAGCTCCACCGAAGCGATGCTGCTCACGGATGCGTCACTGCGCGTGACGTATGTGAACACGCAGCTGGAACTCCTCTTTGGGGTGGCGCGCGAGGACGCCATGGGCCGCGATGTTCGCGATTTTCTTGCGCCGGAATCGTTGACCGAGCGACCGCTGCAGGTGGAGGCCCTCCATACCGGCGAGACGATTCGCTCCGAACGTGCGGCCTTTCGTGCCGATGGGACGCGGATCGACCTCGATATCTCGGCCCGCTTCATTTCCGGACATCGGCTGCTGGCGGTGATCCGCGATGCCACGGCGCGCAAGGCGCTCGCGGACCAGCAACGCGCCGAGCGGGATTTGCTGAACGGGATTTTGTCCACGAGCGTGGCCGGCGTCGGGGTGGTGGATATGACCGGCGCGATTGTGTTTGCGAATCAGCGTGCCGTGGAGCTGCTGGGGTTAACCAAGGCCGATCCACTGGCCGTTGCATACGACCCCGTCACGTTTCGGCAGTACACGCTGCAGGGGGAGCGCCTGCCGGCAGAGGAGCAGCCGTATTGGCGCGTGGTGCGCGACAAGGCGCCGGTCTACGACGCGCAGCTCGTGCTGGGCTGGTCTGATGGCCGCCGGATGATTGCGGCGGTCAATGGCGCGCCCCTGTTCACCGCCGATGGCGTGGTGCAGGGGGTCGTGCTGGCGGTCAACGATATCACCACCTCGGTGTCCACGGCACACGCGTTGCGGCAGTCGCAGAAAATGGAGAGTGTCGGGCGCCTGGCCGGCAGTGTCGCGCATGACTTCAACAATCTGCTCACCGTGATTCTGGGGGAATCGGAGCTGCTCGCACCGATTGTCACTCCCGGCGGTGAAGTGGCGCACGCCATGGCGAATATTCGAGCGGCCGCCGAATCGGGGAGCGCGCTGACAAAACAGCTCTTGGGCTTTTCGCGCCGGCAGGCGGTGTCGGTGGGGCTCATCGACGTGAATACGCTGGTACAGCGCGTGCCGACGCTGGTGAATCGCCTCCTCGGGGTCAATGTGCAACTCGAGCTCGCGCTCATGGCCTCCCCGCCGATGGTGCGGGTGGATGCGGCGCAGTTCGATCAGGTACTCATCAATTTGATGGTGAATGCGCGCGATGCGATGCCGACGGGCGGGCACATCACCCTGCAAACGCGTGGGATCGCGGCAGACACACCGGAACGGCTGCGCTATCCGGCGCTCGCCGCCGGGGATCTCGTGGAGATCAGTGTGCAAGACGTCGGGGGTGGCATGACGGACGCCGTGCAGCAGCGCGCCTTCGAGCCGTTCTTCACCACCAAGGGACCCACGAGCGGTACGGGACTCGGCCTCGCCACGACCTACGGCATTGTGACACAGCTGGGAGGGACGCTGCTGATCGACAGCGTCCTCGGGGTGGGCACCACCATGCGGATTCTCCTGCCGACCACGTCGGCCGATGCCGCCGCGGCAACGATCCCAGTCCCCGAGGCACGGCCGACGTCGGTCCGCGGCAACGAAATGGTGCTGGTCGTCGACGACAATGCGGCAGTGCGCGCGGTCACAGCCTCCTTGCTGCGTCGTCAGGGATACCGCGTCGTAGACGTGTCCGACGGGGACGCCGCGCTGCACGCCCTGCGGGCGCGGCCCGGGCAGATCGGGGTGGTGGTCACGGATGTGCACATGCCCGGGAGCAGCGGTATCGCGCTCGCCGAGGTGATCTGGCAGGAGGATCCCGCCCAGCGTGTGCTCTTCGTCACCGGTCATGAGGACGGGATGGAGCGGTCGCTGGCGCTGACGCGTTCTGGCGTGGGCGTGCTGCCGAAGCCGTTCGATACTGGGGCGCTGGCGCAGCAGGTGCGTCAGTTGCTGGACGCACCGACCGCGCCCCCCGCGGTTACACTAAACCCGCTTGCGACGCAGTAAGAAGAGCACGGTGGCCACGGCCACCACACTCAACAGCACCTGCCATTCCGCCCACGTAATGGACGTGAGGAGCCCCAGAATCACCGCGCAGGCGAGGAAGGGGACGACGCCCGCTCCAGGGACCCGAAAGGGCGTGCCGCCGGACTGGATCTTGCGCCGGCGCAACTCCCACGCGGCGGCGGCACAGGCGAAATAGACGAGCAGCGCCGCCACATTGGAGATGATCGCCAGCGCGCCAAAGCCACTCGTCACCGCGAGCGCACAGGTGATCGAGACCTGCGTGACAATCGCGATCCACGGCGTACGCCACGCCGGATGAATCCGGGCCAGCGGCGACGGCAGGAATCCATCCCGCGCAAAGGCATAGACCGCCCGCGGGACGGCGAGCGTCATCCCGCTCAGATAGCCAAAGGTGGAGACCACCACCCCCACCAGCAGCAATGTGCGTCCCCATGGGCCCAGCACCTGGCCGGCCGCATCCGCCAACGGCGTCTTCGAGTCGGCGAGCGCGGCCCCCAGCACCCCCTGCGCGACATACTGCAGCAGGATGTACAGCACCGTGATGCCAATCATCGCCATGAAGATCGCGCGCGGCACCGTGCGCGCCGGATCGCGGACCTCACCGCTCGGCACGAGCGCGCTTTCAATGCCGCTGAAGGCAAAAATGAGCAGAATCGAGGTGCGCGTCAGCGTGCCACCGCTCGGCATCTCACTGATCGTGAGGTTGCTCCCCTGAATGTGGAAGACCCCCACCACGACCAGCAGCAGGAGCGGGGCGAGCTTCGCTGCGGTCGCGATGCTGTTGAGCCGGCTGCCATGCTGGACCCCCAGCACATTCACGCCGCCGGTCAGAGCAAACGCCGTGATCAACACGATCGCCCGCCAGAGTGGTGTCCCCAGCGCCGGGATCAATGCCGCCACGTTATCGGCAAAGACGCCGCTCACCGCCGCCACGGCCGTCGTGCCCAAGAGCCAGAGCATGACGCCGGCGAGGAACCCCACATAGGGGCCGAACGCGAGGTCCACGTAAGCGTACGGGCCCCCCGTGAGCGTGACTCGGCTCCCCGCTTCCGCGATGCAGAGGACAATGAGCCCCATCGCCACGGCACAGACGACATATGCCAGAGGCGCCGCCGGCCCCAGCGTCTGCGCGACGGCGGCGGGGAGACGAAAGATGCCGCCACCAATGGTGACATTGGCGATGGCGGCGGCCAGGGCGAGTGGCCCCATGGCACGTACCAGCGCGCCATCAGAACGGGAGGAGGACATGCACTCAGGGCAGGTGACGCCCGGGGACGGACGTCAGTGACACATCAGTGAACCATCAACGCGACTGCAGGAACGTGCGCGTACGCGCCAGAAATGGCGCCACCTGGCTCGGCGCCACAATCCGGCCGGCCAGTACATGCCCATCTTCGCCCGATGCCGGGGTGACGGCAACCCGCTCGACCCGCGCCGTGTGCACCCGATCGAAGAATGCCGCGGTGGCGCCCGCATCCACGACGGCATCATCGCGGTGCGTGAAGAGCAGCACCGGGGTGGTCATCCGCTCCGCCGCTTGGGCGCGGACCTCGGCGACGAGCGCCGCCATGGGGAAGAGCACGGTCGAGGGGTAGGCGAGGGTCCAGTACTGCGCCTGCTCGGCATTCCGGGCGGTCCAGCGACGCTCCGGTATCGCCAGTGGCAGCAGCGTCGACATCCACGGCCACGTGAGCACGCGGGCGGTGGGGTCTTTGATCGCAATGTTCGGGGAGATCAGCACCAACGCGGAGAGCCCCATCCGCTCCGCGGCCGGCTGCGCGGCGAGCCAGAGCGCCAGCGTGCCACCCGTGGAGGTGCCCACCACGATGACGGAGTCGCCGAGCCGTTGTCCAATGGTAAGGGCTTCGACGGCATCGGTGAGCCAGTCCTGCGCGGTGACCGCGCCCATCGCGGTGCCAGGGAGGCCATGGCCGGTGAGGCGCGTCTCGAAGAGGTTGGCGCCGAGTGTTCGCGCGAGCTCTGCGGCAAACGGATCGGTCTCTTGGCGGGTCGCCGAGAAGCCATGGAGGTACACCACGGCGCGCGCGGTCCGGTGGGGCTGGCTGTCAGGGGCTGGGGCCCAGCTGATCCGCTTCTCCGTGTTCGCGTGCACGCCGCCCACGGCCTGTTCGTTCTGCGCGAGATAGCGCGGCAGCGACTCGAGGGCGGTCGGGATCCGCGCGATCACGGCGGCACGATCGGGCGGGACGACGGCGGGCCGGGGGCCGAGCGCCACCAGCGCGGCGAGCGGCAGGGCTGTCAGCAGGACGAGGCGTCGCCGACGGCTGGATGGGGTGGAGGCAGTCATGCCTGAATCAATAACAGCCTTCGACGTACTCCACGGCAGGGGTCCGTCCAATCCGATAGCGCGTCACGCGTCCACGATCCGTTTCAAAGATGAGGCGGAGGCGTGGATCGGCACCGGCGGGCGGGGTGACGGTGACGTAGCGGCCGGTCGGGACGTACTTATGCGGTCCTACCGACGTCCGTCCGGGATACAGGCTGTCGAGCCGGGCGATGGAATCCCCCACCTGTGCCCCGGCCGTCGTCGCCAGGCCGGCCTTCGTCACATCAATGCGGACCAGCGTGTTGTCTTCCACCATGACGAGCACGCCGGTGGGGGCCGTGGGCCAGACGAGATAGCTGCATCCCTGCGGGTCGGCATTGGGGGCCATCTGTACCCCCGGCACGGCCTGGACCGCGTCGGGGATGCGCATGCCAATCCGCAGTGGCCCGAGGGTGGAATCCGTGACCACCGCGGGCGTAATGACGGCCGTGGGGGTCGCGGAGGCGGCCCCTGACGTCGCCTCCGACGTCGCCTCCGACGAGGCGCCGGCCGGCGCATCACTGGCCGGTCGGCACCCCACGGTGCAGCACACACCGGTGCCGCACACCAACAGGAGCAATCCGCGAGGCATGCGCACCCGTTGGATTACGGGACGATCGCCTTGGGCGCCGTGCCGGCGCCCTTCACGTAGGTATCCATCCACGCCACCCAGCGGCCCCACAGGTCGAGATCGCTGGCGTAGGTCGCGACGCTGTGATCTTCGTACGGATACATGTAGAGCGCGGCCGGCTTGCCGAGTCCCTGCAGCGCGAGGAACATGCGCTTGGAGCTGATGGGATCGGTGCCGGTGTTTTGATCTTCAATGGCGTGATACATGAGCAACGCCCCGGAGATCTTATCCGCCCGCAGGAAGGGCGACATGTCGAGATAGGTGTCTTTCGCCTGGTAGAAATTCCGCCGCTCGCTTTGGAAGCCGAAGGGGGTCAGGGTACGGTTGTACATGCCGTCGCCGGCGATGCCCGCCTTGAAGTACGGCACGAGCGTCAGCGCGTTCACGGTGCTGAAGGCGCCGTAGCTGTGGCCGCCAATCCCCATCTTGTTGCGATCGACGAAGCCCATGTCCACGGCGGCGTCGATGACGGCATCGAGGTTTTCCTTCAGGTCGCGCGTGTAGTTGTCGTTCATCTTCCCGGAATCGCCGAAGATCGGGATATCCGGTTCGATGAGCGCATAGCCCTGCGAGACCCACAGCTTCGTGGACGACGCCGGACGCGACGACGGAATCGCGGGGAACTTGTTGATGTTCGTCGTATACCGCGACCGATCATACTCGGCCTGCGAGGTGTACTCGTACGGGTAGAACCAAATCATCCCCGGGAGACGATTGCCCGCCTTCCAGTCACGCGGGAGGGTGACATCCACCCAGAAGGTCCGGCCATCGCGCGGGCGCGTGACCTGGAAGCGCTTCCGCTGCGCGCTGCTCACCTCGGGATCGACATCGACGTTGCGCGTGATCTTCGTGCTGGTGTTCGCGGTCAGATCCTTGAGGTAGGTGTCCGTGATCACCGTCGGCGATTCGTGCGTGTACAGGAACGCGGAGAGGTCGTCGTCGAGCGCCGTGACGAATTCGTCGTACGCATCGGTCGGGCTTTCGAAGATGCGGGTGCGCGCGCCGGTGGTGACATTCAAGCGATCGACCCAGGGGCGCGGCGCTTCGGTGTTCCACTTCGCGCCGGGCATCTTCGTGCCGGAGACGGCGACGGTCTGGCCGTCCTTCCCCACCAGCACCATCGGGAGGCCATTGGCGCCGGTCCGCGTGAGGAGGCGGCCGGTCTGCACCGAGTCGCTGGCCGCGCCACCGCGTCCACCCCCGCCGCCAAAGCCACCACCTGCCGCCGCGAGCGTGACCGTCCGCCCGAGGTTGTGCCGCTGGCCATTGCTGATGGCAATCACGGCGCCGCTGTCGCTGACAAACATCGTCTTGCCGTCGGTGCCGTACATGATGGTGCTGAGCTGCGCCCCGCCTTCGTAGAGCACCTTCGTGTCATTCGGGCCATAGGGCGGCAGCCAGTTCACCCACTGCACGCTCGTGGGCTGCGGACGGCCCGCGGCACCCGCCGTCGGCGCGCCTCGCCCCCCCGCCATACCGCCACGTCCGGCACCCGCGCCTCCAGTGGCGCCACGACCGGCCGCCTGGCCACCCGTTGGGGCGGCGGCGAAGACGGACTTGAGGTACACCAGTCCGGGGCCGTTCGGATTCCACTGAATGTTGCGCTTGCCCGTGTCGGTGGGCGATGCCGCGCCACCACCACGACCGGCCGGGGCTGCATCACCGTCATCGGTGGCGCCTTCACGGAGCGGCGTGGTGCTGAGCGTCGCGAGCACCTTGCCGGAGAGATCCCACAGCTCCTGCACCGAGCCGAAGTTGGCGACGGGCACGAGGTAGGAGAACGGCTCGGTCATGATCGTCACGCGAAGCTGCTGGCCGTCGGGGGAGACGTCGGCGGCGCGGACCATGCGCGGCGTGCCAATCTTGCGGATCGCCTTCGACTTCACATCGATGATCGCGAGCTGCGCCGTGGTGTAGTACTTCACGAGCGCCTTGTCATGCGGATCCTGCAGCAGGCTGAAGTGCACCGGCTGCGGCTTGGCCTTGTTCTCGGTGAAGCGCACGAGCGGGCCGTCTTCAATGTTGCCATCGCCATGCGTCGGCGCGGGGCCGCGTCCGTCCGGTACGAGGGCGACGACAATGCCCTTCCCGTCGGCGGTGTAATCCACGCTTTGCACCAGCGTGGCGAGGAGCGGCGCCTTGTTGAGCAGCGACGACTTCCCGGTCGCCACGTCGGCGACATACACCTGCGAGATGTCGTCGAAGTTCGCGATGTAGGCGACCTGCGTCCCGCTGGGCGACCAGGTGGGGGCGGTAATCGTCGCGCCCTTCGGCGTCTCCAGTACCTTGGTGGCCCCGGTGCGCGGATTCACCAGCGTGAGGCCGGTGCGCGTGCTGGTGGTGACGGCGCGGGCGCGATTCGCCTTGGTATCGACCTGCAGTCCACCCAACCAGATGTGCGCCTTGCCGAAGGCGGCGATATCGCCGCGATCGGTGCCGGTGGCGCGCAGGAACCAGCTCCGATCCGGGCTCGCGTTCGTGAAGCTGATATCGACGCGCGGCGTCATGATCATCTTCTCGATGTTGGCGGGCGGCTTCACGAACCGCTCGGTGCGCAACACTTCCTGCGCATTCCAACCGGTGGCGGCGCCGCTTCCCTGCGGGCTGTTGCCCTGGGCGGCAAGCGGAGCGGCCGAGGCGACGAGCGCCAGGAGGCCGAGTGCGCCGGTGGCGGCGCGCGAGACGTGGGACGGCACAGGCATGCCCAACTCCGAGGGGCGGGGGGGAACAGTGTCGGCGGCAGCCGACTCGACTGCTGGAAATTACGTCCAAGTCCCGGTGGCTGTTGGGGAGGGGTCCGCGGCCGTGCGGTCCGCGGCCGTGCGGGCGGCTGCTGTGCGGGCGGCGGCCTTTCGGGCGGCGGCCTTTCGGGCGGCTGCCTTGCGGGCGGCTGCCTTGCGGGCGGCGGAACGGGTGGTAGCGTAGAGGCCATGGACCGACGCGATTTTCTGACCCTCATGGGAAGTGGCCTCGTGGCCGGCCGGGCGATCCGCCCGGCGCGGGCGGTGGCTGGCGGAACGACGGCCGCAACGACGGCCGGGCATCTGGACCGGATCGGGCTCGAGCTCTACGCGGTCCGAAAGGCGATGAAGGAGAATCCGGAGCGGACCCTCGCCGCGGTGCGCGCCATGGGCTACGCCGAGGTTGAACTGCTCTGGAGCTTCAACAACTTCGGTCGCAGTAAGGAGCAGGTGCGCGACGCCCTCCGACAGACCGGGCTCGTGGCCCCCTCCTGCCACATGGCGCCGGAGCTCCTCCTGCAGGATTGGGAGCGGCACCTCGAGACGGCGCACTATCTGGGGCAGCAGTATCTGACGGTCCCGAGTCTGCCGGCGGAAACGAACAAGTCGCTGGATGCCTGGAAGCTATGGGCCGACCGGTTCAATGCCGCGGGGGAGCTCGCTCGGCGGGCCGGCCTCTGGCTGGCGTTCCACAATGAGCCCAATCACCAGCCGATGCTGCAGGGGCAGGCGCCGCTGGAAGTCTTTCTGCAGGCGACCGACCCGAAGTTCGTCCGGCTCCAGCTGGACGTCGGGAACATGCTCGTCGGGGGCGGCGATCCGGTCGCGTTCCATGCACGCCATGCCGATCGCATCGGCAGCTTCCATCTCAAGAACGTGGTCGCGGACCGGTCGCACGACACGGAACTCGGGGCGGGGACATTCGACCTGCGCGCCTTCCTCGCGTCGGTGCGTGATCTTGGACGGAAGCCGTGCTTTGTGGAGCAGGAAGGGCCGGTCGATGAACTCGCCTCGGCCAAGGCCAATTGGGACTACGTGAACGGGCTGCGCTGGTAGCACGCAGCCCGGGTGGCACGCAGCCCGTTGGCGGAGCGGGAGACCGGTTCGGCCTACCAGTCGGTGGGCATGTAGTCCTTCAGGAACTTCCCCCACACGTGGTTGCCCGTGTTGATCCCGTCGATGATGGGGTCCACGATGCGCGCGGCACCATCGACGATGTCGAGCGGCGGGTGGAAGCGGTGCTCGGCGACCTTCCGCGCGGCAATTTCGGCGGGGTCTTCGTCGGTCACCCACCCGGTGTCGACGGCATTCATGTGAATGCCGTCGGTGACGTAATCGGCGGCGGCGGTCCGCGTCATCATGTTGAGCGCCGCTTTCGCCATGTTCGTGTGCGGATGCCGCGTCGTCTTGAAGCGGCGGTAGAACTGCCCTTCGACCGCGGACACATTCACGATGTGCTTGTCATGCTCCGGCGTGCGCATCATGAGCGGCTTGAGCCGCGCATTCAGCAGGAACGGCGCTACAGCATTCACCAGCTGCACCTCGAGCAGCTCCACGCTCGGGACTTCGGCCATCAGCATACGCCAGGAGTTGCGGTCGCGGAGATCGACCTGCTGGAGGTCCTGATCGAGCTGGCCCGTCGGGAAGAGATGCGCCTGCGGGGAGGCTTCGTCGGGGAGAAGCGCGATCTGCGACAGCTCGGCGGCATGCGTGAGCCCCGCGACGTCGGAGAGCGCCCGTGCGGCGAGAGCGCCGGCAGTTCCCGGTTCGGTCGGGGTCGCGTCGGGGAGCATGTTGTAGGCCCGCACCCCTTCGTACGCCCCCAGCAGCTTCCGTACATGCTCCGGCATCGTGCCGATGGAGGCCGTCTCCAGCTCCATCATGTGCCGGTAGAACTCCGGGGGACGCCGCACCGTCTGGCAGGCGTTGTTGACGATGAAGTCGAGCCGCTCGTGCGTGGTGTTCAGCTGGTGGCAGAAGGCTTCCACGCTCGGCGTGTGCCGCAGGTCGAGGCCAAAGATCTCCAGCCGGTGTCCCCACTCGCCGAAATCCGGCTCCGCGGCATAGCGCGCCGCCGAGTCGCGCGGGAAGCGCGTCGTCACAATGAGGTGCGCCCCGGCCCGCAGCAGCTTGATCCCCGCCTGGTAGCCGATCTTCACGCGCCCACCGGTGAGCAGCGCCACGCGACCCGAGAGGTCGGCGAGCTCGGTGCGCTTCATGTAGTTAAAAGTCGCGCAGGTCGGGCAGAGCTGATCGTAGAAGTGATGCAGCTCGGAGAACATGACTTTGCAGACGTAGCAGTGCTGCGGCTCGATGGCTTCACGGAAATCCGGATCTGCGACCGTATCCTGCGCATCGCTGGCCGGCAGCAGATAGTTCGGCGTGGTGAAGACCGTCTGCCGGCGCAGTTCGCGGATGCCGGTGCTGTTGAGCTGCACCTCGGCCTGCAGGATGTGCTCCCGCCGCTCCTGCTTCTTCTGGCGCTTGGTCGCCTTCACCAATTGGCGGCGCCGGATGGCGTCGGGGCGCGACACCTCGCCGGCGACGCGGAGGAGGCGGTTTCGATCCTCTTCCGGGACGTCGAGGAGCCGGTCCCGGTCGATCGCCAGCGTTTCCAGCAGCGCGCAGGCGGCGCGGATCTGCTCAGTCAGTTCAGGGCTGTGGGCCATAGCCCTGAAAGATAACGAATCAGGGGGCCGGCCAGTGGGCCTTCAGCGCGCGATCGAGCGCGGGAATGTCCAGCCGGAGGGTGGCAATCCAGGGAGGCGCCCCGGCGGTCCAGTGGCCGTAGGTGGTGGTCACAATGGTGCCGTCCGGGAGACGGACCAGCCCGGGGTACGCGGCATCCCAGCTGTCGACGTTGTCCATCAGCCGGACCCGATAGCCGCTGGCGGTGGTGCTCAGCAGCTCGTCGTAGCGGCCAATCCACGCCACCCAGTCGCCCTTGGTCGGGCTGTTCGGGGCCATGTCGCGGAAGGTGACGAAGAGGCGGCCATCGGCGAGGTAGGTGGCCACGTGGCGGTCGCCGGTGAGGGCGGCGCTCAGGGGCCGCGGGGCGCTCCAGGTCTGCCCCTCGTTGTCGGAGGTGATGACATGCGACGGCTTCGCGCGGCGGTTCTCGCGGAGCAGTACGACGAGCCGCTTGCCGTCGGGGGAGCGCAGGAGCCCGGGTTCACACAGGTCGACATCGGGGCGCGAGGCGATCGCGACCGGCGCGTCCCAATGGAGGCCGCCGTCGTGCGACAGCGTCTTGTACACGGTGAAGACCGACTTCTTGCCGCTGCCAGCGAAGAACCGGCCGTCGTCGTGAAAGAGCGCCATGTAGTCGCCGTTCCGCAGGCGCTCGACGGACCCCATGGCGACGATCCCGCCGAAGTCACCAATCGGGGCCAGTGGCGACCAATGCTGTCCATCGTCGGTGGAGATGGCCATACGGATGGGATAGAGCCCGGAGAACATGATCAGTCGTCGGGTCCCCGCGCGGTCGATCACGCGATGAATCGTCGGCGTCTCCTTGGAGGTCGCCCAATTCTCTGGCACGGGCAGCCGTGCACTCCAGGTCCGTCCCCCGTCGGTACTGCGCTTGAGCTGGACCGCCCCTTGGCCATGTCCTCGTGGATAGACCGCGAGCAGGGTGCGACCGTCTTCGAGCAGCACGGTCGTCGGATGTCCGAGATACTGACTGGGCTCGCGATCGACCACGATCTGATGCGCTGTGTCGGCCGCGAGGTCGAGCGTGGGGACGCCGAGTGCGGTGCGGGTGTCGAGGACACTCACACGGGTCGGTGGTGGGGCGGGGGACCAGGGCGCTTGGCGGGGCGCGGCGGCGCGATGGCCGCATCCCCAGGCGAGCGCAGCCACCACGAGCCACGCGACGCGGCGCGGGCGATGCGAACGATGCTGACGGGGCACGGTGTGGGTCATGACAGAGATTCGGCGTGGGTGGGACAGCCGATGTAGCGGGTGGTCGCGGTCAGGGTGTCGCGCTTCATCACGACGCTGTGGGGGGCGACGTGGGCGCCGGCACCAACGTGCACGCCGTAGAAGAGCAGGGCGTTGTCCCCCACCGTGGCCCCCGCATCCACGCGGATATGATCGAGCTTGAGGACGCGATCCTCGAAGCTGTGCGCCTGCAGGTTACAGGTGACGGTGCTGTGATCGGCAAAGTGCAGCATGTCAGGATCGACCACTTGGGTGAAGCCGCGCCCGAGGACGACGCGACGACCGATCTCCACACCGGTGAGCCGCAGGAAGGCATTGAGATAGAGGGTGCCCTCGAGAAGCTGCAGCCACGGCCGTGCCAGGATGCCCCACGCGACGTACAAGAAATCCCACCGGCCACACCAGCAGGACCAGAAGGCATGTTGGCCGGGGCGCATCCGCCCGAGCAGGACCCATTTGAGGGCAATGAGCCCCATGCCAATGGCGAGGCCGGTGGTGGCCGTCAACGCGGGCACGATGACGGTCCACAGGACCCACGGCGCCACCTGCGGGGTGAGGAGGGCCACACCCAGATACCAGAGGCTGGCGAGCATCACGGGGACGGCCGCGAGGGCAAAGCGGGACGTCTCCCAAAAGAGACGGGTCAGGCGACGGATCAGGTCGGGCTCGTAGGTGAGCCGCCGATCGACCGCCACGACATCCCGTCGCGGCAACGCCATGGGGGGGTGACCAAACCAGGCGCTGTGCGGAGTGGCCTGCTCGACCGGCGCGACGGTGGAGACGCCAACAAACAGCCCCGCCGGCCACTGATGCCCCGCCGGGATCACACAATGATTCCCGAGGAAGGTGTCGGGCCCCAGGCTGGTGCGTGCGACGGTGACGGTGCCGCGGTGACGCCACGGCGCGCAGAAGTAGATCCCGTCGGCAAAGAAGCTGTCGCCACCCACGGTGACGGTGCCGGGAAGGACGTCAATGATCGTGCTGATCTCCGCACCGCGTCCGACCTGCATGCCGGCCAGACGGAGCCACGGTCCCCAGTACATCGAGCCACTGAGCCACTGACTGGCGACGTTCACGAGGCCCGTGGTGAACCAAATGCGGAGCCCTGTGAGGCTCGCGTGGTGCACCACCTGCGGCCGGGACGGCCCGAGCCGCACGACGAGCGCGAGGCCGATCAGCAGGAGGATGACGGCACCCGACGCGAGGGCGCCACCGACGAGCACGGCACGGGCGGTGATCACCGGGGCATCGAGCCAGGCCGCTGTTTCACGCGCCGCGGCGGGGTCGAAGAGACGCCAGCCGATCACGGCAAGAAGTGGCGTGAGGGCGGCGACGAGGGCCGACAGGCACCAGCCGGTGAGGTGCAACAGTCCCAACAGGGGCGTTGGGAGCGGCGCGCCGCCGGGGACGTCTGGGGCCGGTGGCGCGAACCCGGCGGGGGCCGCCGGCACGCCATCCCATCGTTCGCCGGCTGGGATCGACTGCCCGGGGGCGAGCCAGGAGAGCGGCGTCAGCAGGCCATGGCGGCCGACGTGGGTGTGGGCCGCAAGTCCCCCTCGCACCTCGATCGTGGCACCATCGTCGAGGGTAATGGGCCCAACGATAAGCTGACCCGCCTCGAGGTCGACGAGCCGCACGGCGGCGTCCTGTGCGAGCGTGACGTCGTCGCCAATGGTGAGGAGATCCCAGCCCCCGCTCGCGAGCTCCACGCCGCGATGCACATGGAGTCCCGTGCCGACGCGCGCGCCGAGGGCGCGGAGCGCGACCGCGGCGAAGGGTGTCCCGGCGAGCAACGCCCACGGGATCCGTCGGGCCGCGCTGGTGACGATCCAGTGTCGCGTGTACCAGCCACTCCATACGGGGGTGACCATGGGGCGATAGCGTCCAACGAGCAGTCGCTTGAGCAGCACGGTGACGGCCACGCTGGCCGGGACATAGGCGACCGTCAGCAGGGCACCGAGCAGGGCCGACCACCCGAGGCCACGGAGCAGGCCGTCATGGCGGAGCCATGTGGCGACGAGGCTCGTGTATCCCCACGCGGCCACACTGAACAGCGACAGCTCCACCAGCAGCCAGAGCCCTTGGAGCACGGTCGACCAGACGGGGGCCGCCGAACCGGTGGATGGTGCGCGGGGCGCGGTAGCTGCTGTTGTGGCCGCTGCTGCAGTCGCACGCGAGTCCAGCAGCTCGGCGAGTGCGGTGACCGTGCGCGCGGTGTACAGATCGCGCACCGCGCAGCCTGTGACGGTGCTCGCGCGGAGGGCGGTGACCACTTCTACGGCGGACAGCGAATCGCCGCCCAAGTCCACGAAGAAATCGTCATCGACGGCGAACGGCTCGGTCAGCCGCAGCACCTGCGCAAACGCCGCGGCGACCTGCCGTTCTATCGCCGTTCGCGGGGCGACGATCTCCCGTGCATCGGCGCGCCCCGTGGCCACGATCTCCGGGAGGGCTTTGCGGTCGAGTTTCCCCCCCACGGTGGTGGGCAGCCCATCGCAGAAGGCGATACGCGCCGGCACCATGTAACTGGGCAGCGCCTCCCGCACGCCCGCTTGCAGCATGGCGACGTCGGGGGGCTGCTTCGGGTTCTCCGCGACGCAGTGCGCGACGAGCAACGCCTGCGGACCGGCCCCCTGCACGGTGCAGGCGGCCGCGCGAATGCCGGGTGTGGCCGTCAGCACCGCCTCGATGGCGCCGAGCTCAATGCGGTAACCGCGCAGTTTGACCTGCGCGTCGATGCGGCCGAGGTACTCCAGGTCCCCCGAGGGGAGACGGCGCACCAGATCGCCGGTGCGATACAGTCGCCCGAGCGTCGGATGCTGCGGAAAGCGTTCGGCGGTCAGCGCCGGTTGGTGTGCGTAGCCGCGGGCCAGCACGACGCCACCGATGCACAATTCGCCGGGGATCCCGTCGGCGACCGGGGTGAGCGCGTCGTCGAGAAGGTGCGCGGTGCTGCCTGCGATCGGCTGGCCGATCGTGATCGGTGCGCCGGGCTGAATGCGCCCCCGCACGACGGTCACGGTGCATTCCGTGGGGCCGTAGCCATTTTCCATCCAGCGGCCGTCGGCCCACCGATCGGCGAGATCCTGGGGCAGCGCCTCGCCGCCGATGTAAATCAGGGCGAGGTCGGGGAGTGCGTCGCGTGGGCGCTCACAGCCGGTGGTCCGCAGCAGCGTTGGTGTGGGGCAGAGGACGGTGATCCGCTCCTGCTTGAGCCAGGGGACGAGGTCGGGCCCCAGCCGCACGGTGGCGTCGTCCACGAGCACGAGCGTGGCCCCGACCGCGAAGGCGAGCCAGGTCTCCTCGATGGAGGAGTCGTACGCCGGCGATGAACATTGCGCGATCCGATCGGCCGGGGTGCGTCCGAAATACGTTCGGTCGCCCTCCACCAGATTGACGATCGCGCGATGCTCGATCTGGACCCCTTTCGGCTTTCCCGTGGTGCCCGAGGTGTAGATGACATACGCGAGCGCCGCATCGGTGCGGGGCGGCGCATCGGTGCGGGGCGGCGCATCGGTGCGGGGCGGCGCTCCCGGTGCACCGGCCTCCGTAACGTCGGTCGCGACCGCGGGATCGAGGCAGACGGGGAGGGGAATCCCGGCGGACTGCAGCCGCTCCTGCCCGGCCGCCGTCGTGAGGAGCGCGACGGGCCGGGCATCGGCGACCACCCCACGCAGATGCTCGTCGGGGAAGGCGGGGTCGAGGCAGGTGAAGGCCGCGCCGGCGATGAGTACCGCCAGCTGCGCCACGTACAGCTCCACGGTGTCGCGCCCGAGCAGAATCGCGACCACCTGGTCCTCCCCCGCGAATGGCGCGATGCGGGTGGCCAGCCGCTGTGCGCGCTCCCGCAGCGCCGCGTACCGCAACTCGGTGCGCTGCGGTCGGCCAGGACCGGGAGGGAGGTCGATCGCGATCCGGTCAGGGAACCGGGCGGCGGTCGCCTCAAACAGCTCATGGAGGCGCACGGGGAGACGGGAGGGAGTGGACTCCGTGGAACATACCGGCCCACGGGGCCCTATGTACATTCCGAGAGCGGGGTCGCACAGGGCGGCCCTGATGACCGTATGACCTGCGTGGTTATGTCAGTCTTGCCGGAACTGTTATCGCTTTTGGAGCTCGAGCCGCTCGAGGTCAACATCTATCGCGGCACGAACCGCGACCTCGGCACCGGACGGGTTTTTGGTGGGCAGGTGTTCGCCCAGGCGCTCGTCGCCGCGCGGCGCACCGTGGAGGGCCCCCGGGAAGCCCACTCAGTCCACGGCTACTTTTTGCGCGCGGGCGACCTGAAGGCCCCGATTGTCTTTTTCGTGGATCGCCCGCGTGATGGCGGCAGCTTCACCAGCCGTCGGGTCACGGCGATTCAGCATGGCGAAGCGATCTTCCATCTGTCCGCGTCCTTCCAGGTGCACGAAACGGGGCTGGAGCATCAGGGGCTCATGCCCGACGTGCCGGCCCCCGAATCACTCCGTCCGGAGTTGGAGCAGATTCGCGAGCGTGCGGAAAAGCTCCCGCCGGAATTGCGCACGGTGCTCACGCAGGATCGCCCGATCGATTTCCGCGTGGTCCCCATGCCGGCGCTCTCACCAGCACATGGCGCGCCCACGCGCGCGGTCTGGATGCGTGTCATCGGTCGGCTCCCCGACGATCCGATCTTTCATCAGGCGGTGCTCGCGTATGCCTCGGATTATGGCTTTCTCCCCACGTCGCTGACGCCGCATGGTGTGGCGATCCGGGATCCGCGGCCCCAGCTCGCCTCGATCGACCACACGCTCTGGATGCACCGCGCCTTTCGCGCCGATGAATGGCTGCTGTATGTCATGGACAGCCCAAGTGCCTCGGGGGCGCGTGGCTTTGTACGCGGGCAGGTGTTCACCGAGCGTGGCGTGCTCGTGGCGTCGGTCGCACAGGAAGGGTTGGTGCGCGTGCGGGAGCCCAAGGGATGACGCAACGCGGGCGCCATCCGCTGGCGGGTCAGGCCAGAAAGGACGCGGCGGCCGCGACGGTACCGAGGTGGACGGCGACGGTATCGTCGACGAGACGACCATAGCCACCGGCAATGGTGATGCATACTGGCACGCCGATTTCTCGGCACGCCTGCAACACCATCGCATCGCGACGACGCAGGCCGTCAAAGGTCAAGCGCAGTCGGCCGAGCCGATCCCCTTCGTGGGGGTCGGCACCGGCGAGATAGATCACGAGGTCGGGCTGCGCGGCGTGCAGCACCGGGGCGAGATGTGTCGCCAACAGCGCGAGGTACTCGTCGTCGCTGGTGCCGTCGGCGAGTTCGACGTCGAGCGAGCCCGGCACTTTGTGAAACGGAAAGTTCTTCGCCCCGTGCATGCTGAAGGTGAAGACGCTGGGATCCTCAGCGAAACAGGCATGTGTCCCATTGCCCTGATGCACATCGAGGTCGATGATCGCGGCGCGGCGGATCCGTCCGAGCGCCTGGAGGCGACGCACGGCGACCGCCA
This sequence comes from Gemmatimonadaceae bacterium, assembly GCA_037134115.1. GTDB lineage: Bacteria > Gemmatimonadota > Gemmatimonadetes > Gemmatimonadales > Gemmatimonadaceae > Gemmatimonas. The sequence goes on along the minus strand of JBAXMW010000019.1, from coordinate 17,817 downwards.
CGTCATTGAAGGTGCAGAAGCCTTCGCCGCGATCGGGGAAGGCGTGATGTGTGCCGCCGGCCAGATTCATGGCAATGCCGTGCGTGAGCGCCGCTTCGGCCGCATCAACGGTGCCGCGCACCACGCGCCACGCGCGCTCCACAAACATCGGAGACCACGGGAGCCCGATCCGTCGTTGATGCGCCTCAGGCAGGGTCCCCGTGGTCACCTGCTCCACGTACATGGCGTCATGGACGCGGAGCAAGTCTGCGGCGTCGACACGCGGTGGGTCATGCAGATGGTCCGGATGCACCAACCCACGGGCCAGCACGCCATCCCGCAGGAGGGCGTACTTGGCCATGGGGAAGCGATGGCCCTCGGGCAGCGGTATGGCGTAGGCTGCCGAGGACCAGCAGTGCAGGGGCATTTGCGACGTGCCGTTAGAAGCGCACGGCGGTCAGCGTGGTCGCCATCTTCTGGTAGTAGGTGAGCTGGGTGCGCTGATCCGCGGTGGGGACGCCGGTCCAGCGGGCCGTGGCGCTGTACAGCGTGCTGATGCGCGCCAGCAGTTCAATCGCCTGCCGACGCTGATCGACGGTGGTGGAATCCTTCGCGGTGGTCTTGCGGGCGCGATCCGCCACGGGCGCGAACTGCGTGGCGAGCGCCGCGATCTGCCGCTGGAAGGCGGTCCAGCGCTGGCGATCCGCCGTCGTGACCTTCAGCCGCGGATCGTCCAGCACTTGCACGGTCTGTGAACTCTTCACACCGCCGGCGTCGAGGTGGACGGTGTACCGACCGGGAAGGACGAGCGGGCCGGGCGTCGACGCACGCGGGCCCTCGTCGTCGTCTTCGCCACCGCCGCTCCGCAGCGGAATGTCGGCGTCACGCAAGTTCCAGACGAGTCGATTCACGCCGCGGGTGCCGGTGGTCGTCAGGGTGTTGACCGTGTGGCCCGTGGCATCACGCACCGTCATCGTGACCGGCGTGCCCGCCTGCGCGACCCAGAAGTCGAGTAGCGCGCCGTTCGCCGGATTCTCCCCGCGGAAGATCATGTCACCCGTGTGCGGCCGCAGGTTGGTGGTGCGGATCTGATAGGCCGGCTGGACGGAGAAGAGATGCGAGGCCTTCGCCGCCACGGCGGGGGTGAGCTCTTGCAGCGCATTCACCTGATCCAGGATCCAGATGCCACGGGCATGCGAGGCGAGCACGAGGGCGTTGTCGCGCGGATGCACCTGCACGTCGTTGAAGGGCATCGTGGGCATGTTGTTCCGGAGCGGGATCCAATGCTGGCCGAGGTCCCAGCTCAGGTACATGCCAAATTCCGTCGCGAGGTAGAGCAGGTTGGGATTGCGCGGATCTTCGCGGAGCGTGCGCGCCACGCGCTCGGGCGGCAGGTCGCCGACAATCGACGTCCAGGTGCGCCCAAAGTCGGTGGTGCGATAGACGTAGTTCCGGAAGTCGTTGCTGCGATGATTGTCCACCGTCACGTAGGCGGTGCCATCGGCAGCGCGTGAGGCTTCGACACCGGCGAACCACGCCCCGGCGGGGAGCCCCGGGAAACGCGTCTGCGCATCGTCCCAGCTGGCGCCACCATTCCGCGAAATGCGGAACCGGCCGTCATCACTGCCGACGTACAGCACCCCCTTGCGACGCGGCGACTCGGCGAGCGCCGTGATCCCCGGGAAGTACGGCACGCCGTCATCGATTGAGAGCGTGCGCTCGCTCGGGAGCCGGCCCATGAGCGGGAGCGTGGAGCGATCGACGCCGGTGGTCATGTCACCGAGATCGGTCCAGCTGATGCCCCGATCGGTGGAGCGGAAGAGATGCTGCATCCCGACGTAGAGCGTGCCGGTGTCATGCGGGGAGAGCACGATCGGCGAATCCCAGTTGGCCGGGTGCATGGCATTGCCGAGCACTTGGGTGAGGCCGGGCTTGCCCCAGGTGTCCCAATTGCGACGGCCACTGATGTGTCCCGTCGGATCACCGGGGCGAATGTCCTGTGCTTCCCAGCTCGTGGTGTTGTTGCGCTGCAGCCCGAGGAACTGGGAGCCGGAGAAGACGACCCCGGGGTGTTTGGGATCGACCACGGCCCAGAAGCCGTCACCGCCGCACAGTCGCGACCAGTGTTCGTTGAGAATGCCGTTGGTGGTCCAGCTGGCGCTGGGTCCGGTCCAGCAGCCGTTGTCCTGCAAGCCGCCATAGACGTTGAAGGGGACCGCGTTGTCGAGGCTCACGCGATAGAACTGCGACAGCGGGAGCGACGGGACGTACAGGAAGCGATTGCCGCGATCGTAGCTGATGCCGATCCCGCCGTCGTCGAGCTTGATGACATGGCGGCTGTTCGCCGGATCGACCCACACGAAGCGGTCGTCGCCATGCGTGCTGGTGCGCGGGGCGGTGAAGGTCCGGCCGCCGTCATCGCTGAAGGAGTACGCGTTCAGCATGTAGATCCGTCGATCGTCGTTGGGATCAATGACGGGCTGACTGGCGTACATGGGGCGCGGATTCCAATCGGACAGGAAGGTCCACGAGCCGCCCTTGTCATCACTGCGATAGAGCCCCGCCTTCCGCTGGATGTAGGCGGTGGAGGCGTTGTAGCGCGCGCCCTGCTCGATGCTCACCACCACCACATTGGAATTCTTGCGATAGATGGCGATGCCGATCCGGCCATATTCGCCGGTGGGGAGCCCGTGTCCCGAGAGCTTGGTCCAGGTGGCGCCGGCATCGGTGCTCTTCCAGAGCGCGCTCCCCGGTCCGCCGCCATCAAAGCCATAGGCGCTGCGCCGCCGCTGATAGGTGGCCGCGTAGAGGATGGACGGATCGCTCGGGTCGATGGCCACGTCCGTGGCACCGGTCTCCTCATCGGTGGCGAGCGTACGCTGCCAGCTGGTGCCGCCGTCGAGGGTGCGGTAGATGCCGCGGTCGCCGCCGGGGCCCCAGACGCTCCCCTGCGCGGCGACATAGGCGATCGCCGGGTTGGTGGGATGCAGCACAATGCGGCCGATGTGGCGGCTGTTGCGCAGGCCCACATTCGTCCACGTCTTGCCGGCGTCGGTCGACTTGTAGACCCCGTCGCCCCACCCGACACTCTGACGGTTGGCCCGTTCGCCCGTGCCCACCCAAATGATGTTGGGGTTGGGCTGGAAAATCACGAGATCACCCACGGAGTGGACCGGGGCGGCATCGAAGAGGGAGCTCCAGGTCACGCCGTTATCGGTCGTGCGCCAGATGCCGCCGGTGGCTGCCGCCACGTACATGGTGTAGGGGTTGGACTCCACGACATCCATATCGACCACCCGACCGCTCATGGCGGCCGGGCCGATATTGCGGAGACGCAGCGGGGCGAGGTCGGCGGCGGAGACCACCGGTCCGGTTTGGGCGGCGAGCGCACCGGCACTGACCATGAGCCCCACGAGCGGGGCGAGGGCGCGGGTGAACGGGAGGGGGCGCATAGCGGAGGGGACGAAGCGTGGCGGGACCAGCGCGCCGTGGCAGTGTCTGGGACAATGCCGGGCAGGGGCTTGCAGGTATTGTGCGCCGGTGGATCGCCAAAGGGGAGCCGCGGGCGCAAATTCGAGGCATGCAACCAACCCTCCTTCCTGCTGGCCGGCGGTTCCTGCGGCCTCTGCGCCGGGCTGTGGCCCTCGCGCTGTTCACCGGTGCGGTCGCGCACCCGGCTCTCGCCCAGTCCGCCCCCGAGTACGGTCCACCCAAAGGCACGTTGCTGATCGTTGGCGGCGGCAATCTCGAAGGGAGCGGGATCTACGAGAAGTTCATCGCGCTTGCCGGTGGCCCCAGCGCCAAGATCGTGGTCGTGCCGACGGCCGGCGGGAACCGGCGCGCCGATGGCACGCCGATCGCCTATGCCGCCGATTCCGTGCTCGCCTCCTGGAAAAAGCTCGGACTCACGAACGTGCACATGCTGCACACCGCCGATCCAAAGGTCGCGGACACCCCGGAGTTCGCCGCGATGCTCGCCGACGCCAAGGGCGTCTGGTTTGTGGGCGGGCGCCAGTGGAACATCGTCGATTCCTATGCGAACACGCGGACGGAACAGGCCTTCCACGCGGTGCTGTCACGCGGTGGGGTGATCGGCGGTTCGTCCGCCGGGGCCAGCATTCAGGGGGATTTCCTCGTGCGCGGCGCCGTGGCCGGCGCGCAGCTCATGATTGCGCCGGAGCCTGAGCATCTAAAGGGCTTCGCCTTCCTCCGGAAGTCGGCGATCGACCAGCACATCAACACGCGGAACCGCTGGACGGATCTGCAGCAGGTGATGCCCAAGTACCCCACGTACATCGGCATTGGGCTGAGTGAAGCGACCGCCATCGTCGTGACGGGCGACCGCTTCGAGGTCATGGGGAAGGCGCAGGTGGCGGTGCATGATCCGACGCATCCACGGCCGGCGACTGAGAAGCCGTATCTGACGTTGCAGGCCGGTGACCGGTATGACATCAAACAGCGTGAGGTGATCAAGTGATGCGTCGACCAATGGGATGGGGGCTTCTGCTCACCGCGGCGCCCCTGGCGCTGTCGGCCCAGGTGGCCACGCCGGCCGCGAAGGCCGCAACGAAGCCGGCCGCCAAGATGGCTGGTGCAGCGATGACGGTGCCGGCGGCGATGGCCACGATCCGGGAAGCCGATCTCAAGCGCGATCTCTTCACGATGGCCAACGATGGGATGCGCGGACGCGAAGCGGGCACGCTCGATGAGATGCGCGCGTCGATCTGGGTCGCCGAACAGTTCCGTGCGATGGGCGCGAAGCCCGCGGGCCAGGATGGGAGCTACTTCCAGTGGTTCAACATGATCCGGACCCGGGTCTCCACCGTCTCCAGCGCCGTTCGGCTCGGCAGCACGGACCTGACCCTCTGGAAGGATATCGTCCCGCTCGGGAGCACGATCGCCGAGGTGTCGGCGCCCACCGTGTGGGTGGGCAATGGCAGCGACACGACGATTGATGTCCGCGGCAAGGTGGCGGTGATCAGCATGGCAACGCCGTCACCGGCCTCGGTGCGCACCACCACGAACTCGTACGAGGTGCGCTACACGCAGGCGGCGCAGACGGCGACCACCTCGAAGCTGCAGCGGCGCGGCGCGGCCGCCATTGTCATCGTGGCCGATTCGGTGGCAGACCGTGCCTTTGATGCCATGGCGATCCTGCGCGAGCGGGGGAGCTATGACGTGGCGGGGGCGGCCTCGCGCTTCGCGAACCAAGCCCCACCGCCGGCCAACTCCGCCACGTCGATGCGGGGGAATCAGGTCCCCAGCTTCCTGGTGCGCCGGAGTGCGGAGGCGAGCTGGCGGGCCCCGTCCACGGCCACGCTCCAGATCAAGATGGAGCGGTTCGAGACGCCGTCGGTGAACGTCGTGGCCGTCATTCTTGGTACCGATAAGGTCCTCCGGAATGAATATGTCCTCTTCAGCTCCCATCAGGATCACGATGGGGTGCGCTACATCATCGACAAGGACTCCGTCTGGGCCGGGGCTGACGACAACGCGTCGGTGAGCGTCGCGGTGCTCGCGGCCGCCCGCGCCTTTGCGAAGCAGCCGGCGAAGCGGTCGGCGCTGATTGTCTTTCATGGCGCCGAAGAACGCGGCCTGCTGGGCTCGCGCTATCATGCGGCGCATCCGGTGGTTCCCTTGGAGCGCATCGTGGCGGTGCTCAACGGCGACATGATCGGCCGTAATCACCCGGACTCAGCCAGCTTGCTCGGCATCCAGCCGCCCCATCGCAACTCGGCGGATCTGGTGGAGATGGCGCTCAAAGCCAATGCGCTCACCGGGAAGTTTATGCTGGATTCGCTCTGGGATCGGCCGACGCATCCGGAAGGTTGGTATTTCCGCAGCGACCATGTTCCGTACGCGCGGCTCAACGTGCCGTCGGTGATGTACTCCACGAATCTGCATCCCGATTATCACACGCCGCGCGATACGCCCCAGAACATCAACTACCCGAAGCTCACGCGGATGACGCAGTGGATGTATCTGACCGGGTGGTTTGTCGCGAACGCGCCGAAGCGTCCGGCGATTGATCCTGGCTTCAAGTTGGAGCGTTAACGTGCCGAACGCCGCCGCATGGACGGTCCGCTCGCGCCTCGCACGAATTGCCCTGCTCTCGGCGCTCTCCCTCCCCGCGGTGGGGCAAGCGCAGCCCCAAGGGCAGGGTGCCGATGCGGCCCGGACCGCTGCGGCGGCGCGAGCCGCCGCCCGGACGTACCGGGAGCAGCACGAGGGGGACATCGTTACCGAGTTTGCGCGCTTGCTGGCGATCCCCAATCTCGCGTCGGATTCAGTTGGGATTCGCCGGAACGCGGAGGCGCTGCTCCGGATGCTGGAGCAACGCGGTTTCACGAATCGTCGGCTGCTCACCGTCCCCGGCGCGCCGCCGGCGGTCTATGGCGAGCGCATGGCGCCGGGGGCCACGAGAACGCTCGTGCTCTACGCGCATTACGATGGGCAGCCTGTCGATCTCACCAAGTGGGCCACGCCACCTTGGCAGCCGGTGCTGCGGACGGCGGAGCTGGAGCGGGGTGGGGCGCCGATCGCCATTCCGACGGGGAACGGGCGCATTGATCCAAATGCGCTGCTGTACGGCCGTTCCGCCGGCGACGATAAGGGATCGATCATGGCCATGCTGGCGGCCGTGGACGCGATGCAGGCTGGTGGCGTGAACGCCTCGGTGAATCTGAAAGTGTTCTTCGAGGGGGAGGAAGAGGCGGGGTCAGGGCATCTGTCGCAGATCCTCGCCACGTATCGCGATTTGTTGCAGAGCGACGGCTGGCTCTTCTGCGATGGTCCGGTGCACCAGAACGGGCAGCAGCTCGTCTCCTTTGGGATGCGCGGTATCACGGGCTTCGAGCTCACGCTCTACGGACCAACGCGCGCGCTGCACAGCGGCCACTACGGCAACTGGGCACCGAATCCCGGAGCAATGATCGCCAACCTGCTGGCGAGCATGCGTGACGATAACGGACGCATCCGGGTCGCGGGGTACTACGACGACGTGAAGCCCGTATCGCCGGCCGAACGCGCGGCGATTGCCCGGCTGCCGCGCTTTGATTCGACGTTGCGTGCCGCCTTTGGGTTGGGGCAGACCGAAGCGAATGGGGCGTTGCTGGCCGACCGGATCATGCTCCCCGCGTTCAATATTCGCGGCATTCGCGTCGGCGGCGTCCGCGAGACCGGATCCAACACCATTTCCACCGAAGCCTATGCCTCGGTCGATTTGCGCCTGGTGCCCGCGCAGTCGCCCGCACGGGTGCGGCAGCTCATCGAAGCCCATATCCGCAAGCAGGGCTATTGGGTGACCGGCGATTCCGTCACCGTGGCCATGCGCCTCGCGCACCCGCGGGTGGCTCGTGTGCAATGGGATTCCGGCTATACGGCGTCGCGTGTGGCCATGGACGGACCGTTTGGGAAAGCCATTCTGTCGGCCCTCACGGTCGGGGCGGCATCGGCCCCGCTGGTCAGCCCCACGGTGGGTGGCAGCGGCCCAATGTATCTCTTTGAGTCGATTCTGAAGGCCCCGATCATCTCGCTGCCGATCGCGAATTACGACGACAATCAGCACGCCGCCAACGAGAATCTCCGCATCCGGAATCTCTGGGACGGCATTGAAACGTACGCCGCGCTGCTCAGCACCTTGGGCAAGACGTGGGGCAGCAAGCCCGTTCCCTGACTCCTCCCACCATGTCCATGATCGCTATCCCCCGGCAGGCTGTCGCCCGACGCGTCGTGACCGCCGCTGTCATGGCGGGCACGCTGTTCGCCAGTCCCCTGGCGGCACAGAAGCCCGCCCGTGTGCCATCGCCCGCAAGCATCCTTGGCTGGGAGCCGGGCACCGACCGCAAGCTCCCCACCTGGAAGCAGGTGACCGACTACTGGACGGCGCTCGATAAAGCGAGTCCACGCGTCTCCGTGCGCACCTTGGGCAAGACCACGCTGGGGCGACCGTTTCTGGTGGCGTTCATCAGTGATTCGGCGAACCTGGCGAATCTGCCCAAGTACCAGAAGATCCAGCAGCAGCTGATGGACCCGCGCAAGCGCGGGAACGCCTCCACGGCGTCGCTCATCGCGCAGGGGAAGAACATCATCCTCATCACGTCGAGCATTCACTCGACCGAGGTGGGCGGCTTCCTCACGCCATTCCGCTTGGGGGATCGGCTCGCGCGGGCTGAGACACCAGAGGCGCGTGAAGTGCTCGCGAACACAATCATCATGCTGGTGCCGAGCCAGAATCCTGATGGCGTGGACATCGTGGGCGACTGGTATCGGAGCACGATTGGGACGCCGGCCGAAGGGACGTCGCCGCCGCGGATTTATCACTACTATGCCGGGCACGATAACAATCGGGACTGGTACGCCTTCTCGTTGCCAGAGACGCGGTACACGGTGGACTCGCTGTACACGCCGTGGGACCCGCAGATTGTCAACGACATCCATCAGCAGGGGGCGAACGCGGGGCGCATTTTCATTCCGCCCTACATGGATCCGATCGAGCCCAATATCGATCCGGTGCTGACGACGAGCACGAATGCCCTCGGCATGGCGATGGCCTGGCGGATGACGGCCGAAGGCAAGACGGGGATCGCGACGAATGCCGCGTACGATCAGTGGTCGCCGGCGCGCCAGTACTCCCTGAACCACCGAGGCGCCCGCCTGCTCACCGAGACGGCCAGTGCACGGCTGGCGTCACCGATCGACCTCCCGTTCGCGCAGCTGGGCACGGGGCGTGGCTATGATGCGAAGGAAGCGACGTGGAACTTTGCCTCCATCTGGCCAGGTGGTCGGTGGGGGATCGGGGACATCGTCGATTACCAGACGAGTGCCTCGTGGGCGCTGCTGGTGGAAGCAGCACGTAATCGGGCAGGGTGGCTGGAGAGCTATGCGTCGCTCGCCGACCGCGCCTTGGCGGCGAGTCATCCATGGACGACCACGACCGTTCCCACGGCCTTTGTGATTCCGAAGGCGCAGAAGGATCAGACCGCGTTGCAGCGGTTGCTCTGGACGCTGCAACACGGGCAGGTGGAGATCCATGCGAGTGCGTCCAGCGACAGCTATGTCGTCCCGACGCAGCAGCCTTTCGGCTCGTATGCCAAGGCGCTGCTTGAACGGCAGCGCTATCCGAACCTCGCCGAATACCCGGGTGGCCCGCCGAAGCGCCCGTATGACGTGACCGCGCACACGCTCCCCTTGCTCTTCGGCGTCGACGTGCAGGCGATCACCACGCCGCTGGGCGCCCTCGGCCCGGTGCTTCCAGCCGTAGCCGAGCCGACCTACACGGTGGCTGGGCTGAGCGGGACGAGCCGGAAACGGATCGGCATTTATCAGAGCTACACGGGCTCGATGGACGAAGGGTGGACGCGGTGGACTTTCGATGCGCATCGCATTCCGTTCACCACGCTGCACGATGCTGCCATCAAGGCGGGCGGGCTGCGCGAGACGTTCGATGTCATCATCCTTCCCGACCAGAGTGCGGCACAGATTCGCCGTGGCCTCGGCAATCAGTATCCCGATTCGCTGCGCGGTGGGCTGGGCGAGGCGGGCGCAACGGCGTTGAAGGCGTTCGTGGCGGCTGGCGGTACGGTGCTCGCCTTTAACGACGCGAGTGAATACGCGGCGGAGACCTTTAGCCTGCCGGTGCGCAATGTGCTCGCCGGCGTGAAGAACACGGAGTTCTATGCGCCGGGCTCACTCATCGGCGTGGAGGTCGATCGGAGTCATCCGCTCGCGGCGTCCTTCACCGCACCGGTGCCGGCGGTCTGGTTTGAGGACAGCCCGACCTTCGAGATCACCGATCCGGCCAAGGCCACGGCGGTGGTGCGCTATCCGTCGAGCGGCGATCCGTTGCTCTCAGGGTGGCTGCTGGGTGGCGGTCGCCTCAACAGCAAGGCGGCGATGGTCGATGCCCCGGTCGGGCAGGGGCATGTGGTGCTCTACGGCTTCCGGCCACAGTATCGGGCCCAGACGAACAGCACGTGGCCGCTGATCTGGCAGGCCATCCTGCGCTAAGCGTTCCGCGTATGGGCGATGACACGGGGGCGGTTCCGGGTGGAGCCGCCCCCGTGCGTCATTCAGGGCTTAGCTTCCGCGGCGGTCATGGCGCCCTTCAAGGGGCCCGTCAACAGCTCGCGCACACCCGACGGCCACACAATCTCGGCCCCCGTCGCCGCCTCGGCGTCGCCCAATCCGAAGTAGAGCGGCAGGACACTGTGCGAGAGATAGCCTGACTGGCCGTCGAGCACCTTTACGAGCTTCCGACCGTTGGGCAGCGTCACCGTCACGCGCGCGCCAAGGGCGGAGGCGTTCGAGCGAGTGCCCTTTAGCGTGAGCGACAGCCAGTGCACCGATTTCGTCGCACTCAAATTGCTGAGGAGCAGCTGCGGGGCCGCGTTGAATTCGTTGGTGACGATATCGAGGTCACCATCGCCATCGATATCGAGAATCACGGAGGAGCGACTGCCGCGGGTGGCGGTCATGCTGGCGGTGCCGTTGGCATCCACCCGACAGCCAGACTTTGCCGCCTCGGGCCCGTTGCACTGCTGACAGGCCTTGCTCGCGCGGTCGGCGCCCGTCGGACCGCAGTCGGCGGTGAACCAGAGCTGCTCCGTCGCGCCATGGCGGCGCGGCTCCACCCCAAGGGCAAAGGCGGCCGGGAGAAAGCTGCGCCCCGCGTCGTTCAGAAAGAGATCGTTCGACGCATACGGATACGGAAAATTCATCCCGTTGGTGACGAAGACGTCGTCCCATCCATCGGCGTTCACGTCATCGACGCTGGGGCCCCACGGCCAATACGTCTCCAGCCCCACCGAGTCCGACACCTCAGCAAACGGCATGCTGCCGCCGCGGTTCGCGAAGAGCGCGTTGCCAAAGATGTGCTTGGCTCGGCCATCGGGGACCATCGTCGTCATGACATGCGCCGAGTCGGTCTTCCGCGCTTTGCCGGCCCAATCCCCCGGATCGATCATGTCGATCATGTCGGAGTGCATGTCGGTGACGTAGACATCGAGACGGCCATCGCCGTTGAAGTCGAAGGCCTTGATCCCCATGGCGCCAAAGGGGGTGCGGGGGAAATACGTGGCCGTGCGATCCTGAAAGCGGGCGCCCCCCTCGTTGTGCCAGAGGTGGTTGGTTCCCTGCATGTTGGTCACGTACAGATCGGGGAATCCATCTTCATCGATATCGATGACGGTGGCATCGCCGCTCCAGCCGGTGTCGTTCAAGCCGGTGCGCTGGGTGACATCGGTGAACCGACCGTTCCCGGTGTTGTGATACAGGCGGCTGATCTCCGTGCGCTCCGGGTGCAAATGCCCTTGGAAGGCGTCCGTCATCCCCACATAGAAGCCACCGGCACCGGTGTCACTGGTGGTGTATCGGCCGACGTTGGCGACAAAGAGATCGAGTCGGCCATCGCGATCGTAATCGAAGAAGACGGCGCCCGAGGAATGCCCGACGTAGCCGAGCCCTGCGTTGGCGGTGATATCGGTAAACTGACCACCGCCATCATTGTGATAGAGGTGGTTGCCGTGCCGGACGGTGGTCAGGAAGAGATCCGGGCGCCCGTCGTTGTCCACGTCGCCGAAGGCACACGAGACGCCGATCTGATCGACGGCATCGAGTCCGGCGCGCGCCGTGATATCCTCGAAGCGACCGCCGCCGAGGTTGCGGACGAGGGCATTGCGGCCGCGCTGGGAGACGAAGAGGAGGTCCGTCCTCCCATCCGTGTCGATGTCGGCGGCGCAGAGCCCCGTGCCATGGTCGTAGTGGACGGCCTTGTACGTCTTGCCGGCATCATCGACGATCTGCTGCACGAACGTGATCCCGCTGGCAGCGAGGGCGTCGGTGAATTGGAAGTCATGACGCACGGGCGAGCTCGAGACCCGTGCCTGTTCCTGATCGCGCCGAGCGAGCAGCCAGGGCGGGGCGCTGTCATAGGCGGCCGCCTGCGCGGCCGGCTGCGCGGCGTCCTGACGGTCCCCGGCGGTGCACGCAGTGCCGGTCACCGCGAGGGTGCCGAACGCGCTGCCGAGCAGAAGGGATCGGGCCGAAAACACTGAGAGCAGTCGTGGACGCGGCATGGTCGGCGGCTTGGTCAGCGGGAGGAAGTGGACCTGCAGGTCAGGCGGAGGCGGTGCCGGGAATCATAGGCTCGAAGACGCCACGATTGCGGTTCTTGCGGACGCCATCCCAGGGGAACCAGCGACCATTCATGGCGATGTACACCCCGGGGGGGAGCGTCTGCACGAAGGAGAGGGCGCTGCCGAGGTTGAAGAGGCCGTCGGAGCTGCCAAAGGCGTAGGGGACCATAGCGCCGGTCAGGACGATGGTTTTGCCCGGGGCGGATCCGGCGAGCGCCCGGGCTGTCTCGACCATCGTGTCGGTCCCATGGGAGATCACGATCTGATCGTCTGGGCACTGCTGGCAGGCGGCGACGATCCGGGCCCGGTCCTCGTCGGTCATTTCGAGGCTGTCGAGCATCATCAGGACCTCCACCGCGACATTCAGGTGGCACCGCCCCCGTCGGAGCATCTCGTCAATGTGCGTCTGCCGGAAATGCAGCGCCCCGCGGAGCTCGTCGTACTCTTTGTCGAAGGTGCCGCCGGTCACAAATATTCGGACAGTCATACTGTCGAAGGTAGCGCCCCGGTGGCCGGGGGGCGACCGGGTGTTTGCGTCCGGGCGGGACGGCCCCCAAACTACGCAGGTTGGTTTCCCCTCCGGTTTGTCCCGTCCTTGCTCCGGGAGTCTCACCTCGTGCTTCACGCCCGTCCCCGCGCCCTCGTGGCGCTGCTGGCCGCCCTCTCAGCGGCGCCCGCGCTCTCTGCCCAATCGGCCCCCGTGGCCACCGAATTTGACCGGCTCCATTTCCGGTCCATCGGCCCGGCGACCATGTCCGGTCGCGTCAGTGACCTCGCCGTCTACGAAGCGAATCCGGCGATTTTCTATGTCGGAACGGCCCATGGTGGCCTGTGGAAAACCACCAGTAATGGGGCCCTCTTCACGCCGCTCTTTCAGGATCAGGGGCTGATTTCGGTCGGCGATGTTGCGATCTCGCAGCAGGACCCCGATCTCGTCTGGGTCGGCGCCGGCGAATCGAACAACCGGCAAAGCACCTCGTGGGGCGGTGGCATCTATAAGTCCACCAATGGGGGCAAGACCTTCACCCTGATGGGGCTCGCGAACTCCAAGCATATCAACCGCATCATCATCGATCCGCGCAACAGTGATGTGGTGCTGGTGGCGGCCACGGGGCCGCTCTTCGGCGCTGGCGGTGAACGCGGCGTCTACAAGACGACCGACGGCGGGAAGAGCTGGAAGGTGGTTCTCGCCGGCGATCAGGACACGGGCGCCAATGACCTGGCCCAGTCGTCGAGCGATCCGAACATCCTGTTCGCGTCGATGTATCAGCGTCGGCGCACCGCCTGCTGCATGAACGGCGGTGGCCCGGGGAGCGGCATCTGGAAGTCGGTCGATGGCGGCGACACGTGGACGCGCCTGACCGGCAACGGGCTCCCCGCCGGTTCACTCGGGCGCATCTCGCTCGATGTGTTCCGCCAGAACCCGAACGTGGTGTACACGACCATCGAAGGCCCCGTGGCCCCGGGACGTGCGTCCTTTGGGGATGAGAGCGCCCCCGAGGCGGCGGGTGGCCGAGGCGGGGCGGCCGCGCCGGCCGGGGCGATGGGCGTCTATCGCTCCACCGATGGCGGTGCGACCTGGAAGAAGACGAGCAGCACGAATCCGCGCCCGATGTACTTCAGCCAGCTGCGCATCGATCCCACCAACCCGGATCGCATTTACCTGGGTGGCGTGGGGATGCACATGTCGATCGACGCCGGCGCCAGCTTCGAGACCGATGCGGCCATGGTCATCCATGATGACATCCACGCGATCTGGATTGATCCGCGGAATGCCTCGCACCTCATCATTGGGGGCGACGGCGGCGTCGCGCAGTCGTATGACATGAGCAAGACGTGGCACTTCACCGAAAACATCCCGGTGGGGCTCTTCTACCATGTCGGCTTCGACATGGAGTGGCCGTACAACGTCTGCGGCGGCATGCAAGACAACTACGACTGGTGCGGTCCCAGCGCCTCGCGCATGGGTCGTGGCATTTTCAACTACGACTGGTTCCAGATCCTCGGCGGCGACGGCTTCGTGGCCATTCCGGACCAGAAGGACTCCCGCATCATTTACACGGAGTCGCAAGACGGGAACATGATTCGCCGCAACAAGGTGACCGGCGAATCCAAGGCCATCCGGCCGACGTTGCAGAACGTGACGAACGCGACGGCGGGCGAATCGTATCGCTTCCATTGGGATACGCCGCTGCTCTTCGCCGGGAACAATGCAAGTGTGCTGCTGACCGCGGCCAATCGCGTCTTCCGCAGCACGAATCGTGGCGACAGCTGGGAAGCGATCAGCCCGGACCTCACGAAGAATGAAAAGCGCGACGACATCGTGACGATGGGGCTCAAGGGGAGCGAGACGACGATCGCCAAGCACGATGGCATTTCGCAGTGGCCGGCCATTGTGGCGCTGGCGGAGTCGCCGAAGCAGGCCGGGCTCTACTACACCGGCACCGATGACGGCACCGTGAGCATGAGCCGCGACGGCGGGAAGAGCTGGCAGAATATCACCTCGCGTCTCCCGGGCTTCCCGGCGGGGCATGCGTTCGTCAGTGAAGTGGTGCCGTCCCGCTTCAACGCGGGCACGGTGTACATCACGGTCGATAACCACCGCCAGAACGATTACGCGCCGTACCTCTGGGTGAGCACCGATTTCGGGGCGACGTTCACGTCGCTCTCGGCGTCGTTGGCGGGCGAAGTGGTGAAGACTCTCACGGAAGACACGCGGAACGCCGATGTCCTCTACATCGGGACCGAGACGGGGATCTTTGTGTCGCTCGATCGCGGCGTCACGTGGCGCCGACTGAAGGCGAACCTGCCCACGGTGCGCGTCGACGAACTGACGATCCATCCGCGTGACAACGCGCTGCTGGTGGCGACGCACGGTCGGGCGCTCTGGATCCTCGACCATCTCGAGCCGATCCAGGAATACGCCAAGGCGAGCAAGGCGTCGGCGACGCTCTTCACGCCGGGGCCGTCGCTGCAGTGGAAGGCCAAGGACGACCGGAACGATGAGTTCTGGGGCCACAGCTATTTCACGGGCGAGAATCCCCCCACGGAAACGGTGCTGCAGTTCCACCTCGGCGCCGCCGCGACGAAGCCCATGCTGCGCATCGCCGATGCGAAGGGTGGCGTGGTGCGGGAACTCGCCGTGCCCGAGGCCAAGAACGCCGCCGGCATTCAGACGGTCTGCTGGGATCAGCGCGTGGAACCGATTCGCGACAATGCGGCCGGGGCGACGATGGGTGGCCCTGGTGGTGGACGTGGCGGTGGCGCGGGTGGCGGGGCTGGTGGCCCGGGGGCCGGCCGTCGCGCCGTCCCCGATGTGCCGCAGCCGCTGCCCCCGATTGGCTACCTCCCCGAAAACCCGTGCGCCGGCACGGGCGCGCCGATGGGCGGTGGGTTTGGGCGGGGCGGTGGGGCCAGCACGCAGGGACCCATGGTCGTCCCGGGGAGCTACACGGTGTCGCTCGTGATCGATGGCAAGGCCGTCGACAGCAAGCCCCTCACCATCGTGCAGGACCCGCAGGTGCAGCTCGCCGGTGCCGACCGCGCGCGCTATAACGCGACGGTGATGGGGCTCCACACGCTGCACCGGCAGGGCGCCGAGATGGCGGGGGCGCTGACCGCGCTCAATACGGAGCTTGGGAAGGTGGCTGCGTCAGTGGAATCGAGCACCGCCCCGGACAGCCTCAAGCAGCGCTTCAAGGCACTGCGGACGCGCTTTGATTCCGTCCGCACGCGCTTCGGCGTGGGCGCACCGGCGGCACCAGCGTTTGGTGGCGGTGGCGGTGGTGCCCCCGCGGCGAATCCCGCGAACGTGTACGGCAAGCTGACCACGCTCAAGGGTACCCTGATGAACGTGTGGGAGCTGCCGAGTGCGGCGGTGTCGGCGCAGGTCACCGAGGTCACCAAGGCGATGCCGGCGGCGATGTCGTCCGCGCGCGCCCTGCTCACACAGGCCACGACGCTGAGCGCGCAACTCAAAACGGCCGGCGTCACGATGACGGTGCCGGCGGCGCCCAAGCCGTAACGATGCGCATGTCGCTTCGCGCCTGCTCCTGGATGGTCGGGCTGCTGACGGTGGGCGCATGCCACCCGTCGGCACCGACGCTGACGCCCGCCCCGGTCAACGGGGCGGTACCCGGTGGGGCGGTGCCCAGCGGGGGATCACGCCCTGGTGGCCTGACCCCCGCGCAGCTGGCCGCCGCAGACAACGGCATTCCGCCGTACACCGAGGCGGATGTGCGTTTCATGCAGGGGATGATTGGGCATCATGCCCAAGCGGTCACCATGTCGGCGTGGGCGGCCACGCATGCGCTCGGCAAGGACGTGAAGGTCCTGGCTGAACGCATTGCCGTGGCGCAGGCCGATGAAATCGCGTTCATGCAGCGATGGCTGCGCGAGCGTGGACAAACGGTTCCCGACCCCGCCGCCGCGGCGCAGGAGCATGCCGCCATGGCGGGGATGTCCCATGACATGGCCGGTATGAATCACGACATGCCGGGGATGGGCGGTGCCATGCCCATGATGCCGGGGATGCTCACCGCGGAGCAGATGAAGACGCTCCAAGGCGCTACCGGGGCGCAGTTCGACCGCCTGTTTCTGGAGTACATGATGCAGCATCACCGGGGCGCCCTCACGATGGTGGATGCCCTGTTCAGTGCCCGCGGTGCCGGTCAGGATGATCTGATCTTCAAGTTTGCGTCCGACGTGCAGGCCGATCAATCCACGGAAATCGCTCGGATGCAAAGCATGCTCGACGAGCGCGCCAAACGGTCCGCGAAGTAGCGCGCACGCAGTTCCTTCCCGCCCCACCGTTCTCTCCTTCTCTCCCCTCCATGCGATTCCGTTCTTTCCTCCCGCTGGCCATGCCGGCCCTGCTCGGTGCCTGCGCCATGGCCACCTCCTCCGGGAGTGGCAGCATGTCGACCACGGCGCCGAGCCCTGATCCGCGCGTCGGCCTCAAGGCCGGATGGTTCAATGCGCAGGAAGCCAGCTGGAACCTGAAGCTGGTCTCCACCACCAAGCCGTCTGACAAGTTCCTGAATCCGAGTACGCCGGGCGACAGCCGACTCACCAACTCGGATCTGGCGTTCCTCGGCAACTTGGTCTTCCAAGGGAATTACAGCGGCTGGCAGGTGTGGGATGTCGCCAATCCGCTCAAGCCGACGTTGCGCACGGCGTTCGTCTGCCCGGGGTCGCAGAGCGACGTGACGGTGTACAAGAACCTGCTGTTCGTGTCGGCTGAAGCTACCAGCGGCCGGACCGACTGCGGGTTGCAGGGCGTCGCGGATACGGTGAGCCGGGAGCGCGCCCGTGGCGTGCGGATTTACGACATCACCGACGTCGCGAATCCGAAGTCCGTGAAGGTCGTGCAGACCTGCCGCGGATCGCACACCAACACGCTGGTCACGGACCCGAAGGATCCGGCCAATGTGTACGTGTACGTCTCCGGCTCGGCGGGGGTACGCTCCGCGAGTGAGCTCCCGGGTTGCTCGGGACTTCAGCCGGACCAGGACAGCAATTCCGCGCTCTTCCGCATTGAAGTGATCAAGGTGCCGGTCGCGCATCCGGAGCAGGCGGCGATCGTCAGCTCGCCGCGCATTTTTGAGGACCTGACGGCGCCCGCGCGTCATGCGGAAAACCCGGCCGATCAGCGTCGCCCGGCGGCCCCGGCAGCCGGCCGGCGCCTGCGCCGGGAGCAGTCCGC
>JBAXMW010000018.1:0-52263 GCA_037134115.1 Gemmatimonadaceae bacterium | reverse complement strand
CGCACGAGGCACCTGGTCGGCCGATCGGCGCGATCTCCCGTTCGCCCTGCGCCTCCGGGTCGCTGAACCCCGGCACCGCCGCGATGAACGGGCGGATCTGGAGGCCATGTTGATCCACTTTCGGGAGGGGGTCGTTCGCTACCTCCCCGATGATGACTACTCGGGGCATTTCGACCTCGGGATGGCCTTCCGAGACCTCGGGTTGACCGATGATGCGATCGCCGAGTTCCAGAAGGCCGCCCGCGGAGCTGGCCAGCGACTCCCCGCCTATGAAGCGCTCGGCGGCTGCTTCGTCGAACGGGGGCAGTTCGCCATGGCCCTCGCGGCCCTGCGTCGAGCCCTGACGGATCCGGACATAACGTCCCCCGGGGGGATCGGCGTGCTCTATACCCTCGGGATTTCCTGCGAGGCCCTGCAGCACAATGCGGAGGCAATTCGCTATTATTCGCAGGTGTCCGCCATCGATCCTCATTTCCGCGACGTCGCCAGCCGGCTGACGACACTCACTCTACCGACGCCATGACGCTTTCCATGCGTTCGCCGTCGGTGATCGCCGCTGTCCTGCGCGACATTCAGGCGCCGGTGGCCTCGCTGTTGGAAACGGTGCCCAATGAACTCTGGCGCATCGTGTCCACCGACGTGCCCTTGATCGAAGATGTCAAAACGCATTTGACGGGCATGAAGGGAAAGCTGTTGCGTCCCACGCTGCTGCTGCTCTCCAGTGCGGTCGAGGAACGTCCGGAGCCGCGCGCTGTGACGTATGGCGCGATCATTGAGTTGATCCATCTCGCGACGCTCGTGCATGATGACGCCGTGGATCACTCGGTGCTCCGGCGTGGCATGCCAACAGTCAACGCCCTCTTCAGTCATCAGGTCTCCGTCATCATGGGAGACTTCTTGTACCTCCGGGCGCTGCGCGAGCTCGTGCTCCTCGAAGATATGGACGCGATGCGGGCCATCACGTTTGCGTCCAATGACATGACGCTCGGCGAGATTCGCCAGTTGGCCGCGTTCGAAGCGCTGGCCTTCTCTGAACAGGACTACGAAGTGTTGATCCGCTCCAAGACGGCGGCGCTCTTCATGGCGGCCTGTGAAGTGGGAGCGCTCTGTGGCGCGCCGTCGCATCGGAAGGCGCTGCTGCGCTTCGGGGAGCGGCTCGGAATGGCCTTCCAAGTGGCCGATGATCTCCTCGATTACACGGAAGGGCAGGAGATGACCGGTAAGCCCAGCGGGCTGGATCTCCGCGAGCACAAGGTCACCCTGCCACTGATTGCCGCCCTGCGGGAGATGCCCGCGTCCGACCGTGCACGGGTGGAGGCGCTCTTTGCCGCACCAGAGCCGGAGGACGACGCCATTGCGGAAGTCATCGCGCTCGTCGCCGCCCATGGGGGGCTCGAGTACGCCCTGCGTCGTGGTGAGCAGTTCGCGCGGGAAGCCGAAGAGGCGCTGGCCGAGCTCCCGGACAGCCCGGCGAAGGGATCGCTGGTCGATACCATCAGCTACGTGGTCGACCGCCGGTGGTGACCGCCCGGCGAGCGTCCCGTCACCGTCCGATGTTCCACGCGGCCGTCCTGGCCGCAGGGTTCGTGGCCGGAGGCGTTGTCACCCAGGCGGCGCGGCGCTTTCTCCCCGCCGGTGCGGTGAAAGAATTCCTGACCACGGGGCTTACCCCGTCGGTCGGCCCCTTGCCAATTGACCTGCTTATATTGAAGATCACTGTTGGTCCTATCGCCTTGGATGTCTCGCTGCTGAGTCTCCTGGGGGTTTTGGTCGCCTACCTCATCGCGCGGTCGCTGTTCTAGGAGCTTACATGAATTTTGGCAACCTTGGTTTTGGCGAGATGCTGGTCATCCTGGTGATCGTGCTGTTGGTCTTCGGTGCCAAGCGCATCCCGGAGATTGCCGGCTCGCTCGGCAAGGGGATCAACGAGTTCAAGCGTAACCTGTCGGATGCGCAGAAGCAGATCACCGAGCCGCCGCGTGCGCCGGAACGGGTCGGTGCCGGTACGCCGGTGGAGTCGGTCCGCGAAGAAGAGCGCCCGGAACCGAAGCGGTTGATCAGCTAGTCCACCAACCGCCCGGTCAGGCGGTCAGGACAGAGTCGTCACAGAAGAAAGCGGCCCCCCACGAGATCTCGTGGGGGGCCGCTTTTCTTCGTGAGAGGCGCTGGTCAGTTCGTCGTGGCGGACTGACGGCGCATCTGCGCGTTCACGGTGGAGCGCTTGTCTTCGACCTTCACCTTCTCGCGCAGGCCGGTCAGGTACTCGTCCACTCGCTGCTGGCGAAGCTGCTGCATGAGCTGCGCCCGCTGGCCCACCTTCTGCGCCTCAAACTCTGGCTTGCTGGCATCGACGCGACGATCGACACGCAGGACCGCCATCCCGTCCGCCGCGATGGCCGGACCGCCAACCTGGCCCACCGGGATCGCGAAGGCCGCGCCGATCGCCTGGCTGAACTGGCCAAGGCCCGGCACCGCTTCCACCCGCGTGAAGGCCGCGCTCTTCTCGACGGCAAGCTTCTGAGCGGCAGCGGCCGCTTCCAGCGTCCCCGCCTTGGCCGCCTGCGCAATCTGCGACGCCATCGGGCGCAGCTTCTCGATACGCTTTTCGCGCGCCAAACGACGCTTGATCTCGTCCTTTACCTCGGCCAGCGTCTGTACGCCAGCCGCCTGCAACGAATCCAAGCGCACGAGATAGTAGGCTTCTGGCGCATCAAACAGATCACTCGTTTCGCCGACACGCACGCCGGTGAAGGCCCATGCACTGACGCTCGGGACGTAGCGACCGGCATAGTTGAGCGGCTCCTTCTCGATCGCCACCACGGTGGACGGCGTCAGTCCGAGCGCCTTCGTGGCCGCGTCAAACTTCTTCGGGTCCTCCTGATTGGCCGCCTGATTCGCCAGCGAATCCGCGCGGCGGTCGGTGCGCGTGGCACTCGAGTCGCTCTGCGTGATCGTCACCAGGATGTGACGCAGATCTAACGTGTCACCCTTCCGCTCATCCACCTTGATCAGGTGCCAGCCGAACGGCGTCAGCACCGGCTGCGACAGCTCGCCGGGCTTCAACGCGTACGCCGCTTCTTCGAACTTCGGGGTGAACCGGTTCCGGCCACCGCGCCCGAGCTTGCCACCGTTGGCGCCCGAGACGCTATCCATGGACTCACGCTTGGCCACCACATCAAAGGCCTCGCCACCAGTGATCGCGGAACGGATCTTCTCAATGCGGCTCTTCGCCTCGGCGGAATCATTCGCCGTGACCGCGCGTGGCACGCTCACCAACGACAGGACCGCGCGCCCCGGCCGATTGAAGCGCTTGGTGTTGGCCTGATAGAACTGCGCGATCTCCGCGTCCGACACCGCGACCGTCGTGTCGCTGCCCAGGGCATCAGCCCGAAGCACCACAAAGCTCACCTGCGTGGTGTCATGGCGGTCCTTATAGATCTGCCAGAGCCGCTCGTCGGAGACGTACACGTCCGACGCGATCTGGTCGAACAGCTTCTGCTTCGGCAGTTCGGCGCGATAGTAGGCTTCAAGCCCCACCAGCATCCCGGACTGACGCGCCATGGACGACGACAGCAGCCGCTGATACTTCTGGATGTCGAACTGACCGTTCGTCTGCAGATCCGGCGACTGCATCGCCTGTGGCGGCGGCGCCATCTTGGCGGCTTCGAGGATTTCCTCGTCCGTCACGTCGATGCCGCGCCGCTTGTATTCCTGGCTCAGGAGCGCCTGCGTCACCAACTCGTCGAACGCCCGATCTTCCAGCGTGCGACGCTCGTCGAGCGTGATGCCGCGTCCGAGCCGCTGCTGTTCCTGCTGCTCCAGGTTGGCCACCGTGCTCTGCCACGCCGTCAGCAGGATCGCTTCACCGTCAACAGATCCAATGGCCGTGGTAGTCGTAACGGGTGAGCGCCCCGACAGCCCCGACGTTTCGTACAGCAAGAAGCTGCCGACAAACGCCAGCACGAGGAACCACCAGATGTACTTCGCGACGCTCCGCATCGATTGCAACACCACGGGGCGAGACTCCTTCAGTCGGTTAAGCGAAACAGGACAGGCGGCCGCGCCAACAAGAGGCAGGCCGACACCGCACGCATTCGAAGCGCGTGCACAATGTCCACGGCCCCTGCGGCGCAGGAAGAGTCGGGGAAGCTATCGTGCCGAAAGTGCTAAAATCAAGGGACGACACGACTTCAGGCGCCTCGTTCTCGATTGACTTCACATCGCGCCGATGGCTAACTTCGCAGGATGTCCCGTCGAACGCGCCCCTGTGGGCTGCTCCCCTCCGTGACCCGGTCGTGGCGTCATCTCCGATGACCCGTACGGCCCGGGTTGACGAGCTGCGTGCGAAGTTCGCGCAGAATCCCCGTCGGTACTTCGCGCCGCTGGCCAACGAATACCGGAAGATCGGAGCCCTCGCCGAGTCGATTGCCCTCTGCGAGAGCCAGCTGCCGAAGCTGCCCGGTCATATGAGTGGGCACATCGTCTTCGGGCAGGCCCTCTTTGACGCAGGACGCCGAGACGAGGCCCGGACGGTCTTCGAGCAGGCGCTGGCACTCGACCCGGAGAACCTCATCGCCCTGCGCTACCTGGGCGACATTGCCTGGGCCGATGGCGATGCGGCCACGGCGCGTCGGTGGTATGAGCGGGTCCTCGAAGCGGACCCCCGGAACGACGACATCGCGGCGCAGTTGGAGACGCTCGGCGTCCCTGGGCCGACGGTGCCGCGCCGGGCCGAAGTCCGGCCCCCCAAGCATCCGACCCCGTCGGCGGCGGTGGTCAACGTGCCCCCCGCGCCCAATAGCATTGGAGAGTCCGCGAGCGCGATCTCGCCGCAGAGTTGCGAGATCGACGGCGCGTGGGCGGGGGCACAGGAGTCTGATGGCTGGTTCCCGTTGCCGGCTGGGGCGACGCTCCCCGAGCAGGATCCGTTTGCCTTCCCGGACCTCCCCGGTGGTGTGCTCGCGGGGTCGGCGGAGGCCGCCGATTGGCTGGAATCGGTCCATGCGGCCGCTGAGGCGCCAGAGGACCCGATGTTGGCCCCGGTCCCCTTCGAGGAGGGGTTGGAGGCACCCGTGTGGACCGACTCGGCGGCGTTGATCGAGCGGACCCCGGAACGACCGTCGGATCCATCGGGCATTGTACCAACGGGCATCCCCACGGCGAGTGGTTCTGCCGGAGCGAGTGCGGCCGAGGTGGCCGCGGTCTTTGGGCATGAACGGTTCGACGCGGTCATCCCGCACGCGGCACCGGTCGAAGCGATCGAGCCGGAGCCGTACTTTATTGAGTCACAGGCCCCGGTTCCCCAACGGATCCTCACGCCGATCACCGACGCCGCGCCGGTCGTTCGGCCGATGACACCGCCCGCGCCCGCCGCCATGGTGTCGGAGGAGCCGGCGCTCGAGGAGATCACGCGACTCTTTCAGGAGGACGCACGGGCAGCCGGCGAGGCCGAAGCCGTCCGAGTGGAAACGCGTGAGCTGTCGCCACCGGCCTTCTCGACGGTAGCTGGCGGATCGGCGAGCGAGCCGCCGGCGGCCTTTGTCACCGAGACGATGGCCGAACTGTTGATCGCGCAGGGGCTGCTCGATCGCGGCATCGCGATTTACGAAGAGTTGGTCCGTCAGCGCCCGTCAGAAGGATGGCTCGCCGAACGGCTCACGGCTGTTCGAGCCATGGGGCAACAGGCGTTCGCCGTCGCGAGTGAGACGACACCCTCCAGGGTGCCCACGGCGCGCCAGTGGTGGTCCACCTTGGCCTCGCGCTCGGTCGCCGCGCCGTCGCGCCCCTCGGCAGGCGCGGCCACCAGCCTCGCGGAACTCTTTGGGGAACCGGATCGGCTCGCGCCGCCGGATGCATTTGCGGCGGCCTTTGCCACGGGTGCCCCCGTCGCAGCCGCATCCCCGGTGGCCCCATCCATCCCTGGAGCTGCTGGTCGGCTTACCCCGGCGGCGGCCACCGATCTCGCTCACTTCTCGGCATGGCTCAAGGACGCAGCGACCTGATGCGCATCGGCATACTGAACGGCCCGAATCTCAACCTGCTGGGGACCCGGGAGCCGGCGATCTACGGCACCCGGACGCTTGCCGACATTGAAGCCGATCTCCGTGTCATCGCCGCCGACCTTGGCGTCGAGTTGGAGGTGGCGCAGGCGAATGGCGAAGGGCAGCTCATTGATCAGCTCCACGCCTGGCGCGGGCATGTCCATGGCGTCGTGGTAAACGCCGGGGCGTACACGCACACCAGTCTGGCGCTTCGGGATGCCTTCACGGCCACCGCGCTCCCCTTTGTGGAGGTGCATCTCTCCAACATTTATGCGCGAGAGCCCGAGCGTCGGCACTCGATGCTGGCGGCGGCGGCGATTGGGCTGATCTGTGGACTGGGGACGGACGGGTATGGCTTCGCGCTGCGTGGGCTCGTGGAGACCCTCCGGGTCCGCGCCGCGCGGTCGTGATGGAGCCGTCGGCGTCCCGCGTGGGCGCGGTGCGTGACGCACTCGCCCGATTGCATCTGGACGCCATCCTGATCACGGCCCTCCCCAACATCCGCTATCTCACCGGATTCTCCGGGAGCAACGGGCTGTTGCTGATTTCGGCGCGCAGCGCGACGCTCTTCACGGATTTCCGCTACGAGACGCAGGTCGAGCTGGAAGTCGCCGCCGGGACCGACGTCCGGATCGAGCGCCACAGCGTCTGGGCTGGCCTCTGGACGTTTCTCCCTGCGCAGAGTGGCGTGGAGCGCGTGGGCTTCGAATCCGCGCATCTGCTGCACAGCGACTTCCAGCGACTGTTAGAGCAGGGGGCCCGCTGGACCTGGCGTCCCGCCGTGGGCGTGGTGGAAGCCCTGCGGGAGCGGAAGGATGCCGCCGAGGTCGAGGCGATCGTTCGTGCCGTGGCGATGGCGGAATCCGCGTTGACCGCGACCCTCACCGAAATTCATCCCGGGCTGACGGAGACACAGGTCGCCGGGGTGTTGGAACATCGGTTACGTGATGCGGGGAGTGAGGGCTTTCCCTTTGAATCGATCGTGGCCTCAGGGCCCCGCTCGGCCCTGCCGCATGCCCGGGCCAGCGATCGGCCCCTCCAGGTGGGGGATTTCCTCCTCCTCGATTTTGGCGCTATCGCCGATGGCTACTGCTCGGATATCACCCGGACCTTCGTGTTGGGCACCGCTTCGGCCGAACAGCGGGAGCTCTACGACGTCGTTCGTGAAGCAAATGCACGCGCTTCGGGCGCGCTTCGGGTCGGATTGACGGGGATGGCTGCAGATCAGGTGGCAAGAGACTACATTGCCGACCGCGGCCATGGTGCGGCGTTTGGGCATTCCCTCGGTCATGGGATCGGGTTGGAGGTGCACGAAGCGCCGCGGCTGGCCAAAAGTGTGGAGGCTCCGCTGGTCTCGGGGGCCGTCGTGACGATCGAGCCGGGGATTTACCGGCCTGGGTGGGGTGGAGTGCGCATCGAAGATGATGTGCTCGTGTCAGAGGCCGGTCCCCGGCTGTTGACCACATTCCCTCGGGATCTTCGCGAGTTGTAACGCAAGGGGTCGGTGCCTCGGGCACCGGCCAGTCCATCGTGACCGTCGGCGCCCACTGGGCGGCTGGCGGTCCCTCCTGTTCCTCCAGACCGCTGCCCCATGATTGATCTCCGCTACGTGAAGAAGCTCATCGAGATGCTCGATGGCTCAACTGTGGACTCCATCGAAATCTCCTCTGACAAGGGGATGAAGCTGCGGATTTCCAAGTCGGCGCAGCAGCGTGCGGCGGCCGTGCAGATGGCCGCCCCGATGATGGCCGCCCCGATGGCTGCCGCCGCGCCGGCCGCCGTGGCCGCGGCCCCCGCGACGCCGGCCCCCGCCGCCAAGGCGGACGCGCCAGCGGTCCCGCTCCTCGAAATCAAGTCGCCCATGGTCGGCACCTTCTACGGCGCGCCCGAACCGGGTGCCAAGCCGTATGTGGCGGTCGGCGATCGCATCACCAAGGGGCAGGTGGTCTGCATCATCGAGGCCATGAAAATCATGAATGAGTTGGAGTCCGAGTTCGCTGGCGTGGTGCGGGAAGTGCAGGCCACGGATGCGCATCCCGTGGAGTACGGCCAGGTGCTCTTCCGTATCGATCCGAACGGCTAAGACAGGCGATTTCGTTTGTGGCGACCCCGGCACCGGTCCATCCGGCGCCCGGGGTTCGCGCAGTCTTTCTCCACCTGTCTCCGCGCAACTAATCCATGTTCAAGAAAGTCCTGATCGCCAATCGAGGCGAAATCGCGCTGCGCGTCATCCGGGCGTGCCGGGAACTCAACATCCAGACGGTCGCGGTCTACTCGGAAGCCGATCGCGAATCGCTCCATGTGCGCTTCGCAGACGATGACGTCTGCATTGGCCCGGCCTCGGGGCGCGACTCATATCTCAAGATCACGCGGCTGATTGCGGCCGCGGAAATCACCGGCGCGGACGCCATTCATCCGGGCTACGGGTTCTTGGCGGAGAACGCCGAGTTCGCCGAGACCTGTCGGGCCTCCGGGATCACGTTCATCGGACCGACCCCGGAGCAGATCCGCGTGATGGGCGATAAGGCCTCCGCCCGTCGTGCCATGAGCGACGTGGGCGTGCCGATTGTCCCCGGGACACCGGGCCCGGTGGAAGATGCCGAGGAGGCGCTGGAGTTCGCGCGCGAGATCGGCTTCCCGGTCATCATCAAGGCGGCGGCCGGCGGTGGCGGCAAGGGGATGCGTGTCGCCCGTGATCCCGATGACTTCGCCCGCTCCTTCCAACTGGCGCGGTCGGAAGCGTTGTCGGCGTTCGGTAATGGCGATGTGTACGTCGAGAAGTTCCTTGAGCGCCCCCGCCATGTGGAGTTCCAGATTCTTGGGGACACCCATGGCAACGTGATTCATCTGGGGGAGCGGGATTGCTCGGTGCAGCGGCGCCACCAGAAGCTGATCGAAGAAGCCCCCTGTCCGGTGATGACCCCGGAACTGCGCGAGCGGATGGGCGAGGCCGCCGTGCGCGGCGCCAAGGCCATCAACTACGTCGGCGCTGGCACCATCGAAATGCTGCTGGATGAGGATGGATCGTTCTACTTCATGGAGATGAACACCCGCATCCAAGTCGAGCATCCGGTCACGGAAATGCTCACGGGGGTCGATCTCGTGAAGGAGCAGATCCGCGTCGCGGCCGGGTTGCCGCTGTCGGTGACCAGCACGCCGGCGTTCCGTGGCCACGTGATCGAGTGCCGCGTGAATGCGGAGGATCCGGCGCGCAATTTCCAGCCGTCACCGGGCCGTCTCGAGACCTTTCATCAGCCAGGTGGCCCGGGCGTGCGCATCGATACGCATGCCTACGCCGGCTACACGGTGCCCCCGTACTATGACTCGATGATCGCCAAGCTCATCGTGCAGGGGAACACGCGTGAAGAAGCCCTTCGTCGGATGCAGATCGCCTTGGAAAGCTTCGTCATCGAAGGCGTGAAGACCACGATTCCATTCTTGGCGCGCGTGATGCAGCATCCCGGGTTCCAGTCCGGCCGGGTGCACACCAAGTGGTTGGAGTTCGAAGGCGCCGAACTGTTGAAGGACCCCGGCGCCTCCTGACCTCGCGTTGATGGAGCCCCGCCCGCTGCGCCGTGAGTTTGCGGCCATCTGCCTCACCTTGGTCGGCCTGTTTATTGCCGGCGCGCTGATCTTCCAGCAGGTCCCGCCGGGCGGCGGCTGTTTGTCGGCGGAAGGCGCCTTTGGTCCGGCGGGGACGTGGACGCGCTGCGTGCTGGTCACAAGTGTGGGCGTCCCCGGTGCCGTGCTCGTCGCGATGGGAGCGATCGTCGTGGCGCTGGCGCTCTTTGGGCGGTGGCACCGGATCGAAGCGAGTGCCAGGCGGTGGGGGCTGCTCTGGCTGGGCAGCGTCCTGCTGGTCCCGGTGGCCATCGGCTTGGCCATGGGTGGCGAGCCCACGATGTCGTCGGCGACGGGGCTGTGGGGCAGCTTCGTGGCGCACTACCTCCATAAGGGATTCGGCACCGCCGGTGGGTGGATGGCCATTGTGCTGGCCTTCAGCACGCTGACCGTCGTCACGTTGCGCTGGAATCCGATCCGGATGCTCGTCGGCTCCGGCGCCCCCGCGGCGGGGCGCGATCTTGAGGCGCCCTCGCGCGGACGGGCAGGGGCTGGTGCGGCGCTGACGTTAGCGGAAACGCTGGAACCGGAGCCGGAGGAGATGCCCGTCATCGATCCGGTGATGGCGCGCGAGCTCCTCCGTGACGATCCCCCGGTGGAACCGACGCCGCCCGTTGAGGAGTCTGGCCGTCGCGGCGCGTCGTCCCGTCGCAAAGCGAGCCCACCGGAATCCACGTCGGCCGCACCAGCGGCCAGTGAGCCAGCGGCCGGTGAGCCGGAGGCCGGTGAGCCGGAGGCCGCGCTCATCCCCGCGCTCACCACCGACGCCACCGCGTTCAGCGACGAGCTTCCACCGACGGACCTCCTCACGGCTCCGGTGATCCGCAATCCGGAAGCGGGGCGTCGCGAGCTGGATGTCGCTGGCGAAAAGCTCATGGCCACCCTCCGGACCTTCAAGGTCGAAGGGGAGCTCGTTGGGCGGACGACGGGCCCGTCCGTGACGCAGTTTGAAATCGAGCCGGCGGCCGGCGTGAAGGTGCGCCAGATCGCGGCGCTCGCCGATGATCTTGCCCTCGCCATGCGGGCGCCAAGTATCCGCATTGTGGCGCCGATTCCCGGGCGGGGGGCCGTGGGCGTCGAGGTCCCCAATCCGAATCCGGAGATGGTCGGACTGCGCGAGGTGCTGGAAGCATCCGATTTCCGTCAGGCGCGCGCCGCCCTGCCGATTGCCTTGGGGAAGGATCTCGAGGGGCGTCCCGTAGTGGCCGATCTCGCCAAGATGCCGCACCTGCTGATCGCCGGTGCGACGGGCTCCGGCAAGTCGGTGTGTGTGAACACCATCATTACCAGCCTCGTCTACCGGCATACGCCGAAGACGCTCCGCTTCCTGATGGTGGACCCCAAGATGGTGGAGTTGAGCGTGTATAACACGCTCCCGCATCTGCGCCACAAGGTGATCACCGACAATCGGGACGCTGCGCAGGTGCTCAAATGGGCGGTCATGGAAATGCAGGACCGCTATCGGTTACTCGAGGCGAACGCCTGCCGGAATCTGCAGGAGTTCAACCGGCGGGTGCAGCAGCAGCAGGCGGGGGAGGGGCCGACGGTGCTCAAGCCCCGGTCCCCGGATGTGGCCTTTGAGGACCGGACCTATGCCGGCGGGGTCCTCCCGTACATCGTGGTCGTCATTGATGAAATGGCCGACCTCATGATGACCGTGGCGGCCGAGGTGGAGACGCCGATTGCCATGCTCGCGCAGAAGGCGCGCGCCATTGGCATCCATCTCATTCTCGCGACCCAGCGCCCCAGCGTGAACGTCATTACGGGGCTCATCAAGGCCAATTTCCCCTGCCGGATCGCCTTCCGGGTGGCGTCTCAGATCGACAGCCGGACCATCATCGATGGCGCGGGCGCCGAGTCGTTGCTGGGGAACGGCGACATGCTCTTTGTGCCGCCCGGCAAGTCCGAACCGTCGCGCCTCCAGGGGGCCTATCTCTCGAGCGAAGAGACGGAGCGGTTGCTCGGCTGGTATACCGATGCGGCCGCGCGACGGGCGGCCGATCTCAGTGCGCCCGAGCCGATCGCCGCGGAACCGGACATCCTTGAGGCGGTGCGTGCCCTCGAAGGGGATGGCGGGGCGGGCGGTGATGACGACGGCGGGGCCGGTGGGGATCGCGACAGCCGGTTCCGCGAAGCGGCAGAGGTTGTGATTCAGCACCGCCAGGGGTCGACGTCGCTTCTCCAGCGCCGGCTCAAAATCGGCTACGGCCGCGCGGCGCGGATCATCGATCAGCTGGAGGAGGCGGGGGTCCTGTCGCCGTCGGAAGGTCCGGCCCGCCCCCGTGAAGTCCTGATCGGCGTGCAGGACCTCGACCGCATCTGCGGCGACTGAGAGGGGACGAGGGCCCTCGCCGGGGCTGTTAAGGTCGCGCTGGAACGGCCGGAAGCCATTGACGGGACCCGGTGGGGCCGCGAAGATAGTGGCGGCGGTGTTCGTCGTGACAGAGTAACGACACGGAGCACCCACGAAGAGAACGCGACAACGCGCCTCCTCCTCCTCCCTCCCGAGGTACTTGATGTTATTGAAGAGACTTCGCCCGGCCCTGTCGACCGCGCTGTTGGCGCTGGGCTTTCTGCCGTTTGGCGCCGCTCGCCTTGCGGCCCAGTCCGGAGTGATCTCCGGCAAGGTGACTGATGCCGGTTCCGGCGTCGCCATCGAGAACGCGGAGATCCGCGCCGCTGGCCCCAAGACCGCGGCCGTGGTCTCCGGCGCCGACGGCAGCTACCGCCTCGCCGGCCTGACCGACGGCACCTACACGCTGACGGTGCGCCGCATCGGCTACGATTTCAAGACGATCGCCGGCATCCGCGCTGGCAGCACGCTCAACATCCAGCTCACGCCGCGTCCGGCGCAGCTGAACGAAACGGTCGTCACAGCCAGCCGCAGCCGCCCGGAAAAGGCGCTCGATGCGCCGGCCCAGATCTCCGTGATCACCTCCGAGCGCATTGAAGAGCGCCCGGCCACCACGATCGCCGACCATCTCCGGGCGACCCCGGGCGTGGATGTCAGCAAGGGCGGTATCGTGCAGTCGAACATCGTGGCGCGTGGCTTCAACAACGCGTTCAGCGGCTCCATGCTCATGCTGCAGGACTACCGGTTCGCCGGGGTGCCGTCGCTGCGCGTGAACGTGCCCTTCCTGATGACGGGCACGAACGAAGACATCGATCGTATGGAAGTGCTCCTCGGCCCCGCGTCGGCGCTCTACGGCCCGAACAGCTCGGCCGGTGTGCTCCATGTGATCACGAAGTCGCCGTTCAACTCCGTCGGGACCACGGTCAGCGTCGACGGCGGCGAGCGCTCGGTGCTCCGCGCCGGCCTCCGCCACGCCGCGAAGCTCAGCGACAAGCTGGCGTTCAAGGTGTCCGGCGAATACATGCAGGGACAGGACTGGCAGTACACGGACCTGGCTGAGCCGGCGGTGTTCCCGAACAACACGTCGGTTCCGGCTGAACGTCGTGGCCAGGCGAATGTGCGTGACTTCGGTATCAAGAAGTACACGGGCGAAGCGCGCGTGGACTACCGTCCGCGCAAGGACATGGAAGCGATCACCACGCTCGGCTACTCCAATGTGGGAAGCGCGCTCGAACTGACCGGCGCCAACGGCACGGCCCAGATCAAGAACTGGACCTATACGAACCTCCAGCAGCGCTTCACCTGGGGCCGGCTCTTTGCCCAGGCGTTCGTGAACTTCAGCAACGCCGGCAACGACACGTCGACCTCGTCGAAGGGCACCTATCTGCTGCGCTCCGGCCAGCCGATCGTTGACCAGTCCCGCGTGATGGCGCTGCAGCTGCAGCATGGCTTTGACCTGAGCCCGAAGCAGACGTTCACCTACGGCCTCGACTACATCCATACGGATCCGCGCACCGGTGGCACCATCAACGGTGGCAACGAAGACGTGGATAATGTGACCGAGTCGGGCGCCTACATTCAGTCCAGCACGAAGCCCATCAAGCAGCTCGAGCTGGTGGTGTCGGCCCGTGGGGACATGAACAATGTCATCAAGGGGACGTTCTTCTCCCCGCGCGCGGCCCTGATCTACAAGCCGACCGAGAACCAGAATGTCCGCCTGACGTTCAACCGGGCCTTCGCGACGCCGGCGAACTTCTCGTTCTTCCTGGATCTGGTGCAGGCCCGGAACATCGGCGGCTCGGGCTATGACATCTACGCCCGCGGGAACCCGCCGAAGACCGGCTTCACGTACAATCAGTCCTGCAGCACGACCAGCGCGTTTGGCGCGTACTGCATGAAGTCGCCGCTGGCCGGTGCCGGTGGTTATGTCGGCGCCAGTGCGGCGGCCGCCTTCCCGGGGCTCGTCCAGGGGAATGCCGCGGCGCTCACGGCCGCGATCACCCCGGGGATCACCGGCGCGCTCATGCAGGCGGGTCTCCCGGCCGCGATGGCTGCGGGCCTCGGTGCGCAGCTGGCCGCTGGCTCGATCCAGGCGCTCGGTGCGGCCCGGCCGACTAACGCCGACCTTGCGACCCGTGTCTCGTACCTGACCTCCGCGACGACGCCGCTGACGACGTCGCAGCTGACGGACATCTCGCCGCTTCCCGCCTCGTTCAACAACACCATTGAACTCGGCTACAAGGGGATCATCGGCGACAAGTTCCGTTTCGATATCGCCTTCTGGGGCCAGGATCGCGGCGACGTCGCGACGACGGCGGCGCTCGCCACCCCGAACGTCTGGTTCGGCAACCCGCAGCAGCTCGGTGGCTACGTCGGCAGCCAGCTCGGCGCCTACCTCGTCCCGGCCCTCATGGCGGGTGGTCTGACGCAGGCGCAGGCGGCGCAGTTGGTCGGCTCCCTCGCCCCGGCGCTGGCCTCCGGGATCGCCGGTAACTTGGCGCCGGCGCCGCTCGGCGTGGTGACGTTCAACGATCCCAACACGCGGACGAACGCGGTCTACGCCACCTACCAGCGCGTCAACAAGAAGCTCTGGGTGCGTGGGGTGGATCTCGCGGCGGATGTCGTCGCCACGGACAAGCTGACGTTTGATGCGACCTTCTCGTACCAGAACCAGACGGTCTGGAACGACATCTCGATCAGCGGCCTGCCGTTCATGTCCAACTCCCCGGGCTCGCGCGGCACCCTCGGTGGCCGCTATCGCGACGATGGCAAGGGCCTCGGCTTCGAAATGCGCGTGCGCTACAACGAAGCCTACCCGATCAACTCGGGTGTCTACGCCACGAACTTCGCGAACGCCATTGCCGCCGGAAACCCGGGTGCGGTGACCAGCACGACGGCCACCGGCTACGGCAAGTGCGCCCCGGCCGCTACGGGGACCTTCTGCTACGAGAACGTGCCCGAAGCGTTCACCTTCGATGCGCAGGTCTCGAAGCGGTTCTTCCTGGGCGGGCAGCGCCTGATGTGGTCGCTGAATGCCACGAACATCTTCGACAACCGGATCCGCACCTTCGCGGGCGCGCCGGAAATCGGCCGGATGGTCATGACCCGCATCCAGTACCAGTTCTAATCGGGACCGCGCTCCCGTACATGTGACGGGGGCGCCACGGAAGTCACAGGTTGGTCACCGGGGTGGTGCGTCGCTGACGCGCCACCCCGGTTTGCACATATTGCGGCATGATCTTGCTGGATCCACACGCCCGTCCTGTCATTGCCCATCGGGGCAATCGCGCCCACGCGCCTGAAGAAACCCTGCCGGCACTGCTCGAAGCCGTGGCCCTCGGCGTCGACGGGCTGGAGTTCGACCTCCATGCGTCACGGGACGGTCAGCTGGTCCTCTTTCATGATCCCACGCTGAATCGGACCACCGCCGAGTCTGGGCCGGTGGCGAGCCGCACCCTCGCCGAGCTGCGGCAAATCGATGCGGGCTACCGGTTCTCGACCGACAACGGGCGTAGCTATCCCTGGCGGGGACGTGGTGCCACGATCGTCTCCTTCGACGAGGTCGTTGACGCGCTGCCGCGGACGCTGCCGTTGATTCTGGAGCTCAAGACGTCGGCGGCCACCGAGCCGCTGCGCACGGCGATTCGACGACATGCGCTCGCCGACCGTGTCATCGTGGCGGGCTTTGAGGCCCGTGCGGTGCATCCGTTGCGCGGGAGTGGCTTTGCCCTTGGGGCGAGCCGCCGCGAGGTGCTGCAGGTTCTTCCTGGGGCATTGCTCGGTCGTGCCGTGCGGCCACCCTGTGAGGCCTTCTGCATCCCACCGGATTTCCACGGTATCCCGTTACCCATCGGGGCGTTGGTGCGCGCCATGAACCCCGCCGGCACGGTGGTCCACATTTGGACCGTGAACAGTGCCGACGAGGCGCGGGCGTTGTGGGATCAGGGGGTGAACGGCATCATCACCGATGACCCGGCCGTTATCCTCGCGGCGCGCGACGCATACCGATAACGCCGAGGGTCAGCCGTGCGGCGGACCAGGCCAAGAGCGCGGCCAGCGCCACAGTGAGCCCTGCCACCGCAACGCCTGGGACCGGGAAGAGCTGACCGAGCTGCTTGAGTAACGTGCCGAAGGCCGGAAATGCCGCCATACGCAGCAGGAGCACCAGCCACGCCGCAGCGGCGGCGAGTGCGGCATCAATCGCCGCGCGATCCGATTGCACTTTGGCGGCATACATGAGCGCCAACGTCGGCACCGCCATCCATCCAATGAGGCCCGTGCTCAAGGCCATCGCGAAGGCCAGCAGGCCAAGGCTGATCATGCGCATTAGCGGCGCCCTGCCGTTGGAGTGAGGGTGAGGTGAGCCCGCTGCTGCGCGGCGGGGAGGGCGTCAGCCGTGGCTGGGACGCGGAGGGTATCGAGACGCCCCTCGCGCCAGGCGGCGAGCCGATCGTCGTAGCGTGGGCTGAGCGGATTGCCCGATTGACCACCGGGATACGTCCCCCACGCCTGACGCGGTGAGGACATCTCCACCACCATGCGCCAGCTTGGACCATGACGACCGTCACCGGTGGAGGGCCAGATCGTGGCCGGGCCACCCTGCACGGTGACACCGTTCCGGGAGAACGCCGGGAGTCCCAGCAGATGCTTGATGTTGGCCACCCGCGCCTGATCCCAGCGCCACCGGTCATCGGTGGGTTCTCCGCGTGCCGCGAGAAGACTGTCGAGCGCCGACGCCATCACGCGACGCAGGAGATCGTCACGATGTTCGACGGTCGCGGTTCCGTGGTCATCCCACCAGGTCGACAGGGAATCCGTCAGGAGCACGGCCGTCATCATGTCGGTCGGCACCGGGCCCTTCGCACTATCCGGACGGAGTTCATCCCAAAGCCGGGGGCTCAACTGCCGCATGATTTCCTCAAACAGCACCGCGCGACGATTCTCCCGGACATAGCGCCGATCCCACTCGGCCAACAACGTGGCCGCGCGTTCCGCCTTGGCATTGGCGGGCGAACCACTGCGGCCGGCTGCGAGCAACGCGGGTACAAAGAGGTCGGCACGAGCGCTTCCGGGATCCGTCTGAATGCGCCGCATTTTATCGGCGGTGACGGCGGAGTCGGCCCGCAGCAGACGGTTGATCTGCATGGCGCGCCACGGGCGTTCCCAGTTCGCCCCGAAATAGCGCGGCTGTGCCTTGGGATCGAACGGTTCCTGATTGGCCGACGACAGGAAGCCCTGCGCCGGTCGGAACGCCTGCGGATAGTCCGTCACCGGCCAGTCGCCGATCCAGTCATTCGCGCTCTGGCTGCCATCCCGCAACAGGTCGCCACGACCGATGTCCGGACGTCGCGGATATCGCCCGGTGGATCGAATCGCGATCGTGCCGGTCGTATCAATCGTCAGCATGTTCTGCGCCGGCGACTCGTACAGCTGCCCCATGGCATCCAGCATGGCCGCCGACGTGGGCGCATGCGAGGCGGCTTCAAAGCCCTCCAACACGCGCATCGATTCCAGCACGGTCCAGCGGACCGACACCCAGCGGGCGCCCACTTTGCGCATCGGGCCCCGATGCGTGAAGCGGACGGTATCGGTCGCGAGGAGCGCGCCAGTTGCATCGCGGTACTGCTGTGGCCGCACCGTCACCGGTCGCCACGCGCCGTCGACCTGATACCGCGTCGGTGCGCGCGCATCATCGACCGTTTCGAGATAGAAATCGGTGACGTCAGCGCCCGTATTCGTAAAAGTCCAGGCGATGGCCTTGGTGAAGCCAATGATGATGCCGGGGGCCCCGGGGATCGTCACGCCATACACATCGAGCGTGTCTGGCACCACGAGATGCGCCTCATACCAAATACTCGGCAGCGTGAGCTCAAGGTGCGGATCTCCGGCGAGCAGGGCGTGGCCGGTCGCCGACCGCGACGGGGCCACCGCCCAATTGTTGCTGCCGATCGCGTCGTCTGAGCGCGTGGGGGCAAAAGCCAGTAGCGACGACAACGCACCAGCGGGTGTGGTGCGCAGCAGGGCCACCGCCGTGGTGTCCGGCGCGCCAGCCGCTGGTAAGACCGTGCGCTCCGTGCGCGCCCCGTTGCTGCCGTTGGGTTGGATCGGCTCCACAATCGGCGCATGCATGGGAAAGAGCGCCTCAGCGGCCACTCGCCCCACGCGGGCCGAGGCCTCTAACTGCGTCAGCTCGTGCCCCGAGGTGGCGAGCGTTGCCCCCATACGGTTGAGCAGATGGAACACGTCAATGAGCGCCATCGGCTTCGGGCGTCGGCCAAGCAACGTGTATTCGATCGGCTGCGTCGCCGGCGTCAGGGTGCGGATGTACGCATTCGCTCCATCGACGTAGGCGGTCGAAAGGGCATACGCGAGTGAGCTGGTATCGATGCGCGCGACCCGTTCCACCGCGGAGGCCGGCATGCCACTGGCGCGCGTCTCTTGATCGAGGGGGAGCGCTCGCGCGCCCACGAGTTCGGTCAGGGTGCCGCCACCGGCGCGCGCGGAGAGTTCGAGCTGAAAGAGCCGATCCCGCGCGACGACATACCCCAACGCGCGATACGCATCGCGGACCGAGTGCGCGAAAATGTGCGGGACACCGCGATCGTCATAGCGCACATCCGTGCCGGCGGCGAGGCCGTCAATCGTGGCGGTCGCCTCGGCAGGGAGCTCCGCCGTCGTCACGGCACTCCAGATGCCGTGCACGGGATCGAGCAGGGGACCGAGTGCGGGGAGCGGTCCAACGGGGCGCTGCGCAACGAAGGCGGTCAGCACCAGGACAAGGCCCGCCGCAACGGTACCACGAACGGAAGGTCGACGCATGAGAGAGGGGGCGGAGGCTGGCAGGCTCACGACGAGAGCGCGTGCTGAAAGATGGATGGGCGGCGTAATGGCGACCAGCGCTGCGTGATTTCGGTGATGGCGCCGTGCGTGGGTGGTGATAGACTGGCGCCATGACGGAACAGCGACAGGCGTTGGGACTTCTGGGCGAGCGGTTGGCGGCGCGTTGGCTGCTGCGCGCCGGGTGGACGTTCGTGGCGCATCGCTATCGCGTGGGGCGCCGCGATCTCGATCTGATCATGCAACGCGGCACCACGATCGCGTTCGTGGAAGTGAAAGCGCGACGTGGCGCGCAGTTCGGATCACCCATCGAAGCGGTGGACCCGCGGAAGCAGCGGGCGCTGTCGCAGGCGGCCGCGGCGTGGGTGGATCGATGTGGTGCGCCGGGCTGGAGCTACCAGTTCGACGTGGTTGGGGTGCTGATTTCCGGGGAACGGGTCCGGATTCGGCACATTTCCGATGCGTTTTCGGTCAAAATGACCGAATAGCACAGGGGAGTTGTCCACATCGCGCATCCTTCGTATTTTATTCGGGCCTTGGTGCGGCGGACGGTTCCGGTAGATTCTCGCGAGCCAGGGCATGGCAGCTTCACCTCTCACACGACGGCGGTATTCCATGGCGGGCACGGCGATGACAGACGACAAGCGCAAGGCCCTGGCGCTCGCAGTCGCGCAAATCGAAAAGAGCTGCGGCAAGGGCTCCATCATGCGTTTGGGCACCGATTCCAAAGTGCGCGTGGAATCGATCCCGACGGGTGCGATCAACCTGGACGCCGCCATTGGCGTCGGCGGGATTCCCCGCGGCCGGATCACGGAGATCTACGGCCCGGAGTCCAGCGGCAAGACGACGCTCTGCTTGCATGTAGTGGCCAATGCCCAGAAGACGGGCGGCGTGGCGGCCTACATCGACGCGGAGCATGCGCTCGATACCGAATACGCCAAGAAGCTGGGCGTCGACATCGAGAACCTCCTGATCTCGCAGCCGGACACGGGCGAGCAGGCGCTCGAGATCTGCGAGATCCTGGTGCGCTCCGGCGCCGTGGACATCATCGTGATCGACTCGGTCGCGGCGCTCGTCCCGAAGGCGGAAATCGAAGGGGACATGGGCGATTCCCACGTGGGCTTGCAGGCGCGCCTCATGAGCCAGGCGCTGCGGAAGCTGACCGGCGCGATTGCCCGCTCCAAGGTGTCGGTGGTCTTCATCAACCAGCTCCGCGAAAAGATCGGCGTCATGTTCGGGAACCCCGAAACGACGACGGGCGGTAAGGCGCTCAAGTTCTACGCCTCGGTTCGCCTCGATATCCGCCGCATCGGTCCGGTCAAGGAGAAGGAAGACGTCATTGGCTCGCATGTGCGGGTCAAGGTCGTCAAGAACAAGGTCGCCCCGCCGTTCAAGCAGGCGGAGTTCGACATCATGTACGCCGAAGGGATCAGCCACACCTCGCTGCTGGTGGACATTGGCGTGGAAGCGGGCATCATCGACAAGGCCGGTGCCTGGTACAGCTACGGCACCCAGCGTATCGGACAGGGGCGTGAAAACGCCAAGATGTTCCTGAAGGACAACCCGACGCTGATGGCGGAAGTCGAGGAAAAGGTGAAGGCCGTCCTCGGGGTGAAGGTGGCGGAGCAGGCTGGCGCCCCGGAGGAAATCGACGACTGATCGTCGCGGAGCGACATCGGTGCGTCCATGCGCTAAGGGCCGAGGGGTCGCTTGCGGTGGGACGTGGTGCCCGGATCACCACGGCTCACTGTGAGTAGCCCCTCGGCTCTTTTTCCGTCCGGCCCGGCCACGGTGCAGGAGCTCCGGGAGTCGCCCCGCACCCCGGGACGGTATCTGGTGGTCCTGTCCACGGGCGGCCGCTGCGTCGTCGGCGTCGAGGCGTTGGCCGAATGCGGCGCGACGCGGATTGGCGCCGCCGTGGATGCGGCACAGGTGGAAATGCTCCGACGCGCCGGGGCGATATCGGCGCTGGTCGACCGCATTCTCAATATGCTGGCCCGGAGTCGTCGCACCCGACGCGAGCTGGAGCTTCGGCTCCGTCGCCTTGAGCCGGACATGGCGCTGATTACCGTGGCGCTCGATCGGGTCGCCGCCCTCGGCCTCGTGGCCGACGAGGAGGTGGCGCGGGCGGAAGCCTCGGCGCGACTCCGGCGCGGGGAAGCCCCAGGACGCGTTCGGCAGGTCCTCCGCCGGAAAGGGATTGGGGCGCGGGGGGCAGAGCAGGCGATCGCCGAGGCGGTGGCCGACGACGCGTTTGATGAATTGGCGACCTGCCGGACACAGGCGGAGAAACGCTGGCGGTCCTTGGAACGCCTCGAGCCAGCCGTCGCCCAGCGGCGACTGGTGGCCTTTCTGCAGCGCCGAGGCTTCGCCAGTGGCGTGATCCGGACCGTGCTCGGGGAATTGCGTCGCCGTTGATGACCACGCGGGCGCCGGATTTGTCTATATTTCCGCCCCTATGCTCGCGTCTGAAATCCGCTCCCGATTCCTGGCCTTCTTCGAGAAGCAAGGCCACGCCATCCGTCCGAGCTCCACGCTCGTGCCCCAGGATGATCCCACCCTCCTGTTCACGAACGCCGGGATGGTGCAGTTCAAGAAAGTGTTCCTGGGCATGGAAGAACCGCCCGGCGGGCAGCGTCGTGCCACCACCTCGCAGAAGTGCGTCCGCGCCGGGGGGAAGCACAACGACCTCGAGCAGGTGGGGCACACCGCGCGGCATCATACGTTTTTCGAGATGCTGGGGAACTTCTCCTTCGGCGATTACTTCAAGCGCGAGGCGATCCAGTTCGCGTGGGAGTTCATCACCGAAGATCTGAAGATTCCGCGCGAGCATCTGCGCGTGACGGTCTTCCATGAAGACGATGAAGCGCGCCAGCTCTGGAAGGACGTGGCCAACGTGCCGGAGAATCGGATCTACGGGCTCGGGGCGAAGGACAACTTCTGGCAGATGGCCGACACCGGTCCATGTGGACCGTGCACCGAGATCTATGTCGATCTCGCCAAGGTGGCCGCGGACTGGGCCTTCCCGAAGGATGCCTCCGGCGAGTGGACCCGGACCGATCTTGAGGACTACTCGCTCGACGCCTTCGTGGAAGGGGCAGAAGCCGGCCGGTTCCTCGAGATCTGGAACCTCGTTTTCATGCAGTTCGACCGGCAGCCCGATGGCACGCTGGTGCCGCTCCCCAAGCCCTCGGTCGACACCGGCGCTGGGCTTGAGCGCATCGCGGCGGTCATGCAGGGCGTCACGAACAACTTTCACACGGACACCTTCCGCCCGTTGATTGCCACGGTGGAAGACGTCGTGGGGATCTCCTATCCGTACCGGCCGGGTGTTGGACTCGGTACGGCCCATGGTCCGGACGGACGCGAGATCGACCCGGCGTCGTTTCGCGTGCTCGCCGACCACGCGCGCGCCGTCTCGTTCCTGCTGGCTGATGGAATCTTCCCGAGCAACGATGGCCGCGGCTATGTGCTGCGCCGCATCCTCCGGCGCGCCGTGCGGCACGCGTGGCTGCTCGGCCGGCGTGAGCCGACGTTGGTCCACGTGGTGGAGACGCTCATCAACACCATGCACGACGTCTACCCCGAGCTGCAGGCTCGTCGGGCTCATATTTTGGAAACGACGCGCGCCGAGGAAGAACGCTTCCTCGCGACGATCGATGCCGGCATGTCGCGCTTTGAAGAGCTTGCACCGTTGGGCTCCACGCAGGGATCCACTGCCTTGCGCGGGACGGTCTCGGGCGAAGATGCCTTCCGGCTCTATGACACGTTCGGGTTCCCGATCGACCTGACGGAACTGATGGCCCGCGAACGCGGCTATCTCGTCGACATCGCCGGCTTCGATGAAGCCCTCTCGGGGCAGCGCCGCCAGTCGCAGGAAGAGCGCAAGTCGCGGCAACTCACGGTGAGCGCCGATGAGTTCGCCGATGCGTCGCAGTGGGACCGCGCGGCGCATGCGCCCGACGTGCCAGGGCGGTTTGTCGGCTACGACGTGACCGAAATTGAGACCGTGGTGGATGCCATGCGCGTCCTCCCTGACGGTCGGGTGGCGGTCATGCTGCATGAGACGCCGTTCTATGCCGAGTCCGGTGGGCAGGTCTCCGACCATGGCCGCATCATCGGGGCGGGGTGGGAGGTCGAGGTCACCGACGTCCGGAAGGTTGACGGACGGAATGCCGCGATCGGCACGGTCACGGGGGAAATCACCTTTGGGCCGGTGCTGGCACGGGTGCCGCGCGACCGGCGTCGCGACACCGAGCGCAATCACACGGCCACCCACTTGCTCCATGCGGCGCTGCGGCATGCGCTCGGCGAGCATGTGCATCAGGCCGGTTCGCTCGTCTCCCCCGATCGGCTCCGTTTCGACTTCACGCACAGTGGTCCGATGACCCCCGCCCAGTTGGCGGCCGTGGAAGCCGAAGTGAACGCCGGCATCTGGTCGGCCGTGCCGGTCACCACGCGTGAGGAGTCGTATCTCGACGCGGTGGCACATGGGGCGATGGCGCTCTTCGGCGAGAAGTACGGCGACGTGGTGCGGGTGGTCGACATCCCGTCGCTGTCGGTCGAACTGTGTGGCGGCACCCATGTGCGCAACACGTCAGAGATCGGCCTTCTGCGGATTGTGTCGGAAGGGGGCGTGGCGGCCGGCGTGCGGCGTATTGAGGCGGTCACCGGGCCGCGGGCGTTCCAGTTCCTGGCCGACCGGGAGCGGGCGCTCCTGCAGGTCGCCAGCCGTTTCAAGGTGCCGATGACGGGGCTCGGGAGCGGCATTGAGCAGATCGAGAAGAAGATCGATACGCTCCTTGAGGAACGGAAACAGCTCGAGAAGCGGCTCGACGAGGCCATGCGGGGCGGTGGGGCCGGCGGTGGGCTCGCGCAACAGCTCGTGGCGGCGGCGACGAAGGTCCATGGCTACACCGTGGTCATCGCCCGCGTGGAGGTGCCGGACGTGAAAACGTTGCAGGCGCTCGGCGATGGGGTCCGTGAAGCGCTGGGCAGTGGCGTGGCCGTGCTCGGTGCCACGCTTGAGGACGGGAAGGGGGCGCTGCTCGCCGTCTCGACCGATGATGCCCGGGACAAGGGGCTGCGGGCTGACACCCTCG
This sequence comes from Gemmatimonadaceae bacterium, assembly GCA_037134115.1. GTDB lineage: Bacteria > Gemmatimonadota > Gemmatimonadetes > Gemmatimonadales > Gemmatimonadaceae > Gemmatimonas. The sequence continues at coordinate 28,309 of JBAXMW010000018.1, read as the reverse complement.
TGCGCGAGGTGGCCGCGACCGTTGGCGGCCGTGGCGGTGGCAAGCCGCATATGGCGCAGGCGGGGGTCGATGCCGCGCAGCTGGATACCGCGATCGCGGCGGCGGGCGACATTGTGGCGCGACTGGCGGCGGGTGCCTGAGCCCATGACCTCCTCCGAGGAGCAGGGCGGAGCGGGAACGGTGGGGGCGTGGCTCGCATCACTGGAGCCCGCGCCACCCGCCGCGCTGCAGGCTCGGCTGGCGGAACTTCTGGCGCCGTATGCGGCCCAGCCGGCTTCCCAGGTGTGGTCGGCCTGCCTGGAAGCAGGGGAAGGGCTGCTGAGCGGCCTCCTGGCCTCAGGCTCCACCTCCCGGGTCACCGCGCTCGATCTGTTGTCGGTGGATGCCTTGGTGACCTACGCCTTTGAGGCGGCCGCCACGCAGGGGGTCGACTTCGAGGAACGAGCGGCGCAGGCGATGGCGCGTATCGCGGCGCTGCCGGACCGGACCGCGCACTGACACCGAGGCCGGAGACGCGCCGGCACCGAACGATGACGAACGTGCCGTTCGCCGGCGCCGCCTCCTGTGGTCGCCGATCAATCCGGAGGGCCGAATGATCGATATCCATTCCCATTTGCTCCCCGGGGTCGACGACGGGTCGCCGTCGCTTGCGGTCTCCGTGCCCGTCCTGACGCGCATGAAGGCCGAGGGGGTGACGGCCGTGGTGTGTACCCCCCATTGGAACGCCTCGCGGGCAGCGACGGCCCCTGTTGCGGACTATCAGGAGCGGCTGGCGCTCCTCAAGGCTGCGGTGCCGGAGGGACCGGCGCTGCACCTGGGATTCGAGATCCTGCTGGATGCCCCCGGGGTCGATCTTTCCATGCCGGGGCTCACGCTGGCCGGCACGCGGGCCCTGCTCGTGGAGTTCAGTCGGGGCCCCCTACCGCCCGGAGCGACCGCCGAGCTTCGCCGGCTGGTCACCAGTGGGTTTGTGCCCGTCGTCACGCATCCCGAACGGTATCTTGGATGCACGCTCGAGATGGTCCAGAGCTGGCGCGCGTTTGGGGTGGTGATTCAGGTGGAGGCCCGCGCGCTGGAACGGAAAGGGCAGCACGCGGTGATGGCGCGCGCTATGTTGGCCGACGGCCTGATCGATCTGGTCGCCTCGGACAATCATGGCGATGACCGGTCGATTGCCGCCGTCCGGGATTGGATGATCGCCCATGGCGGGCAGGTGCAGGCCGAACTGTTGACCCGGCTGAACCCGGATCGGTTACTGAGTGGCCGTTCGCTGGATCCCGTCCCCGCGATGGCCACCAGTGCGATGGATCGGGTGCGTCGCCTGTTCGGTGGCTGACGGCAACCGCAGCGGGCAAAGTAGCAGGCACGGCAACGGCAGGAGCGAGTGAGGGGTAGGGGCAGGGGCAGCGTGGCAACGGGCATGGGGTCCGTCGCCGGAAGGGCCACAGCAGGGGGCAGCCACCGATGAGTACCGAGACCAAGAGCATTCCCGCGATGTCGCCAGTGGCCGCCCTTTTGGAGCTGGCCGACACGGCCCGTCGCACCGCCCAGGAGCTCGAGGGGGCGATCGACGAAGCGCTGGCGATGGTCCGCCGCACCGTCGGCTCCGGCGGCACGATCTTCTTCTGCGGGAACGGCGGGTCGGCGGCGGATGCCCAGCACATGGCCACCGAATACGTCGTGCGCTACATGCGGAACCGGCGCGCCTACCCGGCGATCGCCCTCACCACGGACACGTCCCTGCTCACCGCGACGGGGAATGATTTCGGATTTGATCACATTTTTTCGCGACAGGTCGAAGCGCTCGCGAAGCCTGGCGATCTCCTGATCATTCACTCCACGAGCGGCAACTCCCCGAATGTCTTGCTGGCGGCCGAAGCCGCCCGGGCCAAAGGGGTCCCCGTCCTGGCCTTCTCGGCGCGGGACGGCGGCGCCCTCCGGGCGCTCGCAGATCACAATATTATTATTCCCACATCGCGCACTGATCGGGCACAGGAGCTGCATCTGTGTATCGAGCATGCGATCTGTGATGCGATCGAAGCGTCGCTGTGATAAAAGGTTTTTAAAACTCTGCAGTAAATAGACTTAAGCGAGTTCACTTCATGTTGTTTCTGAGGGTTGGTCGATGATTTCGCTGCATGGGAAGCGGGCGCTGGTGACGGGTGGTTCGCGGGGGATCGGGGCGGCGACTGCCCGGATGCTCGCCGCGGCCGGTGCGGATGTGGGAATCGCGTACCGGAGCCGGACGGACGAGGCCGAGGCCGTGGTGGCAGAACTGCAGGCGCTCGGCGTCCGCGCGTTTGCGGTGGCGGGGGATTTGGCCACGGTGAAGGCCAATGACGCCTTCGTGCAGGCGGCCGTCGAGCACTTTGGTGGCCTCGATATCTATGTGGGTAACTCGGGAATTTGGCCGCCGCATCCGGTCGCTGTGGAAAGTCTGGATGCGGAACGGTGGCACCAGACGTTGCGGGTAAATCTTGACGGCATGTTCTATGGTGCCCGCGCGGCGGTGCGGGTTATGGCCCCGGGCGGACGGTTGATCTTCGTGTCGAGCACCGCCGGCCAGCGGGGGGAGGCGGGGCATGCGGACTACGCGGCGTCCAAAGGCGCCATGATTTCGTTTGTGAAATCGCTGGCCGTCGAGCTCGGTCCCCGGGACATCACGGTCAACAGCGTCGCGCCGGGATGGGTCGATACGGACGCCGTGGTCCTTCCCTTCGCGGACGCCGGGCGGACGCGGATTGAAGCGAACATCCCGCTGGGGCGGGTCGCGTCACCCACCGATATCGCCGGTCCAATCCTGTTCCTGGCCAGCCCGCTGGCCCGGCATGTCACCGGCGAGATCCTGAACGTCAACGGCGGCAGCGTCCTCTGCGGCTAACCCCCGACGATTCCACCGGCCTGGGCGCGCGGCCGTCCTCGGACGCTCACGCCGCGGTGGGGTCGTCACGCGCCGTGCCGCCCACCGTCACGCTCGAGCCGCCCACGGCCGTCGTGGAGATCGTGCAGACGCTGCGCCGGGCCGGGCATGAGGCCTGGTGTGTGGGCGGGGCCGTCCGGGATGCGCTGTTGGGCCAGGCCCATCTGGATTGGGATCTCGCGACCTCGGCGACCCCGCCCCAGGTCCGCCGGTTGTTTGCCAGGACGATCCCGGTGGGGATCGAGTTTGGGACCATTGGGGTGCTCGACGCCGCCGGGGTCATGCATGAGGTCACGACCTTTCGCCGGGATGTGCAGCACGACGGTCGCCATGCCGTCGTGGAGTTCGGGGCGTCGCTCGACGATGACTTGGCCCGACGCGACCTCACGATCAACGCCATCGCCTACGACCCGATCGCACGGACCCTCTACGATCCGTTCGGCGGGCAGGCCGATTTAGCGCGCGGGGTGGTCCGCGCGGTCGGTGTACCGGATGCCCGGATGACCGAAGATCGACTGCGGGCGCTCCGTGCCATCCGATTTGCCTCTCGGCTGGGCTTTGCCATCGATCCGGCGACCTGGCAGGCGATCGTCGCCAGTGCGCCCTTTTTGGCGCGGTTGTCGCCGGAACGGGTGAAGCAGGAGTTGGAGAAGACGATGGAGCAGGTGGCGCGGCCGTCGGTGGCCTTTGCCCGTTGGCGGGATGCCGGCGCCTTCGCGGCGCTCATTCCCTCGCTGGCGACGGTGGGCGACGACGTCCTGCAGGCCATCGACCGGTTGCCACGGCCCGGTCTCGCCACCCGGCCGATGCGTCGCAGTCTGCGGATCGCGGCGCTGTTCAGTGCGGTGCCGAGTGGGGGCTGTGAACCGGCGCTCAAGGCGCTCCGGTTTTCGAATCAGGACACCGCGTGGATCAGCGCGCTGGTGGACCGGTGGGGGCGGTATGGGGCGGAGCTTGGGGCCCAGCTGGCGGGCGGCACCAGTCTCTCCGGCGAGGCGCTCCGTCGGTTGGCGGCGGCGATTGGGCGCCTGCGGGTGAACGCATTTGTGCGACTGGCGGCGGCGCGATGGGCGACCGCCGCCGGGCCGAACGTCCCGTCGCCACTGAGGGTCGTCGGGCTCTATCGTCAGCTCACGCACGTGGCCTTCCACCAGCCCATTGAAGTGGCCGACCTCGCCATCGACGGGGATGACCTGCGGAAGGCGGGGGTGCGCCCAGGTCCGCAAATGGGCCAGCTGCTCGCCCGGCTGCTTGATCAGGTGCTGGCGGACCCGGCCTGCAATACCCCCGCGCTGCTGCTTGCCCAGTTGCCGCAGCTGGTCGCCGACGCGCAGCCCCCGCGCGGATGAGCACCCGTTCAACGAAGGGTGGGACCGGCAGCCCCTCCGACCGCTCCCTGTTTGCGGAGCGGGTGGCCGAGCCGCTGGCGGCACGGTTGCGGCCGCGCACCCTTGAAGAGTACGTCGGGCAGCAACATCTGCTGGGGCCGGGGATGCCGCTGCGCGAGGCGCTCTCGCGCGGTCGCGTCGACTCCATGGTCTTTTGGGGGCCACCGGGCGTGGGAAAGACCACCCTCGCCCGCCTGCTCGCGCAATCGGCGGACGCGGCTTTCGTCGCCTTCAGTGCCGTCAGCGATGGGGTCGCCCGGGTGCGGGAAGTGGTGGCTGAGGCGGAGCGCCGCCGGGATCTGGGGCGCGGCACGATCCTCTTCATTGACGAGATCCACCGCTTCAACCGCGCACAGCAAGACGCCTTCCTCCCGCATGTCGAAGCCGGGACCGTCATTCTGATTGGGGCGACCACGGAAAATCCGAGCTTCGCGCTGACCGGCGCGCTGTTGTCGCGCGTTCGCGTGCTGGTGCTCCAGCCGATCGCCGAGGCGGATTTGGTCGCGCTGATCGAGCGGGCGCTGCACGACCGGGAGCGTGGCCTCGGCGCCCGAGGGCTGACCATGGACGCGGAGACCGTCACCCTTTTGGCGCAGCAGGCCGATGGTGACGCGCGGCGGACGCTCGGATTGCTTGAAGCGGCGGCCGCACTCGTTGATGACGACGGCACGATCGACCGGAGCCATGTGGTCGCGGCGGTGCAGCGTCGGGTGCCCCAGTATGACAAAAGCGGCGAATCGCACTTCAACCTCATCTCGGCACTGCACAAATCCGTGCGGGGGAGTGACCCGCAGGCGGCCTTGTACTGGCTGGCGCGAATGCTCGAGGGCGGGGAGGAGCCACGGTATTTGGCACGCCGACTGATCCGTATGGCGGTGGAGGACATTGGGCTCGCCGATCCACAGGCCCTGCCAATAACGCTGGCCGCTGCCGACGCCTTTGAGCGGCTGGGTTCTCCGGAAGGGGAACTCGCTCTTGCGGAGGCCGCCGTCTATCTGGCCACCGCGCCGAAGTCCGCCCGCGTGTATGCGGCGTGGGGGGCGGCGCGTGAAGCGGCCCGGGAGTCGCCCGCGGCGCCGGTCCCCATGCATCTGCGGAATGCCCCCACCGGTCTGATGAAGGAACTGGGCTATGGGGCGGGGTACCAGTATCCACACGATGCGCCGGATGCCGTGGTGGCGCAGACGTATCTCCCGGACGTGGTGGCAGGATCCATCTATTACGAGCCCGGCCCCGTCGGCTTCGAGCGGGACATCGCGAAGCGGTTGGCATGGTGGGCCGAACGTCGGCAGCGTCTCGCGGCCGGGGAGCAGCAGGATGACCAGAGCTAGATCCCGGTGGGCGCGACCCGTCGTGGCGAGCGCGGCTTTCATCAGTCTGGCGTTGGGGGCAGCAGGCTGTGCCTCCATGCGTCGCGCGGCGTTTGCCGATCCAGTCGTCGCGGTCCGTCGCATTGATCTCCGCGGGGTGAGTCTGACGGGGGCCAGTGCCGATGTGATCGTGTCGGTGTACAACCCGAACCGCTACGCACTCAAAGCCACGCGGCTCGCCTATCGTATCGAGGTGGACTCGATGCCGATGGGGAGCGGCCAACTCGACGTCCCTTTCGAAGTGGCCGCGAAAGATTCGGCCGAGGCCCGCTTGCCGGTGCGGATTGCGCTGTCTGGCCTTGGCGCGGCCGGGATGTCCATGCTGGTCGGTGGCGCCATCCCGTACCGGGTCCGTGGCGAGGTCACCGTCGCCACGCCCGTTGGCGATCTGACCCGTGCCTTTGATCGGAGCGGTCGGTACACGGCACCGGCCGGGCCGGGACGCTAGCTTTCGGCCAGGCGCCGTCGGCGCCGCTGCGTTGTGGTGGTGTTGTCCTCACGATCATCCTGGAGTCCTGCTATCAGTCGCGAGCCGATTTCCCTGACCCTTCCCGTTGAGCGGGCGATTCTCGTCAGCGCGCCCTCCAAGCGCAGTGCCGCCCGGCTGCACATGGACGAACATCTGGAAGAGTTGGGGCGCCTGGCGGATACGGCCGGCGCGGAAGTTGTGGGGACGCTCACGCAGCAGCTCGATCGACCGCACCCCGGGACCTACCTCGGCAGCGGTAAGGTCGAAGAGCTCAAGGCGCTGATCCAGTCGCTGAAGGCGACGCTGGTCATCTTCGACGACGAGCTCACGCCGGCGCAGGGGAAGAACATCGAACAGATCGTCAACACGCGCGTGATGGATCGTGCGGAGTTGATTCTCGACATCTTTGCGACGCGCGCGCGCTCGAGTGAGGCGCGCATGCAGGTGGAGCTCGCGCAGCTGGAATATCTGCTGCCGCGTCTGACCCGCATGTGGACGCACTTGGAGAAGATGCGTGGCGGTATCGGCATGCGCGGTCCGGGTGAAACGCAGCTGGAAACCGATCGGCGCCTCATTCAGGCCCGGATCCGCATCCTGAAGGAACGTCTCGCCGACGTCGAACGCGCGCGGGAGATTCAGCGGCAGAACCGGACGTCGCAGTTCCGTGTGGCGTTGGTCGGCTACACGAATGCCGGCAAGTCCTCCGTGCTGCGCAGCATGGCGCACGACGGCAATGTCTTCGTCGAGGATCGGCTGTTTGCCACCCTCGATCCCCTGACGCGTGAAGTGGAGCTGGGCGACGGTTATACCGCGCTCCTCACCGACACTGTCGGGTTTATTCGGAAGCTGCCCCATCATCTGGTGGCCTCCTTCCGCGCGACGCTGGCGGAAGCGCGTGAAGCCGATCTCCTGCTGCATGTGATTGATGCGAGCCATCCGGCCTGGGAGGAGCATCGCGATGTCGTCGATGGCGTCCTTGCGGATCTGGGACTCACTGGGCGACCCATGCGCTACATCATGAACAAGATGGATGCGCTCAGTCCCGAGATGGCGGAGGCGCTTCGGGAGCGGATCGGCAACCTGTCGCCAGACTCGCTCTTTGTGTCTGCCGTCGCCCCCGGTGGGCTCGACAGCTTGCGCACGCTGTTGCGCGAGGCGCGGAAGCGTCAGCGTCCCGTGCTGGAAATCCGGATTCCCGCGGCTGATGGCCGAATGCTCGCCGAGGTGTATCGCGAGGGGGAAGTGCTCGAGCAGCGCTCGGACGAGGACATCATGGTGGTCCGTGCCCGCCTCGATGAGCGCACGATCGGGCGCCTGCGGCATGCGGGTGCGCGCATCACCGTGACCTCCGCCGCCTGAGGCACACACGACAACGGGACCGTCGGCTGGTGCCGAGGGTCCCGTTGTGCTGATGCAGTGGGCGTGCAGGGACTCGAACCCCGGACCTCTGCTGTGTGAAAGCAGCGCTCTAACCAGCTGAGCTACACGCCCTTGAAGATACCGCTGGGCCACATGGACTGCCGTGGCGGCGGATCGGAAGAGTAACGGGGCTCGCCGGATGACGGAACCCCCCGTCTGCACCCTGCAATGGTCCGGGTGGGGCTCGAACCCACGACCGAGCGATTATGAGTCGCCTGCTCTAACCGACTGAGCTACCGGACCGGTTGTCGAAATCTATACCCACCGCGTCACGGTGTCGCGAGATGGTGGTCGTAGGCCTCCAGCACTTCGGCACCGCTGACGGTGGCCGCCCCCAGTTTGCCGACTTCCACGCCAGCCGCATAGTTGGCGATGATGGCGGCTTCGAGCGAGGTGGCACCGGCCGCGAGCATCGTGGCGAGATAGGCGGTCACCGTGTCGCCAGCGCCGACCACGTCATACACCTCGCGGGCCGTCGTGGGGACGCGGTGCACAATGCCATCGGCCGACACCAGCGCCATGCCATGCTCGCCTAAGGTCAACAGCAGGTGCTCGACGCCAAGGCGGCTAAAGGTGGCAGGGAGGGCTGCCGGGTGATCGAGGTCGACCGCTGCACCGAGGGCGCTTTCGAGCTCCCGGCGATTCGGCTTGAAGACGGTGGCGCCGCGGTAGGCAAAGAAGTTCCGGAATTTCGGATCCACGACGATTGGCAGGCCGCGGGCCTTTGCCATTTGGATGGCGCCCTCAATGACGGCCGGTACCAGCACTCCTTTGTTGTAATCCTCGAAGACCAGCGCGGAGGCGTCGGCCAGCACGAGTTCAATGGCGGCGAGGACGCGCGCGACGTCGGCGGCCGAGAGATCGGTGTCATCCTCTTCGTCAAAGCGCAACAGCTGCTGTGAACGGGCCATCACCCGCGACTTCGTGGTCGTCGGGCGATCCACCGTCACAAGGGCTCGCGCCTGCATCTTTCCGGCTTCGAGGTGCGCGCGCAGCGTGGCGCCTGCGCGGTCGTCACCGACGACGGCCACTAAGTCGCAGCCGGCACCGAGGGCGGCGACATTCTGCGCGACATTGGCGGCACCGCCCAGCGCGTAGCGTTGATCGCGGACCCGAACCACCGGGACGGGCGCCTCCGGTGAGATCCGGTCGACATCGCCGCGAAGATAGACATCCAGCATGGCGTCGCCGATGATCACCACATGCTGGCGGGCGGCCGCGGCCAGCAGGGCGGTGAGGCGGTCCCGCGAAATAGAGGGGGTCGATCGCATGTCGAAAAGATAGTCCGACAAGGCGCATCGTGTCGCGGTGAGCGGCCCAACGGATCGCGCGTTACCTTGGTCGCCGTGAACCGACCCCCGACTGCTGCTCCTTCTCCGGCCACCGCGGCGCCCTCACCATGGGCCGTGTTGCTGGTGTCGTTGCTGGGTATCTCTTGTGCGGCGCCCCTGGTCCGCCTCTCCGAGGCGCCAGCGATCGTGGTGGCCGCCTGGCGTTTGGGATTCTCGCTGGTGGTGATTGCGGGCATCCTGACGGTGCGTCGGGAGTGGGGCGCACTCCGGGGCGTGGCCCGGCGCGACTGGTGGCTGATGGTCTCCGCTGGCGTCCTCCTGGCTGGCCATTTCTGGAGCTGGAACGTGTCGCTGCGCTACACCACGGTGGCGGCCTCGGTCTCCCTCGTGAATTTGCAGCCGGTGGTCATTGCCTTTGTGTCGGGGCGGTGGCTGGGTGAACGCGCCAGCGGCCGGCAATGGCTGGGGATTGGGGTCGCGGTCCTCGGCGCGCTTCTGGTGGGCGTTGCCGATGCCCCCGGGGGGATCAGTGGCCTTGGTGCGGCCTTAATGGGCGGGAGCGTCGGCGAGGCCGGTCGAATGCGGGCGCTCCTCGGGGATCTGCTCGCCTGTGTGGGGGCGATCACGGGGGCGCTGTATTACCTGATTGGCCGACGCGTCCGGCCACAGCTTTCGCTCTGGCCCTATGTGGCCGTGGTGTATGGGGCGGCGTGGGTCACCTGCATGTTCGTCGCGGTGGGCACCGGGCAGCCGTTGGGACCGCAGCCACCGCGGGAGCTGGCGCTCTTTGCCGGGTTGGCGCTGGGGCCGATGCTGCTCGGGCACACGGGCATGAATTGGGCGTTGGGGCACTTGCCCGCTTATGTCGTGAATCTGACGACGCTGGGCGAGCCGATTGGGGCGACGGCACTGGCGGCCTTGTTGCCGGGGATCGCCGAGGTCCCGGGGCCGGCGACCATCGCCGGCGGCGCGCTCGTTCTGGGTGGCGTTATCCTCGCCGCTCGGCGGGGGTAGCCGGGTTATCTTTCGGGGGTGTCCACTCCCGAATACGCGCCCGGGGCGCCTCAGTTTACGAGCCAAGCCCGCGACACCCAAACGCTCGCGCTGGATGTCGTGGTCACCCGTGGGGATATGGTGGAGGCCCATCATCGGGTCCACGCCGCCGTGGTGCACAGCTCGGGGGCCATGCTGTACGCCGCCGGGAATCCGCAGTTGGCGACGTGGTGGCGCTCCTGCGCCAAGCCGTTTCAGTTGCTCCCCACGCTCGCGCACGGGCATCTGGATCGCGTGGCGTGGACGGACGAGGCGATCGCGCTCGCCTGCGCATCCCACGGCGGAGAACCTGAACATGTGGCCATCGCGTCCGCGATGCTGGCCAGCCTCGGCCTCGACGAAACGGCCCTCGCCTGTGGGCCGCATGAGCCGCTCGCGAGCCGCGGCAGTCGACTGCTCCGTCAGGACGGGGCTCGCCCGACCCGGATTCACAACAACTGCTCGGGCAAGCATGCAGCGATGCTCGCGTTCGCAGCCGGCGAAGGGTGGGCGCTCGACGGCTATCACCGTGCAACACATCCGGTCCAGCAGGCAGCGCATGCCTCGGTCGCGGAGTGGGCGAACTTGCCACCCGATCAGCTCCAACAGGCGGTGGATGGCTGCGGCGTCACGGTCTTTGGTCTGCCGCTCGCCAACATGGCGCTCGCGTTCGCGCGGCTTGGGGCCGCCGCGCAGGCTGGCGAGGCAGGGCCCGCCCGCGTCGTGAAGGCGATGACGCGGTATCCGTTTCTCGTGGGTGGTACCGATCGCTTCGACACGCAGCTCATGGAGGCTTGTGGCGGTGCGGTGCTGTGTAAGATCGGCGCCGAAGGCGTCCACAGCTTGAGCATCCCTGCGCGTGGCATCGGGATCGCGCTCAAAGTCGAAGACGGGGCGGCGCGGGCGCAGTATCCGGCCGTGCTGTCCTTACTGGAGGCGCTGGACGCGCTCCCGGAGCCTCTGCCTGAGGCGCTGGCGGCCTACCGACAAACCGCCATCCGCAACACGCGCGCCGAGCCCGTTGGTGCGGTGTTCGTGTCAGCGGCGCCGGCCGGCGCGGTCCTTCAGCGCGACGGTGCGTCGGCGTCGCACGCCACGACGTGATGCCGCAGAAGAACAGCGACGGCGGGGAAATGGTACCGACGCCTATGCCGGGTCTGGTTACACTGCACACGTTCGATGCGGAGACGGCGGCGCTGGTGTATCTCGCTGCGGAGCTTGCTGGTGGCGACGAAGCTGCCGTACGCGAGGCGCTGGGGGTGGCGTTTCATGCTGTTCGCCCCGACTGGGTCGAGGAAGTGCTGCTGCAGACGTATCTGTTTGCGGGGTTCCCGCGGGCGCTGAATGGCATGCGGGAGTGGCGGCGCATTTCGGGACGCGCCGCGCCCGAGGCGGATGCGGAAGACGCCTACGATGTGGACGCGTTCCGCGCGCGCGGGGGCGTGACCTGTGCGACGGTGTACGGCCCGATGTATGAGCGGTTGCGCGTGAACATCGCCGCCCTCCATCCGGCGCTGGACCAGTGGATGGTGGTGGAAGGGTATGGCAAGGTGCTGGGCCGACCAGCCCTGGATCTGGGGCGGCGGGAGTTATGTATCATCGCGGCCTGTGCCGTGGCACGACAGGACCGCCAATTGCATTCGCATTTGCACGGGGCGCTGCATGCTGGCGTGGCAGCGCCGGTGGTCACGGCAGCGTTACAGCATCTGCGGAGGCTCTTGTCTCCGGCGGATGCGGATCGGTTTACGGCGTTGTGGAAGCGGGTGCAGGGATAGCGTGACGCGTGGCGCCCGACGGTGGCGCTGCCGGTAGGACCCAACCGCGGCTGGTGCCGCCGTTTCGTGAGTGTGAAGTCATGTTTGTCGATCGCGTAATCGTCAGTATCGAAGCCGGCGCCGGTGGCTCGGGGATTTCCTCGTTCCGTCGCGAGAAGTACGTCGCGCTGGGCGGACCGGACGGTGGTGACGGCGGGCGCGGCGGCGATGTCTACATTCGCGCGGATCGCAACCTGATCACGCTCCTCGACTACACTTATCGCGACCTTTGGAAAGCCGAGCGCGGCCAGCATGGCGAGGGCTCCAATCGCACGGGGCGCTCGGGCGACGACATTGTGCTGCCGGTCCCGCGCGGGACCATCGTACGTGATGCCGACACCAACGAAGTGCTGGGTGAGGTGCTTGATCACGGCGATCAATTCCTGGCGGCGAAGGGCGGTCGCGGCGGTAAGGGGAATGCGTTCTTCGTCACCCCCACGCATCAGGCCCCCCGCGAGTGGCAGCCGGGCGAAGACGGTCAAGTCCGGCGCCTTGAACTCGAGCTCAAGCTCATCGCCGATGTAGGCCTCGTCGGGCAGCCGAATGCCGGGAAGAGCACGCTGCTCTCCGTCATCTCGGCCGCGCGCCCCAAGATCGCGGCGTATCCGTTCACGACGCTCTCGCCGAACTTGGGGGTCGTACCCCTGAGTGATCACCGCTCCTTCGTGGTCGCGGACATTCCTGGCATCATCGAAGGCGCCCATACCGGTAAGGGCCTCGGCCTGCAATTCCTTCGGCACATCGAGCGTACCCGACTGCTCGCCTTCCTGATCCCGATCGAGTCCGAAGACTGGCAGGCGGAGCTGGATCAACTGCGCGGGGAGATCGCGGCGTATTCCGCAGAGCTCGCCGCCAAACCGTATTGCGTGGTCTTCTCCAAGCTCGACCTGCTCGGTGAGCACTACATCCCCGAGATCGATGCGCCGGGAGCGTTCGGCTGCTTCGCAATCAGCGCGGCGGGACGCATGGACCTCGATACGCTGCTCGATGGCTGGTGGCGGGAACTGCTGGCCATGCGCCAGGCATCGGAACGCGCTGAGGGTGATGGTCAGCCGCTCCCGTGATCATGGCGGGCGGGATGATGCCACAAACGACGCACGCGAGCGTGTGGCGCGGTATGGCGGCTGGCTCCTGACGCCGACCGATCCGGCGTATCCTGAGCGGCTCACCGAACTGCGCGATCCGCCGGGCCGGCTCTACGGCCTCGGCGGACTGGATGCCGCCGAACCGCCGGCGGTCGCCATTGTGGGGACCCGGCGCGCGACGCCGTATGGTTTGCGGGTCGCGCGCGCGATCGCCGGCGCCTGTGCGCGGGCAGGCGCTTCCGTGGTGAGTGGCCTCGCCGCTGGCGTGGACGGGGCGGCGCATGAGGCCGCACTTGCCGCCGGGGGACGAACCGTCGCCGTGCTGGGGACCGGCTTCGACAGTGTCTATCCGCGAGGCCATCGCGCGCTGCAAGAGCGGATTGCCCGCGAGGGACTGCTCCTTAGCGAACTGGCTCCGGGGCAGCCAGGCCACGGCGGTACGTTCCCCCGCCGCAATCGCATCATCGCGGCGCTCGCGGACGTCACCATCGTCGTCGAAGCGGGGGAGGGGAGCGGAGCGCTCATCACGGCGGACGTCGCCTTGGAATTGGGGCGTCGGATCGGATGCGTCCCCAATGCCATCGACGTGCCCTCGGCGCGCGGGAGCAATGCCCTGCTCAAGGCGGGGGCGGAGCCGGTGCTGTCCCCGGAGGACGTGCTGGCGATGTTGGCACTCCGCGCCGAACCCACGCCACCACCGCGATTGGACGGCGACGCGGCGAGCTGTTGGGATGCCATTTGTCGCGGGGCGATGGATCTGCATGCGGTGACGTCACTCTCGGGGCTCTCTGCCCGCGCCGTCTCCGTGGCCATCACGGCGCTGGAAATCGAAGGACTCCTCTCGGTCGATGCCACCGGCGCGATTCGCCCCGCCGTGGAGCTCTCGACCGTCCATGGAGGCCACTGATCCATGTCCGTGGTGTCTGATGTTGTGACCTCCCCGCGCGCCGTCGAGATCATGTCCCTCGATCGGCCGCTGCGGCATCTCTATGTGCACGTACCCTTCTGCGCACGTCGTTGCAGCTATTGCGACTTCGCCATCGCCGTGCGACGGACGGTGCCGGTGGCGGACTTCGTGCGCGGCGTGCTCACGGAGCTGCAGGCCCGGTTACCGCACGCTCCAACCACCGCCCTCACGTCGGTGTACCTCGGCGGTGGCACACCCTCTCGGCTCGGTGGCGACGGTATCCAGCACCTGCTCGAGACCATCCGATCGGTCGTCGTCGTGGACCCGACGGCGGAAATCACCATGGAGGCGAATCCCGAGGATATCTCGGCCGAAGCCGTGGCCGCCTGGTGTGATGCCGGGGTCAATCGGCTCTCCATCGGCGCGCAGAGTTTTGATGATCGCGTCTTGCACTGGATGCATCGGGTGCATGATGCGGCCGCAATCACACAGGCGGTGCAGGTGGCCCGGGCCGGCGGTATCACCGACATCTCGCTGGACCTGATCTTTTCTGTCCCTGATGCCCTCCAGCGCGACTGGGCAGCGGACCTCTCAGCAGTGCTCGCGCTGGAGCCCACCCATATTTCGCTCTATGGTCTCACCATTGAGCCACAGACGCCGTTGGGGCGATGGACGGCACGCGGCGAGGTCCTCCCGGGGGGCGATGAGAGTTATGAATCGGAATTCCTGCTCGCCCATGAGCGCTTAGGGGCGGCGGGGTTCGAGCACTATGAAGTCTCGAATTTTGCCCGGCCTGGGCACCGGGCGGTGCACAACAGTGCCTACTGGCGAGGCGTCCCGTATCTGGGCGTTGGTCCCAGCGCGCACGGATTCGATGGCGCGGTGCGGCGCTGGAACACCGAGGCCTATGCGGCGTGGCAGCAGACGGTCGATGCCGGTCGCGATCCACTTGGCGGCGATGAGCAGCTCACGCCGGAGAATCGTGTGGCGGAGACGGTGTATCTGGGACTGCGTACCCTCGACGGGTTGTTGATCCACCCGTCGGAGCGCGCCACGGTGCAGCCATGGATCGACGCCGGGTGGATCGAATTGGCCGAGGCACCGGCCACGGCGGACCAAGATGTTCGTGTCCGATGCACGCCCTTAGGGTGGTTACGCCTTGATCGTCTCGCTGCCGACTTGACAGCTCTCCGAAGTTATTGGTAGCGTTCAACTTATGGCACACGCAGGAGAGTTGTCCGACCGCGAGCGACAGGTTCTGGAGGCCGTGATCCACAGTTATGTGGCCACTGCGGAGCCAGCGGGGTCGCGCACGCTCTCGCGGCACTTCGGGCTGGGCATCTCGCCGGCGACGATTCGGAACACGATGAGCGATTTGGAAGAGAAGGGATTTCTCTTCCACCCGCACACCTCCGCCGGACGGATTCCGACCGATAAGGCCTATCGCACCTACGTGGATGGCTTGATGCACCTCGATCCGGTCACCACGGAGGAGCGGCGTCGGCTTGAGGCCGATATCGCTCGTGGCGGATCGACGATTGAGGCCATTTTGCGCCGCGCGGCGCAGTCGCTTGGCGTCCTGACGCAGGAGTTGGGGGTCGCTATTGGCCCGCGCGCCGAGCAGGTGACGCTCCGTCGGCTGGAGTTGGTCCGCATCTCGGCCGAACGGCTGCTGATGGTGCTTGACCTGACCGGTGGGGCGGTGCGCACCGTTTTCGTGGAGGTCCCCGGGAGCATCGCGGACGCGGCGCTCGTGGAAGTCACCATCGTGCTCAACGAGCGGCTGGCGGGACTCACGCTTGAACAGGTTCGGACACAGTTGGCGTCGCGGTTGCGGGATGTGCACACCCGGGTCGAATCGGCGGAGCTCCTGAATATCTTTGTGCAGGAGGGCGATCAGGTCTTCGGCCGCCTTGCTGAACCGTTGGACGAGGTGGTGCTGGGGCAGCCGTCGTTGTTGGCGGACCAGCCGGAGTTTGCCAGCGGCGAACGCCTTCGGCAGCTCATCACGTTGACGGAGACCCGTCAGGCGCTGGCCCCGTTGCTGGAAACCCGGACCGGAACGAACGGGTTGAGTATTACCATTGGCAACGAGCACGGGGATCCGCGCTTCGATGCCTTCACTGTTGTGACCGCCGAATACCGCGCTGGCTCGTTGAGTGGCGTGATCGGTGTCATCGGGCCCACCCGCATGCCGTACGACAAGGTGATCGCGTTGGTGGGCCACACGTCGCAGCTCGTCTCTGAGCTGCTCTGCTGACCTCTGGAGCCATGGCTGATTTCTACGCGGTACTCGGTGTGCCGCGCGATGCATCCGACGACGATATCAAGCAGGCGTATCGGCGCCTGGCGATGCAATGGCATCCCGACCGCAATGGCGGATCGAAGGATGCCGAAGAGAAGTTCAAGACGATCACCGAGGCGTATGACGTCCTGCGGGATCCGCAGAAGCGCGCCGCCTTCGACCGATATGGCGAAGCGGGGCTGCGCGGTGGCGGACAGCCGCAGTACGATCACGTCGATCTCTCCGATGCGCTCAATATCTTCATGCGCGACATCGGCGGCCTGGGTGACCTCTTCGGCGGCGGCGGTCGACGCCAAACGGGACCGCGCCCCGGCTCGGACATCAAGGTGCCGATGCCGCTGACCTTGGTCGAAGTGGCCACGGGCGTCGAGAAGACGGTGACGATGAAGGTGCTCGAAGGCTGCGATGAATGCAGCGGTTCGGGCGCGGAGCCCGGGACGAAGCCCGCCACCTGCAGCACCTGCCAGGGCGCGGGCGAAGTGCGCCGAGCGCAGCGCTCGTTCTTCGGGCAGTTTGTCTCGGTGGCGCCGTGCCCGAGTTGTGCGGGCGAGGGCGTCGTCGTGTCATCACCCTGTAAGAAGTGTCGGGCAGAAGGACGTGTCCGCGCCGAACGCACGCTCAAGGTCACGATCCCGGCGGGCGTCTCCACGGGGCAGTATATGACCCTGCGCAGCGCCGGGAATGTCGGCCCGCGTGGAGGCCCGCGTGGCGACGTACTGGTCGTCTTTGAGGTCGACGACGATGAGCGGTTCGAGCGCGACGGCGAAGACCTGATCTGCGAAACGCTGGTGACCTACACGCAGCTCGTCTTCGGCGCCGAGATCGAGGTCCCGGGTCTTACGGGGCCGGTGCCGTTGCGCGTGCCGGCCGGGACGCAGAGTGGCACGGTATTCCATCTGCGCGGGCGTGGCTTGCCGCGTGTGAATGCGTCGGGCGTCGGCGATTTGCACATCAAGGTGCAGCTCTGGACGCCGCAGTCGGTGCAGGGGCCCGAAGAGGCGCTGCTGCGCCAGCTCAAGGAGCTGCAGGGCGACGCCCCGGCGCACCGGGAGAAGGGATTCTGGTCGAAGATGAAGGAGGTCCTCGGTGCCTGAGTCGGCACCGTGGACCAGTGTCCGGGTCTCCCCTTCTCTCACCGACGGCGCCCGTGAGGCCTGTCTCGACGCCCTTTTTGCGATGGGTGCCGAAGGGGTGCATGAGGATGGCATCGCGGTGGTGACGCATTTTCCGCCGGGGACCGATCTCGAGGCGATCCATCGCGCCCTCACCGAGGCCGACGAGGGCGCGCGCATTGAGACGTCGCCGGTACCGTCCATCGACTGGAGCGAGGCCTGGAAGGCGCAGATCCCGCTGCACGAGCTGGGACCGCTGACGGTTTGCCCGCCGTGGCTCGCCGAGGGGCGTGATCCGGCCGCCACCATCGTGATCGATCCGGGCATGGCGTTCGGCACCGGCGATCATCAAACCACACGGGGCGTCGTGCGCCTGCTCCCCGGCGTCCTTCGCGCGGGGGACACCGTCGCGGACCTTGGTGCGGGGAGCGCGGTGCTGGCCATCGCCGCCGCCAAGTTGGGAGCCTCACGGGTCTACGCCATCGAACTCGACGGCGAGGCGATCCCGAATGCCGAAGAGAATGTGCAGCGCAATGCCGTGAGCGATGCGGTGCATGTCTTCGAGGGCGATGCCGCCACGCTGTTGCCGATGCTGGCGCCCGTGCGGGTGATTCTCGCCAACATCATCTCCAGCGTCCTGGTGGAACTGTTGCCGATCATGGCCGAAGCGCTCGAGCCGGATGGCGCCGCGATCATCAGCGGCATTCTGCTGGAGGAGCGCGACTATATGCTGGCCATGCTTGTGCGCTTTGGATGGGTGGTCACCGCGGAAGACAACGAGGGGATCTGGTGGTCGGCGTCGATCGCGAGGGGTTAGCCGCGGGGCGTCCCACGTTTATCACCAGTGAGCCGCTGGTGCCGAACGGTGCGTGCACCCTCGATGAGTCGGCGGCGCGCCACATGCGCGTCTTGCGGCTCGACGCGGGCGCGGTCGTGGGGTTGCGGGATGGTCAGGGGGCCGTGGCGGAGGGGCAGGTGGTGCGTCTGACCAAGACGCAGGCCCACGTCGAGCTCCAGGCCGTCGAGCATCGGGCCCCGCTTCCGGCCGTGCACTTGCTGCTCCCGGTCGCCGATAAAGACCGAATGCTCTGGCTGGCGGAAAAGGCCGGGGAACTGGCGTGCAGCAGCTGGCGACCGGTGCTGTGGCGTCGGTCGCGCAGTGTCTCCCCGCGGGGCGAAGGGATGAGCTTTCAGGCGAAAGTGCGGGCCCGCATGGAGGCGGCGCTGGTGCAGTCGGAGGGCGCCTGGCTACCGGACCTGTTCCCTGAAGCCACCATCGACCGGGCGATTCTGGCCGCGCCGGCCGGGGATCGTCTCATTCTCGATCCCGATGGTCCCCCGATGGTTGGCCCTGGAGCGCCCCCACTTGGCCTGACGGTGGTGCTGGCGGTCGGCCCTGAAGGGGGGATTGAACGTGATGAGCTGGCGGCGTTCGAGGCGGCGGGCTTTCGGCGCGTCTCCCTCGGCGCCACCATCCTGCGCTTTGAAACGGCCGCCGTGGCCGCCCTCGCGATTGCCCGGACCGCCATGGGCACCCCCCTTCCTCCGGAGTCTGCCGCGTGAGTGACGCCTGTCTGTTTTGCCGGATCGTCGGGGGGGAGCTGCCCGTCACGCCGATCGCCCAGAATGCCCATGCGATCGCCTTCCGGGACATCCATCCGCAGGCCCCGGTGCATGTGTTGGTGGTCCCTCGGCGGCACATTGCGTCGCTGGCCGAGGCCACCGATGCCGAAGAGATCGGGGCGGTGGCCTTGTTGGCCGCCGAGGTGGCCCGGCAGGAAGGGATCGCCGAATCGGGGTACCGGACCGTAATGAATACCGGGGGGGACGGCGGACAGACCGTCTTTCACCTCCACATGCATCTGTTGGGCGGCCGGCCTATGGGCTGGCCGCCGGGTTGACCCCCCGGAGGGATTGGGGTAGCATTACGGTCTGGTAGAAAACGCGGCATTTCGATGCCGTGGCGTCACACGTTGGATTCTGCAGTTCTCAGCTGGTCCACGCCGGTTCACCTATGTCGCCGCCGTTCGGTGCGTTGTGCGCATCGTCCCGGGCTGCTCCCACGGAGAGATCGAGTTTGTCGGAAGTCATCATCCATGAGGACGAGAATTTCGAGCGGGCCCTCAAGCGCTTCAAGAAGAAGTGCGAGAAGGCTGGCATCTTGTCCGATCTGCGCAAGCATCGCCACTACGAAAAGCCGTCCGAGCGTCGCAAGCGCAAGATGAATGCCGCGGTGCGGAAGAACCGCCGCACGCGTCACGGCTGAGCACTTCCGTGGCCGACGAGGGCGTCACGCTGCTCGCGCGGCTGCAAACTGATCAGGCTTCGGCCCGCCGGGCACAGGAGAAGGAACGCGTCCTGTTGCTCGGCATGGTCATTTCTGAGATCCGGAATCGCGAGATTGAACTGCGCCGGGATCTCACGGAAGACGACATCATCGAGGTCATCCGCAAAGCGATCAAACGCCGGCGAGAATCGGTGGAGATGTATCGCACCGCCGGACGGACCGACCTCGCCGATCGCGAGCAGCAGGAACTCACGCTCCTTGAGGCCTATCTGCCGGCCCAACTCGATCCGGAGATCATCCGGGCCGCCGTGCGTGAGATCATCGCCGGTGGTGCCGCGAACGCCGGCGCCGTGATGGGCAAGGTGATGCCCCGTTTCAAGGGCCAGGTGGACGGCTCGGTCATCAGCGCCATCGTGCGCGACGAGTTGGCGCGCGGCTGACCCCGCGCCGAGTCTGCGGTCGCCGCCGCTGTGGCGTCCGCAGCGGAATCACCGTCCGAGGCCTCGCGTGTCGCTGACGGTGCGCGATTTCGCCAATTGAGATCACACGGGATTTTAGCGAGCTTATCGGCCCGGGTCCGTCTCCACGGTCACCGGGCCTTCGTCTGTCCGCCATGAACGCGCACGCCCTCGGCATTCTCGAATTTCCGCGCCTGCTCGCGCTGGTGGCTGGTCGGGCGCATTCTGCGCCGGGCGCGGCTGCGGTGCGTGCCCTCGTGCCTCGCTCCGATCGTGACTGGATCGAAGCCGAACAGGCGCGTGTTACGGCGGTCCGAGGACTGATCGAGTCGGATGCCGGCTGGGTGAGTGAGGCGATCCCCGAGCTGGGGGAGCCGCTGCGGCGCTTACGCATCGAGGGGTTGGCGTGGAGCGCGCAGGAGCTCCTGCAAGGCGCCACCCTCCTCCGCTCCTCACGGCGCACCCGTGAGGCGCTGCGTGATCCTCGCCGGCCGTCGGTCACCCGGGCCGTGCTCAGTCATCTCACCGACGCGTTGATCGAATTGCGCGCCGTTGAAGAACAGATTGGACGCGCCATCGCCGACGACAGCACTGTCCGCGATGACGCCTCACCGGCACTCAAGCGCGTGCGCCGCGAGTTGCGGCAGACCGAAGGGGAACTGGTGCGGTTGCTCGAGCGCGAAATGGGGCGCCTGGAGCCCCATCATCAGGTGGGGGACCTCTCCGTCACCATGCGCAACGGCCGCTGGGTCATGCCCATGCGGCGCGGCGCGCGCGGCTATGTCGGGGGCATTGTCCACGACAGTTCGGGTACGGGCGAAACCATTTTCGTAGAACCACCCGCGGCGGTGGAGTTTGGGAATCGCGTCCGGGAGTTGGAACTCGAGGAACAGCGTGAGGTGGAGCGCGTGCTCCGCGAACTCACCGACGCGTTGCGGCCGTGGCATGAGGACATCCGCGCGGCCTATGAGGCCCTCGTGGCGCTCGATGCACTCGTTGCCCGCGCGCGCTATGCCATCGAAGCGCAGTGTGCCGTGGTGACCTTCGGCACGCCGTCGGACGGGTTCGCGATCGTGGATGGCCGTCATCCGCTCCTGCTCGCGCGGGGTATTGCCGTCGTCCCCTTCGATTTGGTGATGCATCCCGAGGAGCGGACGCTGCTCGTATCGGGACCCAACACCGGCGGCAAGACCGTGCTCCTCAAAGCCATCGGGCTGCTCACCATGATGGCGCAGGCGGGCGTCCCCGCTCCCGTGGGGGCGACGTCGCGCCTCCCGGTCTTCGATGACGTCTTCGCCGATGTGGGTGACGAACAGAGCATCGAAGCCAGCCTCTCCACCTTCAGCGCGCATCTCAAAAACCTCGGCGAGATTCTGCGGCTCGCGTCGGCGGAGTCGCTCGTGCTTGTTGACGAGCTCGGGTCCGGCACCGACCCGGCCGAAGGCGCGGCCCTCGGTGGCGCGATTCTGGAAACGCTCACCACGCGGCGGACGCTGACGGTCGCGACGACGCATTTGGGACAGCTCAAGCTGCTCGCGTCGGAAGTGCCGGGCGTCGTGAATGCGTCGCTCCAGTTTGATGCCGTGCAGTTGGCCCCGAGCTATCGCCTGCTCAAGGGGGTGCCAGGGCGCAGCTATGGCATCAGCATTGCGCGGCGTTTGCAGTTGCCGGAAGCGGTGGTGGCGCGCGCCGAGGAGCGGTTGCCCTCGGGGGAGCGTGATGTGGCAATCCTGCTCACCGATATGGAGGCGCGGGAAGCGCTCCTCACGGAACGGGAGCGGCTCGCGGCGATCGAGGCCGACAAAATTCGCGCGCGTCTAGCGACGGTGACCGATCGGGAGCGCAAAGTCCGGGATCGCGAGCGGGACAATGAACGCGAAGCCCGGCGTGAAGCGCGTCGGTATTTGCTGGAGGCCCGCGCGGAAGTGGAACGCGCGATCGCAGAGGTGCGGGCGCAAGCGGCGTCGGCCGCGGTGCTGGATGAGGCGGCGCGCGTGGCTCGGCGATCCATCGAAGACGCGGCCGCCGCACAAGGCTCGGCGCTCGACCAGGTGGAGTCGCGGGCCCAGCGTGACCGCGAACGGGATCGTGAGCGTCAGCGAGCGCAGGTGGATGGTGCCGCGACCGACAGCGCGACGGGGGAGACGGCCCGTGTGGGGGGGGCTCCACGATCAGCCGGTGGCGCAGCATCGGCGGCTTATCCAAGCGCACGCGCAGGGAAGCGGGCCGCTGCCCCCCTCGCCGTGGGTGACGCCGTGCTCGTCGGAACGCTGGGTGACAAGGCGGGGCGTATCGTGGCGCTCAAGGGAGCGGATGCGCGCGTGCTTGTGGGCTCCATGACGGTCAGCGTGTCGGTGAGCGCCCTCGTCCGGACGGCCGCACCGCCCCCGCCGGCCGTCAAAGTGTTTGTGCTCGGGGATGCGCCTGAGCCCGATCCCATTCGGGAAGTGGATGTCCGTGGGTTGCGCATCGATGAGGTCGATGACCGCGTCGTGCAGGCGCTTGATGCCGCGATCCGCACCGATATGCGCGACCTCCGGATCATTCACGGCAAGGGGACCGGCGCCCTGCGGGCGCGGGTCGCCGAGATGCTCAAGAAGGACACGCGGGTCGCCAGTTTTCGTCTGGGGGCGTGGAATGAGGGAGGCGCCGGGGTGACCGTGGCGGAATTCGTCTGACGACGGTCCGTGTTCGGCGCTATTCTGCGGGTATGCTTCGAGCGTGGCAGGACCGGCCGTGATCGCCGATGACGTGATTGAACGGGTCCGCGCGGCTGCGGACATCGTGCAGATCGTCGGCGAGTACGTCCCGCTCAAGCGGGCCGGCGGTGACTATCGCGGCCCCTGTCCGTTCCATCAGGGGAGCAAGCCGAATTTCTCGGTCTCCCCCAAGCGCGGCGCCTATCACTGCTTCGTCTGCCACGAGAGCGGTGATGTCTTCACCTTCCTGCGAAAGCGCCTCGGCCTTGATTGGGTTGGTGCGGTGAAGATGGTCGGGGAGCGGGTCGGGATTGAGGTGGTCGACCAACCCACGCGAGCGCACGCGCCCGATCCGAACGAGAAGCATTGGGAGCTGCTCGCCACGACGGCCGAATGGTTTCGGACGCAGCTCGCCGACGCGACCCTCGGGCGCGAAGCCCGTGCGTATCTCGAGGGCCGCGGCCTCGACGCCGCCGCCTGTGAACGCTTCGGTATTGGCTTTGCCCCGCGGGACGCCCAGGCGATGCGTCGGCATTTGCATGCCTTGGGCTTCGACGATGCGCGCCAGCTGGAGGCGGGGGTGCTGGTGGATCGCGACGGGGACCTGCGCGTCCGCTTCTCGGGACGAATCATGTTCCCGATCGTTGACGAGTTCGGTCATCATGTGGCCTTCGGGGGCCGAGCCCTCGGTGAGGCCACGCCCAAGTATTTGAATAGCGCGGAGTCCGCCGTCTTTCAGAAGCGGCGCACGCTCTACGGCCTGCATACCGCCAAGCAGGCGATGCGCCGCGCGGGGCGCGCGATTGTGGTGGAAGGCTACCTCGATGCGATTCGGCTCGCGCTCAGCGGCGTGGAAGAAGTCGTCGCGCCTCTCGGCACCGCGCTTACCGACGAGCAGGCGGATCTGTTGGTGCGGTATGCCAGCACAGTCTTTCTGCTCTACGACAGCGACGAAGCGGGACAGAAGGCCACCTTTCGATCGGGGCTGGAACTGCTCCGCCACCGGGCCACGGTACACGTCGTCTCACTCCCGGCCGGTGAAGATCCCGACACGTTCGTGCGCACGCAGGGGCGCGCCGCCCTCGAAGCGCAGCTGACCGACGCGGTTGATCTCTTCGACCGGCAGCTACAGCTGCTGGAGCGTCGCGGTTGGTTCGCCGATCTGCGCAACCGGCGGCGCGCGATTGATAAGCTGCTTCCCACCATTCGTGCGGCGCGGGATCCGCTGACGCGCGACATGTATCTGGCGCAGCTCTCCGAAAAATCGCAGGTCGATAAGCAGACGCTGCTCAACGAAGCGGACGAGCTGCCCACGAACGGCCGAGGGGCGGCACGACGGGGCGCGACTGCGGGTGACGATGGTCCGCCCCTTGGGGATGCCCCGCCGATGGGGATGGACGCCCCTGGGTTCTATGAGGCGTCGGAGGGCGCGATCAGCGATCACTCGGCGTACGCCGACGCCCCGTCCTCGCTCCCGGCGCCGCGTCGCCCGTGGACCGGTCGCCGAGGGAAACCGCAGGGCCCGGAGTGGCAGGCCACGCTGGTCCCGCCGCGCCCCCGTCGCGATGAACCGGTGGAACGGGCGGCCCTCGTGGCAATGCTCGCCGATCGGGATCTGGTGGAGCGCGTTGCTGAACGGCACGGCCCGTCGGAATTTCGCGATCCACACTACCGCGCCATTTTCAGCGTGCTGTTGTCGGCGGGCCATGCCGCGTCGTTGGAGGATATTGCGGGGCAGCTCTCAGGCGCGGCCGTCGGCGTCTTGCGTGAGCTGACCGAGGGGGCGTCCGGACCGCCCCTCGATGCTGTGGATATCGCGCGGAATCTCGCCCGATTGGATGCGCGCCCGCTCGATGCACGCATTGAAGAGATTCGGGTGGCTATGGGGACGGCAACGGTCGAGGAACAAGCCGCGCTGATGCGCGAACGCATGGAGCTGGAAGTTGA
This sequence comes from Gemmatimonadaceae bacterium, assembly GCA_037134115.1. GTDB lineage: Bacteria > Gemmatimonadota > Gemmatimonadetes > Gemmatimonadales > Gemmatimonadaceae > Gemmatimonas. Next base: position 3,805 of record JBAXMW010000018.1, on the reverse strand, counting down.
GCGGCGCCGTCTGGTGCCGGTGCGGAGTCCCCGTGGTCGACCCAAGGGTTGATCACGTCATGCAATTCCAGGAGGAACGGTGAACCCAGACGTGGATGCCCTGTTGGTCGTCCAACAGCACGATGCCATTGTGCGCGGCATCGAGGCGCGGCGCGATGCCTTTGGGCCCCGGCTGCAGGTGCTGGATCAGGTCCGTACACAGGCGCGGGCCGAAGTCATGCGGATCGCCGCGCAGTATGAAAAAGAGACCGCGAACGCCCGGGCGCTGGAAGCGCGTGTTGCGGAGTGTCGGGAACGCCACGCGCGCAATCAGGCCGTGATGGAACAGGCACACAAGCTGAAGGAAGCGACCGCCGCGCTCGCGCAGGTGGAGACGGGACGGCGGGTGCTGGCGGAGGCGGAGAGCGATCTGCTCGCCGCGACGCGACGCTTGACGGACCTTCGGAGCTCCGGCCGTGCGGCGCAGGAGATGGTGCTGTTGATCGATGACGATCAGACGGCGGAACGCGCCGCGATCGCGGCCGACCAATCCACCATTGGGGCAGAGCTCGAGGCGGCGCGTGCGGCTCGGCAGGTCGTCGCGGTGGCCGTATCCCCGTCCATGCTGTCGCGCTACGATCGGTTGCAGCAACGGCGTCGCGATAACGCTCTGTATGCGCTCACGCCGCACAGTACCTGCAGCGCGTGTGATACCGCGATCCCGTTGCAGCGTCGGCCACTGATGGCGGGTGGGCGGACCATCGAAGTGTGTGAAGGGTGTGGGGTCCTGGTGTATATGCCACCGGCGCCGCCGGAGGCCACGGCCGCCACGAGCGACGCCCTGTGAGTCCGGCGTCCTCCGCATCGACTGGACGAGGCACCACCCGCGAGCGCCCAGCGGCGGTCTGGCGCCCCGTCCCACCGGCTGATGCCGATGCCGTGCATCGGCTGCAACAGGAGCTCTTGCTCCCGGCGCCGGTCTGCCAGCTGTTGGTGGCGCGCGGGTTCGACGACCCGGATGCTGCCAAGCGCTTCCTGCGACCGCGCCTCGAGCAACTGGGCGCTCCCGGAACGCTCTTCGATTTGGATCGAGCGATTGATCGCATCGTGCGGGCCATCAAGTCGGGCGAAACGATCTTCGTGCATGGGGACTACGACGTGGACGGCATGTCGTCCACCGCGCTGCTGACGCGGGTGCTGCGCGGCTGCGGGGCAGGGCAGGTCATCCCCTTCGTCCCTAACCGTCTCACCGATGGCTATGACTTGGGTGCCGCCGGGGTGCGCGAGGCGCTCGCCCAGCGTGCGTCGTTGGTGATTACCTGTGATTGCGGGACCAGTGCCCGCGACGCGGTGTCGCAGTTGGTGGCGGCGGGTGTCGATGTGATCATTACCGATCATCACCTCCCCGGTGAGGCGCTGCCGGCGGCGTATGCGATTTGTAATCCCAAGCACCCGGATTCCGGCGCTGCCGATCAAGACCTCGCGGCCGTCGGGGTCGCGTACAAGCTGGCGTTGGCCCTGTGTGACGCCTGCGGCGTTTCGCCAGGACTGGCGCACCGACAGCTCGACCTCGTGGCGCTCGCCACGATTGCCGATGTCGCGCCGCTCCGGGGCGAGAATCGCGTCCTGGTGCGCTATGGACTCAAGCTGCTTGCGGAAACCACGCATCCCGGGTTGCGGGCGCTCATGCGCTCGTCGGGTCTTGACGGCAAGCCATTGACGGCGGGGCGCGTGGGGTTCGTCTTGGCGCCGCGCTTGAATGCGGCGGGTCGCATCGCCGATGCCAAGTTGGGGCTGCGGCTGTTGCTCGCGGAGCGCGAAGACGAGGCGATGGCGATTGCGCGCGAACTCGAAGAACTCAATCGCGACCGGCAGGAGTTGGATCGCGCAGTGCTCGATGATGCCTTGCGGCAGTTGGATGCCCCCGGGATGGCCGATCGGTACGCATACGTGTTGTCACGCGATGGCTGGCATGCCGGGGTGATTGGGATTGTCGCGTCGCGGGTGGTGGAACTCACGGCTCGGCCGGCCGTGCTCGTGGCCGTGGCGGACGGCATCGGGAAGGGCTCCGGACGTTCGATCGCCCGGTTCGACCTGCACGGGGCACTGGGGGCCTGCGCGGAGCATTTTCAGCGCTTTGGGGGCCATCGTGCGGCCGCCGGTCTGACCATGGATGCAGCCAAACTGCCGGCGTTCGCGGAGCAGTTCGATGCGGTGGCCCGTGAGCGATTGACGGCGGAGGATTTGGTGCCAGAGCTGCGCGTGGACCTCGAGATTCCGATTGAAGCGGCGGGGGAGGAGCTGGAGCAGATGATCCGGCACTTCGAACCCTTCGGCGTAGGGAATCCGGCGCCCATGTTTCGGTCGGATCGGGTTCCGCTCGCGGCCCCGCCGCGTCGCGTCGGGGCGGATGGCCTCCGGCTGTCCATCCAACAGCCGCGTGGGGCGATTGAAGGCATCGCGTGGGGGCTGGCCGGGCGGGGGACGGCCCTCGATGTGTCACGACCGGTGGATGTCGCCTATCGGTTGGAGCGGGATGAATACCGGGGCCTCTCCCGGCTTCAGCTCAAGGTGGCCGACGTGCGGAGCAGCTGACGATGCGCATCATTGCAGGAAGGTGGCGGGGGCGGCGGATCGAGGCGCCTCCCGGCGATCTCGTGCGTCCCACGCGGGATCGCGTGCGTGAGGCGTGGATGAGCATTCTGCAGTACGATCTGCCCGATGCGCGCGTGTTGGACCTGTGCGCCGGCAGCGGGGCGCTGGGGCTCGAGGCGCTGTCGCGTGGTGCGGAGCGATGCGATTTCGTCGATGCGGCACCGCGGGCGCTCCAGGCGTTGCAGCGCAACCTGACGGCGCTCGGCGGCCATCCGGGCGCCACGGTGCATCGTGGCGATGCGGTGGCCTTTGTCAAAGGACTGCCAGCGCTCAGTTACGATGTCGCCGTGGCCGACCCGCCGTATGGTGGAACGGTGGCCGAGCAATTGGTGGCCGAATGGCTGGCGTGCCCTTTCGCGGCCGTGTTCGGCGTGGAACATTCCTCAGCGGTCACCCTGCCTGGTCCCGGCGATACGCGGCGATATGGTTCCACGGCGATCACCTTTTACCGAGCCTCTCCGTCGTGACTGCTCCCGTGCACGCAGCTGCCCCGCGCATCGCGCTTTATGCCGGCTCCTTCGATCCCATCACGCATGGGCATGAGGATCTGATTCGCCGCACCTTTGCCTTTGCCGATCGCGTCGTCGTGGCGGTGGCCAGCAACGTGAGCAAGCAGCCGTTGTTCACGGTGGAGGAGCGCATCGCCATGATTCGTGAGGTCGTGGGTGATGATCCCCGCATCGACGTGCGCGCCTTTCAGGGGTTGCTGGTGAATTTTGCACGCGAAGTGGGGGCCCAGGTCAATGTGCGCGGGCTGCGGGCGGTCAGTGATTTCGAATACGAGATGCAGATGGCGCTCATGAACCGGAACCTGTCCGAGGGGATGGAGACGGTCTTCATGGCGCCGTCGTTCGATACGACCTACATCTCCTCCAGCTTGATCCGCGAAGTCGCCCGCTTTGGTGGTGACGTTTCGCCGCATGTGCACCCGACGGTGGCGGCCGCACTCGCGGAGCGGTTTCCGCGGTGAGTGATCGCGCGGCACCGGCGACACCCCACGGGTCGATCCGCGCCTCGTTTCTCGACACGGTCCACGCCCGGGCCCGGGCGGCAGCTCGCACCATCGTCTTTCCAGAAGCCACCGATCCGCGGACACTGGCCGCTGTCGCCACGTTGGCCGCCGAGGGGATCGTACGGCCGGTGTTGGTCGTGGCCGACGGCGCGACGGTCA
>JBAXMW010000017.1:0-54848 GCA_037134115.1 Gemmatimonadaceae bacterium | reverse complement strand
CCGCCAGCTCCGCCGAAAAGCGCGTGAGCCGAGCAATGGTTTCGGTGATCTCCGCCTCCGTGGTGGCGGGGTTGATCGGGCAGAGCCGGAAGGCCGCCCGCCCCCGGAGCATCGTCGACATCACACTCGCGTAGCCGTCCACGCGCATCCGCTCCACGGTGGCATTCGTCAGTGCCTCAATTTGCGCCATCGTCAACGCATCATCGGCCCATCTAAACGACACAATGCCCATTTGCGACGGGGTCACGATCTCCCAGCGCCCGTCGGCCCGAAGCAGCCGCTCCGCCAGATCGGCCCGGTCAAAACCCACCTGCACCCCGCGCCGGAACTCCGCCACCCCAAAGGCCCGCATCGACAGCCACAGCTTGAGCGCCTTGAACGACCGCGTCAGCTGGATCCCGCGCTCAAAGAAGTTCACATCCTGCTGGATATGCTTCGATACGTCCGCCAGGTAATCAGCATGGTCGTCCTCCTCCACCCGGAACGCCTGCTGCAACAACGACGCGTCCCGCACCAGCAAACAGCCCAGCTCATACGGCTGAAAGAGCCACTTATGCGGATCGAGGGTGATGGAATCGGCCCGCTCAAGCCCCGCCAGCGCCGCCTTCCCCCGCTCAGTCAACACCGCCGCCGCCCCGTACGCCCCGTCGACATGGAGCCACAACCCCTCCCGCGCACACAAATCCGCCAGCGCCGGTAAGGGGTCCACCGCCCCGGTATTCGTCGTCCCGGCATTCGCGACCACGCAAAACGGCCGCAACCCCGCCGCCCGGTCGGCCGCGATCGCCGCCTCCAATGCGGGAATCGACAGCTGGAACTGGTCATCGGTATCGACGGTCCGCCGCTGCGCCCGACTGAACCCGAGCACCCGGAGCCCCTTCGCCATCGAGGAGTGGGTCTGGTCCGAGCAATAGACCACCGCCTTGGGATCATGCCCGCCAAGGCGCGTCTCCCGGGCCGTCACGATCGCCGACAGGTTCGCCATCGACCCGCCACTCACGAAAATCCCGCCCCCCGTCGCCGGCAGCCCACACAGATCCCGCAGCCACTCCAGCACGGTCAACTCGATCTGCGCCGCCCCCGACGACGCCAGCCAATGCCCCGCAAAGACATTGTGCCCGCTCATCAAGAAGTCCCCCACCACACTCACAAAATTCGTGGGGCTCGGCACAAACGAGTAAAACCGCGGATGATGCGCCTTGAAGGCGTACGGAAAGACGTCGCGCGTCAGCACCCCCAACAGCTCCGAGACCGGCGTCCCCGCCTCCGGGATCTCCGTCCGCAACCGCGCCTCCGCCTCCGCACGCGGCATCGACCGCATGGTGTGATCGTCGCGCAGCGTCGCCAAATGGGTCAGCACGATCTCGAGCGCCTCCTCGCCCAGCGCCCGCATCGCCTCCGGGGCCATCTGCAACGGCGCCCGGTCGGCCGAGAGGTCAGGGGTGATCAACGGCTGGGGGACGGACGGGGACCCAACGGCTTCTGCGGACACGGTCACGAGATCAGAGGAGGGGACGGACGTCGCAAGCGGACGCCTCACTTGGACGCCTCACGTGGACGTCACAAGCGCACGACGCGCACGGACCGTAACTTCTCCGCGAACCGGGCCGCCGTCCACCGGCTGCCCCTCGACCGCGTGCCGGAGATTTCAGTGAACCGCATCCTTATAGACGGCGGCGTCCTCAGCCTCGTCGCCGGACTCTACATCCTCGGCTCCATGGCCGTGAACCCGAGACTCTGGCTCACCGACTACCCCAAGGTGATTCAGGATGCCGTCCCCCCGCGGAGCCGCCTTGAAAAACGGCTCGCCACCCTCTGGGGACTCCCCTTTCTGCTCCTCCTCCTCGGGCTCCCGTTCCTCTCCGGCCTCCGGCTCCACCGCGCCGACCCGACCGTCAGCTTCACGGGCCTCTTCCTCCAGATCCTCGGCGTCTCCACCGTCTTCAATGTCGTGGATCTGGTCGTCCTGGACTGGCTCCTGCTCTGCCTGATCACCCCGGGCTTCATGGTCATCCCCGGCACCGCCGGCTCCCCGGGGTACAAAGCCTACGGCCACCATCTCCGCGGATTCTGGGCCGGGGCGCTCAGCAGCGTGGTGCTCAGCGCCCTCATGGCCGCCGGTCTCCGGTATTTCGGCTAACCGGCTAACGCGCAGACGTCGGTGTTTTCCATCTTGCCGACCGCTGGTCCGGACCACAACCTAGGAAATATCCCCTCCGTGGAGCCGACCCGCTTATATGGCCGCAACAGACGTTTCCGATCCGCGATACTACCACAAGGTTGTTGACTGTCAGTGGGCCTGCCCGGCTCACACCAACGTCCCAGGCTACATCCGCCTGATCGCGCAGGGCCGATACGACGAATCGTATCTGCTGAATCGTAAGTCCAATGTCTTCCCCGGGATTCTCGGTCGCACCTGCGATCGTCCCTGCGAACCGGCATGCCGCCGAGGACGCGTGGAAGAGAAGCCGGTGGCGATTTGTCGGCTGAAGCGCGTCGCCGCCGATCATCGCGGCGATATTCGCGATCGGCTCCCCAAGGCGCCGGCAGTGAAGAACGGCAAGCGCGTCGCGCTCGTGGGCGCGGGCCCGTCAGCGCTCACGGTCGCGAACGATCTGCTGCCACTCGGCTACGACGTCACGATCTATGAAAAGAATGCGCAGCCCGGTGGGCTGATGCGCATCAACATTCCGTCGTTCCGGTTGCCCGCGTCAGTGCTCGACGAAGAGTGCGGCTATGTGATCGACATGGGCGCCAATATGCGCTACAACACGACCGTTGAGAGCCTCAAGGGACTCCTCGAGGAAGGATACGACGCGGTGTATGTCGGCACGGGCGCGCCGAAGGGGAAGGAGCTCGATCTGCCGGGGCGCTGGGATGCGCCCGATCAGGTGCACCTGGGCATTGAGTGGCTCGCCAATGTGCACTTCGGGCACATCGAAAAGATTGAACCGCGCGTGATCATCATTGGCGTGGGGAACACCGCCATGGATTGCTGCCGCACCGCGAAGCGGTTGGGCGCAACGGATGTGAAGGTGATTGCGCGTCGTGGCCGCAAGCATTTCAAGGCGTCGCCGTGGGAGTTGGAGGACGCCGAAGAAGAGCAGGTGCACATCATCGAGAACCATGCGCCGAAGCGGATGATTGTCGAGAATGGCACACTGGTGGGGATGGAGTTTGAGCGGCTGTCGTGGACGGAAGATGCGTCCGGGAAGCAGAGCAGCACGGTGATCGAGACGGTGATCATTCCGTGTGACGCGGTGATTCTCGCGATTGGTCAGGACAACGCCTTCCCGTGGATTGAGCGGGATATTGGCGTGGAGTTTGATGCCAAGGGGATGCCGAAGGTCGACAAGACGACGCATCAGAGCACGCATCCGCAGGTGTTCTTTGGTGGCGACGCGGCGTGGGGCCCGGAAAATATTATTTGGGCGGTCGCGCACGGCCATCAGGCGGCCATCTCGATTGATCTGGCCTGCCAGGGGCAGCCGGTCACTGAGCGCCCGCCGGTGGGGATGACGCTTGTGAGCGCGAAGGTCGGCATGCACAGCTGGGCGTTCGACAACGACTATGATCCCGTCGCGCGCGCCAAGATGCAGCATGAAGAGCTCACCAAGCGCTTCACCGATTTGCATGTCGAAGTCGAACTGGGCTTCTCGGCGGAACAGACGGCGCATGAAGTGGGGCGGTGCCTCAACTGCGACATCCAGACGCACTTCACCGAAGCGGCGTGCATTGAATGCGACGCCTGCGTGGATGTCTGCCCCACGAACTGTCTGACGATCACCACCAACGGCACGCCGATGGAGGAGCTCCGCACGCGGCTGTCGGCGCCGGCGCTCAATCTGTCGCAGGACATTTATGTCTCCAATGCGCTGCCGCAGACGAAGCGGGTGATGGTGAAGGATGAAGATGTGTGCGTGCACTGCGGCCTCTGCGCCGAACGGTGCCCCACGGCGGCGTGGGATATGCGCACCTTCGATCTCAAGCAAGCGTTTGCAGGTTCCTTCGTTCCGGCGGTGGCCTGAGATGAGCGGCATTAACGATTTTGCCTTCAAGATGGGGACCGTCAACGGCACCGGCTCGGCCAGTGCCAACGGGCTCCTCATGCAAGCGATCTTCCGCATGGGCATCCCGGTCACGGGGAAGAACATCTTCCCGTCGAACATTCAGGGGTTGCCCACCTGGTATGAAATCCGGGTGAGCAAGGACGGCTACACGGCGCGTCCGTCCGAAGTCGATCTCGTCGTCGCGCTCAATCCGAGCACCTACGCCAAGGATGTCGCGACGGTCCGCCCCGGCGGCTACCTGCTCTACGATTCGACTTGGCCGCTCGATCCGGATCTCGTGCGCGAAGGGATCACCATCATGGGGATCCCCTTTGGTGGGTTGTGCGTGGAGCACTTCCAGGGCGACCGCGACCGCACGCTGCTCCGCAACATTGTCTATGCCGGCTCGCTCGCGGCGCTGCTGAACATCGACATGGATGTCGTGTCGGCGATGCTGTCCGAGAAGTACGGCAAGAAGCCCAAGCTGCTCGAGTCCAACCACAAGGCGATGCGGTTGGGCTACGACTACGCGAAGGCGCACTACGCGTGCCCGCTCCCCTTCTCGCTCGAGAAGATGGATAAGACGAGCGACTCGATCCTGATCGACGGCAACACCGCCTGCGCGCTGGGTGCGGTGTACGCTGGCGCGACGGTGGGTGCCTGGTATCCGATCACGCCGGCGACGGCGCTGATGGAAGGGTTCAAGAGCTTCTGCGAGAAGTTCCGCGTGGACCCCGAGACGGGGCTTCATAACTATGCGATTCTGCAGGCGGAAGATGAAATCGCGGCGGCCGGCATTGTGATTGGCGCCGGGTGGGCAGGGGCGCGGTCGTTTACGAACACGTCGGGCCCAGGCATCTCGCTGATGCAGGAGTTCATCGGGCTCGCGTATTACACGGATATTCCCGCGGTCTTCTTTGACGTGCAGCGATGCGGCCCGGCCACCGGTATGCCGACGCGCACGCAGCAGGCCGACCTGCTCTCGCTCGCGTATGCGTCGCATGGGGACACCAAGCATCTGGTGCTCTTCCCGGCGAATCCGCGCGAAGCCTTTGAGATGGCGGTGCAGTCGTTTGATCTGGCCGAACGGTTCCAGACGCCAGTGTTCGTGGCGACCGATCTCGACATCGGCATGAACGACTGGATGGTGAAGCGCTTCGAGTGGGACGACAATTATCGTCCCGACCGCGGCAAGGTGCTGGACGCGGCGGCGCTCGAGAAAATTCAGAAGTTCTCGCGCTACCTCGATGTGGATGGCGACGGCATCGCGGCGCGCACGCTTCCGGGGGTTGGTGGCAAGGGGGCGTACTTCGTGCGCGGCTCCGGTCACGACAAGCATGCCGCGTACACCGAAGACTCCGATGCGTATCAGGAGCTGGTGGACCGGCTCACGCGCAAGTTCCAGCATGCGGCCACGGCGATGCCGGTGCCGGCGTTCACGCTGCAGGAGGGCGCGGATGTTGGGCTGGTGACGATTGGCGGCTGCGATGCCGCGGTGCGTGAAGCGGCCGACAAGCTCCGCGCGCAGGGGATTCTGGTGGATGTCATGCGCATCCGCGGTTTCCCGTTCGGGGAGGAGGTGCGCGACTTCATGGCGCGCCACGACCGCACCTTCGTGATCGAACAGAACCGTGATGCCCAGCTGCGTTCGCTGTTGGCGATCGAGCTGGGTGTCCCGCGCGATGACATGACCTCGATTCTTGATTATGCTGGCATGCCGCTCACGGCGAAGACCGTGGTGGATGCCGTGACCCGCCATCTGGCGCAGGTGACCGCATGACGTCCATTGCCAAACCTCCTGTTCGTCATCCCAGCTCGCGCACGAATGGTCGGGGGCTGACGCTCCGCGACTATGAAGGCGCGATGTCGACGCTGTGCGCCGGCTGCGGCCATGATTCGGTCACGGCGGCGCTGGTGCAGGCCGCGTGGGAGATGGAGCTCGAGCCGCATCGCGCGGCGAAGATGAGCGGCATTGGCTGCTCGTCGAAGACGACGGCCTACTTCATGAAGCAGTCGCACGGCTTTAACTCCGTGCACGGCCGCATGCCGTCGGTGACCTCTGGCGCGTCGGCGGCGAATCGCGCCCTCACGTACATCGGCATTTCCGGTGACGGCGATTCGCTTTCCATTGGGCTCGGGCAGCTGTCGCATGCGATCCGTCGCAATGTGAACATGCTGTACGTCCTCGAGAACAACGGGGTGTACGGCCTCACGAAGGGGCAGTTCTCCGCCTCGGCCGACATCGGCTCGATGTCCAAGAAGGGGGAAGCGAACGAGCAGTCGCCAATCGATCCGATTCTCCTGGCGCTCACGCTGGGGGCGTCCTTTGTGGCGCGGTCGTTCTCGGGCGACAAGAAGCAGCTGGTGCCGATCCTCAAGGCGGGGCTCGCGCACAAGGGCTTGGCGATTGTCGACGTGATCTCGCCCTGTGTCTCCTTCAACGACCATGAAGGCTCGACGAAGAGCTACAAGTTCACGCGCGAGCATGAAGTGGAAGCGGTGCATACGGACTTTGTGCCGTTGCGTCGCGAGATCACGGTCCCGGAGACGGGTGAAGATGTGCATGCCGTGACGATGCATGATGGGGCCGTGGTGCGGCTCCGCTCGACGTCGCCGGAGTATGATCCGACGAACCGGGAGTCGGCGTACGCACATGTGCGGGCCTGTCAGGCGCGTGGCGAGATTGCCACCGGGCTCCTCTTTGTCGACGAAGGCGGTCGCGATATGCATGAGATGATGCGCACCGTCCCGACGCCGCTGGTCGATGTCCCCTATGAAAAGCTGTGCCCGGGGAAGTCGGCGATGGACAAACTTATGGAGCGGTATCGGTAACGCCGGATGCCCCAGGACCACGACGCTGAGCTCGCGGTACTGGACGAGCTACTGAAAACCACCCCCACGACCGCCGAGTATCTGCTGCCGCTGTTGCAGCAGGTGCAGGCTCAGCTCGGGTACGTTTCCCAAGGGATGATCCGGGCGGTGGCGCACGCGTTCAATCTGTCGCGTGCGGAGGTGTACGGGGTGGTGACGTTTTATGGGGATCTGCGTGAGGCACCCGTGGGTCACCATGTGGTACAACTGTGCATGGCCGAAGCCTGTCAGGCGGTCGGGTGCCGGAGTTTGGCACAGCATGCGGCACAACGGCTGGGGGTGGCGATGGGCTCCACCACGGCTGATGGCGCGGTGCATCTCGAGGCCGCCTATTGCTTCGGCAATTGCGCACTCGGCCCAACGGTGCGGATCGGTGATGCGATCCATGGGCGGGTGACGCCGGCGCGCTTTGATGCGTTGATCGCGGCATTGCCAGCGGTGTTGCCTGCGGCGACGCCAGCGGCAGTGCCTCCGGTGGTGGCGTGAGCGGGCGTCGCGGTCGGTTCATGATGCTGGCACCGCTGTGCGCGGCGGCATTGCTGGCGAGTGCCATGCCGGCGGTTGGCGCGGTGGCCGGGGCGCAGGGGCAACCGACCGATTCGTTGTCGTCAGTGGCCCGGGCTGAGCTCGCCCAGAAATTTCAGCGGCAGCTGATGCGGATTGCGTCAGAGGTGGATGGCGTCCTCACGCTCACGGTGATGGATCTCACCAACGGCGAACGCTTCCGGGTGAATGACACGGTCCCCATGCCGCAGGGGAGCGCGATCAAGATCCCCATTCTGATTGAGCTGTTCCGGCAGGCAGAGGCGGGGACCGTCTCGCTCGATACGCGCGTGGCGCTGACGGCGGCTGATCAGGTCGGTGGCACCGGCGTTGCGCAGTATTTCTCGGCGGGGCAGTCCCAGCTGTCGCTGCGGGATTTGGCGACGCTCATGATTGTGCTGTCGGACAACACGGCCACGAATGTGCTGATTGGCCGACTGGGGATGGAGCAGGTGACGGCCACGATGCGCCGGATGGGGTTGCCGGGCATTCGGCTGCAGCGGCTGATGATTCGTCCCAATGCGAGCGCGGCGGGGCGTGAGAATATCGCAACAGCCGCCCAGGCTGCGTCGTTGATGCAGCAGTTGCATCGCTGCACGTTGCCGGTGTCAGCGGCGAGCTGCGCGGAGATTCGCCGCATTCTGGAAATTCCAAAGGACGGCGAGTTTCCGTCGAGCGTGCCGTCGTCAGTGCGTGTGGCCTGGAAGCCGGGCACGGTGGATGGCGTCGCCACGTCGTGGGGACTCTTTGCACTCGCCGGTCGCCCGTATGTGGTGACGGCGATGGTCAGCTACAGCACGGAGGCGCAGGCATCGAAGGCGCTGCGTGATGTGGCGGATGCGGCCTACGCCTATTTCTTCCGGCTCGCGCGGGCCTCTGCGTATGGCGTCCGCGTGCCCGCGGCCTTTGCCGATTCGCTGCGCGTGCCGGCTTCGATGGCGTCACCGGCAACGCCATCGGTCACGCCACCGGCAACGCCATCGGCCGTACCGCCGCGTCGGCCGCCGTCCCTGTAATGCGAGGCATCCGATGACGCGGTGTGTGTATGTCCCGAACGATACGGCGGCGCAGTCGGTTGGCGCCGACGCCGTGGCTGAAGCGATTCGGCATGTTTGTGCCGCTGCCGGGCAGGATGTCGTGCTCGTGCGGAACGGGTCGCGCGGCGCGGCATGGATGGAGCCGCTGGTGGAAGTCGATACCGACGCCGGGCGGATTGGCTTTGCGAACGTGTCGCCGGAGCAGGTGGCAGCGATCTTCGTGGATGGCGCGCTCCCCGATGCCACGCATCCATCGTCGATCGGGCTCGTTGCCGCGCATCCGTGGTTTCGCGATCAGCAGCGGCTGACCTTCGCGCGTGCGGGGGTGATTGATCCGCTGTCGCTTGACGACTATCGCGCGCATGGCGGGTTGGTGGGGCTGACGCGCGCGCTCACGATGACGCCGGAGGCGATCGTCGCTGAGGTGACGGCGTCGGGGTTGCGCGGGCGTGGCGGCGCGGCCTTTCCGGCGGGGATCAAGTGGAACACCGTGCGGCAGGCGGAAGCGGATCAGAAGTACATCGTCTGCAACGCCGATGAAGGGGACTCGGGGACCTTCGCCGACCGACTGCTGATTGAGGCCGATCCCTATCAGTTGATTGAAGGGATGATCATTGCCGGGATCGCGGTGGGCGCGACGCGCGGCTTCATCTATTTGCGATCGGAGTATCCGCACGCCGAGTGCGTGCTGGCGGAGGCGCTGGAGCGCGCGCGTGGCGTGGGGCTGTTGGGTGCGCATGTGCTCGGCTCGTCATATGCCTTTGATATCGACATCCGGATGGGTGCCGGAGCGTATATCTGTGGCGAAGAGACGGCGCTGCTGGAGAGTCTTGAGGGGAAGCGTGGGGTGGTGCGTGCGAAGCCGCCGCTCCCGGCGCTGTCGGGGCTCTTTGGTCGTCCCACGGTGATCAACAATGTGCTGACGCTCGCGGCGACGACCGATGTGCTGGCGCAGGGGGGTGCGGCGTACGCAGCGCTTGGTGTTGGTCGCTCCACGGGGACGATGCCCTTTCAGCTGGGTGGGAATCTCGCGCAGGGTGGGCTCGTGGAGCTCCCCTTTGGCGTCACATTGCAGGAGCTTGTGCATCGGTGGGGTGGTGGCAGTGCGTCGGGGCGGCCGCTCAAGGCGATTCAGGTGGGCGGTCCGTTGGGCGCGTATCTGCCGGCATCACAGTGGGAGACACCGCTGACGTATGAGGCGTTCGCTGCCATTGGTGCGATGCTGGGCCATGGCGGGATCGTGGCCTTTGATGACACCGCGGATATGGGGGCGCAAGCCGAGTTTGCGATGGCGTTTTGCGCACATGAGTCGTGCGGGAAGTGCACGCCCTGTCGGATTGGATCGACGCGCGGGGTGGAGGTGATTCAGCGGTTGCGGCGCAAGGAACAGACGCGCGAGCAGTGGGCACTGCTGGAGTCGTTGTGTGAAACGATGGAGCTGGGGTCGCTCTGTGCGCTGGGTGGCCTGACGCCGATGCCGGTGCGGAGCGTGATGCAGCATTTCCCGGAAGATTTGTTGGCGCCCGTGTCGACAGCTCAGGTGGCTGCGGCGGGTGTGATGGGGGAGAGCCTCTGATGATTGATACGCGTGCGATGGTCTCGTTGACTGTTGATGGCATTCCGGTGGAGGTGCCGGCGGGGACCACGGTGATGCGCGCGGCGAAATCGGTGAACGTCGATATCGCCAAGCTGTGCGCCACCGATTCCCTGAAGCCGTATGGCTCCTGCCGGTTGTGCGTGGTGGAGATTGCCGGGCGCAAAGGATTGCCGGCCTCCTGCACGACGCCGGTGGAAGATGGGATGGTGGTGCGCACACAGACGCCGCAGGTGGCCCGGGTGCGTCGGAATGTGATGGAGCTCTACATCTCTGATCATCCGCTGGATTGCCTCACCTGCGCCGCGAATGGGGACTGCGAGCTGCAGGATATGGCCGGCGTGGTGGGGCTGCGAGAGGTGCGGTATGGCTATCAGGGGGCCAACCATCTCGTGGCAGAGAAAGACGAGAGCAATCCGTATTTCACCTTCGATCCGTCGAAGTGCATTGTCTGCAGCCGCTGTGTGCGGGCGTGCGATGAGATTCAGGGCACGTTTGCGCTGAGCATCACCGACCGCGGTTTCGGCGCGAAGGTGAGCGCGGGAATGGACGAAGGGTTTCTGGCGTCGGAGTGCGTATCGTGTGGCGCCTGCGTGCAGGCCTGTCCGACGGCAACGCTGACCGAGAAGTCGGTGATTGACGCTGGGCAGCCGGACCGCGTGGTGAAGACCACCTGTGCGTACTGCGGCGTGGGCTGTTCCTTTGAGGCGGAGCTCAAGGGGAACGATGTCGTGCGCATGACCCCGGATATCAGTGGCGGGGCGAACGAAGGGCATTCGTGCGTGAAGGGACGTTTCGCGTGGGGGTATGCGAGCCATAAGGATCGGGTGCTGCATCCGATGGTGCGCGATCGGATCACTGACCCGTGGCGCGAAGTCACCTGGGATGAAGCGATTGGCTATGCCGCCGCGCGCTTTGCGGATATTCAGGCGCGGCATGGGCGCGGGGCGATTGGCGGTATTTCCTCGTCGCGGTGCACGAACGAAGAAGTGTATGTCGTGCAGAAGATGGTCCGCGCCGCCTTTGGGAATAACAACATCGATACCTGCGCGCGCGTCTGTCATTCGCCCACCGGGTACGGGCTCAAGCAGACCTTTGGCACCGCGGCAGGGACGCAGGATTTCAAGAGCGTCGAGCACGCCGATGTGATCGTGGTGATTGGCGCCAATCCCACCGACGCGCATCCGGTCTTTGGGGCGCGGATGAAGCGCCGGCTGCGCGAGGGGGCCAAGCTCATTGTGATTGACCCGCGCCGGATCGATCTGGTGCGGAGCCCGCACATTCAGGCGGCGCATCATTTGCCGGTCCGCCCCGGAACGA
Source organism: Gemmatimonadaceae bacterium (assembly GCA_037134115.1). GTDB lineage: Bacteria > Gemmatimonadota > Gemmatimonadetes > Gemmatimonadales > Gemmatimonadaceae > Gemmatimonas. The sequence continues at coordinate 43,434 of JBAXMW010000017.1, read as the reverse complement.
ACGTCGCCGTGATCAATGCCATGGCGCATGTGATCGTCACCGAGGGGCTGGTGAACGAATCGTTCGTCGCCGAACGATGTGATCCCGTCTCCTTTGGGCAGTGGCGGAGCTTTATTGCCCAGCCGGAGAACAGCCCGGAGGCGACCGAGGCGTTCTCCGGGGTGCCCGCCGGCGATCTGCGGGCGGCCGCGCGTCTCTATGCGACCGGTGGCAACGCTGCGATTTATTACGGCCTGGGGGTGACGGAGCACAGCCAGGGGAGCACGATGGTGATGGGGATCGCGAATCTGGCGATGGCGGCGGGCCAGATGGGGCGCGATGGCACCGGCGTGAATCCGCTCCGCGGACAGAACAATGTGCAGGGCTCCTGCGATATGGGGAGCTTCCCGCATGAGCTGCCGGGGTATCGGCACATCTCCGACGAGGCGACGCGGAGTCAGTTCGAGCACGCCTGGAATGTCGCGCTCGATCCGGAGCCTGGGATGCGGATCCCGAACATGCTCGCCGCCGCGTCGGCCGGGCAGTTTCACGGGATCTTCGTGCATGGCGAAGACATCGCGCAGTCCGATCCGGACACGAAGCATGTGACCGATGCGCTGGCCGCGATGGAGTTCGTGGTGGTGCAGGATCTCTTCCTGAACGAAACGGCGAAGTTTGCGCATGTCTTCTTCCCCGGGACCGCGTTCCTCGAGAAGGATGGCACCTTCACGAATGCGGAGCGCCGCATCAACCGCGTGCGTCCGGCGATGCCGCCGAAGACCGGTCTGTCGGAGTGGGAGATTGTCTGTCGCCTCTCCACCGCGATGGGCTACCCGATGGTGTACGCAAGCGCGGCCGCGATCATGGATGAAATTGCGGCGCTGACGCCGACCTTTGCGGGCGTCTCCTTTGCCTATCTCGACGAGGTGGGGAGTGTGCAGTGGCCCTGCACGGCGGCGGCGCCGTTGGGGACGCGCATCATGCACGAAGAGAAGTTCGTGCGGGGCAAGGGACGCTTCCTCATCACGCAGTATGTCCCCACCGAAGAGCGCTCCACTCGGCGCTTCCCGCTGCTGCTCACCACGGGACGGATTCTGTCGCAGTACAACGTGGGGACGGAGACCCGTCGCACGGCGAACACCGTCTGGCATCCGGAAGATGTGCTCGAGATCCATCCGCACGATGCCGAAGTCCGCGGCATTGGCGAAGGGGACGGCGTGCAGCTCGCGAGTCGGAAGGGGGCGATCACCTTGCATGCCACCATCACCGATCGGGTGCCGGAGGGGGTGGTGTATACCACCTTCCATCATCCGGAAGCGGCGGCGAATGTGATCACGACGGAGTACTCCGACTGGGCGACGAACTGCCCGGAATACAAAGTCACCGCCGTTGAGGTGCGTCCGGTTGATTGAGGCGGCCGTCACGCGGTCGGTGGCGGTGCATGCGGCGTCGGGGATGATCACCGACGCCAGCTGGGGAATTGCGGTGGAAGCGCCGGTGCAGGTGGTGCTCAATGGCACGCCATGGACCGTGCTGCTGGCCACCCCCGAGGACCTCGAGGATCTCGCGATTGGGGTGGCGATCACCGAACGGGTCCTGACCGATGCATCGGCGGTGCAGCGTGTCCATGCGGAGAGTTATCTGCAGGATGTCACGGTGCATCTGGAGGTCCCCGAATCGGCGCTTCAGCGCGAGGCGCTGCGGGGGCGCGCGATTGCGGCCAACTCCGCTTGTGGCTTGTGTGGACTGGAGTCACTCGCCGATCTGCAGGCGCGACGTGCTTCGGTGCCACGCCGCGTGGAGCCGATCAGTGATACCGCCGTGCGAGCCGCCTTCGATGCGATGCCGCGGTTGCAGCCGTTAAATCAGGAAACCCGCTCGGTGCATGCGGCGGCCTGGTGCTCCCCGTCGGGGCAGATCCAGCTGCTGCGTGAAGATGTGGGGCGTCATAATGCGCTCGACAAACTGGTGGGTGCGCTGGCGCGCAGCGATCGGCTGCACGAGGCGGGCTTTGTGGTGATGAGTTCCCGATGCAGTTATGAGCTGGTGTATAAAACGGCGGTGACGCAGGCGAGTTTGCTGGCCACGGTGTCGGCGCCGACCAGTATGGCGCTCAGCTGGTCGGCAGCACTGGGCGTGCCGGTGGCCTGCCGAGCCGGCGAGGCGGTGGTGCGATTTCCTGAGGAGCGTATCGATGCAGGTGGATGACCTGGTGCGGATGGCCAATCAGATCGCGCAGTTCTTTGCGCCCTATCCCGAGATCGATGCCGTGGAGGGGGTGCGCGACCATCTGAACAAGTTCTGGGATCCGGCCATGCGAAAGGAGCTGTTGGGGATCGCCAATGGTCTCACGCCGTCGTCCACGCCCCTGCATGCGCTGGTGTTGAAGGCGGTCGCGGACATGCGCCCTGCGGAACACGAGTGATTGCGAGGGCGGAGATCACCGGGGTGCTGCTGTGTGGTGGGTCGGCCCGTCGAATGGACGGAGTGGACAAGCCGCTGCAGCTGCTCGCGGGGACACCGCTGGTTTTGCATGTCCGCGAACGGCTCACCCCGCAGGTGGGGCGGATTGTGATCAGCGCGAATACGCAGCAGGCCCAGTACGCGCAGTGGGGCGATGCCGTGGTGACAGATCGCGAGCCGGGGCAGGGGCCGTTAGGTGGGCTCGTGAGTGCGCTCGGTGCGGTCACGACGCCATATGCCTTTTGCTGTACTGGGGACAGTCCGCAGTTGCACCCAACGTTGGTGAACCGTTTGGCGGCCACGCTGGAAGAGCAGGGGGTTGATGCGGTCTATCCGCATGATGGCACGCGCACCCAGCCGCTCTTTCTGCTCATGCGGACCTCCGTGCGTGATGGATTGGTGCAGTATATGCAGGCCGGTGGTCGCAAGGTGACCACGTGGCTGGAGCAACTGCCTCTGGCGGTGCATGAGGCCCGTGACATCGCCGACAGTTTTCTGAATCTCAATACGCTGGCGGAGCTCTCAGCTGCCAGTGCGCATTTCCCCACTCGTGCGGATGCTGATCCGCGCTCCCCCTCCACCGTGGAGTCGTTGTGACTGCTGCTGCCGTCCCTACCGATATCGAAATCGCCCAGGCTGCGACGCTTCGTCCCATCACGGCCGTTGCCGCCGATCTGGGGCTCGATGCGGACGACATTGATCAGTACGGGAAATACAAAGCGAAGCTGCCGCTGGAGCTTTCCACACATCCGGCGAAGGGAAAGCTCGTGGTGGTCACCGCGATCAATCCCACGCCCGCTGGTGAAGGGAAGAGCACGGTCAGCGTTGGATTGGCGCAGGCGCTCCGTCGCATTGGCACCAATGCGGTGCTCGCGATTCGCGAGCCCAGTCTGGGGCCGGTGTTCGGGGTGAAGGGGGGTGCGGCGGGCGGTGGCTATTCGCAGGTGCTCCCGATGGATGAAATCAACCTGCACTTCACCGGGGATTTCCACGCGATCTCGAGTGCGCATTCCCTGTTGTCGGCGATGATGGATAATCATCTGCAGCAGGGGAATGGCACCAATCTGGATCCCCGTCGCATCACGTGGCCGCGCACCATCGACATGAATGATCGCGCGCTCCGTCATGCGATCATTGGCTTGGGTGGTCCGGGCGATGGGGTGCCGCGCGAAGAGCGGTGGGTGATTATCCCGGCCAGTGAAGTCATGGCGATTCTGGCGCTGTCGAGTGATTTGCAGGATCTCGAAGAGCGGCTCGGCCGCATTGTGCTGGGTGCAACCGCCGGGGCGAACAAGCAGCCGGTGCGGGCGCGGGATATCAACGCGCAAGGCGCAATGACGCTGCTGCTGAAAGACGCGCTCCGTCCGAATCTGGTGCAGACGTTGGAAGGCGGGCCGGCGCTGGTCCACTGCGGTCCTTTTGGGAACATCGCGCACGGCTGCAACAGTCTCGTGGCCACGAAGACGGCGCTCGCGCTGGGTGACGTGGTGGTCACCGAAGCGGGCTTTGGTTCTGATTTGGGCGCGGAGAAGTTCTTCGATATCAAGTGCCGCTTTGGTGGGCTCAAGCCGGAAGCGGCGGTGTTGGTCGCGACGGTGCGGTCGCTCAAGATGCAGGGGGGCGCGCCGAAAAATCAGCTCAACGTCGAAGATCTGGCGGCGCTGGAGCGTGGGCTACCGCATCTCGAACATCATGTGCTGAATGTGCGGCAGTTTGGGGTGCCGGTGATTGTGGCGATCAACCGTCGACTGAGCGATACACCGGCGGAGCTGGCGATGGTGGAAGACTACGCCAACCGTATTGGTGCGAAGGTCGCGCTCTGTGATGTCTGGGCGCAGGGCGGTGCCGGTGGCGAGACGCTTGCGCGCGGCGTGCTGGAGCTGCTGGAGGGTGGGACGGCGAACTTTGCGCCGATCTATGATTCCAACCGTCCGATTGTCGAGAAGATCAACACCATCGTGCAGAAGGTGTACGGCGCTGATGGGGCCGATATCACGCCGTCGGCGATGCGCTCGATTGAGTATCTGGAATCGATTGGCCTGGGCGATACCCCCGTCTGCATGGCGAAGACGCAGTACTCCCTCACCGATGATGCGACGCGACTTGGCCGGCCGACCGGCTTCCGCATCACGGTGAACGAAGTGTGGGGGTCGGCAGGGGCCGGCTTTGTCGTGGCGAAGACCGGCGACATTATGACGATGCCCGGGCTTGGCAAAGTGCCGGCCGCCGAGGGGATGAAGGTGCACCCCGACGGCAGCATTGTGGGCTTGTCGTAAGTCTGGGAATGACTGGGCGGCGGTCGTGTGACCGCCGCCCGCGGGGCTAACGGGGCCCGTGCCCTACTGCTCTTCGACGATCAGCAGCAGCCCCTTTTTCGCCGGGACGGTGATGGACTCCCAGCCGCGCCACTTGCCGGCGGTCTGGAAGTCCCGGATCTCCGGCGCGCGGATCCAGGCCCGCACCGGGTCCATCCCGAGCGCCTTCCAGTCGATGTTGAGCTTCACCGGCGTATCGCGCTCCTCCCAGGAGCCGAGCGAAATCATGGCGGACCCGGGCTTGGTCCAGGTGGTGGCGAGGATGCTGGCGTTGTCGGTCGTGACCGGATCACGCCCTGACCACCAGCCATGAAGCTGGCTCTGCTGAATGCCAAAGGCGTCCCACGCCTTCCAGAGCGGCGCCGGGTCCCCTGACCACGGCAGCCGCGCGGTCATCCCCATCGTCATGCCGCGCCAGGGATTCCCGCCCTTCTCGAGCATTTCGCCCATGAGCCCAAAGGGGATGCCGGAGATTTCGACCAGCCAGTAGTCTGGGCGCGAGTCGTAATCGAAATACTCGCCGAACCAGAGCCGGTTGATGAACGGGAAATGCTCGAGGTACAGATTCGCGCTCGAAGCGAAGCCATCGCGCGGATTGTACTGATTGGCGGAATGCAGATCGAGGAGCGCTGCGGGGTTCCCCCGATCGAGCACTTTCCGCACCCGCTTCATGGTGATGCGATCGAAGGCGACGTCATCGAGATACAGCCCGTCGATCTTCTCATGCTCCACGAGCCACTTGAGCCCTTCGATGTAGAAATTGTGCCAGCGGGAGACACCACTGTTCACGACAGCCGCGTCCTTGATGGCCGGCACATGCCAGGCGGCGATGTAATCGCGTCCCAGATGCTCCTGCAGCCAGGAGTATCCACCACCGGGACCATGCGACAGCACTTCGTCACCCAGTGACCGGAGCGCAAACAGCTCGGGCGCATGATTGGTGAGCTCACGCACCGTGTAATAAATCTTGGTCTGCAGCCCCTTCGCGTGTGCGGAGTCGATGTACGAGCGCATCGCCGCCGTTTCAATGAAGGGATAGTTGATCCATGGGTTCACGCGGTTCGCGTGATGGACATTGATGGTGTTGGCCCCGCGCCCCGCGGCGGAGTCCACCGGTACAAAGGCGTGGAAGAAGCGCGTCGCCCACTGCCCCTTGGTATCAAGGGGCTTAAAGGGGGTGATCATGAGCCGGAAGTCAAAGCGAAGCGAATCGCCGGCCGCGAGGGTATGGGCCCCGCTCGAGCAACGCGCCACCACCTTTGTTCCTTCTTGCGCGATATCACACTGTCCCTTGCCGCCATTCGCCCAGGAGCGCGGCGCAATGAGTGGCTTCGACAGATAGAAGTTGGTGTTGAGCGGCCGCACGTACTGATGATCCTTGAGGGTGAACTGCATCCCCGCGTTCACATCCCCAAGCCACGCCGCATCCTGATTCTTGGTGGCAACGTCCCAGCTCCAATGAAAGCGCTCCGGACGGAATCCACCCTTCTGGCCGAGCCCCATCATGTACTTTGCCGCATCGGCCTGATACGGCAGCTCGAGGGTCACATTGCGCAGCGTGGTGCCCGACTTGGCGACCAGCGCCACGGTGTACTCGGCGGTCCCATCGAAGTCGAGCGCGGCATTCGTACGCAGGGTGAGCGTGCCCGCGTTTTGCGTCGCCTGCCAGGCCACGGTCCCCGGGCTCTTCTTCGTGATCACCGGCGGTGCCCCACGCCAGCGGAGCTTGTCGCCACCCGCATCCTGCACGCGCAACTGAATCGGCGCCGCAAGAATCTCGCGCGGCGTCCCGTTCACGGCCGTGTTGTTTGCGGTGAAGGACGAGGTGATGCGTGAGGGCATCCCATCGGTGCCGAAGGTGAAGGTGCGCCCGAGCAGACTGATCGTGCTGCCGCGCACCACCAGCGGCGTGTACGGCTTCACGATGCTGTCATCGACGGCAAGCTGGGAGTTGAGCCAGCGGAGCCGCGTGAGGTTGGCGGGGGCATCGTCGCCATGATTGACCGCCAACGACCGGGTCACACGAATGGCCACGGGAATCTCCCGAGACGCACCACCGGCCACACTGATGGTGAGGCGGCCACGATATTCCCCGGCCGCAGCCGTGGTAGGGACATCCACGCCAAACCAGAGTGCCTGCACCGTGCCGGAATCGACATGCAGCGCGCGGGTGAAGCGACGCCCCGACCAATCGGTGCCTTCGAGATTGAAGGCGGTGATGGCCGAGGCCGGAATCGTCGCACTCCCCGTCGTCTGCTTCAGCGCGGTCATCCGATAGCGCAGCGAGTCGAGCGAGCGCCGGTGCGCCCAGATCCCCACTTGAAAGGAGAGGAACTCCCCGCGATCGGCACTCCCGGCGACGGGCTGAAAGGCGCCGCGGTCGGCCCAGAGCTGTGGGATTTCGTCGGTCATCCGAATGGAGCGCGACCGATCCTCCGCGAAGGCAAGAAAGGGAGCGTCCGGATGCTTCGCCACCAGCAGCGTCTTCTCCGAGCTGGTCGCGATGTACTCCATGGGGGTGAACGCCGAGAAGGCGTTGACGGCATCGAAGCCCACGAAGGTGGCGGTGGGGAGCATCTGTCGCGTCACCTGTTGCACGACACCGACGCCAATGCTGCGGAGCCCGGTGCGCGCCAGCCACTCTGGGTCCGCCGTTTCCTCAACGACCCGATAGCTGATCTTCGGATAGTTGGACTTGAAGGTGCCGGTGTAGGGGAGGTAGTAGATGTAGTACTCGCCCACACTGGGTGCCTGGAAGACCAGACGCCCCGCTTCACGCGAGATCGCCACGCGTCCCACATTAAGCACGCGACGCTGGGTCGTGGCATCGACCACGACCACGTTCACCTTCTCTGGCGACAGATCCCGCCGCCGCCATGGAATGATCGCCGTGACGGCATCATGTGCGGCATCGACACGGACGACCGCCCGGTGATTGCCCAGCGAATCGGCCTCCCAGTTGCCAACACCATAGCGAATGGAATCCTTCGTGGCTGCTGGGGTCTGTCGAGCCGTTATGCCACCGGGGACAACGGCGACAGGGCTGCGGCGCCCCTCGCGCACGACGGCGGCGAGTGAGTCTTCCACTGCTTCATCGACATCGGCATCGTAGGGACGACCGGCTCCCAGCCGCTCCGGCCACTGCCGGGCCTCGGCGATCAGCTTGTCGGCGTCATTCCACCGCGCGCTCGCGATCGCCTCACGCGCGAGGCCGAGCTTCGCCTCGCGATAGAGCGTGTGGCCGTCCTTGGCGCCCTCGTTGGGGAGGATCTGCAGGGTGCCAAGCAGTGCATCGGCTGCCGGGAAATCCCCGGCCGAGAGATGCGCACGGGCGAGCGTCAGCCCAAGGACGGTATTCGCGGGGAACCGTGCGGTGTACCGCTTCGCGATGGTGACAGCGGTTCGCGCATCGCCAACGTTCAATGCCTGATCAGCGAGGAGTTTGCCGTAGCGCCATTGGCTGCTGTCGAGCTGTGCCGCGCGCTCCAGATCGTGGCGCATCGCCACCGGGGCGCGGAAGGGGAGCGCTGCGCGTGCCGCGTACAGTGGCGCGTAGTCGGGTTGATCGCCGAGGCTGTTCAAGAGCGAATCGGCGGTGGTGAGGCGTCCCATCCCCCAGAGGGCGAGCGCGAGATAATACCGGGGCTTCCAGCTGGTGGACATCGTCATCGCCTGTTGCAGGGAAGGGACCAATTCAGGACGGAAGGGAAAGACCAACGAGGGGGAGAGCGCCACTGCCCGATCGACGACCGCCTGTCGGTCGGCGGCAGGCACGAGCGTGGCCTTGAGGAACAGTGCTTCCGGCTGCTCGCCGATGGCGTCGGTCACCAGTCGCGCGGTGACGGAATCACCTGCGGCCAGATACCAGAGGGCGAGCTCCAAGAGCGTCTGTTCCGGCAGCTCACTCCGCACGCCAGTACGCAGCGCCGTGCCGATGGCGGCGCTATTCAGCGATGGTGTGGTGGCGAGGAGCCGTTCGAGGCGCGCCTGATGACTGAGCGGATCGATCTGCTCCCACTGCCCACGAAGCGAGTCCCGGAGCCGCTCGTGACCGGTGCGCCGCGCTGCGAGCACTCCAAGTCCCAGTGCATCGAGATTGCCAGGCTCGGTGGTGAGCGCCTTGCTGACATAGCGCTCAGCCGCAGGCCACTGACGTGCGGTGGTGGCCATGCGCGCGAGTTCGGTCCACGCGGGCCCACGATATTCCGCAGAGAGTGTGGCAATCTCAAAGCCGTCTTTCGCATCGGCGAGCCGACCTAGCGCGCGATTGGCCAGACCATAGTAGTAGTTGGCCGCCGCGTCGTAGCTGTCCACGCTCAGCGCGGTCGTGGTGAACCTGCGGGCGGCGTCGTACTCGCCGGCCCGGAGCGCGATCATGGCGCGATCGGCGAGGGCCTGCAGATGATATGGCTCCTTCATGAGTGCGCTATCGAGCGCGATTCGGGCCTGCCCATACTCCCGCTGCCGCAGCCACTCCTTCCCCTTGAGATACAGGCCATTGGCAGAATGCCAGTCAAAGCCCGCAGGGGCATCGAGTGGCCGCGCCAGCTGTCCGGTGGTCGGGGCTGCATCGTACCGAAGCAGCTCATCGCCGAGCGTGATATGCAGGCTGTCACGCGCCGCGCCGCTGACGCCGGTGAGCGCAATGGTATCAACCCACAGGGCGAGTGGGGCCCGCGTCACCAACCGACGTGCGAGTGGCCGCGATCCCATGCGCACCACGAGCGTATCGTTGATGGCCACGGTGGGCGACAGGGTCACAATCAGACGGTCACCCACCGTCGTCACATTCAGTGCGCCCACTCGGCTCGCTGCCACAAAGCCCTTCGTGCCCACCACTGGATACCAGTATTCCGTCCAACGGTCCGCGGTGTGCGGTGCAAAGCCACGATGCTTGAAGGGGGAGTAGCTGCTCTGCTCAGCGCTCTGATTGAAGAGGCGCCCCGATTGCACCTCGGCGTACTGCCCATTGGTGTCGGTGAGCAGATCCTCCCAGATCATCCCCTGCCGGGAAAGCCCCCAGATCCACAGCTTTTTTCCGGCTTTGTCATCGCGGGTGCCATAGCGGACCATGCCAAAATCGGGCTCATGCCAGTAGGCACCCACAAAGTCGGTGGCCTGACCGAAGACATGATAGGACTTATAGCCGCCGAAGTTGTTGTTGTCGTACCAGGAGAGATCGCGACCGGTGGCGCTGATCGGCCACGGGCCATGTTCCCCGTTGTGTCCGAGGTAGCTCGTCCCCGGATAGATGAACTGCAGCTTCCCCTGCACGGGAATGCCGGCATTCATCCACGAGTAGTACGGCTGCTCCAGCGGTGAGGCGTTGTACCAGAAGGACGTAGTGCTGAACGCCGCGTCGTTCGCACCGAGTCGCACCTCGAGCCGCCACGGGGTACGGGTCAGGAGGTCGAGCGCCCCGATAATGCAGGTGACGCTGCCGTCGGCATTGGTGCGGGTGACGTAGTCCACCGGCGTCGCCACATTGGGCGTGTGGCCGATGATGCCATAGTTGGCTTCAATACCACCGCTCGTCCACGGGCCGCGCATGGCGACATCGCGGAACTTGACCACTTCATTGTTATAGATGAATGAGCGGCCGGTGCGCTTCTCCACCGCGTTCCAGATCTTGCCGCCGATCTCCGGCAGGATCTGGACGCGAATGAACGCATTCTCCAGCTCTACGACCTTCCAGCTCTTTTTCTCCGATGTTCGCGTGAACCCGTCAAAGCGAAAGTACGGATAGATGCGCCCAACCACGGGAATCGGGTTGGGATCACTGAACGGATAGGTCGTGAAGGTTTGCTGATACTCGCGTACCGTGGCCGCCGCTGGCGGCGGTGCCACCGAGGAGACCGGCAGCGCCTGGCTGCTGTCCGGGAACGCGAGGGCCAGCGGAATCAGAAGCGCTGCAGTCTTCAGCATAGTGGCGGGGTAAGCGTTACTTCTTGATCTTGACCTCGGTCATCTTCCGCACGGGCGACACATAGGCGCTGATCAGACTTTCCTGTCCATCGGCGCCAATTGCGGCCACGCCAAAGACGTAGTCGTCGATCGACACATTGGGGAGGATGAGCTGCGTCACATTCCCCACGGTCTGGCTGCGCGTCCAATCGTTGTTCCAGGCATCGCGCCAGTACACCCGATAGGCCACGGCACCCGGAGACGCGGTCCACTTGAGATCGGCGTCATAGCCGGTCGCACCGCGGCCAAGCATTGGCGCGCCACGATCGCTCATGACCTTCGGGGCCGGCGGCGCGAGCGCCACCGAGGCCGCGCTCGCGGCATTCACGCGCGTGTTCTGCGCGAGATAGCGGAAGTCCACGCCTTCGATCTTGTCATCCGCGGAATGCTGGCGGCTGTAGTTCTCGTTCGCTTCACGGAAGACGATCGCCGGGAAGTCGAAGGCGGTGAACGACGAGTGATCACTGCCACGCCCGAACCGATCTTCGCGCGCCATCAGCCGAATGGTGTGCGACGGCACATACACGCCCGCGATCCGCTGGATGTAGCGCGCGAGCGACCGGTGCATGGAGTCTTCCGGACCGAGCGCGTAGATCTTCACGCTCTCGCCGTCAATGATCCCGTTGCCGCCGAGGCTACCGCCCACGATATCGTTGTTGAAGTTGGCTTCCACGACCGTCTTCGCGGCGGCGAGCGTTTGCGCATGGGCCATCGACCCAATAAGCCCCTGCTCCTCACCCGCCCAGGTTACGAACACCAGCGTGGCGTCGAACTCAATGCCGCTTTCGGCGAAGACGCGGGCCAGCTCCATCGTCAGCGCGGTGCCGCTGCCATCATCGTTCGCACCGGGGGCATCGGCGTTATGGTCCATCCCGCCCGCCATCTGCGGATCCGCACCACCCGCCGCGCGGCCCCCCGTCGCACCCGGACCAACCATGGGTGCACGCGGGTTGACCGTGTCGTAGTGGCCAGTGATGTACACGCGACGCGCGGACCGACCGGGGAGGATGGCCACGACATTGACCAGCTCCACCTCGCGGGTGATGCGCCCCTGCTGTGCCAGCATGTGCCGATCATACGATACCTGCAGCTTGGCACTCGACCGCTTGAACTCGTCGTAGATCCAGCGCCGAGCGGCACCGATGCCACGCGTGGTGGAGACGGTGTCAGAGAGCGTGGAGCGTGTGCCAAAGCCCGCGAGCTTTGTCACGATGGCCCGGAGCCGCTCTTCAGAGACTGACGCGACGAGCTTCGCGATGCGCGGATCGGCGTCAGGGCGCGGCGCGGACGCCGTCGAGGCGCCTTGCGCCTCAACCGTTGATGTCAGGGGAGAGGCAATGGTGGCCACCGGCGACAACAGCGCGGCAGCCACCAGGAGCGTCGGAGAGAGACGTGACATGGCGGTGGGGATGAAGGTCCTGCGTGAATTGCTGCGTCCGGCCTCGCCGGCCATCCCCAGCGGTCTTACACGTACGATTCGTATACCGGCTGATACATCGCGGCCTGCACGGCTGCCTCAAGATCGTCCGGCTTGGGGGCACGCGCGAGCCCACGCGCGTAGGCAATGGCGGCCACTTCCACCGCAATCGCCTTCGAGACGTCGCGAATGCGCGAGAGCGCCGGGTAGACGCGCCCCATTGCGAGATCGTCGTCGGAGACCATCGACGCCAGCGTCCGTGCCGCCACCGCGAACATCTCTTCGGTCACGCGCGTCGACTCGGCGACCATCACCCCCAAGCCAACGCCGGGGAAGATGTAGGCGTTGTTTCCCTGGCCCGGCACATGGGTCTTCCCCTTGTAGGTGACCGGGGCAAAAGGACTGCCGCTCGCAAAGACGGCGCGGCCATCGGTGCCGGCATATGCCTGCTGCGCCGTGCACTCCGCCTTCGAGGTCGGATTCGACAGCGCGAGGACAATCGGCCGCGCATGGTTGCGTGCCATCGCCGCCAATACGGCCGGCGTGAAGGTGCTCGGCGTGCCAGAGACGCCAATGATCGCGTGCGGCTTGAGCGATTCCACCGCTTCGAGGAGCGTCGCCGCCGGCGCATGATCATGCGCATAGCGCTGCTTGTGCGACGCGAGATCGGTGCGCGACTGCACGACGAGTCCCTTCGAGTCCACAAACCAGCAGTGGGCGCGTGCCTCGGCTTCGCTCATCCCTTCTTCGCGCAGCGCTTCGACCACGAGGTCGCCAATGCCGATCCCCGCTTCGCCGGCGCCCAGGAAGAGCAGACGCATGTCGCGGAGCGGCACGCCGGTGATGCGTGACGCAGAGAGGAGCCCCGCCAGCGTGACCGAGGCGGTCCCCTGAATGTCGTCGTTGAAGGTGCAGATCCGGTCCTGCCACTGCTCCAGCAACGCGAACGCGTTGTGGTTGCCGAAATCTTCAAACTGCAGGCAGGCGAGCGGGAACCGCTGCTGCACCGCCTCAATGAACTCGGTCATGAGCGCATCGTACTGCGCACCACGCATCCGGGGCTGCCGAAGCCCCATGTACTGATGACTCTCGCGGAGCCGGTCGTTGTCGGTGCCCACATCGATGGTGATGGGGAGGCACTGATGCGGCGAGATACCCGCGCAGGCGGTGTAGAGCGTGAGCTTCCCAATGGGGATACCCATCCCGTTCGCGCCCAAGTCACCCAGCCCAAGGATACGCTCACCATCGGTCACGACGATCATACGGACATCGTCGTGCGGCCAGTTGGCCAGCACATCGGCGACATGGCCGGCATCGTCCGCCGTGATGTAGAGCCCGCGGCTCCGGCGGAAGATTCGACCAAACTCTTCGCAGGCCTGTCCCACCGTGGGGGTGTACAGCACCGGCATCAGCTCCTCGAGATGCTCCATCACGAGGCGATAGAAGAGCGTCACGTTCCGATCGTGCAGCGACACGAGATAGGCGTACTGCTCGATGGGCGTTGGCTTGGAGCGAACGCCCGGCAGAATTCGCGCGAGCTGTTCGTCCTGCGTCATCACGCGCGGGGGGAGCAGTCCCTTCAGTCCCAGCGCCTCGCGCTCGGCGTTCGTAAACGCGGTCCCCTTGTTGAGGACGGGATCATTCAGGAGAATTGCGCCACGCTTTGGTTCGGTCGGTGCGGTCACAGCATCCATCCCGGAAGAATCGTCAGCAGCAGCGTCGCTGCCAGACAGAGCACGCCAGCCAGGCGGGCGAATCCAACACCGGTGATCGCGCGCGGCGGGACGGCAGCGGACACGGTGGACTCGCGCATGAACATCCGCTGGATAACGCGCAGATAAAAGAAGAGACCGAGGAAGCTGCCCAGCAGACCCAGCAACGCATAGGTGCTGAAGCCGGCGGCGACCACGGAGCGGAAAATGACAAACTTGGCGGTGAAGCCCGGGAACGGGGGCAACCCGGCGAGCGAGAGCATGGCCACCGCGATCAGCGACGCGGCCATGGGATCGCGGTGAAAGAGCCCATCGAGGGTGTCGAGGCGATCGCGCGCGGCGTCATCCTCGTGCACCGGCATCATGGCGAAGGCGAGCAGATTGGCCGCGCTATACGCCACGATGTAGAAGAGCACCGCCTGCCACCGTCCCTGCGGCGTGCCCAGGAAAGCGTAGAACAGATAGCCCGCGTGCGCGATCGAGGAATACGCGATCATGCGGCGGAAGCTCGTCTGCCGCATCGCCGTGAGATTCCCCCAGACGATCGAGACGAGCGGCAACGCCGCCATCAGCTCCATGACGTAGCGCGCCGACGGATCGGCGAGCGACGCGTTGCCAAACAGCTGGACCGCAGCGAGGAGGACGGCGCCCTTGGTGAGCGTCGCCATATAGGCGGTCACCGGGACGCTCGCCCCTTCGTACGTGTCCGGTGCCCACATATGGAAGGGCACCACCGCCGCCTTCAGGAAGAGCGCCAACAGCACGCACACCACCGCCGCGCGCGCCATCAGGTCGCTGGAGGTGATGAGCGGCGCGAAGGCATTCACGGTCAGCGTGCCGGTGCTGCCGTAGAGGAGCGAGACACCGAGCAGGAAGGTGGCCGAGGCGGCGCCGCTGAGCACGAGGTACTTGAGCGCCGACTCCGCAGATTCCGGACGACGGAATGCCAAGAGGATGAGCGCATAGACCGGCATCGCCATGAGCTCGAGCCCGAGGAAGAGCACGAGCAGGCTGTCGGCCGATGGGAGCAGGCAGAGGCCGTAGAGCGACGACAGGAGCAGGATATTGAATTCGCCGTCGGAGAACTCCGTGCGCGACATCAGCACAACGGGCACTGCGAGTGCGAGAAGCAGCGCTTTCGCGGTGAGGACCGCCGGCGTGACGGAGAAGTGCCACGGGAACGGCTGCGACGACAGGTCGTTCGCGGCTAGCCATCCAGCGGAGGTCGCTGCGGCAATGACGGCGGCGAGGCCGATCCAGAGCCCGAGCTTTGATCCCTTCCGTGCGATTTCCGCGATGATGAGCAGCACGATGCCACTGAGCAGGAAATGCTCGGGGAGCATGGCCGTCAGGGTCAGATTACCGGGCATCGGCGGGGACGCGGGAGGTGGAGACGAGCTGCTGATACTGCTTGGCAGCGCCTTCGGTCTTCCGGAGCGCGCTGTCCGGGAAGAGTCCAAGGGCGAAGATGGCGACCACGAGCGCGCTCAGAATGCCCACTTCCCGACCGGTGAGGTCCGTGAAGGGCTGATGCGGCGCGCGCACCGGACCAAAGAGGAAGGTGAGCGCGAGGCGCAGCATGTAGAGCGCACCGAGCACCACGCCGCTCACTGCCACGATGGCGAGGACGAGCGGGAGGTTGTTGCCATCGAGATGCTGCGGCCAGGCGGCGGAGAAGGCGCCCAGCAGCGACATGAATTCACCGGTGAAGCCGCTGGTGGTGGGGAGCCCCACCGAGGCCAGCATGAAGATCACGAAGAAGACGCCAAAGACCGGCACCAGTCGCGCGAGGCCGCCGTACGCGCTCAGCTCGCGCGTGTGGCACCGTTCGTAGATCATCCCCACGAGGAGGAAGAGGCCACCGGCCACGAGTCCGTGGCTGACCATCTGCACGATCGCGCCCTGAATCCCCACCAGCTCAAGGCTCAGCAGTCCGAGCATGACGTAGCCCAGATGACTGATGGATGAGTAGGCGATGATCTTCTTGATGTCCGTCTGTACCAGCGCGAGGCAGGCGCCGTAGACAATGCTGATCACCGACAGCGTCATCAGCACCGGCGTAAAGAGGCGTGTCGCGTCGGGGAAGAGTGGGAAGCCCAGCTTCATGAAGCCGTAGGTGCCCATCTTGAGGAGCACACCGGCCAGAATCACCGAGCCCGCCGTCGGCGCTTCCACGTGCGCATCGGGGAGCCAGGTGTGCAGCGGCACCATCGGCACCTTGATCGCGAACGACAGCGCGAAGCCGGAGAGGAGCAGCACCTGCAGCTGCACCGGCATCTTCGTGGTGTACAGATCCGCGAAGGCGAACGACGCCGTCCCCGACTGCTGCTGCAGCACCTGCACAAGGGCAATGACCCCGAGCAGCATCAGGATCGACCCGAAGGCCGTATAGAGCACAAACTTGACCGTCGCGTAGCTCCGGCGCGCACCGCCCCAGATCCCGATGATCAGGAACATCGGGATGAGCATCGCTTCCCAGAACACATAGAACAGGAAGAGATCCTGCGCGAGGAAGGCCCCCATCATGGCGAATTGCAGCAGCAGCACCATGACATGGAACAGCGTGACCTGCTTCTCGATGGAGCGCCAGGCGCCCAGCACCACCAGCGGACCGAGGAAGCCGGTGAGCAGCACGAGCAGCACATTGACGCCATCCAGCCCAATGCGGTACGACACCCCCCACTGCGCGATCCAGGGGATGACGGTGCCGAACTGCAGCCCGGCGATCTGTCCATCGAAGGCGGCATAGAGCACCGCCGTGAGCACGAACTGCACGGTGAGCACGGTCACCGTCGTCGTGCGCACGGCGCGCTCGTTGCCGCGCAGCGCAATCAGTAGCGCAGCGCCAACGACGGGGAGCCAGAGGACGGCGTTGAGCAGCGTGGCCATCGTGGACGACTCACCCATGGCGCCAGCTCCAGAGGAGGGCACCGGCCAGACCGATCATGACGAACATCATATAGAAGTGCAGGCTGCCGTTTTGGACCCGCGCGAGCAGTCCGGCAGAGCGCTGAGCGAGTGAGGCGAGACCGTTGAGCGAGCCATCGAGGAGCATCTGGTCACCCATGCGGAGCAGGACGCGCTCCGAGATCCAGACCAGTGGCCGGCCGATCACCCGCTCATAGAGCTCATCCACGAAGTACTTCCCGGAGAGCAACCGATGGAGCGGGAGCAGTGCCTGCTTCACCGCTTCGGGGCGCGAGGCCGGTCCACCGAAGAAGAAGACGGCGAGCCCGAGTCCCGTGAAGGCCAACACGATCGACACGATCAGCAGCGGCTGTTCGAAGTGCTCCTTCGCGACCTGCACGCCGGGGAGCGGCAGCAGCGGCTCCAGGAAGTGCGGGATATGGATGTAGCCACCAAAGGCGGAGAGCGCCGCGAGCACCATCAACACGCCGGTCATCGAGAACGGCGATTCGTGCACATGATGCTCGACCTCGTGGCTCATCCGGGACGGGCCCATGAAGGTCAGCCACAACAGCCGGAACATGTAGAACGCCGTCATCAGCGCGGTCATGGCGGCCATGGCCCAGAGCCACGTCGCACCCCCCGCTTCACTGGCAAACGCGTACCAGAGGATTTCGTCCTTCGAGAAGAAGCCGGCGAGACCAGGGATACCGGCGATCGCCGCCGTCGCAATCACGAAGGTCCAGAAGGTGAACGGGATCTTCGTGCGCAGCCCGCCCATCTTCCGGATATCCTGCTCGCCGCCAAGGGCATGAATCACACTGCCGGCGCCCAGAAAGAGGCAGGCCTTGAAGAAGGCGTGCGTGACGACGTGGAAGATCGCGACGCCGTAGGCTCCGACGCCAAGCGCCAGGAACATGAAGCCCAGCTGCGAGACGGTGGAGTAGGCGAGGACCTTCTTGATGTCCGTCTGCACCAGCGCGATCGTGGCCGCGAAGAAGGCGGTGAGCACGCCGACCACGGCGATGACGTGCGACGCCTCAGGGGCATGCACATAAATGCCCGCCATGCGCGCGATGAGATACACACCGGCGGTGACCATCGTGGCGGCGTGGATCAGCGCGGAGACCGGCGTCGGGCCGGCCATGGCGTCCGGGAGCCAGACGTACAGCGGGATCTGCGCCGACTTGCCAGTCGCACCAACAAAGAGCAGCAGGCCAACGAGGCTCGCGGAGACCATCGCGCCGGAGCCCGAAATGAAGGCGCTGTTGATGGTGTCCATGTCCAGCGTGCCGAAGGCGCGATAGAGCAGGAACATCCCCAACAGGAAGCCCGCGTCACCAATGCGATTCGTGATGAACGCCTTCCGTCCTGCCTGGGCATTCGCGAGCTCATCGAACCAGAAGCCAATGAGCAGATACGACGCGAGCCCGACCCCTTCCCAGCCCACGAAAAGCACGAGCATGGAGCGGCCCAGCACCAGCAGCAGCATGAAGAAGAGGAAGAGATTCAGATACGCCATAAAGCGTCCGAAGCTCTTGTCGTCGTGCATGTAGCCGGTGCTATAGATATGAATCACCGAGCCGACGCCCGTGACAATCAGCGTCATGACCGCGCTCAGGCGGTCAAAATAGAAGGCGATGTCAAAGGACGAGTCGCCCACCGTGGCCCAGCGGTACAGCGGCTCCACGATCGGGTCGAAGCCCTGACCCTGGAGCTGGAAGAACGCCATCACGGTGAGCGCAAAGGCGGCGATGGGAGTGGCACAGGCCACGAGCGCCGCCGTGCGATGGCTGAAGCGATGCCCGCCGAGTGCCGTGGCGAAGGTTCCGTTGAGCAGGAACCCGGCCAGCGGCAGCAGCGCGATCGCCGCGAGCAGATGCGGAAATCCGGAGGTCATGCGCGGTCAGCCCTTGAGGACATCGTAGTCGCCGAGATCCAGCGAGCGCCGGTGCTTCACGAGCAGCAGCACAATGGGGATAGCCAGCGCGACTTCTGCGGTAGCCACCACGAACACCAGAAAGACGAGAATGGCCGGCGCCATGTCGCCGCGCTCTTGCGCGAAGGTGACGAGGCTCAGATTCACGCCATTGAGCATGAGCTCCATGCACATGAGCATGACGAGCGCATTGCGCCGAATCACGACACCGGCGAGGCCGATCGTGAAGAGCGCCCCCGCGAGACAGAGGAGCAGGGTCGTCTTATCCATGGGACCGCCGGCTCACGCGAATGACCGCCAGGGCGGCCACGATCGCCGCCACGAGATACACGGTGGTGAGTTCGAACTCGAGCCAGTAATCACGCAGGAAGACGGCCGCGAATTCGCTGATGGAGAAGGGACGGGCGCCCACCAGCGTACCGCTCGGCAGCCCGGCGTTGAGGAAGGTGATCCCCAGCACACCGGTGAGCACGAGCAGCAGGGCGACCCCAGGGATGGCCCAGCGCGAGGCGCGCGGGCTGTTGGGGCCTTCACGCACTTCCAGCAGCATGATCACATAGACCATGAAGACCATCACGGCGCCGACGTACAGGAGCACCTGAAAGGCCGCCAGGAAGTGCGCCCCGAGCAGGCCGTAGATGGCGCCGAGTGACGACATGGTGGAAATCAGCGCGATGGCGACGCGCATAGGCTGGCGCAGGACCAGCATCGAGGCCGCACTGATGAGGGCGATCACCCCCATCACGGCCAGCATCACGGATTCGATGCGTCACGCCCTCGCTTGACGCTCTCACCCAACGTGAGCGGCACAGGTTTCGGCGGATACGGCTTGGCCACGTCCTTCTTCGGATTCCACTGCATCATCTCGTCCATCCCCAGCCACATGTTGTAGCGGTCGCCGGAGACGAGGTCCGGCACATTCGGTTCCATGCGAATCGCATCTTCCGGACAGGCTTCGATGCAGAGGCCGCAGAAGACGCAGCGCGAATAGTCGATCTCAAAGCGCACCGGATACTTCGGATGCGCCGGATCGTTCGCGTCAAAGCCCGGCTCAATTTCGATGACCTTCGCCGGACAGACGGTCGCGCACATGTTGCAGGCGATGCACTGCACCGACCCATCGGGACGCTGCGTGAGGATATGCTTGCCGCGGTTCCGCGGGGCAAAGTCCGTCCGCTGCTCTTCCGGATAGTAGGTCGTCACCGCGCCACGCCGCCCCGTGATCCACGTGGCCATGTTGCGGAGGAAGATCCCCGTGGTGATCGCGAGCCCACGCGCCACTTCGGGGATATACGCCTTCTCCCACCAGGTCATGGTGGGTTCGTTCCAGTATTGCTTGCGCGCGTAGCGCACCGGCTTGACCGGATTCGTGTTCGTGCTCATCCGTTTCCTCCCCGGACCACCCACACCACCACCACCGTCACCGCCAGATTGGCGAGCGATACCGGGAGAAGCATCTTCCACGCCAGCCCGAGCATCTGGTCATAGCGGAACCGCGGGAGCGACCAGCGGATCTGGATCTGCGCCACGCACATCAGGGCCATCTTCGCCAGGAAGGTCAGGAGCTGGATCACCACCACCAGCCCATGCGCGAGCGGCACCGTCGATCCGCCCGGGAAGGCAAAGCCCGCGTCGGTCAGGAACGGCAGGTTGTAGCCCCCCAGGAACAGGGTGCTGAACAACGCGCCCACAATCGCGATCTGGATAAACTCGGCGAACATGAACAAGCCCATCTTCATGCCGCTGTACTCGGTGTAGTAGCCGGAGATCAGCTCCGACTCCGCTTCCGGCAAGTCAAACGGGATGCGCTTATTCTCAGCGATCGCCGCCGTCAAAAAGAGCAGCGCGCCCAACGGCTGTGTGAAAATGCCCCACGCCGGCAGCACCCCCAACAGCGTGCCGCTCTGATGCTGCACCATCGCATTCATGTCGACGGTGCCATAGACCAGAATGAGCCCCATCACCGTGAGCCCCATCACGAGCTCATACGAGATCATCTGCGAGCCGGCCCGCAGGCCACCGAGGAGCGAGAACTTGTTCTCCGAGCTCCAGCCGGCGAGCATCGCGCCAATGATCGTGAAGCCGCTGAAGGCAAAGACCACGAGCAGGCCGGCATCGAGCTGCGCGATCTGCAGCGGATAGGCGCGATCACCAAACCAGGAGGCGAGCGCCGGAATGAGCTGACCGGGATGCACCGTGCCGCCAAAGGGAATCACGGCAAAGACCAGCAGCACCGGCGCGAAGGTGATGAACGGCGCGAGGAAATACCCCACCGCGTCGTGCGTCTTCGGCTTGAAATTCTCCTTCAGCAGCATCTTCAGGCCATCGGCCATGCCGTGAAAGAGCCCCAGCCAGATGAGCTTGATGTTCGTGAACGGGATCTTGATGTAGGCGCGGTTGGCACCAATGCGGTCGGACATCACCGCCGCCTGCTTCCGCTCCACCCACGTGAGGAGCCCGCCAAAGCCCAGCAACACCGCCATGGCATACAGGATGCACACCAGTGCCATCACGAGATCGGGCATCACGCTGCCGGTCATCGCACTGTTCATGTCAGCACCGCCAACCGCCGCGGCTGACCCGCCGGCACGAGATCGGTCCGACCGGTGCCGGTAAAGAGCCCGCCACTGAAGAGCCCTTCCGCATGCGCCACCGTGGCCACCGGCGGGAAGCAGGCCGCAAAGGCGGAGACGGTGCCGGCGAAGTTGGTGTAGTGCCCCGACCGCTCGGTCTGGATGCTGATCGGGATGAACAGATCCGCCTGCGCGTTGTCGGCGCTGGCATAGCTATCGAGGCGAATGACCTTCGCACCCGTCGGCAGCATCGCGCTGTCGCACCCTTCGCCCCAGACCAACACGACATCCGTGGCAGCTGGGAAGGCGGTGGGCAGCTCAGCAGGGAGCGCCGCAAAGTGCGCGAGCGCCCCGGCGCGATTGGGATTCTTATCGGCCTTGATGAGGAGATGATCCTCCACCGTTTCCCCGGGGAGCGGCAGATGATCCGCCTTCACCCACGCGGTGATCCGGCTCCCCAGCGCATCGCCACAGGCAGCGCGGAAAGCAGCCAGCTCTTCATTCGACGCCCAGCTCGACACGAGCGCCACCGCCTGCTTCGCCCCCGCCATCATCGCGGCGGCTTCAGCCACCGCCGTCTCCAGCGGGATCGCGGTGCCTCGGCGCATCGCCTGCGTCGCACGCGGGCGTTCAAAGATCTTGGCGAGGTCGCGCGCCTTGTTGCACACCCAGAGCCCATTCACGTCGGGATTCTCCCGCGGCGTGACGCGATCGATGCGCGTGTTGAGCGACGGATCGAGGGCGTTGAGCTTCCACTCCGGCTTCCGATGCCAGAGATCGACGGTGCATCCGCGTTCGCACCCTGGGCAGACCGACGGGGTTTGCTTGAGATACCAGACGCGCGCATGGTCCAGCAGTTCGCGCGAGAGCAGCGCGCCCACGGGGCACAGATCAATCACGTTGTCGGAGTAGACATCGTGATTGAAGTCCGCGTCTTCGGCCGGGCGAATGAGCGCATGATCGCCACGATTCACGGCGGCGAGCGCCTTCGATCCCGAGACTTCATGTGTGAAGCGGACACAGAGGGTGCACATGATGCACCGCTCGTTGTCCAGCATGATGCGGTCGGAGAGCGGATAGAACTTCGTGGCATGGGTCTTCGCGTCGATGGACATCGACTTCGACCCGTTGTGCTCGTAATGATAGTCCTGCAGGATGCACTCGCCCGACTTGTTGCAGATGCCGCAGTCCACCGGATGGTTCAGGGTGATGAACTGCATCGTCTCCTTGCGGAGCTTCGTCGCCACGTCGGACTTCGTGAGGACTTTCATCCCCTCGGTGACCGGCATGTTGCAGGCAATGTCGAACCAGTTGCCGCCGTCGGACTCGATCTCCACCATGCAGATGCGGCAATTGCCGGGGACCGAGAGCTGCGGGTGCCAGCAAAAGTGCGGAATGTCCACGCCATTGGCGCGCGCCGCCTGAATGACGGTCTGCCCGTCTTCGGCCTGCATCGACACGCCATCGACAAAAAACTCAAAGGTCTTCGGCGCCCGGTCGCTCATGCCACCGCTCCCGCCGTCGCGGTCGCGTTCGCGGTCGCGCCACGCAAGGCCGCGACGGCGCCAGCAAACGGATCTTCAACCGTCAGGCAGCCGTCGTACATGGAGCGGCCGTTCTTGATGTAGTACTCGAACTCCTCGCGATAGTGATCCATGATCGCGGTGGCGGCGTAGCCGGCGGAGTCCCCGAGACTGCAAATCGTCGTGCCGTCGTTCGCGTTCGAGATGTGATAGAGGCGATCGATGTCGTCCGGACGCCCTTCCCCGCGCACAATGCGATTGATGACGCGGTCCATCCACCCCATCCCTTCTCGGCAGGGCGTGCACTGCCCGCACGACTCGTGATGATAGAAGCGCTGGATCACCTGCAGCAGCCGCACCATGCAGGTGCCTTCCGCGACGGCCATCATGCCACCGGAGCCGAGCTGTGAGCCAGCGGCCACGGCGGTGAGGTGATCGAGCGTGACGCCTTTGATTTCGTCGGCGGAGAGAATCTTGGTGGAGACGCCGCCGGGGATGATGCACTTGAGGGCTTTGCCCCCCTGCATGCCGCCGCAGTCCTCGTAGATGAACTTCTCCCACGAGTAGCCGTACTCCACTTCGTAGACGCCGGGCTTCGCGATGTGTCCCGAGATCGAGATCATCTGCGTGCCGGGGCTCTTCGCAACGCCAACCTTCCGGAACTCCGCGGCCCCTTGGCCAATGATGACCGGGACATTGGCGAGCGTTTCGACGTTGTTCACGACCGTGGGGCGCTGATAGAGCCCCTTCACCGTGAGGCGAGGCGGACGATTGCGCGGCCACCCCTTCTTCCCTTCGAGCGACGCGAGCATCGCCGACGCTTCGCCGCAGACATAGGACCCGGCCCCGCGATACAGCACCACATCGCAGGAGAAGCCGGTCCCGAGGATGTTCTCCCCGAGCAGGCCTGCAGCGTACGCCTCTTCAATGGCGGCGGCCATGCGACGGTAGGGCAGATCGAACTCGCCGCGGATATAGATGAACGCGTGCCGACCTTCGAGGGCGAACGACGCAATGATGAGCCCTTCGAGGCACATATGCGGCACGTTCTCGAGGAGCCAGCGGTCCTTGAAGGTCCCTGGCTCCCCTTCGTCGGCGTTCATGCAGACGTAGTGCGGCTGGTTATCGCCCAGCTTCACGACCCCCCACTTCCGGCCGGCGGGGAAGGCGGCACCGCCATGCCCGAGAATGCCGGAGGCGGAGACCTCCTTGGTCACTTCGGTGGGCTGCATGGAGCGCACCACCTTTTCGAGCGCCTGATAGCCACCGCGGGCGCGATACGCCTCGAGCGAGTGCGACGTCTCGGTGACCGGGAAGTTCATGAAGAACTTCGTGCCGGAGAGCGCCGGCGTCGTCGTGGTGTCGCTCATGCGGAGTGCTCCGCGAGCAGCGCGTCGACCGTGGCCGGCGTCAGATTCTCATGATAGGCATCGTTCACCATCATCATGGGGGCCGTGCCGCACGAGGCGAGGCACTCCACGGTGCTGAGGGTGAACTTCCCGTCGGGCGTCGTCTGTCCAGGCTGGATGCCGAGCTTGCAGGAGAGGTACGTCACGAGATTCGCGGCGCCGCGGAGCGAGCAGGAGACGTTGTGGCACACCTGCAGATGCGTTTTGCCGAGCGGCTTCCGCGTGAACTGCGTGTAGAAGCCGAGGACTTCATCGAGCTGCGTGCGGGCGATGCCGAGGTAGGCCTGGAGGGCATCGACATCGTCATCGGCGACGTAGCCACGTTCTTCCTGAATGCGACGGAAGCACGGAATCGTGAGCGAGCCTTCAAAGCCCGCGGGATAGCGTTCCTTCCAGCGCTCGAATTCCGGGATCAGCCGTTGGACCAGTTCACTCATCGATCGCACTCCCCGCCGATCATATTCACCGACCCGAAGGTCGTCACGATATCAGCCAGTTGATGGCCATTCAGCATGGTGTGCACGCCACCCATGTGCACAAAGCTGGGCGAGCGGACATGCACCTTGTGCGGCGTGCCGCTGCCATTGCTGACGATATAGAAGCCGAGCTCCCCGTTCGGCGCTTCGTGGGCGACGTAGATGTCGCCGGCCGGGACCACGGGGCCTTCCATCACCAGCTTGAAGTGGTTGATGAGCGACTCAATTTCCGTGTAGACCAGCGCCTTCTCGGGGAAGACACACCGCCGGTCGTCGACATTGATAGGGCCGTCCGGAATCATCTCGAGCAGCTGCCGCATCATGTAGACCGATTCATCCATTTCGCGCATGCGGATGAAGTAGCGGTCATAGTTGTCGCCGAGAACGCCAACCGGGACCTCGAAGTCGAGCTCCGCGTAGGCGAGATAGGGCGTGTCCTTCCGCAGGTCGCGCGGTACGCCGGTGGAGCGCAGGATCGGTCCCGTGAAGCCCCAGTGGAGCGCCGTGGCGGTATCGATGGTGCCGACGCGCCGCATCCGGTCAATGAAGATCCGGTTGCGGTCGACGAGACCGTGGACCCGCTCCACCATCGTTTCGTATTCGGTGAACAGCTCGCGGAGGCGGGCGAACCAGCCATCGGGGACATCGTGAGCGAGGCCACCGATGCGGCTGTACGAGTAGGTCACGCGCGCGCCGGTGAGCGCGGCGAGATGCTCGTACATGTGGTCACGCACCGTGACGAGATACAAGAACGCCGTCATCGCGCCAAGCTCCATGAGCTGGGCGGCGACGCAGGTGAGGTGATCGCAGACGCGCGAGTACTCCGAGAGGAGCGTGCGGAGGTACTTCGTGCGCGGCGTGATCGTGACACCCATCAGCTGCTCGACGCCATCGCAATAGGCGAAGCCGTTGATGAGGGCGGAGCAGTAGTTCAGCCGGTCGACATACGGAATGAGATTGTGCCAGGTGTGATCCTCGCACTCCTTCTCAAAGCCGCGGTGCAGATAGCCGCAGTGCACATCGGTGCGCAGCACCTTCTCGCCATCGAGTTCGGCGATGATCTGCACAGTGCCATGCGTCGCCGGGTGCGACGGTCCCAAGCTGACGATGACGGTGTCATCGCGCTGGTGCGTCGTGAAAGCCGGGTGGATCGGGTTCGCGATCCCGGGCTGCTGAATCGGGCTAGCGGACAAGGGCACTCTGCGGCGGACGGTACGGCACGAGCGGCTGCTCCAGCTGCTTCGGATAATCCTTGCGCAGCGGATGACCAGTGAACCCTTCGTACAACAGAATCGGGCGGAGATCGGCGTTGCCGCGGAACTGAATGCCGTACATGTCGTGGCATTCGCGTTCGCTGTAGCCGGCCGATCCATAGCGTCCCGTCAGCGTGTCGACGGTCGGGTCGCTCTCCGCGACGCGCGTCGTCAGACGGACACGGGCGAAGTGCGTGGTGCTATAGAAGTGCCAGACGACCTGAAAGCGGAGCGCATCGTCGGGCCAGTCGACGCCGGTGACATCGAGGAAGACGTCGAAGCCGAAGTCGGTCTTGAGGCGATCCACGGTCCCGAGGAGCGCATCCGGCGTGATCGCGAGCACCAGCGTGCCATGCGAGATCCCACCGGAGCGGACGGCCGCCGTGGGATCGCCCGCCGTCGGATTGTCCGCCGTCGGATCTTCCGCCGTTTGCGCGAGCGTCTGCTGGATCCGTGCAAAGAGAGCCGCCACGTCTGGCATCGTCAGAACCGATCGTTGATGATGGGGTGCCGGCTGTTCGCGATCTTCTCCTGCAACCGCGTGATGCCGTCAATCACCATCTCCGGACGCGGCGGGCACCCGGGGACATAGACGTCCACCGGAATGATGCGATCGATCCCGGGGAGGGAGGCGTAGTTCTGATAGAAGCCGCCCGTGCTCGCACACACCCCGAAGGCCATGACCCACTTGGGCTCGCACATCTGCTCGTAGACCTTGAGCAGGATCGGCGCTTGCTTCTGCGTGACGGTGCCGACCACCATGAGGAGGTCGGCCTGTCGCGGCGAGAAGCGCGGGAGTGCCGCGCCAAAGCGGTCGGTATCGTACTTGGGGCCGGCGACGGCCATGAACTCCATGGCGCAGCAGGCGGTCACGAACGGATAGGGGAAGAGCGAGAACTTTCTGGCCCATCCCACGAGTTCATCTTTCCGCGTCGTGATGAATTCGAAGGCGCCGTCTTTCGTGTGACCGGGCGTCGACGCACCGGGCGTTCCCGCCAGCAGCGGGAGCGGCTTGCCATAGCCAGGCATCAGTCGGTGACCGCTTCGAGGATCCGCGCGCGGTACACATACAGCAGGCAGAGCACCAGCAGCGCGGCAAACAGAAAGAACGTGAACATCAGGAACCCGGTGAGCGGCTTCGCCGCGAGGCTCCAGATGAACAGGAACATCGTTTCGAGATCGAACAGAATGAAAATGATCGCGACCGCGTAGTACTTGATGGGCACGGCGCGGACATTCACGCGATCCACAGGCGTCGCCCCGCACTCGAAGGGCTCGAGTTTGGTGGACGTCATGGCTGGCTTCGGGCCCAGGAGCGCGTTGAGGATCAACACGAGTGCCGTGAACCCGACGAGTGCCAGCAGATAGAGCAGGAACGTGAGGTAGGGTGACATCAGTTTGCCAACCTCACTCGGTGCACAAGCATCGTCAAGGCACCCTCCGATGTGTTTTCTTTCCTGATATGCCGATCGCTTTTGTCCCTTGGCTGGTGGACGCCCTCAGCCGGCGCTCCCTCCGCTGGATGTACCGGGAGATCCACTACGTCGGGCGGGAGCGGATCCCGGCCACCGGCGCGGTGCTGCTCTTCGGGAACCACCCAAATGATCTTCCTGACGTGCTGGCCGGTTTTTACACGACTCGGCGCCCCGTCCGGTACATCGCGACCATCTCCGCGACCACCATGCCGCTGGCCGGCGCGGTCTACCGGGGGCTTGGGGTGATCCCGGTGGCTCGGGCTCGCGACGTCCGGAAGATGCGGGAGCGCGGGATGGATCTCACCGCCATCAATCAGGCGGCCGCCGGCGCCGTCCACGACGCGTTCGTGGCGGGCACCGTAGTCGGCGTCTTCCCGGAAGGCGGTTTGCACGATCATGCGCACATTGGGAAAACACGTCCGGGTGTCCCGATGATGGTGCTTGACAGTTTTTATGATGGCGCGATAAGTGGGCGTATTGCTGACATCACGATGGTCCCGTTTGGCGTGCAGTATGAGGCGCCTCGGGAGCCGCGGAGTGATCTGACCGTGGTGATCGGGGCGCCGGTATCGCTCCGGGAATGGCAAGCCGCCCAGGCAGAGCCGTCGGCGCCGGCGCTCGGCGAGCAGCTCCACCAGGCTCTCGCCGCCGTCACCCGGAACAGCAGCAGCTGGCCCAACGCGGCGGCTCGCGACCGGCTGATCGCGGCGGTGGCGGCGCTGTCGGCCTCCCCCGACGAGCCGATCCTCGCCTCGACGGCGTCGGTCCAACACCGGTGCGCCCAGCTGGTGGAGGGGCGGGACCCGTCGCAGGCGGGGGAGCTGCCGCATCCGGACGGCCCCCATTGGCGGACGTTGGCCGATCCGCTGGCGGAATGGGTCGAGCGGCTGGGGGGGAAGCCGACCTCCGCCCGGGATACGGCGCGGGTGCTCGATGCCGCCGGGGCGGCGAATCCGCAGGCGCTGTGGCCCGCCATCTATATAGTGACGCTGCACGCGCCGTTGGCGCTCGTGGGGTCGGTGATCCACGGGCCGCTCTTTCGGGTGGTGTGGGCGCTGGCCCGACGGATGGCGGAGGTGCGGACGGATGTGCTGACGCGGGCGATCGTCCCGGGCCTCCATCTTATCTTTCTGGGGTATCTGCTCCTTGGCGGGCTCATGGCGACCGTCGCCCATTGGTGCGGCTGGTCCCCCTGGTGGGCCCTGCCGCCGGGGCTGCTGCTGCCGAGGCTTGGCGACCTGACGATTCGGTGGCATGACGCGGTGCGCGCGCTGCGGCTCCGGCGCCGAGTCCGGGCGCTGTCGGCGGATGACCGGTCGGCGATGCTGGTGGCGGCCGAGCGGGTCCGGGCGGCATGGACGTCGTTGGTTTCCTCTTCTCCCGTGAGTCTGTGACGCTGCTTTCTGTTGGGAACGCGTTCGTTGAGTTTGGCGCGACCGAAATCTTTCGGGACATTTCGCTCACCATTGGCGCCGGCGATCGCTGGGCGGTGGTCGGACGGAATGGGACCGGCAAGACCACGCTGGTGCGGATCCTGACGGGCGACCTGCAGCCCACGCGGGGTTCTGTGGCGCGGACCCCTGGGTTGCGGGTGTCGCTCATGGATCAGCATCGGCGTTTCCCTGAAGATCAGTCGCTCTGGGAGATCGTGGCGGATGCCTTTGGCCCGCTGCGCGCGCTCGAGCGCTCGCTGGCGGAGCAGGCGGCGCAACTCGAGCACGATCATGGCGAGTCCGCGATGGAGAAGTACGGCCGCGATCTCGAGCGCTTTGAGCGCGAGGGCGGCTATCAGATGACAGCCAAGGTTGACAGCGTGTTGATGGGTGTGGGCTTCGATCCGCAGTCGGCGCGTGTGACGCGTATCGGCACGCTGAGCGGTGGTGAGCGGGGACGCGTGGCGCTCGCTCGGCAGCTCGCGACGCCGGCGGATCTGATGATTCTCGACGAACCGACCAATCACCTCGATCTCGACACCACCGCCTGGCTCGAAGAGCATCTCCAGACCATCGATCGCAGTGTGCTGTGTATCTCGCATGATCGCGCGTTTTTGTCGGCGTTTGCGGATCATGTGCTGCACTTCGAAGGGGGGACCGCCTTCACGTACACGGGCGGCTATCAAGCGTTTGTCACGCAGCGCGAAGAGCGTCGGCTCACGCAGCAGCGGCAGTTTGAGCAGCAGCAGAAAAAGATCGCGGCGGAAAGCGACTACATCGCGCGCAACATCGCCGGGCAAAACACGGCGCAGGCGAAGGGGCGACGGAAGCGCCTCGAACGGATGCCCCGCCTCTCTGCCCCGATTGGGGCCGATGCCGTGATGGCGCTCCGGCTCACCGCCGGGACGCGCAGCGGCGATCGCGTGGCGGAAGCGCAGCATGTCACGATCGCGGTGCCGACGGAGCAAGGGCCGCGCCCCTTGGTGCGTGATTGCACCGTGGTGCTGGAGCGTGGGGAACGCGTCGCGCTGGTGGGGCCCAACGGCGCGGGGAAGAGCACGCTGATCAAAACCTTGCTTGGCGAAATGCCGCCGGCTGCGGGTGAGGTGAAGGTGGGGCCCAGCACGACGGTGGCGTATTACCGACAGGATGTTGGGCATCTGCCGCTCGCGATGTCGATTTATGACGCGATCGCGAATGAGCGGCCGCTTTGGGAGCGACGGCTGGTGCAGGGGCACCTCGGGCGTTTTGGCTTCAGCGGCGATGAAGTGCAGCGCACGGTGGGGACGCTCTCCGGTGGGGAGCGGGCGCGTGTGGCGCTCGCGCTGTTGACGCTCTCGACGAATAATCTGCTCGTGCTTGACGAGCCGACGAATCATCTCGATGTCGAGTCGATTGAAGCGCTCGAAGATGCGATTGATGCGTACGAAGGGACGGTGCTGATGGTGAGCCACGATCGCGCGGTGTTGCGCGGGTTGGCGACGCAGGTGTGGGAGCTCCGCGATCAGAAAATGCTCCCCTTCGACGGCAGCTTTGTGGAGTGGGAAGAGCTGCGGGCGGAGTCGCGCGCGAAGGCGGACAAGGACGCGCGGGCGGCGAGTGTCGCCGAATCGCAGCGCGCATCGGCGGCGCGCAGTGCGGCGCTCAAGGCGGAGAAGGCGAAGGCTCCGTCGGCACAGAAAAATGCGCGGCAGCTGGAACGGCAGTTGGCTGACGCCGAGCGGGTGGTGCAGACGCTGGAGGCGGAGATCGCCGCCCTTGAAACCCGGCTCGATGACCCCTCGTTGTATGACACGCCGGACGGGGTGAAGACGGCGCAGAAGTTGGGGAAGGCGCTGGAGGAGGCGCGGGATGCGCTGGATGTGGCGATGCAGGCGTGGGGGGAGGCGGCGGAGGCGGTTGGGTGAGAGGTGGGACCGGGGGAGAGAATCGGGAGAGTGATGAGGGGGCAGTAACCAACGAGTGGGAAGTGATAAGGCTTACCACTTATCACTCGTCTGTGACTGCTTCCTCACGACTGTCGCAGGTATGCATAAATTTTGCTCAGGAGATTTTCTATGATCCGTGCCTTAGTACAACAGGCATTGTTACTCACTACGGCAGTAGCCGTCTTGGGCGCCCAGTCTCCCAAGACTCGCATTGACAGTTATACGCTCCCCAATGGGCTCACCGTGCATCTGGTCGAGGATCATTCCTCCCAGGTGGTCGCGGTCGATCTCTGGTACAATGTCGGCTCGCGCAATGAGGTGAAGGGGCGCACGGGCTTCGCGCATCTTTTCGAGCACATGATGTTCCAAGGCTCGGGGAATGTGAAAAAGGGCGACCATATGGCGCTCTTGGGTGATGCGGGGGGCGAGCTCAATGGCTCCACGCGCGCCGACGTCACGAACTACTACGAGTATCTGCCGTCGAACCGGCTCAACCTCGCGCTGTGGCTCGAAGCGGACCGCATGCGGTCGCTCGCCATCACGCCGGAGAATCTGAAGAACCAACAGGAAGCGGTCAAAGAAGAACGGCGCCTCCGCGTGGACAATCAGCCCTACTCCGGCGCATTGGTGGAAGGCTTGCCCACGCTCTGGGATGCCACGAGCTGCTTCGCCTATGCGCATCCGAGCATTGGCTCGATGGATGATCTCAACGCCGCGACGGTGGGCGATGTGCAGGCGTTCTTCAACCTGTACTACGCGCCGAACAACGCGACGCTGGTCGTGGTCGGGGACTTCACCCCGGCCGACGCGCGGAAGATGATCGCCCAATATTTCGGCGACATTCCGCGCGGCAAGGACGCGCCCGCTGTCCAATGCACGCAGACGCTCGGCACCGCGGCGCGTCGCACCGTCTTCCCCGATAAGAACGCGACGCTGCCGGCGGCGCTCATCGCCTATCGGATTCCGGCCGTCAACCACAAGGATTATCCGGCGCTCGAGCTCCTCGGCACCATCCTCGGTGGTGGCGAAAGCTCGCGCTTCAACCGCGTCTTGGGGCGAGAAGCGAAGCTCACGATCGCGAATCAGGCGCTGGTGAATCCCTTCGGACCGACGCGCGGACCCGGGGCTTGGGCCGCGCTCGCCGTTGCCAATCAGGGCGTGCCGATTGAATCGGCCGAAAAGCTGATGATGTCCGAGATCGCCCGGGTCGTGACCGACGGCGTGACCGACGCCGAAGTCACGAAGGCCAAGAACGCCTATCGCTATGGCAAAGTCTCCGAGCGGCAACAGGCACTCTTCTTTGCCGAGGCGGTGCACTTCGCCGCGATGTTCTTGGGCGACGTGAAGGCTGTCGACACCGATCTCGATCGCTACGATGCCGTGACTGCCGCCGATATCAAGCGGGTCGCCGCGACGTATCTGCAGCCGGCGAATTCGCTGACGCTCATCATTCAGCCGGAGAAGAAGTGATGCGCCGCCTTGCTCTGTCCACCGCCGGCACGCTGGCACCCGCGTTCGCCGCGATGACCCTCCTGTCGGCCACGCTGCCCACCGCTGCGCTGCTGGCCCAAGGTTCGCCGAAAACACCACCCGCGCCGCTCGCGCTCGCGCCGGCGCAGTTCCCGCCCTTCCAGGAAGCGACGCTGCCGAATGGCCTGCGGCTCCTGGTCGTCGAGAACCGCAAGCAGCCGGTGATTTCGCTGTCGCTCTCCTTCGCCGCTGGCGCGGTGCAGGAACCCACCACTCGGCGCGGACTCGCCGGCATGATGGCCGGGCTCCTCAGCAAGGGCGCTGGCACACGCTCGGCCGATGAGTTCGCCGCGGCGATTGAAGGGGTCGGTGGCGGTTTCTCTGCATCGGCGGGTGATGATTTTCTGGGTCTGTACGTGAACACGCTGTCGCGGGATGCGGAGCTGGCCTTTTCGCTGCTGGCCGATGCGACGCTGCGCCCCACGTTTCCGGCGAGTGAGGTGGAGCTGCTGCGCACGCAGACGCTCTCCAGCATCCAGCTCGGCAAGTCACAGCCCGCCGTGATTGCTGGACGGTTGTACAAGCAGGCGATTTATGGAGCGCATCCGTATGGCGCTGAGGCCGATGAAGCGTCGGTGAAGGCGATCACGCGCGAGGAGATCGTCGCGTTCCACAAGGCGCAGCTCCGTCCACAAGGGGCGTTGCTGGTGGTTGCGGGAGCGATGAATCTCGCGACGGCGAAGGCGCTGGCGACGAAGGCGTTTGCTGGCTGGAGTGGTGCGCCACCGAAATCGGCCGCGCTGCCAGCGGTACCGGCGCGCACCGCGAATGAACTCCTGCTCGTGCATCGCCCGGGTTCGGTGCAGAGCAATGTGATCATCGGCAACACCACGTGGCTGCCGAGTGATTCGCGGAGTTTTGCGGCGACGGTGGTGAATGAAGTGTTGGGTGGTGGCAGTGAAGGGCGCTTCTTCCGGATTCTCCGTGAAGAGAAGGGGTGGACCTACGGATCGTACTCAGGGCTCTCGCGGAAGCGTGGTGTGGGGAATTTCCAGGCGACGGGCGAGTTCCGCACTGAGGTCACCGATTCGGCCGTGAAGGTGATGCTCGCGCAGATGCGTGAACTGCGCACGCAGCCGGTGCCGATGGACGAGTTCACGAAGCGGAAGGGGTCGTTGACCGGTCGGTTCCCGCTCACGGTGGAAACGGCGGAGCAGGTGGCCGGGCAGGTGGCGACAGCGAAGCTGCTGGGGCTGCCGGCCGATTACGTCGCGACCTATCGGCAGAAGCTGTCGGCAGTCACGCCGGCGTCGGCGCAAGCGGCTGCCGCGGCTGCGTTCCAGCCCGATAAGGGCGTGATTCTCGTGGTGGGTGATGCCGCGAAGCTGTATGACAAGCTGCAGGGGATTGCGACGACGCTGCGACTGGTGGATGTCGATGGCAAGCCGCTGACGCCGGCGGATCTCAAGCCGAAGGCGACGACGTTGTCGCTGAACTGGGGCGCACTGGTCGCCACGGCTGACAGCTTTGTCGTGAAGCTGCAGGGAAATCCCTTTGGCTATCAGACGACGCGACTCGAGCGCGATGGCGATGGCTGGCGCTACGTCGAGAAGACCGTGCTGGGTCCGGTGATCAATCAGACGTCGGTGATCACCTTCAGCGGGACGGGGGTGATGCGCACGTCGAAGCAGACGGGCACGGTGCAGGGGCAGGAGGCGATGATCGATGTCACCTATGCGAACGGCAAGGCGACGGGGACCTCGAAGACGCCGGGTCCGCAGGGTCCCACGTCGATCACGGTGAACAGTGAGATGCCGGCGGGAGCGCTCGATGACAACGTCGTGCCGGCGTTCATGCCCATCATGCCTTTCGCGGCGAACGCCAAGATTCCGTTCACGGTCTTTCAGAGCGGCAAGGGGAGCGCGAAGAACTCCGGGATCACCGTGGTGGGCGAAGAAGAGGTGACGGTGCCGGCGGGGACTTTCAAGACGTACAAGGCGACGATCGATGGGGCGGAGCAGCCGACCTTCTTTTATGTGACGGTGGCGGCGCCGCATCGGTTGGTGAAGATCGCGCTGCAGGGTGCGCCGATCGAAATCGTGCTGGCGAAGTAAGTGGATTGTTCGTGAGGCGTCGCGGCGCGCTGCTGTTCGTGATGGCCCTGGCCGGTGCGATCTCACCGGTCAGGGCACAGGAGGCGACGCCATCGGTATCGGCGCGTGTCCTGTCACCGCGCGCGTTGGCGGCGTTGCTCGCCGATGCCAGTCGACGGAACCACGTGCCGGCGGCGTTGCGGAATTATCGCGCCGCGGTGGAGACGGATATCAGCATTGTCGTCCGTCAGGAAACCGGGAACGAACTGATTGGTTCGGAAGAACAGATTGCGAGCACGCTCCGCTGGCAGCGGGATGGGGCGGCGGAGCAGCATGTGGTGGGCTATCGCTCGCAGCAGACCGGGCCAAACATCTCCATGCTGTCGGCCTTTCCAGCCGGCTGGCTGATCCCGTCACTGTATGGGAACCGATTGCGCACCGTCTCGCGCACCGTCGATCAAGACTCGGTCTCGCGTGATTCGTCGTTTGCGGCCGAGGCGCAGCGATTGGCAGAGCGGGTGGTGCGTCGGCAGGGGGTGCGTCGTGATCCGCCGGATACGTTGCTCGCGGTGCATCCGTTGGCGACCGATCGGGATCAGTACTACGACTACACCGGTGGCGATACGATCGTCACGATTCGCAGTAGCACGCGGGTGATTCCCATTGTATCGGTGCGCGTGCGTCCGAAGGCCTCGGTGACGCAGCGGCGAAGCACCCCGGTGCTCGTCTTTGATGGTGAGATGGCGCTCGATGCAACCAGCGGCGCGTTGGTGCGGATGCGTGGGAGTTTTGTGCGTTACGGGCCGATGGCCACGGGTGGTGGTGCGCGGGCGGCGGCGGTCGCGATGCAGTCGATCGTGCGTGATGTCGTCGCGTTTGTTGAGCTGGAGAATGCCGAGCAGGCGGGGGCGTTCTGGTTACCGGTGCGGCAGCGGGTGGAGATTCAGGCGACGTCGCCGCTGTTGGGGGAGAACCGCGCGGTGATTCGTCTCGTGTCGCGCATTCGCGACGTGACGGTCAACGACAGTACGCTGCGATCGGCGTTCGTGGTCACCTCTGATACGCTGCAGCGTTTGCGCCGAGTCCGTCTCACACTCGCGACCGGCGATTCCTTGCAATCGTATGCGGCGTGGCGCTCCGCTTTTGGTGCGCTCGTGGCGGGGCTGCATGCCGACGACTTCCTCGATGTGGGTCCCGATCGCTGGCGCCCCACCGGGACGCCGCGTTTTGACTGGGGGACGACCTTCCGCACGGATCTGGTGCACTTCAACCGGGTGGAGGGGTTGTTCACTGGGGTGGGAGGGAAGTGGTCGTTGCGGGATCTGGCGCCCGGGGTGGTGGTGCGCGGGAACGTGGGATGGGCGTGGCATGAGCAGGAGGTTCGGGGGCGGTTGTCGGTGGCGCGGACGACCGGGCCGTGGACGATGGAGCTGCGTGGGGGGCGGACGCTCGATATCACCAACGATTTCCGGATTGCGCTCGACTCCGGGAACAGCGCCTCGGCGTTGTTCTCCTCGCAGGACCCGTACGATTACGTCGACCGGCGGCTGCTGACGGCTGGGGTGGTGCGGGTGGTGGGTCCGCGCACGTGGGTGGTGCGTGGCGAGGTCGGGGTGGCCGACGACCGGTATCGGGGCGCGACGTATGCGCGGAGTCCGCTGGGCGGGTCGGCGTACCGGGCCAATCGCGGGGTCGATGAAGGCGGGTATCTCCGGACGGCGCTGCTGGCGGAGTGGCACCCCGATGTGAGTGTGGAGGGGGTGCGCCCCGGGGTGGGCTCTCGGCTGAGCTATGAGCGCGGCGATGGGACGTTGTCCTGGCAGCGGCTCGAGGGGCGGCTGGTGGCGCGTCGGGTGATCGGGCCGTTTTTGGCGACGGTGCGGGCGGATGCCGGGGTGGTGGTGGGGGACCGGCCGCCGCCGCAACAGCTGTTTGAGCTGGGGACGCCGCAGAATCTGACCGGCTACGAGGACAAGGAGTTTGCGGGGAGTCGGGCGGCGATGCTCCGCGGGTCGGTGCAGTATCCGCTCAAACTGTGGCGGCAGCCGATCCGGTGGCGGTCGGTGCTCTTTCCCGCGGTGGCGCCAACGGTGAGTGTCGGGGTGCAGGCCGGGTGGGCGGATGCACCGACGGCGGGGGCGCGGGCCGCGATGGGGCGGCTGGTGACGCCGCCGGTGGTGGCGGGGCTCCCTGCGTTAGCGGTGGTCCCGACCTGGGCGCCGGGGGTGCGGGTGACCGACGGGATTCGCGGCGCGATGTCGGCGGGGGTCCGCTTGTTTGGCGGCGGGGTGTTTGTCGGGGCGTCGCGGGCGGTGGATCATGCGGCGCCCTGGCGCGCGCTGGTGGTGATCGGCCAGGCGTGGTAGGGGGCGTTCCCGGCCACCAGTTGCATCATTCCCAGCTGTTGCGCTCGGTGGCAATGCGTTCGATCGGCGTGGCCAGCGCCGCCAGAGCGGCTTCCGGGGCCATGTCGAGTACCCGCAGGAGCGCCTTCGCGGCACCGGTGGGACACCGTTTCCCCTGCTCCCAGTTCCGGATGGTGTCGAGGGATACCTCGATCCGTTCGGCGAACTCCACCTGACTGAAGCCCAAACGCTTCCGAACGCGCCGAGCATAGCGGGCGACGTCTCGCATGAGCTCCGCGTCATCTTCGGCCATGTGTCGGGCGATGTCGGCCTCTGTGGTGGCCTCGACGCGCGCGATGTCGCAACGGCCGCTCGGCGGGAGGTTGGGATCTCCCATGTCGAGCGTGAAGTGCTCAACGGTCATCCCTGCCGTTCCGGACGTCCGACTGGTCCTTTTTCCGCTCAGTTTCGATCGGCGGGGGGCTGTGGTGGTCGGGCGCTTTGGTCCGGGTGCCATAGCGATGTACCTCTCGGGAATTGGCCTTTCTTGCGGAGATGATGCGGAGGGCAGAGGGTCTGGGCGTGAACACCACGACATAAACCCGCTCCTCAATCCGTCCGATCAACTGGAAACGGGATTCGCCGTACTCCTGGCGCATGTCGGCGAAAATCAGCCTGTTGGGGTCGCGAAACGCCGCCACCACAAACCGGAAATCGAAACCCCGGTGGTGTCAGCAGGCGGTGCTCTTCACCGGACCCCATTCAAAGTGCAGAAGAGAAGTGTAGTCCAATGAACTACTCCACGCCATATGGATTGGGGCGGACCCGGCATGGCCCGGGGGTGGAATTCCACCCGATGTCCTGCACCCGCTGACGACGGAATTGGGGACCGCGTGGTTCAATGTGGCGGTGTCCTGACTTGGTGAGGTTATCATTTTCCTGCATGAGCATTCCCCAGCCTGCCGACGGTCCATGAGCATGCCTTCCGACGGGGCCGCCAACATTACGGGCGTCGCCCTCGTCACCGGCTCCACTGGCTTCATTGGCTCGAACCTCGTGCGCGCGCTCCGCGCCCGGGGGGTGCCGGTGCGGGTGCTGGTCCGCCCAGCGACGCGCACCGACCGGCTGCCGGAGGGGGTCGAGCCCTTCGCCGTCGACCTCAATCAGGATCTCGGGCTGACGACCCACCCGATGTGGGAGGGGGTCACGCACGTCTTCCATGTCGGGGGACAGATCGGGGCGGTCGCGTCGCACCAGTTCCATGAGGGGAACGTCATCCCCTGTGCGCGGATCGCGCAGGCGCTCTCGCTTCGCGCCACCCCCCCGCATCTGATTCTGGTCTCCTCCCTCGCCGCCCATGGCCCCGCGCGCTCGGCGGCCGAACCGGTGCGGGAAACGGACCCGCCGAATCCGCAGGAGCCCTACGGCCGCAGCAAACGGAACGGCGAACTCGCCGCCCTCGCGCATGTCACCCCGCCACGCGTCGGTGCCGCGCTAGCCGACGCACCGAATGGCGGCGCGCCGCAAGGCGACGCACCGAGTGCCCCGACGCTTCCGCTGACGATTC
The DNA here is from genome assembly GCA_037134115.1 of Gemmatimonadaceae bacterium. Taxonomy (GTDB): domain Bacteria; phylum Gemmatimonadota; class Gemmatimonadetes; order Gemmatimonadales; family Gemmatimonadaceae; genus Gemmatimonas. The sequence continues at coordinate 5,193 of JBAXMW010000017.1, read as the reverse complement.
TCCGGCCGGGGGCGGTGTACGGACCGGGGGACCGGGGCTTTCTCGCGGTCTTTCGCCAGGTGAGCGGCCCGTTGCCGGTGCACGCGGTCCCGCCGCACCACGTCATGTCGCTGGTGCATGTCGACGACGTGATCGCGGCACTGCTCGCGGCGACGGCGCCTGCGGCAATTGGCCGCACGTATTTCGTGGCGCATCCGGAGCCGATCAGCTGGGGAGCGCTCTACGACACGATGGCGCAGGTGACGGGACGCGTCGGCGCCGGGGAGCGGCTCCGCGCGGTCACGGTCCCCATGGGGCTGCTGCGCGCGGGCTCGCGCATCGGTGATCTTCGCGGTGCGCTGACCGGCCGCGTGCCGATGATCAACCGCTTCAAGCTCGCAATGGCGGAGCAGCCGGCCTGGGTCTGCGATGTGAGCGCGCTCGAACGCGAACTCGGCTGGCGCGCACAGATCGCGCATGCCGACGGGCTGCGCGAGACGGCGGCGTGGTACCGCGCCCGCGGATGGCTTCGGTGACCACCGGATCACGCGGGACGCTCCGACCACTGACGGAGAGTTTTCCCGCGCTGCTCGCTCGTCGCGCAGAGGAGACGCCGCAGCAGGTGGCGTTTCATTTTGTGGGCGACGATGGCGGTGAGCGCGCGACGCTCACCTATGCGGCCCTCTGGCAGCGCGTGGCCACGGTCGCCGATGCGCTCCGACAGACGGTGCCACCGGCAAGTCGGGTGATGGTGTGCCCACCGCCAGGTCCTGAGTATGTCGTCGCGCTCTTTGCCTGCCTCACGGCAAGGATGGTTGCCGTCCCGGCGTATCCACCGCATCCGCACCGCGACGATACGCGTATCGTTGGCATGGTCCGCGATGCCGATGCCGCCGCAGTGCTGTGTGACAACACACGTGGGGATCCCCGTTCGATCGCGGCGTATGCCGGCCTCACCCCGATCGATCTGCGCGGTGATGGGCGTGCTGAAGTGCAGCGCGACGCGGTCATCGCATCGCCTGCACTCTTGCCCGATGCCCTCGCCATGCTGCAGTACACATCGGGCTCTATGGGGGATCCGCGTGGGGTGATGCTCACGCATGCGAATCTGCTCGCAAATGCGCAGCGGATTCAGCAGGCCTCGGGGCATCAGGCCGGCGAACCGATTCTCTTCTGGTTGCCGCCCTATCATGACATGGGGCTCATGGGCGGGATTTTCTCCCCCGTGTATCTGGGTGCACCGGGGGTGCTCATGGCGCCCTCCACCTTCATGCAGCGCCCGTTCCGCTGGATGGAAGCGATGTCGCGCTATCGCGCCGTGTTCAGCGGCGCGCCCAACTTTGCGTATGCCCTGTGCACCGCGCGGGTGACGGAGGCCGACAAAGCGACGCTCGATCTGTCAGCCTGGCGCGTGGCCTTCAATGGCGCGGAACCGGTGCGCAACGACACGATGGTGCAATTTGTGCGCGCCTTTGCACCGTGCGGGCTGTCGCCCGCGGTCTTCTTTCCCTGCTACGGGCTGGCCGAAGCCACCCTGCTCGTGTCCGGCGGCACCGTGTCAAACTTCGAGCAGGCACCGGTCTCCTGCGGACACCCCGCGAACGGCCTCACGGTGCAGGTGGTTGATCCGGAGCACGGGACCGTGGTCCCCGATGGCACAGAAGGGGAGCTCTGGGTCCAGGGGGATTCGGTGGCCGCGGGCTATTGGCGTCGCCCCGACGAAACGGCGACAACCTTTGGCGGCCGCTTGCCGCATCTCCCAGGCACCTTTCTCCGCACCGGCGATCTCGGCCTGCTGCGCAATGGCGCGGTGCATGTCACGGGCCGTCGCAAAGCGCTGATCATTGTGCAGGGACGGAATGTGCAGCCGGCCGATGTGGAATTCGCGGCCGCGAATGCGCATCCGCTCCTTCGCCCCGCCGGTGCGGCGGCCTTTCAGCAGGAGACGACGAACGGCACCGCGCTTATCGTCGTTGCCGAAATGAACCGGCATGGTCCCGCGCATGAGGCCCCCGCCGTGATCGATGCCGTGCGTACCGCCGTCACGACGGCCACCGGCGTCACCCCCGATCGGGTGATCCTGACGGCTGCGCATACGCTCCCACGCACCACCAGCGGGAAATTGCGTCGCGCGGCCATCGCCGCGCAGTGGGGCGATCGGCATATGCTCGCGCTGGTGGATGCGATGCAGTCGCTTGGCGTCGCGATCGTGATGCCCGCCAAGCCGCTCACGGCGCATGGGCTTGAGTCAATCGATATGGTGCGGCTGCAGCTCGCGCTCGAAACGGCGCACGGCCTTCGGGTGGAAACACAGACGCTCTGGGAAGCGCCATCGCTTGATGCGCTTGTGCAGCAGTGGCCGCAGGCCGACGACACAACTTCAACCACGCCCGGTCTCACGCGCGCCAACTCGTCATCGCGTGATACTGTGCCAGCCGCCACGCGAGACCTCCTGCAGTGGCCCGAAATACAGGCCCAGCGGGCGCGTCGTGCACAGCTCGCACCCGCGGGGGCAAACGATCTGTTCTTTGCGGTGCATCAGGGGATCGCCGAGTCCACCACACAGCTCGGTGATCGCACGCTGCTCAATTTCGCGAGCTATAACTATCTCGGTCTCTCCGGTCATCCGGCAGTCACCGCCGCGGCGCAGGCATCGATCGCACAGTATGGCACGTCGGTCTCGGCGAGCCGGCTTATTGCCGGCGAGCGACCCATCCACGCCGCGCTTGAGTCCGCGCTGGCGCAGTTTGTGGGCGTGGAATCGGCGCTCACCTTTGTGGGCGGGCATGCCACCAATGTGAGCGTGATTGCGCATCTCATGGGCCCCGGGGATCTCATCTGTTGTGATGCGCGGGTGCACAACAGTGCCATGCAGGGCGCGCTCAGCTCTGGTGCGCGCGTGATGCCCATCGCGCACAACGATACCGAGGCGCTCGACACGCTGCTGCACGCCGTGCGCGCGTCGTATCGGCGGGTATTGGTGATTATTGAAGGGGTGTACAGCGCCGATGGCGATGTTCCCGATCTTGCGGCGTATGTCGCGGTGAAAGATCGCCATGATGCGCTGCTGATGGTGGACGAAGCGCATGCACTGGGGGTGCTGGGGGCCACGGGGCGTGGGCTCGCCGAGGCGTGTGGTGTAGCGCCGGAGGCGGTCGACATCTGGATGGGGACGCTCAGCAAAGCGCTGGCGAGTGCCGGCGGCTATATCGCCGGGAGTGCGGTGCTGGTGGAGTATCTGCGTGACAGCTGTCCGGGCTTTGTTTTCAGTGTGGGACTCGCCCCAGCGGCCGCCGCTGCCGCACTCGCGGCGTTGCAGCAACTGCAACTGGAGCCCATTCGCGTTCAGCAGCTCCAACACAACGCACAGCAGTTCCGCGCGCTCGCCCGCGAAGCCGGTCTCCCCATCCCCAACGCGTGGTCGCATGATGAGTGCACCCCGATCGTGCCGCTGATCGTGGGAGATGCAGCGCGAGCGCTCCGACTCTCACGTGCGCTGCGTGCCGCGGGCGTGGAGGTGCCGCCGATGATCGCGCCCGCGGTGCCCCAACAGGAAGCGCGCCTCCGCTTCTTTCTGTCGAGTGCGCACACGCCGGCGCAGCTCCACGCGGCCGTCACCGCGGCGGCGGCGTGTCTGGCGGCCGAGCGCTGACGATGCGCGGGTCGCTCCTGATGCGTGTGCTCGGCAAGGCCCGCGCTGCCACCGTGATCGCGACGCTCTGCGCACCGCTCATCACGCTGCGGGCGCAATCAGCGCCCGTGGCCATTCCCCCGCTCGCCGCTCAAGCCGATTCGCTCTTTCGCCTCGGTGATGCCGTGGGCTCGCTGACGCGCGCGAATGAGGGCGTACGCCGGAATCCCAGCGACTACGCATCGCTCTGGCGCGCGGCGCGCAGTGAGATCATGCTGGGAATTATCGAAGGCGATCGGGCCATCATCGAAGGCCACTACGCGCGCGCCACGGCGCTCGCCCGTCGTGCGGTGGCGCTGCAACCCGGTGACACCGCCGGGCACTTCTGGCTCGCCGCCGTGTTGGGCCGTCGCGCCCTCCGTGCCGACTTCCGCACCGGACTGCCGCTCGCTTCCGAAGCGTACATCGAGGCGCGTCGCGTGCTGGTGATCGATTCGTTACATGCCGGCGCGCATGAGATCCTTGGTCGGCTGCATCAGGAGGTGCGGAAGCTCCCCTCGGTGGTGCGGGTCCTTGCCGGTCTGCTCAGTGGGCTCGAGGTGATTCGGAACGCTTCCTGGCAGGCCAGTGAATGGCATCTCCGTCGCGCGATGGCGCTCGATCCCTCGGCCGTCCTCCCGCACGCCGATCTCGCGCTGCTCTATCTCCGTATGGGGCGCCGAGCCGATGCGGAGCGGGAGGTGCAACAGTTGGAGCGGATGCCGCGCCGCACGCCGGCCGATGCCTTTTTTCAGGGGGACGCCCGGAAACGGCTGGCCCACACGCCCTAGCGGCACCCTGGCGGCACCCTGGCGGCACCCTGGCGGCGGGCCCCGCTAGATTTCGCCCGTGCTCCTTCCCGTCAGCCGCATGGATGTGCTCCCCTGGATCACCGGACCTGTGAGTGGGCCGGTGCTCTTTGGGGTCTATGCTGCGAGTGTGGCCATCGTGACCGCGTATGCCGTGGGGCAGTACCATCTGCTCTGGCGCTATTGGCGCACCCCGGCTCGGCCGGTGCCGCCGGTGCCGTCGCTGACCGATCGCGCGTGGCCCTCGGTCACGGTGCAGATCCCGCTCTATAACGAGCGCTATGTCGCGGCGGAAATCATCGATGCCTGCGCCGCCCTCGAGTATCCGCCTGATCGGCTTGAGCTGCAGGTGCTGGATGACTCCACCGACGACACCCGCGAGATCGTTGATGCCCGCGCTGCACACTGGCGCGCCCGCGGCATTACGGTCACGGTCTTCAGGCGTCCGACGCGCGAAGGGTACAAGGCTGGCGCCCTCGCGGCTGCCACCCCGCAGGCGACAGGCGACTTCTTGGCGCTCTTCGATGCGGACTTCCGTCCAGCACCGGATTTTCTGCGGCGATGCGTGCCGGAGTTTGATGCGGTCGATGTCGGCGCGGTGCAGGCGCGTTGGGGGCATCTGAATCGCGGCTATTCCATTCTGACGCTCGCGCAGTCGTTGCTGCACGATGCGTTCTTCTTTGTGGAGCAGGAAGCGCGCGCCCGCAGCGGCTACTTCACGCGCTTCAATGGCTC
>JBAXMW010000016.1:0-57118 GCA_037134115.1 Gemmatimonadaceae bacterium | reverse complement strand
GCGTTGACCGTGGACCATGTGCAACCCCGCATGCGGGGCGGCGATGGGTCTCCCGGCAACGTAGTGACCGCCTGCGCGGGCTGCAACACACGGAAAGGGGGCCGGTCGCTCGCCACCTTCCTCGCCGCAGAGCCGGAGACCCGCCGGAACTTTTTTGCGCAGGCGCGGTACGTATGGCCACGACACTTGAAGGCGGTGGCCGAGGAGTTGGCGCGCCAGGGCGTGGTGGAGCGTCCTGCGGAACTCGTGGAGGGGGTCCGGGAGCAGCGCCGCTCCGAGGCCATCGCCGAATTGATCACGCGGCACGATCGTGGCACCGACGCCCCAGCGCCCTAACCGCGCTGGGGCGTTTGCCGTAACGCCGGTCCTAACCCCGGTCCACCGCGCGGGGCCTCAGCGCGGGGCCTCAGCGCGGGGCCTCAGCGCCGGTCGCCGCGCTCCGCGTCAAGCCGCGCCCGGATCGCCGCCCGCTCACGCACCAAGGTCAGCATCCCGCGCATCGCCAGCAGGGTGCCCATCAGCGACACCGCAATCCCGCGATTGCCGTACCCCTGGAGCCAGCGTGCAGCGATCGCCACAAAGAGAAAGCCGGTTCCGGCATAGGCGAGCCCCCGACGCTGCACCGCGTTCCACCGGTCGAGATGCCCGCGCAGGAGCGCGGAGCCCAGCCACCACATCCCCGCTGTACCAACCACCGCAGCCGCTACGGTTTCGCGCGTGAGTTCCATGGGCGTGCCGGTCAAGGTGAGGTCCGACCCGAAATCTAATGGGGACGACCCGGTGAAATCAGCCGCGCCACCAGGCCATCAGCGTCTCGAGCACAATCAGCACCACGATGGCGATCTCGAGTGTCTCGCTCCGCGAGGCCTGCGCCTCGTCGTTCAGCATGGCATAGGTCTCACGCAAGATCGCCAGCTTCCGGTCAATGCCCGCACGCCAGGCCCGCCCCCGGAACAGCTCCATCGCCGCGCCATAGACACGCGCCAGATACACATCGTCCGTCACCTTGAGCGCGTTCTCCACTTGCTCCACCACCTCCGTGGTATCCGCGACCACGGTATGCAATCGCGCGAGCAGCCCGCCAAAGCGCCGCCCCGGAAAGACCGAGCGCTTCCGACGCGCCGCCTCAATCGCGTCGTACAGCCGAGGCAGTTCGGCATCGAGAATGGCGTCGTAGTACCGCAGCTCGAGCAGCTGCGCGTTCGCGAACTCGAGCACGTACTGCAGATCCGTATCATGCTCCCCGGGCTCCACCACCAACGCACTCTCCCACGTCAGAATCGTGAGATCGTCATGGTAGTACGAAAAGCGGTGCGGCAATAAATCCCGGCGCGCGTCCGCACTGAGCGCGCGATCTTCATCGAGCAGCAGCGGCACCACGTCGAGCCCGGCTAATGCCTCCGCCTCCACCGGCTGCCCGCGATCATCGACCACCCGCGTCACCCGAAAGACGGTGTGATTCTCGCGCACCTCGGCGATCTGTGGTCGCTCGACGGCGCCAGCAATCCGCACGGCGAGCTGCGCCAGATACTGCTCCGCCATCGCGATCAGCTGCGGCTCGCGCTCGACCCGGCGCCCCATCGCCGTGAAGGCCTCCCAGGGCAGGCCCTCGCCGAGCGGCACGCGAATGCGCAGCGAGATGACCCCGAAGTCAAAGATGCGGGCCGATAGTTCGGCGGACGCCATGGGAATCTCCGGCGCCCCTGCGGACGGGGTGGCCACGAACGGCGCACTCCCGAGTACCACGGTGATCGGGGGATTCAGGATCTGCAGCGCCTGCGCTTCACCACGCACCGGGCGCACACGCTCCGGGCGCCCCTCGGCGTGCGCATTGGCTGCCGCACTCGCCGTCAGCAGCGCCTGTGCCCGCACGAGGTCAATGGCATAACCCACATCAAAGAGCCGATAGACCACGGCAGAGCCCGAATACCGAAACGACAGCATGTCTGGGGAATCGGTCATAGTTGAATCATACCCCACAGTTCAGCCGCCGCCGCAAGCGGTGTCGCCAGATCGTGACGGCGCGGGGCGGCCCGGGACGGGCGCGCCCCCACTCCCTTCAGTGCCCGCGCATCGCTAGCGTGCACAGATGACTCTGTCCTCCCTTCCCGGACTCCCTGATCCGGCCATCGTGGCCAAGGGCTATGCCCATCCGGAACGCCTGGTGTCGACGGCGTGGCTTGCGGACCATCTGCACCATCCCACGCTGCGCCTCATCGAGTGCAACGAGGATGTGCTCCTCTATGGCGTCGAGCACATTCCGGGGGCGCAGCCACTCGACTGGCACATCGATCTCAATGATCCGGTTGAGCGCGACTATGTGCGTCGCGACGTCTTCGAAGCGTTGCTCCGTGCGCGGGGCATCGATACAAACACCACCGTGGTCTTCTACGGTGACAAGAACAATTGGTGGGCCACGTACGCCTTCTGGGTCTTCCGACTGTTTGGCTTCGACAACGCCGTCGTGCTGGATGGCGGCCGCGATAAGTGGCTCGCCGAAGAGCGCGAAACCACGACGGACGTGCCCGTCTTTCCGGCCACCGCGTATGTCGCACCCGAACGACAGGATGCGGAGATTCGCGCCTACTTCGCGGAGGTGCGCACGCACATGACGGCCGGACTGCCGCTGGTCGATGTGCGCTCCCCGCAGGAATACACCGGCGAGCGGACGCATATGCCTGATTATCCGCAGGAAGGCACGTTGCGCGGTGGACACATTCCCGGCGCGCGGAGCATGCCGTGGGCGCGAACGGCCGAGGCAGACGGCACCTTCAAGGCAGCGACCGCGTTGCGTGCGCTGTACGAAGGGGAGCTGGGGCTTTCAGCGGAGCGTCCCGTGGTGACCTATTGCCGGATTGGGGAGCGCTCCTCACACAGCTGGTTCGTGCTGACGTATCTTTTGGGCTACGGGCACGTTCGTAATTACGACGGGTCGTGGACGGAATGGGGGAACGCCGTTCGCGCTCCCATTCGCATAGGAGACCATCCATGAGCACCGAATCCGCCGCCGCATCCCCAGCCCCTGGCAAGCCGCCCGCTCTCGTCCGCGTGGCGTGGGCCGGCGATCATCGCTTTGACGGCGGCCGCCAGAGTGGCGGCCCGACGATCCGCATGGACGCGAGCGGGCAGACCGGTCCGTCGCCGGTCGATGCGCTGCTGTGCGCCCTCGCGGGGTGCACGGGCGTCGATGTCGTCGACATTCTCGCGAAGCGTCGCACGCCGGTCGCGTCGCTGACGGTGGACGTGGAAGGGGCGCGCGCGAACGCCGTGCCGGCGCGCGTCACCGCCATTGCGCTGACGTATCAGATCACCGGCGAGGGGATTGAGCGTGAACATGCCGCGCGCGCGATTGAGTTGGCGCTCACGAAGTACTGCTCCGTGCGCGACTCGCTCGATCCGAACATGGCCATCAGCTACACGCTGGTGCTCAACGGCGCCTGAGGCGCCGGACACATGAGAGCGGTGGGGCGCAATCACAACGGCGCGCCCCGCCGCCCGGTGGCCTTACCAGGCCACGTACATGCCGCCCCACGGCGTGGCATCGCGCTCATAGAGCGCGCGGGTGATCAGGCCAATGGAGGTCAACGCCGACGCGTCGGTGCCGCCGACACCGGCCAGCCGCTCCATGATCTGCGTCGTGGACAGCGGGACGGGTGAGGCGAGCACCACGAGATAGCGGTCCGCCATCGGCCGCGGTGGCGCGAGATAGGTCGGGGCCATTCGGTACGTGCCCTGCTGCGCGCACTGATTCACCGCCCGATCGACATAGCGCATCAGGTCGGGATTGTTCAGCACCGCCGAGACATCGCCTTTCACCGGGGAGACGCTCACGGTGCGCCCGGTGGAGTCCACGCGCGTTCGCTTCGGCAGCTGCGCCGCGTAGGCCTGCGTGACACTGGCCGCGCAGTAGCCGGCGGTCGGCGAGGTGCGCGGCGCATCGGCCGGATTCTCCGGCGGCGTGGCGACGCGCTGCATGGGGAGCGTCAGCCGGCCAGATCGTGGCCGCTCACTCCCGTCCACAAAATTCGGCGTGATGAGTTCGATTTCCTCACCCGGCACCACCGCGAGTACGATCAGATGCGCGGGGTGGTCGAGATGCAGCGTCGCCGTTTCCTTGGCGCGGTCGAACCGCTCGAGCTCCACACGCCACGCCGCGGCATCGCCGATCCGTTCGACGCGGTCGGTCGCCGCCTGCGCCCGCGCGGTGGTCGGGAGCGCCAGCGCGCCCAGCCCAAGGGTGAGGGCGAACAGGGTGGCGGTCCGAGGGGTCGTTGCGCGTGTCGTCATACTGGAATGTACGGCGTCAGGGTCCAACGCGTTGGACGGGGTCCGCCGAGGCTGGGAGCGATGCGGGCACGGCCACCGCCTCCCGACGCCCCTCCCCCAGCGCTTTGGTGATGAAGCGCTGCCCTTCGCCGATCCGCTCCACCTCAATCGCCACGGCGTCGATCGCCTGGGTGACCTGCTCAAAACGCGCCTCCAACGCCGGCGGCACGGTCTTCGGCACCGGCGCCGGGCGTCGGAGCAGTCGCCAGGCATACGCGCCGGCCATCGGCGCCAGCACAAAGAGCGTGAAGACAATCGCGAGCGGCGACTCGGCGAACCGGTCAAGCTGTGACGCCGGGGTGACGGGCGTCGACACGACCGCGCCCGGGACCGCGGCGGCACGCGCCACGGCGAGATTGGCGTCCGCGAGCTGGCGATCGACCGAGGCGATCTGCGCGTCGACATCACGGAGTCGTGCCACCACCCCAGGCGTCGCGGCTTCGGGGACCGTGTTGCGCTGCAGCGATTGCGTGAGCTCGCGCCGCGTGCCCTCGAGCCGGTCGAGCTGATTGCGGAGCTCCTTGCGATAGCTCGTCAGCGCCGCGAGCGCCTCGGCAGGGGTCGCGTCCTCGGGGAGGGCCGGGATCCCGGTCGGGATCCCGGTCGGGATCGAGTTGACCGTCGTGGCGGGTGACGGCGACGGGGACGAGGGTGGAACGGCGGCGGGCTGCTGGCGCATCGGCATATGAGGAATCTACGCCCGGACGTCCGGCGGGTTTCAGCGACCGGCCTCATCACCCGCGCCCCTTGGGGTGGGGAGTACCTTTCCGTCGCATGCCCTCCCCTGCCTTCCCCACCCTCCGGATCTGGACCGACACGCTGCTCGCCGTGTTGCTGGTCTCCGGACTGCCCCTGCTCGTGACCTACGTCATGGCGCGGCGGGAGACGACGCTCCGGCGATGGCTGCCGCACCTGTCGGCCTTTGGTGCGGGCGCGGTCTTCGGGGCCGCGGTGGGGCACCTGATCCCTGAGGCGTTCGCGGCCGGGCAGTCGGCGGTCCGGATTGGGCTCGGGGTCGTCGCCGGCTTCGGACTCTTCGCCCTGATTGAGCGGGTGCTGGCCGGCCATGACCATGCCCATGCGCACGGCATCCCACTCGGCGCCCCGTCGGCGCATGCGAGCGACAGCAGCGAGGCGGACTGCGTGCATCTGCACCCGGGCGATGCGCACCATGGGGATGGCGCGGCGCCGCCATCGCATCTCGCGCCGCTCGCCTTCCTCGGCGACGCCACCCACAACTTCGTGGACGGCGCCCTGATCGCCGCCGCCTTCCTGGCGAACCCGTCGCTCGGGCTCCTCACCATGATTGCGGTGGGGCTCCATGAACTCCCCCGGGAAGTCGGGACCTTCGGGCTCTTTCTCCATGGCGGGATCCACCCCATGCGGGCGGTGGCGTACAACGCCATGACCGGGGTGGTGGCGATGATCGGGGCGGCGTTGACGCTGTTGATTGGGAGCCGAGTGGCGTCGGTGACGGCGCTGATCCTCCCGGTGGCCGCAGGCACCTACCTGTACATCGCGCAGGTGGTGGGGCGGGCGGCCCTGCACAATCAGCACCGCGACCCCCGCCGGTGGGGCCGGCTGGGGTGGAGCCTGGCCGGCACGGCACTGGTCCTGCTGGCGCGGTAAGGGCGCCCCGGAGGGCGCAGCCGGGGCCACAGTCGGGGCCGCAGCCCTTGACCCTCCGCCCCAAATCGGCCATTCATTCAGGCTCACCTCACCAGCGGACGCCCTTCGGGGCGTGCCCGTTGGGAGATCCCCTTATGGACGCGCTCCCGCCGGCAATGGGTGCGCATGCAGGAGCTGCTGATGGCGAAGGAAGGCATTCATCCGCCGTACCACCCGGTCGTGTTCAAGGACGCGTCCACGGGTGCGACGGTGATCACGCGCTCGACGATGACGAGCGATTCCAAGATCACGATGGACGATGGGAACACGTATCCCCTCATCCTTCTCGAAATCACCAGCGACTCGCATCCGTTCTACACGGGCACGCAGCGCCTCATCGACACGCAGGGTCGCGTCGACAAGTTCAAGAAGCGCTACGGCCGGTAAGCCGTCTGCCCTTCCGGGCGTCATCATCCCGCACGCTGACTTTGGTCGCCGTGCGGGATTGGTGTTTCCCGGGGGTCGCGCGGTGCAAGCGACGCACTACCGAATGCCAGCGTGCGCCCGCAACATGCGGCGCCGCGGCCGTTATTCCCCGGGCGGGGCCGTCCCGGTGAGCAGCGCGGTCACGCCGAGGACCGCTGCGGCCAAGAGCAGTTCGGTCAGGACCGACAGGCGTCCGGGGCTCTCCGATTCGGCGAGCTGGCGCCGATGCCACGCCCCGAGCGCGAGCACGAGCCCCACCACGGCCACTTTGCCAAGGAGCAGCCGCCCGTAGCTGCTCCCGAGGATCTCTGGGACGGTGGCCGTCCCAAAGCGCCGCAGCGCGGATCCCATTCCGGAGAGCACGACCACTGGGGCCGCGACCCCGGCGAGCCGGCTGTAGCGCTGCCACCCGCCCCGGGTGACCTCGTGGGCGACGTCGCGGTACATCCAAAGGAGCGCGCCAAGCCAGCCCCCCATCCCCAGCACGTGCACGGCGTCGAGCCCGCGCGCGACGATCGGCGCGCTGTCCGCGGAACTGTGGCCAAGTCCCCCCATCGCAACGGCCAGCGCACCGGCGACGAGCGTCCGGAGGAGCCACGGCGCCCGCAGCAGGGCAAGGAGGCTCCCCACCAGCGCGACCCCAGCCAGCACACTCCATCCGCGCCCCCACGCCGTCTGGCGGACGAGCATCGCCACCTCGGCCGTCGAGGGGGCCAGATCGAGCGCCACCGCCTGCGCCACGAAGAGCAGCAGCAGCGCCGTCAGGACGGCGAGCCAGGCGCCGAGCAGGTGGATCCGACGCGGGACCACCAATCGGTCGCCGGGGCGCGATCCCACCGCCCAGGCTGACACGCTGTCGCCAATCACGAGCGCCGCCCCGAGGGCGAGGGCGAAGCGTCCCACGTCGGCGAGCGACTCGACGGTCATGTCAGCCGTTGGCGGCGGCGGGGGGAATGGGGCGCACAATTCGGTCGCGGCTCTTCGGATGCGGCCGTTCGTGCGAGACAAAGCCCAGTCGTTGATTGACGGCGATCCGTTGGGCGGTCGTCATGTCGCGCCACAACCGGATTTCATCCACCGTGCGGCCGCAGCCGCGACAGCGCTGATCCAGATCGAGCGTGCACACCTTGATGCACGGCGACTCGGCGGTCGGTGGCGTGGGGTCGTGCGTCATGTGACGGACGCGCCGTCGACGCGGCATGGCGCGAGGCGCGACACCAGATCGCCCACGAGGTATCCCAGCAGCGCGCCGGCGACCACATCACTCGCAAAGTGTCCGAGGGCGAGGACGCGCGTGACGCCGCATCCTGCGGCGAGGAGCAGCCAGAGCCACCAGGCGCGCGGCATGAGGCGCGAGAGCGCGGCGGCGGCGGCGAAGGCGACCATGGTGTGACTGCTGGGCATGCCGAGTCCACGCGTGGAGAAGAAGTCCTCCGTGTAGGGGCGCCACGCGTAGACGAACAGCTCAGGGTCTGGGCGCAGGCGACGCACGAGCATCTTGCCCAGTTCGGCGACGGCGCCGCCGAGGGTGGGGGCCCAGAGCATGAGCGCGGCGCGTCGGCCGCGGAAGGTGGAGCGGCGGTCGGTGAGCCAGAGGGCGGCGGCGACGATCAGCCAGGTGGGGAGATATCCCATGAGGCGGAGCAGTCGTCCGAGGTCGCCATCGTAGATCGTGGGGCGACGCCAGTGGGCCCAGGCGTAGGCGTCGAGCGCTTGGGCCGCGGCGACAGCGAGTGCGGCGAGCGCGGCATAGGCCAGCCAACCGCGTTGGGTGGGCGGGGCGGTGAGTGGGAGGGCCACGGGAGACGCCATGATGCGGAAATCAAATCGGCGGGGGGTGAACGCCGCCAGTTGGTGACCATATTTCGGGATGCCGCTGTCCACCCGCATCGCCTTAACTTTCCTCGCGTCGGCGCTTCTCGCCCTCACCGCCTGCGCCCCTGCCGGCCCAAGCCGCGGGGTAAAGCTCGATCCGCCCCGGTCGGTGGCCGCCTTCACCTTCCGCGGCCCAACGGGCGCGCCCATCAGTACCGCCCCGGGGCCCGGACAGGTCGCCGTCATTTTCTTTGGCTACACGCACTGCCCCGATGTCTGCCCGACCACGCTCGCCGACTGGCAGCGCACGAAGGCCCGGCTCGGAGCGAAAAGCGAGAAAGTCCGTTTCCTCTTCGTCTCCATCGATCCGGAGCGCGACACGCCAGCGATCGCCGCGCGCTACGCCGCCCGTTTCGATCCAAGCTTCATCGGCCTCTCCGGCGACGCCGCCACCACCAGCGCCATGCTCGCCGCCTTCGGCGCCTCCGCCGCCCGCGATGCCGCTCCGACGTCGGCAACGGCGTCCTCGACGGCGCCCTCCGCCACCACCGGCTATCTCGTGAGCCACTCGGCGCAGCTCTTCCTCGTGAATGATCGCGGCCAGATCATCGCGATGTATCCCTTTGGCCTCGGGTGGGACGCCCTCGCCGGCGATCTGGAGGACCTCCTGTGACGCGAACGCGCCTCGGCCGCCGTGCCATCATCGCCCTTGTGACGCTGGTCGCCGTGAGTACCGGTGCGGCAGCCTGCAGCGGCCGCCCCGCCACGCCCAGTGGCCCGCTCACGGTACGGAATGCGTGGGCGCGCCCCGCCGACTCCGGCGCCATCGGTGGTGCCTACGTCACCATCACCAACACCGATACGGTGTCGCTCACACTCACCGGTTGGCAGACGCCGCTGGCCGCGCAGACCGATGTGCATGAAACAATGCAGATGGAGGGCATGACCCACATGATGGCGCGCACCGACATCACGCTGCCGCGCGACAGCAGTCTCGTGATGGCCCCCGGTGGCGTCCATGTCATGCTGACGGGTCTCACACGCGCCCTCCGCACCGGCGACACGATCCCGCTCACGGTGACGCTTCGCGACGGACGCACCGTGCCGATGCGCGTCCCCGTGCGCGACGCCGCCACCACGCCCTGACTCGGCACCACGTTTATGGCTTCCCCACGCATCACCCAGACGCTCACTCTGACCGGGCTCGTGGTCACGATTGCGGCCGCCACCTGGCTGCTCTGGCCACGCCCCGATCTGACGATCGAAGTCGATCGGGGCGGCGTCGCCACGGTGATCTCCCCCTACGGCCGGCGGACCCCGCTGTCCGACACCCTGTGGGTTGGAGGACGCGGCGGGCGTCGCACCGTGCGGGTGGTGAATCGCGACAGTGTCCATCACCAACTGGCGCTCTTCGCGGTCGATGCCGGCGCCACCCGCGAGTACGTCGTGCCGCCCGGTACCTTTGGCGGCGTCTGCTCCGCGCATCCCCGCAATCGACTCACCGTGGTGGTGCGATGACCGCACGCTACGGCCTTTCCTGCTGCAGAGGGTTCTATGTCCATTGCTGACATTCGCACCGACTATCGCCGCGCCGCACTCACCGACGCGGATGTGCACGACGATCCGATCGTCCAGTTTGACCACTGGTTTGATGAGGCGATCCGCGCCGAGGTCTTGGAGCCGAACGCGATGTGCCTCGCCACCGCCACGCCGGATGCCTATCCGTCGGCGCGCATGGTGTTGCTCAAAGGCGTCGATGCCCGCGGCTTTGTCTTCTACACCGACTACCGCAGTCGCAAAGGCCAAGAGCTCGCCGATAATCCGCATGCGTCGCTCTGCTTCTTTTGGCCCGAGCTGGAACGGCAGGTGCGCATTAATGGCGCGGTGCAGCGGGTGAGCCGCGCGGAGTCGACGGAATACTTTACCTCGCGGCCGTTGCCGAGTCGGATTG
The DNA here is from genome assembly GCA_037134115.1 of Gemmatimonadaceae bacterium. Taxonomy (GTDB): domain Bacteria; phylum Gemmatimonadota; class Gemmatimonadetes; order Gemmatimonadales; family Gemmatimonadaceae; genus Gemmatimonas. Next base: position 46,932 of record JBAXMW010000016.1, on the reverse strand, counting down.
GCGCGTGGACCTCGCATCAGAGCAGCACGCTCGCCACGCGCGAAGAGCTGGAGGAGACGCTCGGTACGATGACCGCGCGCTTCGCCGATGGCGACGTGCCACTGCCGGAGCATTGGGGCGGCTATCGCATCGTGCCCGAAGAGATCGAGTTCTGGCAGGGGCGCCCGAGCCGGTTGCATGACCGGATCCAGTATTACCGGAAGCAGGGCGGCAGCTGGCAGCGGCGGCGGTTGTCGCCGTAGCACTACGCGCGGCAGGAACCGGGGGCGTACCTGCGGCATTCGCCCTGCATGACTGAAACTACCACCACCCCGCCGGTCCGTCCGGCGGTGTTGATTCTGGGCGCCACGGGCGGCATTGGGGCGGCGCTCGCGCGGCGCCTGGCTTCGCAGGGCACCGCGCTCTTCCTCGCCGCCCGAGACGAAAGCCGGCTCGCCGCCCTTGGCGACGAACTCGGCGCCCCGTGGGCGACCGTCGATGCGACGGATTTTGCCGATGTCGATCGCGTCGCCGATCTCGCCGTCGCCGCGCTGGGGACGATCACGGGCGTGGCGAACTGCGTCGGATCGCTGCTGCTCAAGCCGGCCCATCTCACCAAAGCCGATGAGTTTCAGGCGACAATCGCCGCGAATCTCACCAGTGCCTTTGCGGCCGTGCGTGCGGCGGTGCGCATCATGCCGACCGGTGGCAGCGTCGTGCTCTGCAGCTCAGCGGCGGCGCGACTGGGACTCGCGAACCACGAAGCGATCGCAGCGGCCAAGGCCGGCGTGCTGGGGCTCGCGCTCTCGGCGGCGGCGACCTATGCCCCGCGTGGGCTTCGGGTGAACACGGTGGCCCCAGGACTCGTCCGCACGCCACTCACCACGCGGATCACCAATTCCGCTCCGGCCGCCGAAGCCTCCCGGTCGCTGCATGCGCTTGGGCGACTGGGCGAGCCGGAAGATGTCGCCGGTGTGATCGCCTTTCTGCTGGGCCCCGATGCCACGTGGATCACGGGGCAGTGCTACGGGGTGGATGGCGGACTGGGAACGGTGCGGAGCAAGTAGCCGCGCCGCACGTCACGGCATCCTACGTCACGGCGTCGCCTATCCCTTCTTGATGCGGTCGGCGAGGCGCGTCTGGGCGGAGTCAGGCCAGCGCGAGCGCGGCAGCGCCTTGCGGGTGGACTCCAGAATGCGCGTGGCGTCGGTCCACTGCTTGGCGTTGAGATAGACGTTGAACAGCTGGCGCCACGGGCCAATGGAATCGGGATAGCTGCGGGTGAGTGGCGTGAGCTCCGCCACGGCCCCAGCGACATCCTTGCGACGCGACTTGAGTCCGGCGGAGGCAATCGCGCCCGCATACGGATTCCGCGCGCGAATGGCATCGATTTGCTGCATGGCGAGCTGTTCGCTGCCCCCCATCACCGACGGCGCCATTTGATAAAAGGCCGCCAGAAAGGTGCGCGCCTCAACGTCGTCCGGATCGAGTTGCACCGCGCGCTCGAAGGCCTGCTTGGTCTTTCGCGCGAGCAACGCCTGCGACAACACATTCGCCTTCCGCGCCTGATCACCATAGGCGCGCCCCAGCCAAGACCAGCCGCTCGCCCGTGTGGGGGCGAGCTTGGTCACCTGTTCAAAATCGTCGACGGCTTTCCCAGAGTTTCCGTCAATGAGCTGCTGACAGCCGCGCAGAAACGCGGCCGATGCACCGGTAGCACGAGCGAGCGTTTGCTGCAGCGCGGCGCGGGCCGCCGTGGCGGTGGCCGGCTGCATCGCCTGCATGCACAGCTGCGATTCCGAGAGCGCGGGGGGGACCGTCGCCTGTGCCGAAGCCCGTGGCGCGACACACAACACCGCCGTGATGAACATCCCGGCAACGCCGGGCTTTGAAACGCGAGAGATGGTCATGCTCGTCAAACGTTGCTTGTCGCGAGGAGTTCCTCGCGCAACTTGGCATAGCTCTCATGGCGACCGGCCGACACGGTCCCGGCGGCAACCGCCTCACGAATCGCGCACCCCGGTTCAACCAGATGCGTGCAGTCGCCAAAGCGACAGGTATTGAGCAGCGGACGGAACTCCGGAAAACAGGAGGCCAGCTCTACGGGATTGATCCCCCAGAGCCCGACTTCTCGGAGTCCTGGGGTATCGGCAATGAAGCCGCCACAGGGGAGCGGATGCAGCACGGCCCCCACGGTGGTGTGGCGTCCTTTATTCACGCTGTCACTGATCGCCCCGGTGCGGAGATCCAGCCCCGGGAAGAGATGATTCATCAATGAGGACTTCCCCACGCCGGACGGTCCCGTGAGGGCACTGCACCGGTCGGCGATCTCCGCGCGGACAGCATCGAGCCCCTCGCCGGTCTCCACGCTGGTGAAGTGCACCGGATAGCCGACATCGATATGCTCCTGGAAACGGGCGCGAGCCGCCTCAACCCCAATGAGATCGACTTTGTTCACGATGATCCGCGCGGCGAGATCATTCGCCTCCGCAATCACGAGAAACCGATCGAGCATGCGCGGGTGCGGCTCGGGCCGTGCCGCTGCGAAAACGACCAGCACCTGATCCAGATTCGCGACCACCACGCGCTCCCCGTAGGCCCCACTGGGATTCCGGCGGGCGAGCTGACTGCGTCGCGGATGGATCACTTCGATCGCCGCGGTGACATCCGGCGCCTCTGGCGAAATCGTCACCCGATCGCCAACGGCAAGCTTGAGCCGTTCGCGCCCTTCCTGCTTGAGCCGTCCCCGCAACGACGCCGAGACAGTGATGCCCTCATCGGTCAGAATCTGCCAGACGCCACCGGTCCCCTGCAGCACGACGCCCTCGCGCCCGGTCATCGACTCCGTCATGAGGGGGTGACGCCATCGGTCATCGGGCGCGTAGTCCGGATCAGCCCGTCGAGGGTGGCTTTAACCGTCGCCAAGGGCATGGCCCCCAGTTGATGCCGGACCATCGCCTCACTGCTCCCCGTCACAATGAATCCGGTTTCGAGATGGCCGGTGACTTCAGGCTCACCGGCACTCCACTGGACGAAAAACAGATAGGCGCCCCATGGCGCCGAGCGGTCGCCGGTGGGTTCCGCGAGGAGATCCACCGAATAGGCGCGCCCATCGATGCCGTCGAAGGCGGGCGGACGGCTGTGCACGGCCTGATAGCCACCGAGCGTGCCCTCGTCCCCCTTCGCATGATCCGGGGGATGATGATGTCCGGCGTGCGTGCTCAGCGCGCGGAGCTCCCGCTCACCATCTCGCGCACGATGTTTCCGGCCATGAACGCGATGTTGGCCGGCCGTTCGGCGAGCCGACGCATGAGATACGGATACCACTGGGTGCCGAAGGGCACGTACACCCGCATCCGGTAGCCATCGCGCACCAACTGTTCCTGCAAGTCGCGCCGCACGCCGTAGAGCATCTGGAACTCAAAGCGATCCGGGGCAATCCCTTCGGCCTTCGCGAAGCGCTTGGCCTCCTCGATGATCACTTCGTCATGCGTCGCGATGCCAGGATAGCGGCCCTGCTTCATGAGGAGATGCATCGCGGCCACGTACTGCTTGTCTACGTCCGCCTTGTCGGGGAAGGCAACTTCGGCCGGCTCGAGATACGCGCCTTTGCAAATGCGAACACGGCACTGCAATCGGTTCGCGCGTTCGACGTCGGCCAGCGTGCGCCGCAGCGAGCTCTGGAGCACGATCCCCACTTCATCGCGGAAGTCCGGATAGAGCGCCTGCTCGAAGGTATCGAGCGTCCGATCGGTGTAGGCACTCGACTCCATGTCGAGACGCACAAATGAGCCATACTGCTTCGCGCGAGCCAGGACCTCGCGGACCACTTCCACGCCGAGGGCGTCCGCGATGTCCTGCCCCATGGCGGTGAGCTTGACCGACACGTTCGCGTTCAGCTGCCGCTGATGAATGCGGTCAAGCAGCGTGAGATACTGTCGGCCAGTGTCGCGCGCTTCAGCTTCATTGGTGACGCTTTCGCCGAGGAGATCGAGCGAGGCACTGATCCCCTTGGCGTTCAGCGCCGCGACGGCATCGAGCGCGGAGTCAATGGTTTCGCCCGCGACAAAGCGGGCGGCCATCTGCCGCGCCATGCCGACATTCCGAATCAGATCAAAAACGCCTTGCTGGCGCGACAGGAACAAGAGTGACGAGCGGAGCATCGTGGGGCCAAAGAGCGTCAACGGCGGGACGGGAGCGTCCGCGCCTCGTGATCGGGGGAATATAGGCGAAGGGGCGCCGTCAAACGCGCCACCGGCGCCACCGCACCTCGGCTGAGCGCCTCATCAAAGACGTTCCACGTGACGAGCCCATCATCACTCTCGGGTTCCAGCAGCTGCATGGCGAGCAGCCCGAGCCGGTTCGTCGTGGGGATGAGCAGCGTCCCCGCCGGGAGTGTGAGGGTGGTATCGCGCCAGCGCCCGGTGAGCGAGGCCTCCCGGTGCCCCTGAAACGGGCGCGCCGACATCGCAACACTGTCCACCCAAAACTGCTGGACGGTGGCCGTCATCGCCCGTGGCAGCGAGTCCACGAGGATCCCATGCAACCGGAGCAGCGCGACGGGCTTCGCCCAGCGCGGGGCGAGGACATAGCCGTAGGAAGTGGGCATCCGTGAAAGCGCGCTTTCAAAGCGATCCACCACCGGCATCCGCTGGGCGATGATCCGCCCGGTGCGACGAATTCCGCGCGGGGTCCCAGGCTCGGTGCGCACGGTGCTGTCCGCGAGCCGCTCCAGCACCTCGACGAGCACGGCGGCCGTGTCGGGCCGGCTCGTAAAGCGCGCGCGTACCGGCACCGGAGCCGTCAGCCCTGCCCCCGCCGTGCTCTTTGCCGTCCCTGCCGCCGAATGTGCCAACACCTCCGCCCGACGTTCGGCGACCAGTGACAAGGCCTCCTGCACGAAGGCCCGCGTGCTCGCGACACGCCGCGCAAAGGGATCATGCGAGAAGGCTTCGCTCAGGATGCTGATCCGTCCGCGCAAACCGTAGTAGTTGGTGCCATACCGCGGCTTGTGCTCGTACGTGTACCACCCCGACTTCGCCGTGGCCGTGAGCGCCTCGCCACGTCCGCCGGCAGAGGCAAAGTTGCCATAGGGAAAAGTCGCGAACGTGTGCCGCGTTTGCATGCGGCGCTGGATTTCCGTGAGGAGCGTATCCGCGGTGTAGAGCCCGAGCGGTGCCGCCGGATGCAATGACGGCGAATAGGTCAGCGCATACCCATGAAAGCTGCCGTCGGTGGTATGGAGATCCATGAAGACATCTGGATCCCACGCATTGAACGCCGCGAGGGATCCGCGCGTCTCCGGCGCCTCAGCCTTGATGTAATCCCGATTGAGATCGAAGCCCTGGCCATTCGGGCGTTCACCCACGAGCACCGGCCCATTCTGCTCGCCACGGTTCCGCGCCTGATCGGCCAGCTTCTCGTTGCCATCGGCGTTGTAGATCGGCACGACGATGACCACCAACGAATCGAGCACCGTGGGGCGACGGCTCGCCGACCAATCGCGCAGCAGCGCGAGGATCGCTTCTTTCCCTTCCACCTCGCCGGCGTGGATGTTGGCTTGCACATAGACGATGGGCCGTCCGAGCTTCCGGGCGGCTTCGGGTGTTGCGACCTGCGGACGCGACGCGATCAAGAGTGGCAGCGTCCGCCCTGACGGCGACTGCGCCAACTCGCGCACCGTGATGGGGGCGCCGCGTGCGACCAGCGAATCGATGAAGGCCAGCACATCGGCGTGCGACGACGTCTCGAGATAGCCGGTGCGCTCAGCACGTGTGGCCGGCACCGGGAGCGCGCTGGCCGGCGCCGTGGAACCGCCTGCCGACGAGGGGCCCAGTGGGGCGCAGGCGGTGAACCCGAGGCCGGTAAGGCCGAGGCCGGCGCAGAGCGCCAACGGCGCGACGGCGTGGCGGCGAAGCACAACAGGGAGGTGGCTCATGCCGAGAGGGTGGCGCCAAGCGCGCGGATTTGCGCGGTATGCCGGCGCTGATGATGGGCGGGGAAGAGCCCCCACTGATATCCTGTGATCGGACCGATGACTGGATGCGGAAAATGGACCGTGCCCAACGCGAGCCCGGAGCCCCGTTCGAGCGCACCGATCATGCGCGCCCGACACGCCTCGAGTCGCTCCAGCGCCTCCGCCGCCGAGAGGCCCGCTGCCGGCTCGACCATGGCCGGTGCCTTGATGGGCGTGCCCACGGCCCAGGGGCGAAACGCGTCGAGCGAATGCAACAGGGAGCTGTCGTCGGTTTCCTTCGCGTCGGCCGCCGCGACCTGCTTGATGATATTGGAGATCACGCGCCCTGCCCCATCGTCGACCATCGCGAGATGTTCGATATGTTGCGCAATCGACCAGCGCCCATCAGGGGCCGGCAGGTCATGCAGCGCGGCGGGGATCGCCGCGAGTTGCGCACGCATCTCCGCGTGCGCGTCGTGCAACGCCGCCACAATCTCGGCGATGCGGGGATGCAGATCAGCCATACCGTTCAGGACGTGGAATCGTGGGGATAGAAGCGCTCGCCGCTGGCGACCATGGCACGGAGCCGTGGCGCCGGCGCGAAGCAGCCGGGGAAACGCGCCTCAAGGGCATCCAACTGCTGGACCGCGGTTGCCGCACCGATCGCATCGAGGTAGCGGAACGGCCCACCAAGGAACGGGGGGAAGCCAATCCCGAAGACGGCCCCGATATCCCCATCACGCGGTGAGCGGATGATCCCGTCCTCGAGACAGCGCACCGCTTCGTTCAACATGGCCAGTACGGTCCGCTGCTGGATGTCGACGGGGTTCACCACGCGACGCGCACCCGTGTGCGCGGTCATCGTGTAGATCGCATCATCGACGCCTTCCCGCTTCCCGGCGGCATCATACCGGTAGAAGCCCTGCTTCGCTTTCCGCCCGAGCCGCCCGCTGGCAATGACCTTGGCGAGGGCCGCCGCTGGCTGCATGCGGGTACCAAAGGCGCTCGTCATGATCGGCCCAGCCTTGCCCGCAATGTCGAGCCCCACTTCATCGAGCAGCGTGATGGGGCCCACCGGAAAACCAAAGCTGGTGAGCGCGGCGTCGATGGCGTCAATGCTGACGCCTTCATCCAAAAGGGTACCGGCCTGCGTGAGATACGGTCCCAGAATACGATTGACGTAGAAGCCGGCCCCATCGCGTACGACGATCACCGTCTTTCCCAACCGCTTGCCGTACTGCACCACCGTCGTGATCGTCTCCGGGCTGGTCTGCGGCGTGACGATCACTTCCAGCAGCGGCATTTTGTGCACGGGGGAGAAGAAGTGCATCCCCACGACGCGTTCCGGGTGCGTGGCACTCTGCGCGATCGCACTGATCGGAATCGTACTGGTGTTGGAGGCGAAGATCGCGTGGGGCGCCGCCGCTTCGACTTCCCGCAGCACCTGCTGCTTCACCGCGAGATCCTCGAAGACCGCCTCAATCACCAATTGCGTCGCCTGAAAGCCGGTGTAGTCCACCGTGCCGCCCACCTGCAGCAGCTGATCGCGGAATTGCAGCGGCGTGAGTTGCCGCCGCTTGAGGCGTTCCTTCAGCACGTCGCGCACAGCGCGACGACCGGCAGCCACGCGCTCCAACGATGCATCTTTGAGGCGCACCAGTGTGCCGGCCTGCACCGCGACCGTGGCAATCCCGGCGCCCATGAAGCCAGCACCGAGAATCCCAAGTCGCGTGACGGTCTGGGGCGTGGCCGTCTCGCCGTCGGCGAGCCCGGTGTCCTTTTTGAGGGCGGTGGAGGCGAAAAAGAGGGAGACGAGCCCGCGCGATTCCGGGGAGACCGTGAGCGCCCCAAAGTGCGCCGCTTCCTCCCGGAGTCCCTCGTCGATGCCAGCGCTCAGGCCGCGCGCGATCACGTCGAGCGCCGCGAGCGGTGCGGGATATTTGCCGCCGGTCTTCTTCATCACGCTCGCGCGCGCCTGTTGGAAGATCACGCGCCGTCCCACCGGCGTGTCCTCCAGCAACCGCGTAGCGGCGTCCCGTGACGGCGTGCGTGGCGCCACACTGGGGGCCGCCCCGCTCCCGAGCTCGCGAGCCCGCTGGATCGCCACGGCGCGCAGAATCGCGGGGTGCACCAGTTCGTGCACGAGCCCCATCTGGTGCGCCTTCTTCGCGCGGATGTTCTTGCCCGTGAGGATCATGTCGAGCGCCGCGCGCAGTCCAATGAGGCGCGGCAGCCGCTGTGTGCCACCGGCCCCGGGGATCAGCCCGAGCTGCACTTCCGGGAGCGCCAGGATCGTTTTGGGGTGCTCCGTCGCAATGCGATGCGTGCAGGCGAGCGCGACCTCCAGCCCCCCACCCAGCGTCGCACCATGGAGCGCGGCCACAACCGGCTTCCGCAGCGCCGCGAGGCGATTGAGGAGCGCCTGACCGCCCCGCGACAGCGTCTCCCCTGCGGCTGCACTGGTCACCCCCCGCAGCTCCTCAATATCCGCACCGGCAATCCAGCAATCCGCCTTTCCGCTCACAATCACCACCGCCCGAATCCGCGCGTCACCTTCCACCAGGTCAAAACACTGGGCAAACACTGGCGCGACACGGGAATTGATCGTGTTGACGGGGGTACCGGGGGCGTCGTAAGTGAGGACGGCCACCTCACCCTCTCGCGTGAGCGTGATCCCTTCGCTGGGCGCCTCCAGCAGCAGCTCAGCCGCCGGTACCGTGCTCTGGCTCGAGCTCCCCACGGCCGCGTCGCTCATGCGCGCTCCACGATCATGGCGTGCCCCATGCCGCCCGCCGCGCACACCGTGAGCATCCCGAACTGTCCGTCGCGGCGCGCGAGCTCATGACAGAGCGTGGTGAGAATGCGCGCGCCGGTGGCCCCAAAGGGATGCCCGATTGATAGCGAGCCGCCGAGCACATTGAGCTTGGTCTCGTCGATATCGCCCGTCGCCTCGCTGAAGCCCGCACGGGCGGCCCACGCCTTTGACGCGAGCCCCTGCACATTGCTGAGCACCTGCGCGGCGAAGGCTTCGTGCATGTCCACGAGATCACAGTCGCGTAGCGTGAGCCCGGCACGACGCAGCGCGATCGGCGCGGCGAGCACTGGCGCCTGCAACAGCTGCTCCGCCGGATCGACCGCGGCATACGCATACGACCGGATGTACGCGAGGGGCGTGTACCCCAGCGCCTTCGCCCGCGCCTCGGACATCAGCAGCACCGCCGCCGCGCCGTCGGTGAGCGGCGACGCATTGCCGGCCGTCACCGTGCCGTACGCGCGGTCAAAGACCGGACGCAGGGCGGCGAGCTGCGCATAGCTGGTATCGGCGCGAATCCCGTTGTCCGCCGCGAGCAGCGTGTCATCGGGCGACACGGGCACCGGGGCGATCTCGGCGGTCAATCGCCCATCGGCCGTGCCCGCGGCGGCATACTGATGCGACCGCAGCGCGAAACGATCCTGCGCCTCGCGCGCGATCCCATTGAGCTTGGCCATTTTGTCGGCCGACTGCCCCATCGACTCGCCAGTGCTCGGCTCGGCGATCGCCGGAGTGATCGGCACCAGGTCGCGCGGACGCAATGCCGCGAAGGCTGCCAGTCGCTGCGATAACGTCTTCGCCTTCGAGGCTGCCACGAGGGCATCGCTCATGCCACGCGAATGCAGGATCGGCACCTGCGTGAGGGACTCCGCGCCGCCGGCAATCGCGATGTCGGCATGTCCCAACGCGATCTGGTCGGCCGCATCGGTGATCGCCTGATTCGCCGAGGCACATGCGCGCCCGACCGTGTACGCTTGCACGGTGCGCGGAAAGTGCGGCAGCAGCGCGATCTCGCGCGCGAGATTCGGCGCGGTGACGGATGGGAGCACCGTCCCCATCACCATCAGATCCACGAGCGACCCATCGAGGCCCGTGCGTTGCATCAATTCCGCCACGGCGAATTTGCCGAGCTCAATGGCGGTGTATCCCTTGAGCGCCGTGCCCGAGCGGGCAAAGGGCGTGCGCACGCCGGCGACGATGGCGACCCGGTGACCCTGTCCGTAGGTGGGCATGCGTCGAAGCTAATCCGCGGTCAGCCACCCGTCACCAGACCCCCACGCCGGTGTGCCCCTCGCCTCGGCGGCGTGCGCCCGTAGATTCTGCGCATGACCCATGACTTTGGTGGTGCGGTGGCCCTGGTGACCGGTGGGGCCTCGGGGATTGGTGCGGCCACGGTGGAGCTCTTGGCGCGACAGGGGGCCCGCGTCGTGATTGCCGATGTGCAGCGGGAGGCGGCCGACGCACTCGCGGGTCGTCTCAGCAGTGAGGGAGCCACGGTGCGAGCGGTCCCGTGTGACGTCCGCGATGAGGCGGCGGTCGAGGCGGCGGTCCGAGCGACCGTCGCGCACTTTGGCCGGCTGGATATCGCCCTCAATGCCGCCGGGATTGGCGGGAAGGAGCTGCGCACGGCAGAGTACGCGGAAGCGGACTGGGCGCGGGTGCTTGATGTGAATCTCACCGGCGTCTGGCGGTGTCTGCGCCATCAAATTCCGGCGATGCTCAGCGGCGGGGGCGGCGTGATTGTGAATGTCGCCTCGGTCGCGGGGCTGATCGGCTTTCCACGGCATCCCGCCTATGCGGCGAGCAAGCATGGGGTCGTCGGGCTCACGCGCACCGCCGCGTTGGAGTACGGGAAGAAGGGCGTCCGCATCAACGCCTTGTGCCCAGGCTTCACGCATACCCCCATGGTGCAGGGGATGCTCGACGCGGGGATGCCAGAGGCGGAGCTCGCGGCACGGGTGCCAGTCGGGCGACTCGCGCAAGCCTCGGAGATCGCCGCCACCGCGCTCTGGCTCTGTTCACCGGCCAGCAGCTATCTGCACGGCCATGCACTGGCCGCCGATGGGGGCATTACGGCCGCGTGAGTCCCACGCCCCGCGACGTGACGGTCGTGCGACTGCGCCATCCAGAGCCGGGCGACCTCGACTGGATCGTCTCGCGGCACGGGGTGCTCTACACCACGGAGTACGGGTGGGATGCACGCTTTGAAGGGCTGGTTGCGCGCATCATGGCCGACTTCGCCGCGCATCAAGACCCCACTGTTGAGCGGTGTTGGATTGCCGAGCGGTTGGATGGGGTGATGCCAGAGCGCGTCGGCTCGATCATGCTGGTGCGCCACCCGGAGCGCATGGGTGTGGCGAAGCTTCGCGTATTGCTTGTGGAGCCGTCAGCGCGCGGCCTCGGCGTGGGCACGCAGCTGGTGGATGCCTGTCTCGCCTTTGCGCGGGACGCCGGCTACCACACCGTCACGCTGTGGACCGACCAGGTGCTGGAGACGGCACGACGGATGTACGCCAGCCGAGGGTTCGTGAAGGTGCATGAAGAACCGCATGCCACCTTTGGGACGAAGCTGATCGGCGAGACCTGGGAGCTCGCGCTGTAAACGCACGATGCCGCGAGCACGGAGCTGCGGCATCGCTATGCTCGCGGAACGGTGCCCTTACGGCACCGTCCAGATCACCGCATACCGCGCGATCGCACGCGGATCGCCGATTGGCGCGTTGTTGCGCAGCTCATCGCCGCAGGGCGCGCCCTTGGGCCACGCACTCGCGACCGAATTCGTGGGATCGCCATTGGGCCCATAGAGCTCGACCGCGGCCACGGATTCCGGCCGCACCCCATCGATGCTGTACCCCGGCTTCGGCACGCCATCGACGAACACACAGGTCGTCGCGCCAATGCGCAGCCCGCGCAGCGTGGCCCCCTTGGTACGCGGCAACGCATCCGACAGTTGCCCGCCAATCGCGCGAAGCTCTTCACCGGTCACCAGCGCTGAGGTCATGGAGCGCCATCCGAGCCGGCGGTCCATCTCCCGAAGGAGCGTCTGGCGGCCAATCGGCTCCGGCGCATCGGTTGGCTCGAGGAGCCGCGAGGCCTCCACCGCTTTTTTGTTCGGCACCACGACGGCGTAGATGTCATCCTGCAGCCCCGGCGCCGACGCATGCATGAGATACGTGCCGGGTTTGGGCAGTTCCAGAAAGAACCGGCCCAGCGAGTCGGTCACCGTGCGCTTGCCACTCCCGAGCACTTCCACGATCGCCCCCGGCACGGCGAACAGCTCGCGCTCACCCTGTGAATTCCGATTGCGACTGGCCGATCCAATGCCGCCATACACCGCGGTGACGTTCGCCTTCACCTCGATCCCCAGCAACGACTGGGTCACGGGGGTCAGCTCAATGCGCACCTGCCCCACCGTGGCACCAAGGGTGACCGAGTCGCGAAACGGCAGATAGCCCACACGCATCGCCGTCACGAAATAGCGGCCGGGCGGCACGTTGAGCAGCGCGAACGCCCCGGTCGCATCGCTGCGAGAGCTGAACGTCCGTCCGCCGCCCACGAACTCCACCGTCACGTTCCCCAACGACTGGGTGGTGGCCGCATCGACCGCGGTCCCGCGCACCGAGACGCGCCCCGCACCCTGCGCGCGCAAAACAGCACGCGAGGCAATCGGTCCCACCAACAGCGCCCCGAGGGCCGTCAGCATGACCGTGCCCCACCGCATCACGAAACGCATCGGCGCGGTCCGCATCAGGGCACCAGAATGATCTTGCCCTGCCGTCCGCCCACGGCGGCGGCCGCCACCGCCGCCTTCACCTCGGCGAGCGGATACGTCGCCTGCACCGGCGCCGAGAGCGCTCCCTGTGCGATCCGATGCGTGAGGTCGGCGTAGAGGGCCTGCAGCTGCGCGGGCGTGGCCCGACGCATCCACGTGACCAGCCAGAAACCGCGCAGCGTGATGTCGCGGAAGATGAGCATCCCTGGCGACAGCTTACACGGCTCGCCGCTGAGCGCCCCGTAATTCACGATGGTGCCACCCACTGCGAGCGCCTGCGCCAACCGATCGGTCGCCGAGCCACCAACGGCATCGAGGGCCAACCGGATCTTCGCCCCCGACGTGGCGGCCGCGACGCGTTCGGCGAGATCGGCGCCATCCACCAGCGTGACGTCTGACGCCGTGCTCCCCTGCAGCGCATCGGCGCGGCGGACGACATTCACCACGCGCAGGCCGCGCGTGTGGGCCAGCTGCGTGACATACGCCCCGACCGCGGAGTTGGCCGCGTTTTGGATCACCCACTCGCCGGGCTGCAGATCGACATACTCCGAGAGGAGCAGCGACGCGGTGGGCGGATTGACCGCCAGCATCGACAGCTGGAGGACATCGCCTTCGCTGGGGAGCGGAATGAGTGCCGCGGCGGGTGCGAGCACATGCGTGGACCAAGTGCCCCCGCCGAGGGGCATGAGCACGCGCGTCCCGACCGGGTAGGGAATCCCATCGCCCACCGCCACGATCTGGCCAATGCCTTCATTGCCACCGACGGCCGGCAACGGCGGCAGCATCCCGTAGTGCCCCGTCAGCGTGAGGACATCGCTGGGATTGATCGGGGCGGCCAGCATCGTGATGAGCGCTTCGCCGGGCCCAGGGGCCGGAAGCGTAAATGGCTCACAGGCGATGACCTCCTGCGGCACGGGGCCGCGCATCGCGTACTGCGCACGGTACATCTTCATCGGCTCCGTCATACGCTCCTCAGGCCAGGTCGTCCGCGCTGCGATCGTGGATCGTGACCAACTGCTCAATCACCAACCGGCGCACACGCGTGGGGAGCTTCAGGATGGCCTGCTCACCCACCGCCTTCCCCTGGAGGGCGCGGCCAATCGGGGAGCCCATCGTGACGTGGCCTTCCTGCAGTTCCCCGGCGTCGCCAAAGACGAGTTCGTAGTGCTCCACACTGCTGCTCTGCTCGTCGCGCACGACGACGCGGGAGCCCAGCCCCACCTTGTCGGCCGGGATCTGCGCGATGTCGATGTTGGCGAGCTTGGTCACCCGCTGCGTGAGCTGGCCAAGCCGGGCCTGCACAAACTGCTGCCGCTCGAGGGCGGCCTTGTACTCGCTGTTTTCCTTGAGATCGCCCAGCTCAACCGCTTTGCGAATTTCATTCGGGATCGTGACGTTCAGCTCGAAGCTGAGCGTTTCGACTTCCCGGGCCATCTTGGCAATGAGTTCCTGAAACATGAGAGCTGGTGCTGAGGTCGGCGCGGCGCCGGGCGCGGCGCACGTGTCGGGCCGGAGTGACCGGTCGGGGTGCGGCGGCGCGCCCCGGGGAAATGGCGCGCGCCCGGCCGTGTGGGGGCCGGGCGCGGATCTTGGTGAAATATGGCCAGACGGGACCGGGGTTCAACCCCGGCGTTCCCCCCGACACAGATTGCGGTGCGTTCCGGGCTATCTTGCAGGGTGATCGAAACCACCCGGCATGACGATGTCACCGCGTACCGCCTGTCCTGGTGGCGCAGCCGCCTGATTGACTACGGCGTCCACATCTTTCAGGTGCGCGGCGTCCTGATTGATACCGGCTTCCCGGCCGCACTCCGGGAGGTTCGGGCCATTCTGGCGCGCCAGCCCGTACGTGGCATCTTCGTGACGCACGCCCACGAGGATCATGCCGGCAATGTCCCGTGGCTCGCGGCCCGGCGCCTCCCCATGGCCCTCGCGCCGGCCACGCAGCGACTGCTGGAGCAGGCCCACCCGATCGGCTTCTACCGGCGCTTCACCTGGCAGAGCACCCCTCGGCTGCAACAAGACATCCTCCCGTTCACCGATCCGGCGTTCTCCCTGATCCCCGCGCCGGGCCATGCCCCAGATCATCATGTTGTCTGGGACGCGGAGACGCGGACGCTCTTTGCCGGTGATCTCTTTCTCGGCGTGAAGGTGCGGCTGGGGCACCCGTACAATGATCCGCGCGCAGAAGTCGCATCGATCCAGTCGCTGCTGGCCCTCGCGCCCACGCGCGTCTTTTGTGCGCACCGCGGGCTGTTACCAAATGGGGTGGCGCTCCTGCAGGCCAAGGCCGACTGGCTCACAACACTGATCGGACAGACCGAAGCGCTCGCTGACGCCGGCCGGTCGGTGGGTGCGATTCGGGCGGAACTGCTCGGCCCCCGCCCGATGACGCATTGGTACAGTCGCGGCGAGTACTCGCCGGACAATCTGATCCGCGCGATCCTGCGTGGGCGGTAGCGGGACCGCTTTATTCGTCGGCCGATGCCTGCTTCGTCGCGGACTGCGCGGCATGCGCGTCGATCACCGCTTGCGCCGCTTCTGCCGGATCATCGGTGATCACCAACAGATCGAGATCACCGGCGGAGATTTTGCCTTCCGCCGCCACCCGCGACCGAATCCATTGCAGGAGTCCGTCCCAATAGGCGGTGCCGAACAGCACCACGGGAAACTGATAGATTTTCCCCGTCTGAATCAGTGTCAGCGCCTCGAACAGTTCATCGAGCGTACCAAAGCCGCCCGGGAAGATGATGAACGCATTCGAATACTTGATGAACATCGTCTTCCGCACGAAGAAGTAGCGGAAGTGCACCAGCGTATCGACGAACGGATTGGCACCCTGCTCGAAGGGGAGCTCGATGTTGCACCCAACGGAGTGGCCACCGCCGGCTTTGGCCCCTTTGTTGGCCGCTTCCATCACCCCAGGGCCCGCACCGGTGATGATCGAGAAGCCCTGCTCGGCCAGCAGTCGCGCCGTTTCCTGCGCCGCAGCGTAATGCGGATCATCGGGACCAATGCGCGCCGAGCCGAAAATCGTGACGCCTTTGGTGATGTCGGCGAGGGCATCAAAGCCTTCGACGAATTCCGACATGATACGCATGACGCGCCACGGATCGGAGTGCGTGAACGCCCCCTGATCCGACTGCGCGGGCTGCAGCAGCTTCTCATCTTCCGTCAGCATCGGCCGGTCGCGAATGGCCTGATCGATGAGACGGGGCGGCGAGAGGCGTGACTTGGCCATGACGAGAGCAACTCCCAAGCGGTGGATCAGTGCGCTCCGACGGAGCGGCACCCGGTGAGGCACCGGACGATACCGGATGATATCGCCGGGGCGCCTCGGCTGCTCATCGTGGTGGCCGACGGCGTGCGCCCGGATGTGTTGGCCGATGAGATGGATCGGGGGCGCACCCCCGCGCTCGCGCAGCTGCGGGCGATGGGCGGGCTGCACACCGTCACGGCGTCGTTCCCCTCGGTGACGGGCCCGGCCTATGTGCCCTTTGTCATGGGGCGGCACCCGGCCCATGCGGGGTTGCCGGGGCTTCGCTGGTTCGACCGCAGTGGCCGGATCCCGTGGGCGCTGGGACAAGCGCGCAGCTATGTCGGCATCGACATCTGGCATACTGATGGCGACGTCCATCCGGCGCTCCCCACGCTCTTCGATCTCGCCACCCCCTCGCTGGCGGGGCTGATGCTGCTGGGGCGCGGGGCCACGCACGGGCGGATTGGCCGCGGGTTTTCCTGGATGCTGCGGGCGATGCGTGTGCACTTTCGTGGCGATGTCCACGGGTGGCGCACGATGGAGCGATCGGCAATCGATGCCTTTCTCACCCGCTTCGCTACGGTACGTCCGCGCTTGGCGATGCTCGGCGTGGTGACCCCAGACAAATTTTCGCATGCCTATGGCAGCGATGCAGAGATCGTGCGCGAGGGGATCCGCGACGTCGACTCCGCCGTGGCGCGGGCGCAGGCCATCGCGGCCACTCAGGGGGATCTCGAGCGGCTACGCATCTGGGTCGTGGGGGATCATGGCCATGCGCCAGTCGATGCCCATGAGGATCTGCAGCAGTGGCTGGAATCGCGCGGGCTGCGCGTGCGGGCGCATCCCCGGCTGCTGCGCCGCCGTCCCGATGTGGCGCTGATGGTGAGTGGCAATGCGATGGCGCATGTCTATTGCGAGCCCAGCGAACGGCGTCGCCAATGGTGGCCGTCGCTCGCAACCCGGTGGGAGTCGCTGCGCGACGCGCTGCTCACCCGCCCCGCGATCGATCTCGTGAGCGTGGCGCTCGATGCGCAGACGGTGCACGTCATGCACCCCACACGCGGGAGCGCGCTCGTGTCGTGCAGTGAGGCCAGCCACGACGCGCGGTGGCGCTATGCACCGCTTGATGGCGATCCCCTGCAACTGGGCGGTACGCTGACCGACCTCAGCGCCGACGACGCGTGGGAAGCCACCGCGACCTGTCCGTATCCCGATGCCCTCGTGCAGCTCACCTCACTCGTGACGGCAGAGCGCTCCGGCGATCTGGTGCTGTCGGCAGCTCCCGGGTGGGATCTCCGCGCGCGCTACGAGCCGGTACGCCATGTCTCCACCCACGGCGCGTTGCTCCGGGCGCAGATGGAAGTCCCGCTCTTGCTCGATGCGCCCCCCGAGCGCCCGCCGCAGCGCACGACGGATGTCGTGCCGAGTGCGCTGGCGGTGCTTGGCGTGGATGCGGGCGCGACGGCGTGGGATGGGCGACGCTTCTTCTAGCGCACCCGCCGCTTAGTCCTGCCGGTTCTTGCTCCGCTCGGGATCAAAGCCCTCCGGATACCGCTTTCGGAGCTTTTCGATATTCCGTTCGGCAATATCACTGAGCGACAGATCCAGCACCGTCGCAAAGGCCCCGATGTACCAGAGGCAATCACCCAGCTCCTTCACCAGCGCATCGCGATCGAGCGGCGTCGCATGGAAAAGGTGCTTCTTGATCACTTCGGCGACTTCGCCGGATTCGCCGGTGAGCCCCAACGCGGCGTTCGCCAGCTGCTGTTCATAGGTGCGGTCGCGCCCCAGCGTGCGCGCGGCCAGCTGCTGATAGTCGTCAAGCGTCATCGACAGGACAGTGAAGGGGACAGACGCCTCAGCCGCGCGACGGACGCGGCGTGGACAGATACGCCTCAAGTATATCGCACGCGGTCTCCACCCCGTGCTCGGCGCGGACGATCGCCCCGACCTCGGCGGCCCGCCGCCGCACCGCCGCGTCGGTGAGCTGGGAAGCCAGCGCCTCGTGCACCGCTGCGGCCCGATACCGGCCAATGGGGATCGTCCGACTGACGCCGAGCTGCGCCACGCGCCAACCATTGTCCGGTTGATCGTGGGAGAAGGGGACGGTCACCAGGGGCACACCGGCCGACAGTGCGGCCCCCAGAGTCCCCACGCCCCCATGCTGCACGATGGCCCGTGCCCGTGGGAAGAGGCGCGAATGAGGAGCGGCGTCGACCATGCACATGGTTGAGGGCAGCGTGTGGGCGAGGCGCGCCGTCGTCTCCGGGCCAGCGAGGAAAACCGCGCGGGCACCGAGCTGCTCGACGGCGGCGATGCTTTCCTCGTAGAAGCGGGAGATCACCTGCACGGCGGTAGAGCCCAGCGTGAAGACCACCGGGGGCTCACCCGCGTCGAGAAACGACGCGAGCGCTGGCGAGAGCGCCGTGTTGTACAGCGCATCATCGTGCAACTGCCCGGTGATGGTCGTGTGTGGCGACCAGTCCGGACGCGGCGTCGCCAACACGCGCGAGAACATGGCGAGCGTCCGTCCCGCCTGCAGTTGGGCCTCGAAAATGGGATGGTCGCCGCGCGACAACCCGAGCTCGCGCCGGAGCCGATACACCGGAGCCATCCAGTGGTGCGAGACGTGGCGCATGAACCACGCAAAAAAGCGGGGGACCCACGGGCCCAGCTGCTCGGCGGCTTTGATCCACGGCGCCTGTGGCGGCGCGATCATTTCGTAGCGCGACCCGAAGGCGAGCGGCATCAAAACCGTCGACGCGTACCGGACATCGAGCAGCTCGGCGACAGTGGGGGCCGTAAAGGAGAGCGTGTGCCCCACCAGCAGGTCGGCACCGATGGTCGCGTCATGCAGCTGCGCAAACGTCTCCCGAAGTGGCGGCAGCAGGAGGGTGCGCATGATGTATTCGCTGCCCCGCCGCGGATGCATCGCTTCCCGCACCATGACGGGGTCGGGGGTCGTCTTGTCCAGCACCGGCCCTACGGGGGCACAGGGGACGCCGAGGGCGGTGATTTCCGCGTGGAAATGGGCGGGCACGGCGAGGGTCACGTGGTGTCCGCGTCCCTGCAGTCCCCGGGCGAGCGCGAGGTAGGGGATGATGTCCCCGTAGGAGCCCCAGCTGTTGATCACGATGCGCGCCATGCGGGGAAGATAGCGGGGGCCGGGAGTGGCTATATTTCGGGTATGTCCTGGGTGCGACTGACTGCGACGCTGGCGCTTCGCGCGCTGGTGAATCCGTTTCTGGCCGTCGATCTGCTGCGCGTGGCGTGGCGGTTCCGGCACCGGCATTGGTATCGGCGGGTTCCGTTCCTGCCGTTGCCGGCGGTGTCGTATGTGCGCTGGCGGATGTACACGGCGTATGGCGCCGAGGACGCGATCCCGCCGGCCCGTGATGTGATTGCCTTCGCGCGCTGGGTCGGGCGGCAACCCTGACCGTGGTGGGGGACACCGGGGCGGTCCGGTCGTTGGAGGACCGTCTCAAGGCGCAGGCGTACGGGATGGGCTACGATCTGGTCGGCATTGCGCCCTTAGGCGAACCGGCCACCCGGTCCCACTTCGATGCCTGGCTCGAGGCCGGGTACCACGGCACGATGGGCTATCTCGATGGTGAAGGGGCCGAGCTGCGGCGGGACACGCGCCGGCCGCATCCGGGGGCGACGCACGCCATCGTGCTGGGGACGTCGTATGGTGGACGCGAGCCGTCCGGGCCGGTCGCGCGGTATGCCCGCGGCGAGGACTACCACGAGGTGCTCCGCGCCAAGGGGCGCGAGCTGCTGGCGTGGCTGGAAGCTGAGGTGGGGGTGTTGGTCGAGGGGCGCCCCTACGTGGACAGCGGACCGGTGCTGGAGCGGGATCTCGCGCAGCGGGCGGGGCTCGGCTGGTTTGGGAAGAACACCCTGCTGATCAGTCCGCGGGTCGGGTCGTTCACCTTTCTGAGCGCGCTCTTCGTGCGCTATCCGCTGGTGGCGGACACGCCCTTCGAGGCCGATCGGTGCGGCAGCTGCACGCGCTGTCTCGATGCCTGTCCCACGCAGGCGTTCACCGGGCCGCGCGTGCTCGATGCGACGCGCTGCCTCTCCTATCTCACGATTGAGTACCGGGAGGCGATCCCGGAGGGGCTGCGGTCAGCGATGGGGTCGTGGCTGTACGGGTGCGACGTCTGTCAGGAGGTGTGCCCGTGGAACCAGAAGTTCTCGCAGGCGCTCGCCGACGGATCGCCGTTTGGGGCTCGGGAATTATTCCGCGAGGCGGACGCCGAAGCACTCGCCACGCACATCCTCCAGCTCGCCCCCGAGGCGTATTCGCGGGCCTTTCGCGGCTCCGCCATGAAACGCGCCAAGCTGCGTGGCTTGAAACGCAACGCGGCCGTAGTCTTAGGCAATGTCGGGACGCGCGCCGCTGTGGAGCCGTTAACCCGCGCGATGCAGGACGACGATGGCATGGTGCGAGAACATGCGGCATGGGCGTTGGGACAACTTGTGCGCACCTTTCGCTGAGCCGGACTCATGGACCTGATCAACCTGCACGCCTACGAACAGGCCGCCGCGGAGCGCCTCCCCCGCATGGTGTACGACTACTATGCGGGCGGCGCGAACGACGAGATCCTACTCCGGGAGGCACGCTCGGCGTGGGACCGCATCGCCGTGCGCTATCGGGTGCTGCACGACGTCGCGCACCGCGATCTGGGGGTGACCATCCTCGGGCACGCGCTCGAGTGGCCCGTTCTGGTTGCCCCCATGGCGTTCCAACAGATGGCGTGCCCTGACGGCGAGTTGGCCACCGCGCGGGCGGCGATGCAGGCCGGCTCGGGGATGATCCTCTCGACGCTCTCCAATAAGACCATTGAAGCCGTCCGCGCCGCCTCCACGGCGCCGCTCTGGTTCCAGCTGTACATCTACCGCGATCGGCAGGTCACTGAGGCGCTGGTCCGCCGCGCCGAACGCGCGGGCTGCACCGCGCTGGTGCTGACGGTCGATACACCGATTCTGGGTCGGCGGGAGCGCGACCTCCTCAATGGCTTTCATGTGCCCGCCGATTTCCCAGTCCCCAACCTCGGCGTCGACATGCGTGAAGTGCTGGGGGAACCGGCCAAGAGTGCCTCGGCGCTCGCGAGCTTCATTCACGACCATTGGGATGCCTCGATTTCGTGGCGCGATCTCGCGTGGCTCCGATCGATCACCACCGTGCCCATTCTCATCAAAGGGGTCGTGCGCGGCGATGATGCGCGCCGAGCCCTCGATCACGGCGCGGCTGGGGTGATCGTCTCCAATCATGGGGGACGTCAGCTGGACACGGCGCTCCCCACGGCACGCGCACTGCCCGAAGTTGCGGACGCCATGGCGGGCGAGGGAACGCTGTTGGTCGATGGCGGGATCCGTCGAGGCACGGACATCCTCAAGGCGCTGGCGATGGGCGCGCAGGCGGTCCTGCTCGGACGTCCGATCCTGTGGGGGCTTGCCGTCGACGGAGAAGCGGGAGCACGACAGGTGCTGGCCCTCCTCCGCGCCGAAGTGGATCTGGCCTTCGCGTTGGCGGGGGTCAGCACCCCTGCGGAAGCGACGCGTGACCTGTTGGTGTTCCCGTAGCGCAGCACGAACCCCTTTCTATTTCGCAGGCTCTCCGTGACGGCTCTCGGCTTTCCCCTCCCCTTCGTTCCGCAGCGCGTCCTCATTGGCGCGGGCATACATGCCGCACTCGGTGCGCGCCTTCAGCAGGCCCGCCCCACGCTCGCGGTACGAGGTGCGCTCATGGCGGACATCACCGAAGCGGACGTGGCCTGGGCCGATACGTACATCGGTTTTAAACGACCGCCACACGTGTCGAGCATGGGCAATGTGCGATGGGTTCACAGCACGGGCGCGGGGGTTGATGGCTGGTTGATGGGCCCGCCATTGGAGCCGCAGCTCCTGCTGACGCGCTCGCCGGAGCTGTTCGGACCGATGATCGCCGAGTGGGCCGTGGCGCGCGTCTTTGCGTGGCAGCAGCAACTCGTCTCGCTGCACGAGGCGCAGCAAGCAGGTCGGTGGGCCCCGCGGGACATTGCGCGCGTGGCGGGGACGCGCGCGGTGCTGGTGGGCACGGGGGACATCGGCCGCTCGATTGCCACATCGCTTTCGGCCCTGGGCGTGCAGTGCGTTGGGGTCTCGCGTAGCGGCCACTCCACACACCCCGCATTCACCGCGGTCCATGGGGTTGCGGCACTGCCGGCGCTACTGCCTGACGCGGATTGGGTGATTCTCAGCGTCCCCGATACCCCGGACTCGCGGGGCCTCATTTCGCGTGACCTGCTTGCCTGCTGCCGAGGGGCCGTGTTGCTCAATGCTGGTCGCGGCACCGTGGTGGACGAGGCGGCTATCCCCGAGGCGCTCGATGCCGGGTGGCTGCGCGGGGCCGCGCTGGATGTCTTTGCCACGGAACCGCTGCCGACGGACTCGCCGCTTTGGCGTGATGCCCGTGTCATGGTCTCCCCGCACATCTCTGGTCTCACGACCGTCGACGGCGCAGCGGAGGGGTTTCTTGAGTGCATGGCATCGCTCGCGCGTGGAGAGCTGCCGACCTGGGTGGTGGATCGCCAGCGGGGCTATTGAGGCGCGGCGTCGCTACATCGCGGGCAAGCGTGTGGCCTCGTTGACGCGGCGTGCGAGTGCGGGATGTCGGCGCCAGAGATAGAACGCCATGCTCGAGACCGACAGGAGATTGGCAACCAAGACCTGCCACCAGATGAGGGAACCAAACCCCTGCTCGAGAATGAGCGTCATGCCGAACCACGCCACTTCCATGCAGGCGAAGACCACGAGCACGCCCAGCAAGGTAGCGGGCGCACGCTCCGCCACGTGGACCACGCGAGCGAGGCCGATGCCGATCCCGAGAAACGCGAGGAAGTGGACCAGCGTGTAGCCAATTACGATGGTGGACGCGCTCAGGCTCTGCGGATGCGCGAGCACAGAGCTCAGCATGGTTCCTAATTGGAGCGGCGTGGCCAGAAAATGCCCTTGGACGGCATCAATCACGGCAAACCAAGCGATCACGACCGTGGCACCAATCAGCCCAACCGTCGCACCTTCGCGAAGGATGCGGTGGCGTTGAGAGGTCATGGACACACTCCGGGCAAAGGACAAAGGGCACTCGCGCAGCCTTCACATGCGAGTTACCCGGTGTACTACCCGTGAGCACCCTACAGGTCCCGTTGACGCGGTTGCTGCCTACCGCCCCTCACTCGCGATAGTCTCCAGCGCTTCCCACCGCTCGAGTAGTGTCGCCACCTCGGCTTCGATCGCCGTGAGCTGCTGATGCGCCGCCAGCGCCGCCTGACCGTCGCGCAGCACCGCTGGGTCTTGTAAGCGAGTCAGAATCCCCTCGCGTTGCTGCTCCGCCGCTTCAATGTGATCGGGGAGCGCCGCAAGCTCCTTCGACTCCGCGAAACTGAGCTTCCGCTTTTTCGTGGGTGTCGGTGTAGACGCCGAGGGCGCTGCCGCGGGTGCCGCCTTGGGCGCTCCCGGCTTCCCCTCGGTGACCGTTGCCCGCGCCGGACGCTGCCGCACCCAATCGCTGTAGCCCCCCGCGTACTCTGTCACACGCCCCCGCCCTTCGAGCACAATCGTGCTCGTCACCACCGCATCGAGAAAGGCGCGATCGTGGCTCACGACCAACAGCGTCCCACTGTATTCCAACAGCCGATCTTCGAGGAGATCCAACGTTTCGAGATCGAGATCATTGGTGGGCTCGTCCATGACGAGCAGGTTGAACGAGCGCGTGAATAACCGCGCGAGCAGCAACCGATTCCGCTCGCCTCCTGACAGCGCCTTCACCGGCGTGCGTACCCGGTCGGGGGAAAAGAGAAAATCCTGCAGATAGCCATTCACATGGCGCTCTGAACCGCCGACCCGCACCATTGGCGCGCCATCGGCCACGCTGTCGAAGACGCTCCGTTCCGGATCAAGCTGTTCGCGCAGCTGATCGAAATAGGCGATCTCGAGATTGGTGCCCAGCCGTACCGTCCCGGCATCGGGGGCGAGCTCACCCAGCAACAGCCGCACCAGCGTGGTCTTCCCCGAGCCATTTGGGCCAATGATCCCGACCCGATCGCCACGCATGATCGTGAGCTCCGCATCCCGCACAATGGGCCGCTCGCCCCGGGCAAACGAGAGTCCACGGGCTTCGACGACGAGCCGTCCGGAGCGCTCCGCCTCCTGCTGCGGCAACCGCACCGTCCCCACGCGATCCCGTCGCGCCGCGCGCTCCACGCGCAGTGCTTCCAGCGCGCGCACGCGTCCTTCATTCCGGGTGCGGCGTGCCTGAATCCCGGTGCGGATCCACACTTCTTCGCGCGCCAACTTTTTGTCGAATTCCGCGAACTCCGCCGCTTCCACCTCGAGGGCGGCCTCTTTGCGCACGAGATACGTGTCGTAATCGACGCCCCAGTCGGCCAGCTTCCCCCGGTCCAGCTCCCAGATGCGCGTGGCCACGCGCCGCAAAAAGGCGCGATCATGCGTGACGAAGACGAGCGTGATGCCGCGCGCGATCAGGAACTGCTCCATCCACTCCACCGCCTCGATATCGAGATGGTTCGTGGGTTCATCCAGCAGCAGGATATCGGGTTCGCGCACGAGCGCGCGTGCCAGCAACGTCTGTCGCTTCCGTCCCCCGGACGCCGCGGCGAAGGGGGCATCGGCCTCGAGGCCAAGCTGTTCGAGGGCCGTTTCGATGCGCGTGTGCACCTGCCACGCGTTCGCCGCATCGAGCGCCTGATGCAAGCGATCGAGGGCGCGGAAGGCCGCATCGTCGGGCGACGTGGCAACCCGGAGACTCGCCTGATGGTACTGGGCCAGCAGGGCACCAGCCGGCCCGACGCCACCAGCGACTACATCAAAGATGGAGCCGGTCAGATCGTCGGGGATCTCCTGCGACAGTCGCGTGACGCTGATCCCGCCCTGCCGCACCACTTCGCCGGCATCGGGGCGAATGGTCCCGTCGAGCAGTTTGAGCACGGTGCTCTTGCCGGCCCCATTCCGCCCCAGCAGGCAGATGCGCTCGCCCCGTTCAATCGCGCACTGCGCCCCGTCCAGCAGGCGCGGGCCGCCAAAGGCAATGGACACGTCCTTGAGGCCCAGCAACGCCATGGGCGAACACCATCAAGAGAGCCACGTGGGAGCACCGGCGAAACACCGGCGGCACGGGCTTGTCCCGTGCTTACATCGGCGCAGTATAGCGATAGGTGTGCTGGAGTGTGCGAAAGGCACCGCTGGAATCGGCAGCGAGCAGGTAGGCATTCTCCCCCTCTGCCCCATCCCAGGTCATCCCAACCACCAACACGCCGCGCACGCGACTCAGAAACCGGATACGCATCGCCGCCGCCGGAAACTTGCCGCCATCATCGAGTCGCCAGACCGCCTGACCCTGTCCATGGTCGACGGCCGGGAAGTCGTGGAACCAGAGCGTGCCGCCATCACGGGCCACCAGACTCGCAAGCGCATTGGTGTCGCGCGTCACAAAGCGCACCGCCATGAGATCGGGACCACCCGGCACGCCGCCCATGGGCCAGCACTCCACCACGGCACGGCCACGGGCGTCGCTCACGCGCGCGGCCCACGCCGAATCGCAGGGGACGGCGACAGCACCCGCACGGATCCCTTTCCGTGGCGGGGCTAGCGGTGGGGGCGCAAAGGGGAGGGTCCCGGCGAGCAGCGCGGAATCCGCCGTCACATAGCAACTCACGTTGCGCGGCACCGGTCCACCCTCCACACGGAACCGCTCGCCGGCATTTTCGCCGAAGTTCTCGGCGGTCTGGCGCCCCGAATCATGCGTCCCCTGCGGCTGATGTCCGGCCGTCACGACGCGGCGTGCCGGCGCGCCCGGGCAGAGGGTGCCCTGCATCGCCGCGGGATTGGCGACCGCCTCCAAGGCCAGCAACAACGAGCCATCGGCGTTGGCAAACCCAAAGGTGCCCGGGGCGAGCTGGAGCCGCGAGGCGCCGGCGGGCGCCGCAGCGGGCGTCGCAGTGCTCACCGAATCGCGCACCGTAGCACGTGCCGCGTCGCGCCCCCCGTCGCGCTGACAGGCCATGACGAGGCCGGTCAGGGCCATGACGCGCAGGACGGCTGGCGGTCGCCGACTGGCACGCCGTGAACAGTCAGACATGAGCAACCGCATCAGGCCGGAGGGAGAATAGCAGAACTCAGGGCAATGAAGCGCGGGATGAATTCCCCGCTCGCCGGAAAGAGATAATGCTGATCGCGAAAGAGCGTAAGGCAGGCGGTGACCACGGCCGGATCATACCGGGTGCCACTCTCCCCCTCGATCAGCGCCAACGCCTCGGTGATCCCGACGCCAGGGCGAAAGGGCCGGTTCGTGGAGAGCGCTTCGACGGTATCGGCGACGGCGATGATGCGGGCTTCGCGCAAGATTTCCTCGCCCTTGAGGCCACGCGGATAGCCGCTCCCATCCATGCGTTCATGATGCTGTCGCACGATTTCCGCGATGTGCCACGGAAAATTGATATGCCGCAGAATCTCGTAGCCGGCCTGCGCATGATGCATGAGGAGCGCGGTTTCGAAGGGCATGAGCTTGGACGGCTTCACGAGAATTTCCATCGGCACGCCAATTTTACCGATGTCATGCAGCATGGCAGCCACGCGCACCCCTTCGATAGAATCCGGCGACATCCCGAGATCACTGGCGATGGCCATGGCCAAATGCGAGACGCGCAGGAGATGTCCGGCTGTGTAGGGATCCCGGCTCTCAATCAGCGTCGCCAGCGTATTCACCAGCTCGGTGTTGGTCTGCCGCGAGGCCTGTTCAAGTGCGGCAATCCGCTGCTCCGCGGCGATCCGTTGGCTCTCATCGCGGATATTGCATT
Organism: Gemmatimonadaceae bacterium; assembly: GCA_037134115.1. GTDB lineage: Bacteria > Gemmatimonadota > Gemmatimonadetes > Gemmatimonadales > Gemmatimonadaceae > Gemmatimonas. The sequence continues at coordinate 20,295 of JBAXMW010000016.1, read as the reverse complement.
GGATCACCATGATGCCATCCACCGGATAGCTGTTGCTGACGAACTCGACATGGCGCGTCTGGCCGTCACGCGCGACCAGCGGCAGGTTCGTATACCGGACATAGCCCGCCGACTTGACGGTATCGTAGGCGGTTTTCGCCGCGACCTTATCGGCGACCGCCCCGATCTCCCACAGTTCCTTCCCCAGCAATTCGGCCTTGGGATAGCCCAGCAATCGCTCAATGAACGGATTGGCTTCCGTGATCTTGCCGGTGGCAAAATCGAGAATCAGGATGCCATCCTGGGCTGCCTCAAAGAGCCGGCGGTATTTCTCCTCCGACGCGGCGATCAGTTCCTGCGCATTGTCTGTCATACCCGGCACAATCACCTGCCGTCATGTCCGGCACCATCCGGTGATCCCTGACGCAGGGACAGGGGATCCCACCCCACCCTGCGACTCAGTCCGTGCGCAGCGCCTCGATCGGGTCCAATTGCGACGCGCGACGCGCCGGCCACACCCCAAAGAGCATTCCGGTGGCGCTGGCAAAGGCGAAGGCCACCAGGATGGACAGCGGATCCACCGCCGTATCCCACCCAAACGAACTGTGCAGCACATTGGCGGCCCCGACCCCCACACCAATGCCGATCAGTCCGCCAATGAGACAGAGCACCACCGCTTCCGTCAGAAACTGCAGCAGAATATTCCAACGCGTGGCCCCCAGCGCCTTCCGCACCCCAATTTCGCGCGTGCGCTCGGTCACCGAGACCAGCATGATGTTCATGATGCCAATCCCCCCCACCAACAGGGAGACCGACGCAATACTCCCCAGCATGATAGTGAGCGTTTGCGTGGTTTCGCTGAGCGTTTCCAGCATGTCCGACTGCCGACGAATCGTGAAGTCGCTGGGCTTGTTCTGTTCCAGCCGGTGCGAACGCCGCAGCGCCGATTCAATCTCCGCCATCGCCTGTGGCAGTGAATCTTCGCTCGACGCCAACGCCCACAAATCATTCACGCGATCGGTGCCAAACGTCATAAAGCGACCGGTGTTAAACGGGATGATCACCTGTTCATCCGCATCGCCGAACCCCGTCGCCCCCTTCTCCGCCATCACGCCCACCACTTCAAACTCGCTGCCGCGAATCTTGATCTTCTCCCCCAGCATCGCCGCAGGATCGGTCCCGCCGAGCGCAGTCAAGGCTGCCGATCCGAGCACGGCCACACGTCGCCGCGCGTAGTCATCATTGGCGGTGATGAATCGGCCCACGGCCAGTGAGAAGGCGCGAACTTCGAGAAAGTTCGGGATCGTTCCCGTGACCTGAATGTTGGCGTTCTTATTCCGCCACTGCACCTGAAAATTGCGGTCCTGCTGCAGATTGACAGCCCGCACATTGTGCGCCCGCTCCAAGATCGCATCGAGATCCTTGGCGGTGAGCTTGGCCACATTCGTCGTCCCCACGCCCCCCTGCTGCAGCCGCTGCGCGTTGATCTGCAACGTCGTGGTCCCAAGCCGGGAAATCCGGGCCTTCACCGCGAGCTGGGCGCCATTGCCGAGGGCGACCATCGCGATCACCGACGCGACCCCGATCACCATCCCCAGAGTGGTGAGAAGCGACCGCATGAGGTTCACACGGAGCGCCGTGAACGCCATGCGGATGATTTCGACGGGAGACATGTGGGTGTTACGCGAGGGTCCGGCGTTTCGCTGGCGTCACCGCCCGGCCACGCGAACCACGAGCCTGGTCCCCCACGGGTCCTGCGTCGTCACCGTCGCGGTGCCGTCGGGCGCAACAGCCAGCTCGGCAGGATACCCGGCCGCCGCGAGGCTCGCTTGGACGGCCTCAAGATCGGCCCGAGACGGAAGATCGAGTGCCCAATGGAGCAGACGAGCCTCATCGGCCGGCGCAGGCGCCGCGGTGGGCCCCGCCCAAACGTTGGTGCCGAGGTGATGGTGATAGCCCCCCGCCGCCAGAAAGAGCGCACCGGGATAGCGCCAGACCATGCGATCAAGACCGAGCGCCTCGCTGTAAAAGGCCTGGGCGCCCGCGAGATCCCCGACATGCAGATGCACATGACCCATCACCGTCCCCGCAGGCATCCCTGCCCAGCGCGTCTCGCCGGCCGCTTGGACGAGCGCGTGAAGATCGACGGGATCGGTGGCCATGAGCAGTTCGCGGCCACTCCGCCGCCACGCCTCGCGCGGCCGATCGGCATACACCTCAATACCGAGCCCATCGGGATCGGTGAGATAGAGTGCCTCACTCACCCAATGATCCCCGCTCGCCGCGCGCGCCCCGATCGCGGCCAGATGCGCGACGAAGCGGCCGAGGTCGGAACGCGACGGGAGCAGCAGCGCGAAGTGATACAAGCCCAAGCGACCGCGCCGGTCCACCGGGCGGGCCCCCCGCTGCTCGTGCAGCACCACCAGCACCCGGTCATCCCCGTGGGGCGTGAGCTGCACTGTGGCACCAGCCCGATGCGCCACGTGCATCCCCAAGACCTGCGTGTAGTACTGCACCGAACGCTCAAGACTCGCCACCTGCAGCGTCACGGCGCCGACATGCGTCGCGTCCGGCAACCGATACCCACTCGGCGCCTCGCCGTAACTCCCCGCAGTGGCCAGGTCGCCGGTGCTGGTCATTTCCGGGACGGCGTCCCCGCGCGCAGCAGCTGCGCGATCGCGCCCCCGTCTTTCCGCGGATCAGAGGCGCCGCTGTTCATCCCCGTGCGATAGTCCCGCAGCACCGCTTGCCCAGCGCCCATGCGCGTGCTGGAATAGTCACCGCGCATGATGATCTGGTGGCCCATCGCGGTGAGGGCTTCCCGCGTGGACACCGGAATGCGCGATTCCAGATTGACATCGCAGCCCATGAAGGTGTCCTTCGAAAAGCGCGGGGCATCGAGCGCGCCCTGAATGTTCATGCCAAAGTCGACCAGGTTGGACACGAACTGGGCGTGCGCCTGCGCCTGATTCCAGCCGCCCATGATGCCGAAGGCAATACGCACCGAGTCTTTCTCCATGAAGGCGGGAATGATGGTGTGCAACGGCCGCTTCCGTCCGGCGAGCAGATTCGGACTCGTAGGATCGAGCGTGAAGCCCCCGCCACGATTGTGAAAGACAAACCCCGCCCCGTCCACGACGAGCCCAGCGCCAAAGCCCACGGTGGAGTAGTTGCTTTGGATCAGCGAGATCATGTTCCCCTCCCGATCCACCACACTCAGGTAGGTGGTACCCTTGTCGGTGCCGGAGGGTTCACCGGGGCTGACATCACAGGCCGCCTTCGCGGCGCTGATGCGCGCGGCCCGCGTCGCGGCATAGGGCTTCGAACGCATTGCCGCGACCGGCACCGTCGCGAAGCGGGGATCGGCGTCGTACCGCTGCATGTCGGCGTAGGCGAGCTTCTTCGCTTCGATCATGTGATGCAGCGCCGCGACGGAATTGTGCCCCATCGACGCAAGAGGAAAGCGCTCCATGATGTTGAGCATCTCGAGCGCGGCAATCCCCTGCCCATTCGGCGGCAGCTCGTACACCGTCCATCCACGATAGGTCGTGGAGATGGGATCCACCCACTCGCCATCAAACTCGGCGAGATCCGCCGCCGTCATCGTGCCACCGAGCCGCGTGGAGCTCGCGAGAATTTTCTTGGCCACCGGTCCGGTGTAAAACGCCTTCGCCCCGCCCGTCGCAATCTGCCGATAGGACCACGCCAGCTCCGGATTCCGGAACAGCTCGCCCACCGCGGGCACCTTGCCGCCGGGGAGATAGGTGCGCGCCGTCGCCGCATCCTCCCGCAGGATGGCCTCGCTGTCCTTCCAGTAGACACTCACCACTTCGCCGACGGGGAAACCGGTCTCTGCATACGCAATCGACGGCGCCAGCACATCGGCAAAGCGCAGACGGCCAAAGCGCGTCAGGAGCTTCTCCCAGCCATTCACCGCGCCAGGCACCGTCACCGCATTGATACCGCGCTGCGGCATGCTGGTGATCCCCTTCCCGCGCAGGTACTCCGCGGTGAGCGCCTTGGGCGCCCAACCGGACGCATTCAGTCCATACAACTTGCCTGTCTTGGCGATGTAGACGATCGCGAAGAGATCGCCACCGATGCCGTCGTTCATGGGGGCAACGAGCCCCATCATCGCGTTCGTCGCGATCGCGGCATCAATCGCATTGCCACCCCGTTCGAGAATCGAGGCTCCGACTTGCGAGGCGAGCACGCTCTCGCTGGCGACTACGCCCAGCGGCGACGACACCATGGAGCGCGACTGCGATCGGTCCTGTGCATTGGCGGGGCTCGAAAACAGGACCGCACCGATCAAGACACCGATCGTGCAGGGGAGCATACGGGGAGCAGAGCGGCGCATAGAAAGACCTCAGGGGGAGCCAACAGTGGATCCCCAAACTTGGGTCTCGTTTGCCCCGTGGAGCAAGGTCGCCCGCCACCCCTGTCCGCAGGGGCCGCGCCGGAACGCTAGCGGTCCGCCTGTCGGGCCCGGCCGAACCAGTACTGAGCCATCACGTCCGTATACCGGTCCACGTCACGGTCATGCATACGATGATCCATCGGGAGGCACAGCACCTGCGCGTGCAACAGCTCGGCAGATCCCGTCAGGAACCGCGGCGACTCGGAATAGTGCGGGTCTAGATGTAGCGGCCGCCAAAGCGCCGTCGCGTGGACCCCGTGGGCGGCCAGATGACTGATCATCGCGTCGCGCTGGCACGAAGTGGTTTCGCTCTTCAACCGCAGACAGGAACGCCAGCGGACATGGCGTCCCCACGGCATCTCCGACTGGAAGACGATGCCGGGCCACTTGGCGCATCGCTCGACATACCGGTCGTGCAGCGCTCGCCGGAGCTGGACCCGGTCGGCAAGCCCCTCGACCGTCCGATGGACCCGCTCGGCCTCGGCATCGTCCAGCATCATCCGATGCCCCTCGACCGTATCGGCCCACGCCAGATCACGGTCCGTGAGGCGCGCGGCCAACTCCCGCACGCCATGCGCCAATGTCGCGTTCGTGCTGACGAGGACACTGCCCACCCCGCGGGCGCCCGTCTCTTCGCCCATCGCGTAGATGCCGCAGGCGCCCGTGACGCCAGGGCTTCGGCCCCGATAGTCGCCGCCGAGGGCATGAGATGCGTCTTCGATCAGGGGCACGGCGGCCAGATCGCAGACCCGCCGCAAGGAATCCATGTCCGCGCACTGCCCCAGCAAATGCGAGGCGATGACGGCGGCCACGCGCCCACCAGCGCGCCGGCGGGCGCTGAGCGCTTCGGCGACGATCGCGGGATCCACCGTCCATGCCCGGGGCTCACAGTCCACGAGCACAGGCTGGGCGCCGAGCCCCCGCACCACACCGGCGAGCCACGCCGGCGCCAACGTCGGGAGAATGACCTCATCGCCCGGCTGCACACCATGGACGACCAAGGCGAGGTGCAACGCGGCGGGACTGGTGCGGACGGCGACCGCAAAGGGCACCGCCGTCGCATCACAGACCGCACGCTCGAGTTCCGTCACGGAGACGCCAGCGAGAGGACGCGCAAACCCCGTCATGCCCAGCCCCTCACGAGCCCACCGGCTGGAGATACGTGAGCCGCATCAAGGCCCGGACCGTGATGATCACGAGTCCCGCCCCCACCGCTAATACGGCCTGGCGCCGAAGGCGCGCCGAGGTGGCTCGTCCGGACACATGCAGCACCGCACCGTCAGCCACCTCCAACGACCAGACTCGCGCGGTGAGCGCCACCGGTACACCGCCTGGGCGGTGTGCCCCATCAACATCCAGATGCACATCGAGCGCATCGGCCCCCGAGGCCACGTCGCCCGCGCGGATGATCAGGTCGGCCACGGTGGTGCTGGAATCCACCGGATACGCACCGGGACGGTGCACCGAGCCATGCACGCGTAGCTGCGCGACCGGATGATGCACCACCGGCTCACCGCGTGATGCCTGCGCCCCGCTGAGCCGCGGGGTCAGCAGGAGCAGAAGCCATGTGCGCGCGATGACGGTGGTCGATCGACGCGCGCGTCGACGGACGACCGACCAGGGAGCAACCACGCTCACCCCGTCGCGCTCAGCGCCACCCGAGTGGGGAGGCGATCGGCCAGCAGCACCGACGCCGTGGCCGCGAGCCCGTCGCGCAGCGACCACTGCGGCATCCAGCCTAACCGCATGCGCGTCCGGGTAATCTTCGGCATGAGGATCGGACGACTCCCCGTCTCCATGCGCATCGGTGCGCGTCGGGCCGTCGCCACCGTCGATTCATCCACCCAAATCGACCCGGTCGCCGCGCGCAACGTGGATCGCAATTGCTCCGGGGTCACCATGCGCGGCGAACCAATATCAAACGGGCGGTGATCGCCGCCGTAGAGCAGGCGCACCAGCCCCTCAACGACATCATCGATATAACAATAGGTGGCCGGGCGGGCGACGGCGGGGATGATCAGTGGTTCGGCCCCGCTCAGCTGTTGCAGCAGCATCGCGACGAGATGCTGGCGTTGGAGCGGCATGTTGGGGCCATACACATTGAAGACCCGCGCGATACGAACATCGAGCTGGCGCACGCGATGCGCTGCATGCGTCTGCGCCTCGGCCTCACGTTCCGGTTCAGTGCGGGCACCGGAGGACACCAGCATGAAACGCGCGCCATGCTGCAAGGCGAGTCGAATCGCGTGCTGCGTGGCAATCCCCGCCAACTGGGTCAGCTCCCGCGAGGTCAGCTCCGATCCAGCGGACGCTGACGAGGGAGCGCAGTGCACCACCGCATCGATAGGACAGATCGAATGCACGGGGCGCATCAGATCATGCTCGACCAGCTGCACATTGGCGATGCACGGCGAACCGTCGGGCATCGCGGGAAGACGTCGATCCAATCCCAGGACCCAATGTCCATCCGCGGCAAACCGTTCGCAGAGATGCCGTCCGAGAAATCCTGCGGCGCCTGTAATGAGTACTCGCATGGCTCGATGGTCCAGCAAGCGCCGTGCCAGAGGAGTACGATCACGGCGCGCACGCCACCAACGGAGGGCCGGTTCTCCTCGGGGGAAGACGCGCTGGAGGCTGCATCGGCCATCACCGCGCGCACCCCACGGTGGACGCTGCGGCGGACGAACTGGCCGGTCATTCTGTCAGGCCATGCGACATGTGTGAAACATCACCGACGGTGCACGCATCGTGACGACGAACTGCCGCATGCGGAGGATAACATCCTTACCCCATCTTTTGAATAGGCCTCAAACTTTTCGCGCCTCTCAACTTTTCGCCGCACCACTCTTTATTGGTGGTGAGCACCGTGCGAATTCCGACCGATGACGCCTTGCATGCGTGGCAGACGAGCTTAAGCATTACGACAGAGTGTCACGTACGTCATTTCTTTCGGACATCCAGAATGCCCATGTCGTCTGATCGATCCATCGCGTCAAGCTCCTCGTTAGTTGGCGTATCCCAGACAATAGAGCACATCTGCCGAACGATTCAGCGGGTGGCGCCATCCAATGTTCCCGTCCTCATTCAAGGGGAATCGGGCACGGGCAAAGAGTTGGTGGCGTCCGATGTGCATCATCACAGCCAGCGACAGGCCAAACCGTTAGTCTGCATCAATTGCGCGGCCATACCGGACGGTCTCATTGAGAGCGAACTGTTCGGCCACGAGCGCGGCGCCTTCACGGGCGCGCTGCATCAACGCATCGGCGCCTTCGAACGGGCAGCTGAGGGATCGCTCCTGTTGGATGAAATCTCGGAGATGCGGTTGGATCTGCAGGCGAAGCTGCTGCGAGTGCTGCAAGAGCAGAGCGTCGTGCGCGTTGGCGGCCATGAGCCGATCCGGGCCACTGCGCGTATCATCGCCACCACGAATCGCGACTTGTTGGGTGAGGTCCGCGCGGGACGCTTTCGGCATGATCTCTACTACCGGCTCAACGTCATCAGCATTGTCGTACCGCCACTGCGTGAGCGCCGCGAGGATATTCCTCCGCTCGTCAATCACTTCCTGGCACGCATTGCCGATGCGATGGAGCAGGCGCCGCGTCGCGTCGACCCGTGCACCATGGATTTGCTGGCCGCCCTTCCGTGGCCCGGGAACGCTCGCCAGTTGGAGCACACGCTGCACCGCGCCGTCCTGATGACGGACGAGCCCATCCTACAGCAGCAGCATTTCCCTCGCGTGCCAGAGGAAAATGCACACGTCACTGTGTCGCCGGATCTCGACCCGGTCGGCGAGACCGCTGGCTCCACTGGGATTGCGCCGATCGTTGGCGGTCTGCGCCTCACCTCATTCAATCTGCGGGAAGCCGAGGACGCCCTCATTACGGCGGTGCTGGTCAGCACGAATGGCAATCGAACGCTCGCCGCGGAGCGACTCGGTGTCAGTGTCCGGACGTTACACCGTCGTCTAGGCGCCAAGCCGACGGGACCAAGCCGCCAGGACGCCCGCCGGAACCATTCGGCGCAAATGACCGCCTGAGGGGCTGCGCGGGAGAACCCGCGCAGCCCGGCGCACCGTTGCCCTTAGGGTGCCGGCCGCCGATAGAGCCCCACCAACACGCCCTTGCCGCGCACATGGCCGGCGAGCAACTCCAGCATCGCCGCACGCGTCGCCGGCGGGGACATCCCCACCGGTACCAGCGACGGCACAATGTCCAGCGCGTACAGCTCAAACACATAGTGATGCGCCGCACCCGTGCTCGGCGCGGCGGGGCCACGATAGTACGGCCCAGAGGCGCTGATTTGGCGTAGCCCGCTCGCCAATTGCCCACCGGACGGGATCCCTTCCGGCAACGACGTCGCCGTCCCCGGAATCCCCCACACCATCCAATGCAGCAGGTCATCGGTGCCGTTGCCCAGCGCCTGATCGGCATCGTGCATCAGCAGCACAAAGCTGCGCGTCGAATCGGGGACGCCACTCCAACTGAGCGCCGGTGAGACATCCCGCCCCATCTGCGCATGCTTCGCGGGGATCATCGCGCCATCCGCGAACGCCGACGAGGTCAGCGTCATGACGCGGATCGCGCCGCGGCCACCACCACCACGCGCCGGTTGCGCCGCCGCCGGTGCAGCCGCGGGAGTGGCGGGCGGTGTCGCGGTACTTTGTGCGGACAACAAACGCGGCGCGGCGCTCGGCACGGCGAGCGCCATGGTGAGCACGGCAAAACGGAGCGTGGTCATCGGGACGGTCCTCACTTGAATGACGCCGGTTGCGTCTTCCGCCACGCGTTGTAGCGCAGGCGGAGCGTCTTCACCGGATTCAGATTTTCGCCCGGCTTGATGGCATTCGGGCCGCCCTGTTCCGGCTGCGTCACCGTGAGGTACATCGCGTACTTCCCGTTGTTGTGCGAATCGCCGTTGGTATCGGTCTGGTTTGCCATCAGGATGTAGGCCACATACGCCGTGCGCCCTTCACACGGAATGAGCGGAGCGGCGCCGCTCTCCGGGAGTGGCGGACAGGTGCAGCGGCTGTCGCCGCCATACTGATCGGCCGTCTCCAACGCCGCCATGACGCGATCGGTCAACGAGCCCTGTGTGTGCACGAACGCCTTCACCGCATTCGGGATCACATCACCAGGACGCAGAATGTTGCCCTGAATCGAATAGTAGATCTGCGTCCCCGGGACCTGCCCCTGCATATCCTGCGTCACGTAGCCATTCGTGAGCCCGGAGTGCCCCGCGCTCCGCCCTTGGAGATCAAGAATGCCGAACTGTCGCGACTGAAAGGCCGGATCGGCCGAGAGCAGCTCAATGATCCGCTTCGGATCGGTCCCCTTCTGCAGCTCGGCGTACACGAGCATTTGGTTCGCATGCGTGCCATCAACGCCGGCCTGGCAGGCGGCGACCCCCTTCCCCGGCACGACGACCGCCTGAATGCCCATGAGGAAGGCATCGTTGTTGTTGACACAGGTGGCCGAGGCAATCACCACGCGGCCCGTGGCGAGATCGACGGCGATCACCGACCACGTGGCATGGGCGGCGCGGGGGAGTGCCACAACGAGGGCACAGACAGTCAGGGCGCGGCGAAGCCAGCGCATGAGGAGGGGATCAGTCATCCTGAGAACGTGGGGGCGCGCTGCGACCCCTCGCAAGGGGCGCTACCGAAAGGCGCGCGACCACCCCAGCGCGACCCCATGGCGCGTGGGCGCCAGCTGGTCTGGAAGCAGCCAGTGCTCCACACGCGACGGCGTCCGGGCATGCTGTCCGCGCACGATCAGGCGACCGGTCACGGTGCCAATCCCCGCCGCCATCACGACGTCGCTCGCCCAATGGGCATCCTTGTACATGCGGGAGACCCCCACCAGCGCGGCCCCACCGTACAACAGCGGCGCCGACCACGCCGCCGCCGTGGGATGGGCCGTCGCCCACGACGAGCGCGCCAGCTCGCGACTGAAAGCGGAGGCCGCCGCGAACGCCACCGTCGTATGCCCCGAGGGAAAGGCGGTATATCCCTCATGCGCACCAGGATGAAAGACAAAAGGCCGATCCCCCTGCACCGTATACGGCCGAGCGCGTCCAATCACCCCTTTGAGCACGTTCGTCACCACGCCGCTGAGCAGCACGGCCTCGGTGGCGTGCAGACCGGCATCAGCGAGCCCCGGACGGTGCGTGAGACGCCCCACCGCAAACGTCCCCGCCGACAGCAGCAGCGCGCCGGGATCGCCCACGTCACCAATCACCGACAGCACGTTCCCGACCCCGGTCTGCCCCTGCACACTCGGCCGCTCGAAGGCGTGCGCGATCGCCTTATCCAACGGCAGCAGCAGCGCGGCCCCCACGGCATACCGCCCAAGCGATCGCCACTCCGCCGCGGTGATCAGCCGCGTGGAGTCCGCGCGGGCCGTCGGGACGGTATCCGTCGGGATCGTCGACGCGATCGACGAGGTCACCGCACCGATCGCCTGAGCGGCAGCGCGACGCGGCGCGCAGGGCACACTGAAGCCTAGGGCCGCCAGCAGCAGCAGGGGGCGTGGCGCCCACCATGGGCGACGCGCGGCGGGGACGAGATGCCAGGTCATTGCAGGGGAATATCACCGTGACCTTGTGGTCGGCGGTACCGGCATACGAAACTCGTCGGGGCATCCGTGCACCCGCCCCGGTTCCTCCGCCCTTCGCCTGAGAGTGGCCCTATGTCGTCTCGTCGCGTCCCCCTGCTCGTTGCGCTCACCGCGCTGACGGCGTGCTGGAGCACCGCCTGTCGCGTTCAATCCACGGCTGACAGTGCCGCCCCGGCGGCGGCGCGTTCCGGTGGCTACTTCGACACCGCCGGTCGCACCGATATCGCCGCTGGTGGCGTGCGCATGATTCCGATCACGACGCCGGCCGGCACCTTCCGCGTCTGGACCAAGCGCGTCGGCAACAACCCGACCATCAAAGTGCTGCTGCTCCATGGTGGCCCAGGGGCCACACACGAGTATTTCGAAGCGGCGGATTCGTATTTCCCGGGCGCGAGCGTGGAGTACTACTACTACGACCAGCTCGGCTCCGCCTACAGCGACCAGCCGAAGAACGCCGCCCTCTGGACGATTCCGCGCTTTGTCGAAGAAGTCGAGCAGGTGCGCATCGCGCTCGGCCTCGACAGCACGAATTTCTTCCTGCTGGGGCACTCGTGGGGTGGCATTCTCGCGACCGAATACGCGCTGAAATATCAGAAGAATCTCAAGGGGCTCATCATCTCCAACATGATGGCGAGCATCCCGGCGTATAACGCGTATGCGCAGAAGACGCTGATGCCGGCGATGGACCAGAAGGTGCTCGCGGAGATCAAGGCGCTGGAAGCGAAGAAGGCGTACAGCGATCCGCGCTACATGGAGCTGCTGATCCCGAATCATTATGAGCAGCACATTCTCCGGCAGCCGTCGGCGACCTGGCCGAATCCGGTGACGCGCGCCTTCGCGCACATCAACAATGACATTTACATCCCGATGCAGGGGCCCAGCGAATTGGGGGCCAGTGGGCTGCTGGAGCAGTGGGATCGGGTGAAGGATCTGCCGCAGCTCACGGTGCCGACGCTCGTGATCGGCGCGTCCCATGACACGATGGATCCGGCGCACATGGAGATGATGAGCAAGACCGTTGCGCACGGTCGCTTCCTGCTCTGCCCGAACGGCAGCCACATGGCGCTGTACGATGATCAGGCCACGTATTTCACGGGGCTGATCAAGTTTCTCAAAGACGTGGACGCGAAGAGCTTCTGACCACCGGGGCACTCACCGGCGGCGCGTGACGTCGAGCGGTTGTGGGGGGCGCGGACACCAGGTCCGCGCCGCCACTTACTTGTGGCGGAAAATGATGCGGCCGCGGCTCAGGTCGTACGGCGAGACTTCCACCGTGACCCGGTCACCCGCAAGAATGCGGATGCGGAACTTGCGCATTTTGCCGGCGACCGTCGCCAGCAACTCGTGGCCGTTCTCCAGCGTCACTCGGAACATCGCGCTGGGAAGGACATCAGAGACGACGCCCTCGAACTCCAGAGTATCCTGTTTCATCTCTACTCCCCGGGGGGTGCGGCGGCGGACGGCGCGAGGCCGCCCGCCACCAACAACCTTACCGGCTCATCCGGGTGACGTTCTCAGCGGCCGGACCCTTCTGGCCGGGAACCATGTCGAACTCGACCGTCTCGCCATCGGTCAGCGACTTGAAGCCGCTGCCCTGGATGGCCGAGTGATGAACAAAGCAATCCTTCTGTCCGTCGGACGGCGTGATGAAACCGAAGCCCTTGGCGTCGTTAAACCACTTGACTGTGCCGGTCATGCGCATCGTACTGCTCCTAAAAATGAATTGGTACTGACGTCGGAGCCCGGCCCGAAGGCCTGATGCAAAACGAAACCGACCCCATGGTACTCGTGATCACCCTCACGACGGTCGCCATCACCTGATGGCTGCGACACGCAAACAAAAAGGCCCGCTCGCTTTGGCAGGCCCGGTTTGATCGGAACATGTCCATGCGCCGGAACGCATGTATCGCTAACCTTGACAATACCACGTGACAGCGCCGGGAACAAGACCAGCGACGATCTTTTATTAAAGAACAGGCCGGGCTGTCCCGTTCCTGAATCCCCGTCCGGGACCCGGTCGCTCCAACGCATCCGCGCCCATCTCCTCCCTCGATGCTCAGACTGCCCTTGGTTCGGTCCACCCTGTGCTGCGCTCTCCTGCTCCCCATGGCGCAGGCAGTCGCGCAGGGCACCACGTCGTCTGCCTCGGCGGCCGCTTCGACCGCTGCCACGTCGACCGCCGGCCGCCCTGTCCCCACCGCCGCCGACATCGCCTTCATGCAGGGCATGATCGGGCACCACAGCCAGGCGCTGACCATGGTCGCGCTCATGGGGGCCCGGACCCGTCGCGAGCCGCTCCTCCAGCTCGGGGAACGGATCGCCGTCTCCCAGCGCGATGAAATCGCCACCATGCGCCGGTGGCTTCAGGACCATGGTGCCACCGTCCCCGATAGCGCCATGGGCGCGATGCGCCACGCTGGCATGGACCACGCGGCCATGGATCATGCCGCGATGGACCACGCCGCGATGGCGTCCGGGGCCATGACGCACGACATGCCGGGGATGCCGGGGATGCTCACCGCCGCCCAGATGGACTCCCTCACCGCCGCCACCGGCGACCGCTTTGATCAGCTCTTCCTCCGCTACATGATTCAGCATCATGACGGGGCCCTCACCATGGTCCGCCAGCTGCTCGGAACCCCCGGCGCCGCGCAGGACCCCCAGGTGTACAGCTTCGTCGCTGATGTGGACACCGATCAGCGCGCCGAAATCCGCCGGATGCAGGCGCTCCTGACCACCCTCCGTCGTCCCCGCACCAAACGGTGACCGGTGCCGGCTCCGCTGGCGCCTCACCGTCCGTTTCTCCCTTCACCTTCCCCATCCGCATGACACCGCGATCCCTCTCTGCCACGCTCGCCCGCAGCGCGCTCATCCTGAGCACGCTCGCCGTACCAGCTCTGGCCCAGCAGGACACCACCGGCCGCGCGACCGACCCGCGCGTCGGACTCGGCGGCGGCTTCCAGGACGCCAAGGAAGCCATTCGGGGCCTCCGCCTCGTTTCGCACACCCCGAAGACCGCCGGCTGGACCAATCCGCAGAACCTCGGCGATTTCGCCTTTGCGAACTCCGACCTCGCCTTCCAGAAGAACCTCGTCTTCCAAGGCGGCTGGCGCGGCTGGCAGGCCTTTGACATCAGCAACCCGGCCGCGCCCAAGCTGCGCGCGTCGATGGTCTGTCAGGGGGGTCAGGGCGACCCGTCGGTCTACGGCAACCTGCTCTTCATCTCCGTCGAAGACCTCGCCGGCCGCCTCGACTGCGGCACGCAGGGGATCAAGGACACGGTGAGCGCCGAGCGCTTCCGCGGCGTCCGCATTTTTGACATCAGCGATCTCGATCATCCGAAGCCGGTGGCGGCGGTGCAGACCTGCCGCGGCTCGCACACGCACACGCTGGTCACCGACCCGAAGGATCCGGCCACTCTGTACGTGTACGTGCAGGGGACGGGCCCGGTGCGCTCCGGCGGGGAACTCGCTGGCTGCGTGAAGGCGGCCGACGATAAGTCGTCGTCGCTCTTCAGCATTGAAGTGATTCGCGTGCCGCTCAAGGCGCCGCAGGAGGCGAAGGTCATCAACTCGCCGCGCATCTTCGCCGACGCCCAGGGGAACATCGCCGGGCTGTGGAAGGGTGGCGCGCACGGCGAGGGGACGCAGACGACGGGGCGCACCGATCAGTGCCATGACATCACGGTGTATCCGGAGATGGGGCTCGCCGCCGGCGCCTGCTCAGGGAACGGCATCCTGCTCGACATCAGCACGCCGTCGGCGCCGAAGCGCATCGATGAAGTGATCGATCCGAACTTCGCCTACTGGCATTCGGCGACCTTCAACAACGCCGGCAATCGCCTCCTCTTCACCGACGAATGGGGCGGTGGCACGCAGGCGCGCTGCCGGGCGTCGGACAAGATGACGTGGGGCGCGGACGCGATCTTCACGCTGGGGGCCAACCGGAAGCTCACCCCGGCGGGCTACTACAAGATGCCGGCGCCGCAGGGCGACGCCGAGAATTGCGTCGCGCACAACGGCTCGCTGATTCCGGTGCCGGGGCGGGACATCATGGTGCAGGCCTGGTATCAGGGTGGCCTCTCGATCTTCGATTTCACCAACCCGGCCAAGCCGGTGGAGCTCGCGTACTTCGATCGCGGCCCGATCGCGCCGACGCTCACCCTCGCCGGCTTTTGGTCGGTGTACTGGTACAACGGCTATCTGATTGGCTCGGAAATCGGTCGCGGCCTCGACATTCTCGAGCTCGTGCCGAGCGATCTGCTCTCGCAGAATGAAATCGATGCGGCGAAGTCGGTGCGCTATGACGAAGTGAACCCGCAGCTGCAGCGGAAGATCGTCTGGCCGGCGAGCTTCTCGGTGGCCCGCGCGTATCTCGACCAGCTCGAGCGGGGCAAGGGACTCGCCGCCGCGCGCATCAGCGCCGTGCGGTCGCAGCTGGCGGCGGCGGAAGCGCTGACTGGCGCGGCCCAGAAGTCGGCCCTCACGGCGCTCGTCGTGGCCGTCGGCGCCGACGCGGCCGCCTCGGCGGATCCGGCGCGGGTGCGCTTGCTCGCCGGCGCGATCCGTCAGCTGACGAAGTAACCCGACAGGCGGTCGGCCCAACGACTGCGCGATCGCCCCTCAGCGGTCGCGCAGCGTCCCGGGCTGGAAGGTCCGCCAGCTGTGCCAAAATTCCTGCACGACGCGGATCGGGGTCAGCGCACCGCTGGCCCCACGCCCGCCGAGGCTCCAGGCCGCGGTCCCGGCCACCAGCGAATCGCCGCGCATCGTGATCAGCCCCTGCGCCGCCGGGCGCTCGAAGGCGAAGAAGCTCGCCCCGTCGCGCGCGAGCACAATCACCAGCGGCGTACCGCCCACCACGTCATTGATCGCGCGCTCACGACGCAGCCGGTTCCAGTCGTAGGCCTTACTGGTCCCGCCCACCGTGACGCCCACCACCCACGATTTGTCGTGCCAGGACGCGGTGTCCGTCCCCGTGAGCGCCGACCGGCTGGTCCCCGTTTCGTAGTCAAAGCCCGTGTCATATCGGTCACGCAGTGTGGCATCCGCCTGCATCACGCGTGTGGTGGGATGCAGATCCACCCAGGTGGCCAGTGTCATCTGCTGACTGGGAATCTCCTCCAACACCGTCCCGGTGCGCGGTCCCGCCACCGCCTCGCCCGTGGCCTGTCGCCACCAGCTCCCGGTGCTGGCATCCTCGAGCATCGCGTTGAAGTGATCCATCCCCACCAACCGGAACCGCTCCACGCGCCCGTCCACCACGGGTGAATAGACGCGCCCCGTGCGGCAGACGGTGCAGAAGGTGATGAGCACCGGCGTGCCGCCCACGGTATCGCGCACCTGATGGTGATACCCGATGAACTGCACCGGATAGGCGCGCGCCTCCCCGTGAAGCGTTATCCCCAGCACCAGCCGGTTCATCGCCACGCGGTTGTCGGTGAGCGCGGCCATCGTCAGCCGCTCGGGCGCGCGAAAGATCCGGTCGGCGGCCATGGTCATGGTGGTCGTCAACACCACCGCCGCCGCACCAAGCGCTCCGACCGGGATGCTCCACCGCCGCCAGCCACCGGCGCGCCAGAGCGGGGCGATCCCACTGGCGGCCACGCACAACACAAGCACCCGGAGCGGCCACCGCCACCGAAAGAGCGCGTAGGCCAGCGGCAGGCTGCGCATCTGCTGGCTGTACGGCAGCGGCATGACGCACCAGACGGTCAGGAGCTCCAGCACCGCCAGCCCGATCAGCCCCGCCAGGGTGGCCCACGGACGCCACCGGCCACTCGGCCTGTTCACCGCGGCCCCGACGTGCCCCCCTGCTTCCGGAATGGTGGTCATGCCGAATGGTGGACGCCGGGACCCCGGATCGTCCAGTCGTCCCGGCCGCCATTCCCGGCCGCCATTCCCGGGCGCCATTCCCGGCCGCCATTCCCGGGCGCCATTCCCGGGCGCCGTTCCCGGGCGCCATTCCCGGGCGCCGTTCCCGGCCGCTCTTTACGCCCCGCGCCTCCGGGGCGACATTCCGGCGGACGCATGTTGCCCGCTGTTCCCTCCCCGCCACGACCCATGTCCATCAGCCTGAAAGTCAACGGCACGGTGCGCACGCTCGACGTGCCCCCTGAGATGCCCCTCCTCTGGGCACTCCGCGACGAACTCGATCTCAAAGGCACCAAGTACGGCTGCGGCGTGTCGCAGTGCGGCGCCTGCACGGTGCATGTGAACGGGGTCGCCACCCGCTCCTGTCAGACGCAGGTCGGAACCGCCGTCGGCAAAGACATCATCACCATTGAGGGGCTCTCCCCCGATGGGATGCACGCCGTGCAAAAGGCGTGGGAAGAGCTCGACGTGCCGCAGTGCGGCTACTGCCAGGCCGGCCAGATGATGGCCGCGGCGGCGCTGCTCGCCACGAAGCCCAAGCCCACCGATGCGGACATCGATACGGCCATGAACCGCAACCTCTGCCGCTGCGCCACGTATCTGCGCATCCGGCAGGCGATTCACCGCGCCGCAGACATCAAGGGCGGTGCCGCCACCTCGGCGGCCGGCAGCAGCAAGCCCGGCTCCACCGACCAGCGCTGAGGCGATCATCATGACGACAACGGAACAGACGCCGGGCGTGACGCGTCGCGACTTCCTGCGCGTGAGCGCGCTGGTCGGCGGCGGCCTGATGCTCGCGAGCTACGCCGAGCCGCTGGAAGCGATCGAACGGCTGGGACCCCTGAGCGCCGCCGCGGATCCGACGCTGAGTGCGTATGTGCGCATCACCCCGGACGGCGTGGTCACGATCATCGGCAAGAACCCGGAGATCGGGCAAGGGATCAAGACGATGCTCCCCATGCTGATCGCCGAAGAAATGGATGCCGACTGGGCGACCGTGAAGGTTGAACAGGGGGATCTCGACAGCACGAAGTACCAGGCGCAGATCGCCGGCGGGAGCACCGCGACGCCCACCAACTGGCTGCCGATGCGCCGCGTCGGCGCCGCCGCGCGCGCCATGCTCGTGGCCGCCGCCGCGAAGCAGTGGAACGTCCCGGCGAGCGAACTGACCACCGCGAAGGGCGTCGTCACGCACGCCGCCAGCAAGCGGACGGCCAGCTACGGGTCGCTCGCGACGCTGGCCGCCACGATGCCGGCGCCCGATCTCGCGACCGTGCCGCTCAAGGATCCGAAGCGCTTCACGCTCATCGGCACGCGCGTGAAGACGGTGGACCTGCGCAACATCATCACGGGCAAGCCGATGTTCGGCATCGACGTGATGGTCCCGAACATGCACTACGCCACCTTCCTCAAGTGCCCGGTGTACGCCGGGAAGGTGCAGTCGGCCAATCTCGATGAGATTCGGAAGCTCCCGGGCGTAACGCACGCCTTTGTCGTCGACGGCGGCACGCAGCTCACCGGCCTCCTCGGTGGGGTCGCGATCGTCGGCACGAGCTGGTGGCGCATTCAGCAGGCGCGGAAGCAGCTCAAGGTGACGTGGAACGAAGGCGCGACGGCGACGCAGAGCAGCGCCGGCTTTGCGGCGAAGGCGGCGGAGTTCGCCGCCGGCAAGCCGCAGCGTTCCCTCCGCAAGGATGGCGATGTCGACGCGGCGCTCGCGAGCGCGGCCAAGGTCATCAAGGCCGACTACGTCTATCCGTTCATCTCGCACGCGCCCCTCGAACCGCAGAATTGCACGGCGCACTTCAAGGACGGCAAGTGCGAGATCTGGGCCCCGTCGCAGACCCCCGATGCGGGCCGCTCGCTCGTCGCCAATACGCTCGGGATCAAGCCAGACCAGATCACCGTGCATTTGATTCGCGCCGGCGGTGGCTTCGGCCGTCGCCTGAACAACGACTACATGGTCGAAGCGGCGTGGATCGCGAAGGAAGCCGGCGTGCCGGTGAAGCTGCTCTGGACGCGCGAAGATGACATTCAGCATGACTTCTATCGCCCGGGTGGCTTCCACTACTTCACCGGCGGCCTCGATGCGTCGGGGAAACTCATCGCGTTCAAGGATCATTTCGTGAGCTTCGGCGAAGGGGAGCGGTTCGCCCCCAGCGCCGACATGGGCCCCACGGAATTCCCGGCGAAGTTCGTCCCGCACCTCGCCTTCGATGCGTCGGTGATGCCGCTGGGCGTGCCGACGGGCGCCCTGCGGGCGCCGCGCAGCAACGCGCTGTCGTTCGCGATTCAGGGGTTCATCGACGAGCTCGCGCACGCCGCTGGCAAGGACCCGATGCAGTTCCGCATCGACCTGCTCAACAGCGAACTCCCGTCGGCACCGGCGCCAGCCGGCCCCGGTGGTGCGCCGCCACAGGCCGGCTTTGATGCGGCCCGCATGCGTGGCGTGCTCGAACAGCTGCGCGAGGTCTCCGGCTGGGGGAAGAAGACGCTCCCCAAGGGCACCGGCATGGGCGTCGCCTTCTACTTCAGCCATCGCGGCTACTTCGCCGAAGTGGTGCAGGCGACGGTCAGCAAGGCCGGCGCGATCACCGTCGACAAGATCTGGGCGGTGGGCGATGTGGGAAGCGAGATCATCAATCCCAATCACGCCGAACAGCAGGTACAGGGCGCCGCGATGGATGGCCTGAGCCAGGCGTATGGCCAGGAAATCACCTTCACCGCCGGGCGCGCGGATCAGAGCAACTTCAACAACTATCCGCTGCTCCGCATGAACAAGGCGGCGCCAATCGAAGTGCACTGGCGCAAGACCGACTTCCCGCCCACGGGGATCGGCGAGCCCGCATTGCCGCCGGTGATCCCAGCGCTGATCAACGCGATCTTTATGGCCACCGGAAAGCGGGTGCGCAGCATTCCGCTCTCCAAGGTCGACCTGCGCTGGAGCTGAGCCGCTCCTGTCCACCGCCCTGACGCTGAAAGCCGGAGCCCGCGCCCTCGCCCTGTTGCGAGGACGCGGGCTTCGTCTTGACGACGTGGACGCGCTCTACGCCGCCTCTGGCGGGGCGAAGTGGCTCGTCCTCGCCGGCCTTGATCGCTTCCTCTTTGGCGACTGGCTGCGCGGCGCTCGCACACGGCCACTGCCGGCGATCGGCTCGTCCATTGGCAGCTGGCGCCTTGCCTGCGCGGCGCAGACCGATCCCGTGGCCGCCCTCGATCGCGGCCACGACGGCTACATCTTCGGGCAAGAGTACAGCGTGAAGCCCGATGCCCGCGAAATCTCGACCGTCTCCGCGGCGCTGCTCGATCGGCTGCTCGGGGCCACCGGCGCGTCGGAGGTGATGGCGCATCCGTTCCTGCGGCTACACATCGTCACCGCCCGCGGGCACGGCCTCACCGCCACCACGCG